>CAUZEA010000157.1:0-10127 GCA_963578605.1 Planctomycetota bacterium
GGGTTCTGTATCGGGTTCTGTATCGGGTTCTGTATCGGGTTCTGTATCGGGTTCTGTATCGGGTTCTGTATCGGGTTCTGTATCGGGTTCTGTATCGGGATTGCCATCATAGCGATCGTTTTCGTCGCCGTCTTCAATCTTTGAGAATCCCTTGATGATGTCACCGAGCAGAGCTTCATCGCTAGCGCCATCGTCAGTGACGCCGAACTCGTCGACCTCAAACGGGGGGGGTTGGCCGCCAGCACTGGGATTGATTTCGCCCAAATCGGGTAGTGATGGCGGCTCGGCTTTCGCCAACCAATCGATAGCTTTAAGCGTTCGGTTTTGTTCAAGGGCCTCGGCTCGTTTTTGGGCCAGCTCGGAAAAGCCACCCCCGACGGCGAGGTAGTATTGCCGGGCAGCATCGATGTCGTTACGCATTTCGTAAATGCGGCCCAGACCAAAATTTGCCCGGTCCTTGACTACCGGATCATCGCTGGAATTGAGCAGGCTCTGATAGGCGTTTTCGGCTTTTTGCAGGCTGTCGTCGGCTGCATTACGGAACTGAATGAAGAGTCGCGTTGCCCGAAAAAGTTGTCCATCGGCCCAGGTGATGTTCGCCCAGTTTGCCATCGAAGCCCCGGTGTTTTCTTCAGCAGCCTGTTTGAGGGCATCAAGGTCGACTTGCGGTTGTTCGATTGCCAGGTTGTAGGCGTTCCAGGCTTCGCTCTGTCGAGCGGCCCTGGACTTTTGCAAGTAGAAGAAAAGTGCGATCAGTCCCGCGGCCACAATTACGGCTACCAACAGTGTGGTTGAGTAAGGTCGGACCCGTTGAATGAACTTGGTGAGATACCCGGCCAGGGCGTTGGTTTCCAGGTTGTGGCGACGTTCCGTTTTCATAGTGGATCGATCCAGTGCGATGACTGGCCATGGGATGCGACGTGATTCCGTACGAACGGCACTCGTCAGGGTATGTGCCCGCGCGGGTGGTGGCCTGAGCCACCCTCCACAAGTGTAGGCCTGTGCACCGTTTAACGTCAAGGGTGAGTTACTCCTGGTAGATTGGAACGGATCGTGGCAAAATGTCCCGCTTGCCATGTCCGACCTCAACCCTCCACAAGATGATGCGGTTCACACGCTCAGCGGCCCGCTCCTGGTGCTTGCTGGGGCGGGTACTGGCAAGACCCGCGTGGTCACCTATCGCGTGGCAGAGTTGATTCGCACCGGGACGGCTCCCGAGCGAATTTTGGCCGTCACGTTCACCAAGAAGGCAGCGGCCGAAATGCGGGAACGTACGGCCAAACTCTTGTCCGGCGGCAGGAGGCGCCCCGCACCGGATAAGCATCCCGAAATCTCCACGTTCCACTCGCTTTGCATGCGCATTCTGCGCCGTCACATTAGCCGGTTGGGGTATCCCGATTCATTTACCATTTGTGACCGCGGCGAGCAGGAAAGTGTTGCCAGGGCGGCATTGCGCGCGTTGAAAACCCCAACCGACTCGCTCCAACCGAGAGACCTGATCGCCATCATGGGCCGTTGGAAAATGAGGTCGATATGGCCCCAGCAAGCGATCGGTCTGGCCGAGACCGATCGCGAGCACGTGGCGGCTATTGCCTATCGGCGTTACCAGGACAGCTTGAAAGCCATTGGCTCGGTCGACTTCGATGACTTGTTGCTGTTGACCGAGGAAGCCTTCACGAGATGGCCGAGTGTCCGTCGTGAAGAGGCAGCCCGTTTCGACCATGTGTTGATCGACGAGTATCAGGATACCAACCAAAGCCAGTATCAGATTGTGCGTGGTTTGGCGATGGGGCATCGCAACCTGTGTGTGGTTGGCGATGATGACCAATCGATCTATGCCTGGCGGGGAGCCGAAGTGACCCATATTTTGCGGTTTCAACACGACTGGCCCGATGCCAAGATTGTTCGGCTCGTTGACAATTACCGTTCCACGGCGGCCATTTTGCACTTTGCCAACACGCTGATTGGGTTCAATCGGAAGCGGCATGAAAAACAACTCGTGGCAGTCCGCCCGGGTGGTGAGCGGCCACGGATCGTGCAATGCAACCATGAAACGGAAGAGGCCGAACAGGTCGTTGCTGATATCAAGGCCCGCTTGAGTGAGACTAAAACCGAGCCAGAGGATATCGCGATCCTGTTCCGAACAAATGAGCAGCCGCGGGCCTTTGAAGCGGAACTCAGGCAGGCCGACGTCCCGTATGTCTTGGTTGGGGGAATGTCGTTTTTTGATCGCCGCGAGGTCCGCGACATTTTTGCCTATTTGCGCGTCATTCAGAACCCGCTTGACGAGCCTTCGCTACGCCGCATTCTCAATCAGCCACCGCGGGGAATTAGTGATGCTGCGCGAAAAAAACTTGTCGATGGTGCCATCGCCGTGGCGAAACCGTTCTGGGATTTCCTGCCGGAAGCAGGTTCGGTGGATGGTGTCAGTACCAAGGCGGCTGAGGCGGTCACCAGGTTTTATCAAACCATTGTCGAGTTGCGCCGCCGCAGCAAAGAGTGCCCGGTCCACCTGTTCATCTCTGAGGTGATTGAGCGGATCGGATATCGCGACGAACTTGTGCGACAATATCCCAATCCCGAAGAACGGGATTCACGACTGGCAGCGGTGGAAGAAATCGTCAACGCGGCGGCTAACTGGCAAGCAAACCACGGTGGGGCAGGGCAGCAGCCGCGGGCTCGAACATCAAAAGCACCCGCGGGAACTTCTCCCCTCGGTGCGTTCCTCGACGACATCATGCTTTCGCAACAGGAAGACAGCAATGACAAGGACGCCCAGCTTTCCCGCAATGCCGTGGCCTTGATGACGCTCCACAGCGCCAAGGGCCTGGAATTCCCGCAGGTTTATCTGGTTGGCATGGAGGAGGGAATCTTGCCGCACAAACGGGCCTTGGAAGACGATGGCGAAGCGGTCGACGAGGAGCGGAGACTTTGTTACGTGGGCGTCACTCGAGCCCAGACACGGCTCACAATGACGCTGGCGCTGACGCGACGGAAATGGGGTAAGCCGCGCGAGTCGGTGCCGAGCCGGTTTCTCTTTGAAATGACCGGCCAGGCCGACAACCCGCGTTCACCTGGTCGCAAGACCACCTCCAAGTCGCGGCGGAGGCGTCAGTCGGCTGGCGGGTAAACGGCTTCCCTGGCAAACAGCATCCGCTGGGTGGGTAATCGCTCTTCTCCACACCCCAAATTCGCGGCGATTCTCTGCTAGCAACGACGGGATGCTGAAGTTGGTGGAATCGATGCTGCACGATAAACTGTCGGGTCCGTTCCCGTGTTTCTGTTCGGCCGCTTGTGCCAAACCCACCTGCGGGCGCCGAACATTGTCCCACGCAAGGAGGCGTTGATGGCTCAGACTCCCCTACGTCTGGTGCATGCCAGCGATTTGCACCTGGAGCGACCCCCGTTCGGCTTGAACAAAGTCCCTCCCGCACTACGGGATGTTTTTGTCGAAGCCCCTTACCAGGCGGCTGAGCAAGTTTTTGAAACGGCACTCTCGGAAGGAGCCGACGCGCTGATCCTGGCGGGCGATGTCGTTGACGTTGCCCGTGCCGGACCGCCGTCCATTGTATTTCTGATCGAGCAGTTTTCCCGCCTCGCCGACCGTGGTATTCCGGTCTTTTGGGCAGGCGGCTCGATCGATCCTCCCCATGGCTGGCCTCCGAGTGCCACGTTACCCGAAAACGTTCACCTGTTTCCGGTTGGCCACGTCGAAGACTTTGAACTGCGCCGCAAGGGTCGTGTTGTTGCGCGGGTACAGGGGACGAGTGCGGGGCAATCGCGTGTTGCCGAAGCGGCCCAATTCCACCGTGATCCAAAGGGATTATTCACCGTTGGGGTGGCCTATGGCACCGATGCTTTGCCAGGCCGCGAAGGGGATCGAGTCCACTACATGGCCCTTGGCGGCAGACACCAGCGGGGCACCGTCGACTGCGAGCCGGGAACTGCACACTACTCGGGAACGCCTCAGGGGCGGGGGCCCCGTGAGATCGGGCCCCACGGTTGCACACTGGTTCAGATCGATGAAACCGGGCACACCAAAAATCAATTTATTGCCACCGACACGGTTCGTTGGATTGAAGAAACGGTGGAGATTACGGCTTCGACCCGCAGCGAAGAACTCGAAAAACGTCTGGAAGCGAGTCTTGAAAAGCTCCAGGCCAGGCATCGCGGGATCGAACTGTTGATTTGCTGGCGTGTTTTCGGGGTGGGTCCTCTGGTACACCGCTTACGAGCTGGTGGGTTAGCCGATGAAATCGTCGAACGCTTGCGACGCACCTATGGCGAGCGGTCCCCCGCTGCTTACACCGCAACGATCGAGAGCGATTCGCCGCTGAGTGTACCTGCCGAATGGTACGACGAACAAACGGTTATCGGCGATTTGTTGCGGGAATTTGACCAGTTTGAAAAGGACGAGTCTTTGTCTCTCGAACTGGCCCGCTTCCTGCCGGCAGGAATGGAAAACGATCCCCTGGCTGGAATTGCCAAAGTCAATTCGCGCGACATGCGGAATTGCCTCCTGCAGTCAGCCCTCAAACTCGGCGTCGACTTGATCGATATTCCGGTGGACGAAGCCCTCGACCAGCAGCAGGAAGAGGTTGCCTAGCATCCCGGTTGGTCCCACTCTGCTGCCAACCTGTTGTCACAACAAACGCCCACCGCTTGCCAACCCTGGAAACGACCATGCGTATTACTGACCTTCATATTGATGGCTTTGGTGTCTGGCACGACCTGACACTTCGTAGATTATCGCCCGACATGACCGCCTTTTACGGCCCTAACGAAGCGGGTAAGACCACCCTCCTGCAGTTTTTGCGGTCCGTGTTGTATGGGATTTCGGCAGAGCGGCGCAAGCTGTACCTCCCGCCCCTGGCGGGCGGGCTTCCAGGCGGATGGCTCAAGGTGGACGGTGGGGCGGGTGAGGTCAAGATCCAGCGGATTGCTGACCGGGGGCCGAACGATGTAGGAAAGGTGACCATTTTTACCCCGGACGGTACCGAGCACGGCGATCGACAACTCCTCGAGGCGCTCGAGCACGTTGACGAGCTAACGTACAACAACGTCTTTGCAGTCGGGTTGCGCGAGATCCAAGAGTTAGGGACCTTGAGCGGAACGGCTGCAGCGCAGTGGCTTTACCGGCTTGCGTCGGGCGTGGATCGCGTTTCCCTGTACGACGTAATTCATCTTTTGCGAGGGTCTTTGACGCGATTGCTTAACGTGCCGGATACGAAATCCACGGTTCGGGAATTGGTGGGGCGTCGCGAACTGTTGCAGGGGGAACTCCATGAATTGATCGAGAAAGGGCGGCGTTGGGCCCAGTCGGCGGTCAAGCTGCGCGAGTTGGCAGACGAGATTCAATCGCTGCAAGACGAATCGAAACACCTTGGCAAGCAGGGCCGCCAGCTGGAGACGGCTATCAACCTCAAGCCACTTTGGATTCAACGAGAGCAATTGGACGAACAGATTGCCTCGTACGATCATCTGGTACCACTTCCCGATTCCGCCATTGCCGAACTTAAAGAATTGAACGAGCGCATCGCCGGGCACCAACGAGAACGCGACGTTTGCAAGGCACAGCGGAAGCAACTCCGCGACGAGGTCGAATCGCTCAATATCAACCAAATGCTCGAGATGAACACTTCCCGACTCACGGGGCTCGAAGAGCAGCAAGAATGGATCGAGGGACTTGAGCGG
Organism: Planctomycetota bacterium; assembly: GCA_963578605.1. Lineage (GTDB taxonomy): Bacteria > Planctomycetota > Planctomycetia > Pirellulales > Lacipirellulaceae > JAKVCB01. The sequence goes on from CAUZEA010000157.1 coordinate 5,695, forward strand.
CAAAGGGGAGAACTGGACGAAGAAATCGCCACACTGGATGACCGATACGAAGCTGAACACACCCGACTGGCAGATCGCTGGCTGGGGGACGGTGTTCACGCGGAGCCTGTCTCACCCGACTTGTTGGACCAACTACAGCCCCAGGCACGGGCGATCGAGTCGGCCGAAACACTTGTCGAGAGGGCTGAGGCCGAGTTGGCTACGCGGCATCATAGCGAACGCAACTGCGGTGACCAGTTGACAGCGACTGCAGCCAACAGCGACAAAAGGGGCTTGCCTGGCGATATCGAGGCGACCACCAACCTGGTGGCCACTTTGCGTAACCGGCTTGAGGTCGAGCAGCACGTTGGGCGGGCCCGGCGCGACCTGCGCGACCTGCGGCAAAAGAATTATGAGTTTGCCGAAAGCCAACTGTTGTCACTCGACTGGTTTTCATTTCTGTTGGTCGCCTTCGTCGTCAGTTGTGTCCTGGTTGGTTCGCGTTTGATTGGGTGGCTTCCGGCAGGCTCGATTCTGCATGCGTTGGCTGGCTGGGTCGGGCCGTTGGGAATTGTCGGTTGCATCGCCGCCGTTGTGGGAAAGTTCGTCCGTGAGTGGATAGCAGGGGATCGACTCGATGCCTGGGAACTGGAACGGGAGCACGCAGAAGACGGACTCAAGCAAGCCCAGGAAGAACAAAAAAAGCTGGCTGAGGAGACTCCGCTTGCTGATGGGTCCGCAGCACTGAAGCTGGAGCAGGCAGAACACCATTTGAGCGAACTCGAAAAGACCCTGCCCGTGGAAAATGAACGTCGTGTTGCCCAGCAAGAGATTGCCACGGCCAAGTCGCGGCTTGAGCAAGCCCGTAAAAAACATGAGGTTGCCCTGGGCAACTGGCAAAACAAAGTGCGGTCTCTGGGGCTGGCCGAGACGGTCAAACCGGTGGACATCGATGGGATTGCCCGCTTCTCACGGCAGTTGGAAAACCTTCAAGAGCGGAGAGCCGGTCGTCGTGAGGAGTGTGATCGCCGCCGTCGTGAGTTCGAGACCGTCGTCAAGCGGGTTCACAACCTGGCCATGGAGACGAACCTGGTCGAGGAAGAGATGTCGCCCCTGGAGCAACTGGCCCACATGCTGGAAGTCCATCGGCACCAACAAGTGCAGCTCAAGCACCGCGATGAATTGAAAACAAGAGCCAGGGAACTCAAAGCGGAGGAAGCACGGCACGCCCGGGTGGTCGTGGGACTGACACGCCGTCGCGAGGCAATGTTCGAGCAGTGGAGTGTGGAGGATGAGCCGGCGTTGCGTCAATTGGCCGACGAACATGCGAAATGCGACAAGCTCCGCGAAAAACGCAAAGGTGTCTGTCGAGAAATCGTTGCTGCGATCGGGCGGCGGGGCTCGGAAAAAGACTTTGCCGCCTCCCTGGCCCCGGAAAAGATCGAGTCCTTGCAACAAGACTTCGAAACAATTACAGCCCGCGACGAGCAGATCGACGTCGAACTTAAAGGGCTCTTGGAACGGAGAGGTCAACTTGTAGAACAGCAACGTTACCGCGCCGAAGATCGCTCCCTCGCACATAAACAGCTGGAGATCGACGAAATAGATCAACAGATTTCCAGCGCCCGGAAAGCGTGGCGCCAGCGAGCGGTTGTTTACTGCATGCTGGAGAGGATTCGGGAAGAATATGAAAAGAACAGGCAACCCGAAACGCTATTGGAAGCCTCCGGTTACCTGCGAAAGCTTACCGCTGGGCGTTACACGCGTGTTTGGACTCCCCTGGCCATGGATGTCCTGTTTGTAGAAACCGCTGACCACGAGTCGCTACCTGTCGAAGTGCTCAGTACCGGTACGCGCGAGCAATTGTTTGTAAGTCTGAGGATGGCCATGGTGGCAATGTACGGGCGGCGCGGTATTCAGCTACCCATGGTCCTGGACGATGTCCTTGTGAACTTTGACGCCGATCGTACCAGGATTGCTGTGCAGGTTCTGCACGATTTTTCCAAGGACGGACACCAGGTGTTGTTTTTTACATGCCACGAACATGTGTGGCGGATGTTCCAGGAGATCAAAGCCGATGCGCGTCACTTGCCAGATCGGTGCGAAACCCTTACCTCGGTAGAACCTGTGGAAGCCAGGGCGATTCAATCCTCAAGCCCCGTTCCGGCACCCTGGGAAGAGGAAGTGGTGGAGATCGGCGAGCCGCAAACTGAACTTGATCTCCCGCACAAACAACGGCGGAAAATCAGCCGAATTGAAGTCGTCGAATCCACCGAGCCGCTGCCCGATCATTTGTACGACGAAACGCTCGACCTTGAGCCCCCCCCCGTTACGGAGTTCGAATATGAATTCGAAGATCCAGGTCAAGAAGAGGGTCAGCCGACCGAAGTGGAGTATACATGGCGCAGTCGGCTGGATACCGCCGCGTCGATTGGTCCCCACCCGACACCGCAGGACGATCATTCTGGGGCACCAAACGTCGGTCCAATCGTCGAGCCACTCGTAGGCGTTGGCTCATCGGCGGTCGGGGAGCAGAAGCGGGTGGGCTCCGATTCAGGCCGCTAGGGCGGTGGAGTTGATCTGAGACTCTCAAGGTGGTACCGCTGACGTAGAGCACACCGAAGCGGTTCTCGAGCCGATCGGCGGGCCAGTTCGGTTTTGCCCACGGGATTCTGATCGCTTGCCGGGGGTGCAACGTGCGTGGCCTGGATTGCTTGTGGACACCTGTCTCGATGTCCACTGGCGAGGTCAATCAGCCTTGACTCTTCTCGGCCCGCCCCAATGACCGTGTTCCCCGGCGAATTGCCGACAGGTATTTGTACCGTACATCAAGGTAACTGAAGCCCAGAAAGAGATTGGCCCCCAGCGACCCCATCAGGCCGATGCCCGTCATGACCAGCGAGATCCAGTTTTGTTGTGGGAGCAGGGTTGGCGGTCCGGCGGGACTCAAACCTGCCGGTTGAATCATTGGGGCATTCTGGGTTTGGCCCGGATTGAAGGTGGGTGGAAGTGTTGGTTGCCCGTTCCCATAATTCCGTAAAGCGTTGTTGAAACCAACCAACGGAGGTGCGTTGTTCAGCGCCGGGACAGAAGGTGTTTGCGCCGCGATGGAACTGCTGGGTCGTGGTTGGCCAGGTTGGTTTGGCCAGGGTGAAGCCGTCGGTGCAATGGGGAACAGATTGTTGGTTGCTGCGCCGTTGGAATATTTGTTGCCAGCGGTCGCAGGCCAGCGGCTACCGTCCGTGGAGGAATTACCGCCAGCGACCATTTCGTTTTGCCGATCGACGGGAATGACGTTCACCAGCCCGGTCGGGGCCAACTGCGGAGCCGTAGGGGATGCGGCTGCTGGCAGGGTGGGGACGGTGCGAAGTTCGCCTGCTTGACCGATATTGCCTGGCTGCCCATTGGCCGTGAACGCGGCGCCCCCAGCACCCATGTTCCATTCCGTGGTAGCCATTTGAGAGTTGGTTGCCGGGCGCCGATTTGCAAACGGGTTGAAGCCCGCGTCGCCCAGACCACTGGTGGAGAGAGTTGGCTGGGTGTTCAACGTGGGGATCGCGGACTGTCCGGCGGCAGTGGCAGGTGAGGTCGCCAACGGCTGCCCGGCGGCTATTGCCGGGGGAGTCTGCGGCGGGTACGGAGGAGGATTCACCAATCGTTCGGTAGTTTTGGTTACGGCTGCGCCTGCGCTACGGAGTTGCTTGCTGGTATCTCCGATGAAGTCGGCGGTGACCTGTTGAATCGTTTTGAGGGGGCCGGGCGATGAAGTACTAAACGTTCGATCGTATGCCCGTTCTAACTTGTGACCCGTTTCTCGAGCGGCATTGTTCACTGCATTGCCCAGGCCTGATCCTCTACTTGGGAGTTGTTGTCCTGCAGTCGGTATTGCCGGTTGCAAAGTAGACGGTCTGCCGGTGGCCGGATTCACTGGTGGAATAGCGGCGCTGGGGATCACCCCGCCGGCGGTATCGTATCGACCGGCGGCGGGGTTCCCGCTCCAGCCTCCGGTGAGTTGCTGATACGTCGTTTGCTGAAGCGGCGCCTGCTGAACAGGCTTTACGGGTACCAGGTCTGGTTCGTGAGGGGGAGTCTCCGCAGTCACGGTGGGACGATAAACGATGGCAAAAACGACGAAGACCAGGGAAAACTTGAAGGGATGCATCTTGACGATTCCATTCGAAAAAAGTTCGACGTGGGAAGGTGCAAAGTCAGTCTCGCGCCCATTGCTCGTTGAGAACCAGACGCACCGTCGGCATTCTATCGCTGTCGTGACGATCTACCTAGAGAAATTGTCGACTGCCCTTGCCAGTTGGTAGCGTGATGGAATGGTGCGGTGTAACGGTGCGGTGTAACGGTGCGGTGTAACGGTGCGGTGTAACGGTGCGGTGTAACGGTGCGGTGTAACGGTGCGGTGTAACGGTGCGGTGTAACGGTGCGGTGTAACGGTGCGGTGT
>CAUZEA010000158.1:0-9730 GCA_963578605.1 Planctomycetota bacterium
CGAAATGCGCTGTCTCGAAATGCGCTGTCTCGAAATGCGCTGTCTCGAAATGCGCTGTCTCGAAATGCGCTGTCTCGAAATGCGCTGTCTCGAAATGCGCTGTCTCGAAATGCGCTGTCTCGAAATGTGGAGGAGAAGGGGACCACATTGGCTGGCGATCCAATCGGTTTTGTCTAAGAGCAAACGCCGAGTTAACAACTCGCTGTCAGTCGACAAACTGGTTATATGGTAATCGTTCGTAGTGCACATGTCTACGTAAAATGCTTGTCCGGTGAATCACGCGGCCTGCTCAACACAAGCTATCGCCTGTGCCGAGCAGGCCGCTTGAAGATTATTGGCGTTCGTTTTCCCATCCCGCCACTTATCTCACAGAAATCTCGACCCACTTGATCGTAATATCCTGCGGTGCGATTGCTTCGACGAGATTGTAGCCTTCGCTAATCGCCTCCGGAGGCACAGTAAACACCTGGCGCGGCCCCAAACCGGCTCCTTCCCAGCCGGAGGCCTTGATGTGCTCGGGCTCGGCAATGGTCGACCCGAGGCAACCAATGCCATTAAGCCTGACTTCCAACTGTTGATTGTCCGGTACCGCCAGCTCCACCTGGGTCTGTTGACCCTCTGACGGTTTTGGGCCGATGTAGAGACGAAAGATGCCGTGTTTGCCAGTGTAAGGTAACTGCGAGTCCCGGACGGGCTCACCCACCGACCACGGGCTAGTGATTGTCAACGCGTGCCGCCGCGGGCTGGCGCAAAGGGCGGCATAGGAACCGGCGTCCCGGAGCAACCGGTCGTGATCCTCTCGTGGCCAGCGCTGATACGGTCCCGTAAACAAGTTGAAGAAGTAGACCCCATCGGCACCGCGGTGCAGGGCGGCCACCAAGATCCCCCGCATCTCCTCGTGTGTCATGGTGCGTCGGCCACTGGCGCCCGAATTGATACCATCTTCCAGGTGCACAGCCACCTGGACGTCGGTCTCCTTGAGCAGTCCCTTCCAGGTTTCGACAGGAATATCGCTGTTGGTTGAAAACCAAAAGGACCCAGCCACGACCAGGTCGATCAACCCGGCGCGTGCCCAGGCGACCGCATCGAGTCCGTGCCGACGGGCAGTCCACGGGTTGCCCGGTACGCGGACCGCCAACTCAACCGGGTGTCCCAACCGCTGCTCCGCTTCTCGTGTGGCCGCCCGTGCCTGTTCCATGAATTCGAGCATCAGTTTTGTGCCATGGTGCTCCCGTCCAGGTCGGAAATAAAGCCAGAAACGCTGAAAGTCCAGTTCGAGCCCATCGATGTCGTAGCGGTCGCATACCTCACGGACCAGCTTCAGGTGGTGCTCACGTACTTCCGGTTGCTCGTAGTCCAGGCCATAACCGGAAGTCAATCGCCACTGGGGATTGGCCTTCCAGATCGTGCTGTGACTGGGGTGATCGGGTCGCTCGGGGGTGTGGCCGTCGTTCATGCGGAGTGAGATCCATGCCCCGATCCCGTTACGCCGCGCACTTTCGAGCATCCGTTTGGGATAGTCGCACCCCTTTTCGTGCAACTCCCACATGTTGATGAACGTCTGGGAGTCGTTGGCAAGCGGCCCGGCAATTCGCCCCGGAGCAATTCCTGAGAAAAACGGCTGGTCGGTGCCGGCCGAAGGATCGTACCCATCCCACCAGGCTTCCCACACGTCACTACGATAATTTGCCCGCTGGGCGTTGACGTTGATCCACAGCTCGGTGACGCCAGCCGCGGCGTGATCCTCCACAAATTTGTCAATGGTCTCTGGTACGTTGGGTCCGAAGGTACCCCTGAAGTATTCGGTAGGGTCCAGGTTGTAGATCACGCGTCCGCGGCAGTTGTCGTCCTCGGGAGGTTCTGCCACCGCCACCGAAGACAGACAACAAATCAAGCCGATCACGATTCTGCCCCTGGACAAAGACCAACCGATCTTATGCTGAGTCATGTTCACGCTCCTCGCATGTCTTTAAGGCTCTCCGAAAATCCACAACAACCGTGACACTCCTGATCACACTGATACGCTCTTTGCATCATATTCTCCTTACGATGACATGTCCCACGATCTGTCCTCGCCGCACGATCTCGACCGGCGAAGCCGCTTTTTTCCTGGAAAAATTGGCGAGTTTCAATTATAATCGGTAAAATCAACCAGTGGGGTACCAAAGCCTGAATCTTGAACGTCGCGATGGCATTTGTGTTTCGGCGATTGGGGACAATCTCTCCGCACACTCAATCCATACCCCCGTTCGATGGCTAGCCAAAGCGTCTCTCGCACAAGGACTCGAGTTTCTGGATGACGAAAATCACACTACCAGCCTTACTGGCAACTGTCACGCTATTGGGGATGTGTGCCCGGGTGGGTGCACAGGTCTTGTTCTCTGAGGATTTCGAGGGGGGCAGCAACGGTCAGCTTCTCCAGGCCTATCCGTATTCCTGGACGCGTGAATCACCTGTCAGCAATTCCATCGTACGCGTGTCGACAGGTAGTCCGATCGGGGATGGCTTGGGAGTGGATGGCACCTGGCATCCTGTCAGTGCGCTGGGAATTTATACGAAGCCAATCGCCGCGCCGGTCGGCGATGGATTCCGGCTTAGCGGAGACCTCTATGCCGGCACGTATACCGCCGATAATTCATTCGGCGCGGGAAACAAGGATAAGAGCGCCTCTGGCTACGCAGACCACCGTTCGGGGGCATTCCTCCACGCTGTTTCAGGGCGATGGGAGTTCGAAGCCAGGGGAGTTGGTGCCCCAAACGTCATGCGATTCGAAAACAATCCCCGGAATCAGGTGGTCCGGGGCGTGATCGAAATCGACTTGAGCACGCTCACAATTATGGGCAGCCTGACCGACGCCAGCGGTGTGACAGAAACCTTAACTACGCCATTAACTCAGTGGAAGAATCCGGATGAATTGGGTGCGGAATTGACTCCCAACGTGATCAGTATCATCGAGCGCGGTAATCCCTCCGTGTCTGTCGACAACATCGTTCTTGAGAAGCTGGTCCTTGATTTGGAGTGGAACAAGAATGCCTCGAGTAGTTGGAATAGTGCATCCAATTGGACCCCGCTCAACGACCTGAGCGCCACCCCGGTTGTGCCGAACACGAAAACGTCAATTGCCCGGTTTGCTTCGGCGATTAGCGGGCCGCGGACGGTGTCGGTCACTTCTCCAGTGACAGTCCGGAGACTCGATTTCGATAGCCCTCACACCTACACAATCGCTGGCCCAAGCAGTGTGGAACTAGAGGCTCGTGCACATACAAACGCCAGAATCGACGTAAACGAAGGGGCGCACGAACTCGACGCAGCGGTGAGCCTGACTTCCAGTGCCGTCGCGAACGTGGCATCCGGTGCCAGTTTGACGTTTGACAACACATTGAAGTTGAACAACAAGTTTATCACGAAACTCGGCAACGGCACGATGGTCGTCAACGGTACCTTGCCTGCAGCCAGTAGCCCCGTCGGGGGTGGGATCGTCGTTAACCGGGGTACCTTGGGGGGTAACGGCACGGTTGACGGATATTTGACCAACATCGGAAGTACCGTCAACCCAGGCTCCGGCAACCCTGGTGCACTGAAGGTCTCGGGCCACTACTCGCAAGGATCCACTGGACGAGATCTCCCGATCTATACACCTACGCTGCAGATCGACATTAATGGCCTCACTCCTGGCAGTCAGCACGACGTGCTCGACGTGACCGGCAATTTGGACATTCTTGATGGGTCGCTCGAAATCTCGATGGGTTTCACTCCCAACCCGGGTGACACGTTCGACATTTTCAACTTCGCCTCGGCCCGTGGTACTTTTGATGTCATTACAGGTTCGCCCGGTCCAAACCTGCGGTGGGATACCTCCCAACTGTTTGTCGATGGCACCATATCGGTGGTCGAAACCGGGCCAACCGAAGTCTTCATCGAACACGTGGGGAGTACGAATCCGATTTCTGAGGGCTGGAGTGACGGCAATACCAACCCTGGTGGCAGCGTCGGCCCGGGTATGCCGGCAAACTGGCAAATCGTCGATACCGCCAGCTCTGGATTCTACAGGGTCACCGGGAACACCCATCCAGATCCTGACGGATTGCCGGCCGCGTTTGACGATGCGGCTGGATGGACAGCCACGGTGACGGGCAAGCTGAATGCCGCAGACCGAGGTAACGAATCGGTCATCTTTGTCGCAGACGGCCATAATTCTTTTGAGATTCAATTATTCGACGGAGGTGATTTTGGTAGTGAAGGCGCCGGGGCCTATTACAGTCAAGCTGCCTTACCCAACCACGCTTTCCCACGACTCGGCACGGTCGATCCTCGCAGTGGTTTCCACACGTATCAAATCGTCCTCGACGCCGTTGGAAATGCCGACCACACCGATGACATGATCTCGTTGTACGTGGATGGGGTTCGTGAAGTTGGACCGCTCGCCCGCAGTGCGTTTAAGACCACTGCCGAATGGGAATTCATCATTGGCCGAATTGGTGGGGTCGACGGTAGCGGATTGAATCCGGAAACCGGATCCGATACGCAGTACTCTCTTTGGCGGTTGGAAACTGGCCAAAACGTGCTTAGTTCGTTGGGCTCAACCGTACCGGAGCCGGCCTCCGCCATGCTGCTGATCACGATGTTGTTTGCATTGGCCCTGGTCCGCTGTCGGGTCAACACGAGTCATGCCCACAAAGGGCAAACCAGGCTTACCGATCGCCACCGGTGGCAACATCGCGAAACAGTACCGGTGGGTGTGGCTGGTTATCGGTGGGCGTTTACCTTACCGGCGCTGGTTTTCTTGATCGCAGCCTCGGTGGCACCGGCGCAGGTTTTGGACCGCGGGCACCGGGTACTCGTGGAACGAGGTCTGCAACTGCAAGCCTTGGCCCATCCTATTCAAAACGGGTTCGACCTGGACCGTTGGAACCAGTCGGGCTTTACCACGATCGACCTGCAGTACGCCCCGTATCCGACTATGGGAGAACTACCATTAGGTCTACAAGGCGTGCCCTGGGGTCGCAGCATGCACCATCAGGAGTTCTATCTCGACCACGACCTTTTCGATCACGAAATGGCTCATGTGTCGGACATGATTCGTTACCAAATCCGAGACGAACAGGATCTGACCGACCCTGACGAAATAACCTACACGGCGGAAATATTTTCGTTCCTGCACGAGAAGTATCCCGATATTTTGCTGAACACCGATGTCGGGATGTCGGTAATTGAAATGCGAAACTTTATGCAACAGGCGAAACCTGACCTGATTATGAATCAAACCTATCCTTTTTCTGAGGCCATGGGGAATGTTGGTGGCAGCCCATGGCTACTCTATGAAAACCTCTCCCTGTTTCGCGAGGCGGGCCTGGCTGGCAACGATGGCACGGGTAGCCGCCCCATTCCCAATGGGCTCTTTACGCAAAAATTTGTGCGTAGCGGACACACCGTCTCCGACTCCGAAACCCGACTCCAGGATTTTGCTGCCTGGGCGTTCGGGTTCAAGCTGGTCGACAGTTTCTTCTACGATTCTGTACCCGGCGGTGACCTGCAAGCGGTGTTGTTTTCTGGCGTTGGCACCGACAACCCCACGTCACTCTTCTCTCAAGTTGCCGAAACCAACCGGCAAAGCCTGAACCTTGGCCCGGCGCTGGTTCGCCTGCTCAGCACCGACGTGCGACTCCAAATGGGCCGACACGCAGGAGGCCTGACCAACCCCGTGCCCGAGGGTGTGGTGACCTGGGATGCCGATGCAGACCCCTTTATTACCAACATTACCGCGACGAACCTCGGTTCAAAAAATAGTGGCTACGAGGGTGACGTGGTGATCGGCTATTACGAACCGTTGCACCCGGCGTTCACCAATTCCGGCTTCGAGGACGACATGTACTTCATGGTCCTCAACGGGCTGAGCGACTCTGATTCCAGCGGCACGGTAGCAGCGACCAGCCAGAAAATTCGGCTTGATTTCGATTTCAGTGGCGCCAGCATCTTTAACCTGAAGCGGCTCAGCCGGAACACAGGCCTGGTCGAAACGGTCAACCTCATCCACGACGGCGGATTCCAGTATCACCTCGACCTGGTCCTTGAGGGTGGCACGGGGGACCTGTTCAAATTGAACAATGGGGGAACATTCGTTTCCGGGGATGTGCCCTCGATTGGCCCGGGTGACTACAACGCTGACGGTACGGTTGACGCAGCCGATTACACCGTATGGCGGGACGGACTTGGTACCACGTACACCCAAGCCGACTACGCCGTTTGGAAGGCAAATTTTGGCATCGCGACCTCCGGCAGCGGCTCTGGTACAGCCGTTCCTGAACCCACCGCGCTGGCGTTACTGATGGGTACCACGCTGGTGGTGATGTTCGCACGAGTTGGCCGGGTTCAGAAATCCCGGCATCGGGGCGTGTCGTAGAGGGTTATAGAACACTCTGGAGCGTCGTTGGTAAGCCAATCGAGGGGTCGGTCGCCAACGAAAGTTACCGCGTCGTTTTCTCTGACTTGACCGGTGCTCCTTGGAGAACCAGCTTGCCGCGGGAAATCGCAATCCGCTGGCAACTTGCTCACGAAAGAATTGGGAGCTTACTCGCTCTGAACCTCTTCCCCGGCGTAGGTTGAGAGCGTCTGCCACAGGTATGCATTAATCGCATCTAGATAGAAGCTCACGTGGCCATCGACGAACGCGACATTGACCCCACCCGGGTGATGGCTGCGGGCCGCTGCGAACTCATCGCCACCCCGTGTCTGAGGATTGCATGGCAGGCCATGATCAGGCATGTGGTGGCACCAGACCCCCGAAATTGCGTCGCCGGCGCTGGAATTGGGGGTGAGCAAGTGCGTGTACGAAGCCGTTCCCATCCAAATGTGGGCCCACGTACCGCGCAAGTCACCCCGGGCACCCGGGCCAGATCCTCCCGGAAAGGCATCGACCTGGCCGGCAAGGATCTCGCTGACCATGACGGTCTGCGACGTACCATCGACAATTTTTTTAAGCTTGCGGCCGTAGTTGCTTCCTTGGATGCGGAACACGCCGTTGGTTTCCATGTCGTCCGCGTCGTAATTGGCGTCCAGCGGTTGCGTGCCCGAGTAGTGTCGACCCGGGTCGGCATTAGGGGCATGCGTGGTACTTCCGAAGCAACCGGCGTAGTTGGAGCGGGCATACCTTCCGCCCTCGTGAATTCCCCACGTGCGGCCCTGCGAGTCATCGCTGGGGCAAACATAGATCGGAGGTTGGACCTTCGTGATCTCCTCGTTGAAGTAGATGCCGCCATAGTTGCCATTGTTGTCTGTCTTCAAGAAGCCCCATTGATCGTGGAGCGCGGTTTCCTCGATAAAGGGCATAATCGGCAGAAACAGGGAATATTCGTGCCTGACAATGATCGTTCCCCCTCTTCTTCCTGGAATTTCCTCGCTGTAATTGCTCCCGGCGGGTAACCACCCGTTATGATGTTCAAAGAGCAGTACTGTCAGCCCGACCTGCTTGAGATGATTGGCACATTGCGTCCGTCGCGCGGCTTCACGAGCGGCCTGAACTGCCGGCAACAACAGCGCAATCAGAATTCCGATAATGGCGATCACCACCAAGAGTTCAATCAAAGTGAAACCGTGCCGTGGACACTTCTGTTCTTGGCGTTTCATGATCGGCGCTATAAGACAATTGCTGGTGGAGATGCCCCTAACCAATTCTATCATAGAGACCGGGTGCAGAACAATTTTTCCCCGCCATTTTAACGGTGCAGCACGAATTCGAACGATTTATGACTCCCTTGGACCACGTCGGCAGTCAGCTCACTTTGTTGGTTGTAGCGGGCGGGTATGTACTGTTCATACTGGTCGATCATCCCGTTTTTTGCGTTTGGATCCATCATTTGCGCCGTCGGATCGAAAACTTGCTTGCCGGTCTTGCGCTGGGCGGTAATGTGCACGCGAAATGTTCCCGCCATCGTGCCCCCTTCGGCGGGAATGGAAAAATGCCCGTCAATGATCTTGCCTCCGGCGGTTGGGCCGGGTGTCCCTGACAACGGGAAAAACGTGATGTCGCCGGCCGGTAATGGTTGATTGTCCAGCGCAACGGTTCCCTCTAGTGGCTGCCTGCCATCATGGTTGCATCCACACACCACCACGCAACAACCAAAGGCCAGCACACCAGCCGCTCGAAGCCAAATCCATTTCATTCGTAAAACCATGCTATCGGGTAGACTCGCATCATGGACTGCTGCGTGGCTAGATTTTGCTCGGCAATGCCGAGCCACGGACTGCCGCGGCTGTAGCGGAGAATAACATTGTCGCCCACGACATCAAGATTCGGATAGTGGAAGTAGGCCCATTTGTCCGGCAACGGACCGACCCAGTCGCGTGCCCGTACCATCTTGACAGGAAACTCCGCCGGCAAACGGTCGCGATCCTCCAGGCCCACACTCCGCTCGATCGTTTTGAAGTGCCCCCAGCTGTGCCCGCCGTCGGTCGAAATTGCCGACGACAAGCGGCCGCGCCGATACCCACGTCGAATCTCCTCACGAGACATCTGGTTCCAGACGACCAGCAGGTCCCCGGTCTTGGGCAGCGTGACCACGAGGGCGGGCGATTCGGAACTGGGCAGCTCCGACGGCACCACTGCAGACCAGTGCTCGCCGCCGTCGGTGCTGAAGCTCTGTACCAACCGTCCCACGGTCGAGCGGGCCAACAGTAGCACGTTGCCATCTTTCGTTTCGGCAATTGTGGGCTCGAAACACGATGTCTGACCACAATTGCCATTTGGTTTTCCCTGGAAATCAAACCACCCCATCAACCCACCAGGGTGTTTTTGCCAGGTTTGCCCCTGGTCGTCAGAGCGAAAAACGAGGCTGATGCCCATCTCTGGCAGGTGACCGTGTCCTTCGACCTGGTGTTTCTGACCCCGCCAAAGTCCATACGCACTGACCTCCAAATACTCAAGCTCCGGGTGGACACTGCGCAACTGGCCGTCGACCTTTTGGGTGCTATACAAACCGGCCCAATATCCGGTCAGTAGCAGCCGCCCGCCGGCCAGCTGGATCATCGAATGGAACATCGGGCGGAAGTCGGGGTATGCGGTGATTTGTGTCGGTTCTGACCAGGTCTTCCCCTGGTCCTTCGACGCGGCAAAACAATAGGCTCCGTCCTTTTTATCACCATAGATGGCCAGTTCACCCGACCGCAGGCGGATTAACCCCATCGCCCCGATGGGGCAATTCAACGGCTGTTCTTCTCCCCAGGTCCGCGCTGTGTCGGTAGAGATTTGGTAAGAGTCGCCCTCGGCCAGCATCAGCGCGCCATCCTCGAGCTCTACAATCCCTCCCCGATTGCTGATGACGCCCACGGTTTGGAGAATACCCCTCGGAAGCGGCTGCTGCGAAATGCTGCTGGCCTCCTCTTGGGCCAGGCCGAGGTTGCCACAGCTGGCAGAAACAAACGCCCCGAGTACGATCGATTGAAGTGACGTCATGCAACGATGCAATGGTTCAGTCCTTGTAATTGGAAAGCACAAACCGGCCAATGTACCAATCGCACCGAAACCGTGGCACTTCACCCTGGTCACCCTGGTCGACGTGCTTGAAGAACTTGGCGCCCGATTCTCTTTAATTGTCCCGGTTCTCTTTAATTGTCCCGGTTCTCTTTAATTGTCATTGTTGGCCGGTGGGATCACGAGGCATTTTTTTCTCAGTGCTTGCCTCAGTGCTTGCCTCAGTGCTTGCCTCAGTGCTTGCCTCAGTGCTTGCCTCAGTGC
>CAUZEA010000159.1:0-9719 GCA_963578605.1 Planctomycetota bacterium
TCGAGGCAAACACAGGCAACTCCTCGCTTGACGTGCTCGACGGTAGCCACGAGTTCAATATCCAAGTCAATGTCAAGAATGATATCGATGTGAATGTAGCGACTGGCGCTACGCTCACGTTCAACGAAGGTCTCGATTTAAATGGGTACACGCTCAGCAAGACTGGTGACGGCGATCTTGTGATCAACAATCGCCTGATTTACGCCAACGGGTTGATTACCGGAGTGGTGATTGATAACGCGGTAGGTGTGCCCGAACCCTCGACTCTCGTCCTGGTGAGTTTGGTGCTGTTGACCCTGGCGCCGGGGCGACAGAGAAAACCAGCGAAAGCGACATCACTGGGCAGGCGATCCATCAGCCCGTTGACTTTATAACCTCATTCCCAAGCGGGCTGCGCTATCGTCGGCAGTTGCGGCCAACTCGTCATCAAACGGAACGCATGAGTTTGTTGCGGGAATTACTTGATATCCCCGCCTTCCGGGAATAAAATCGAACTTTGTCGCGCGTTTCGGTGTGTACACGAGTATTTTATGGCTGATTGGTTGGCAATGGTTCTTAGCAGGACTCGAAAGGTAGCGGTTAACGGCGGAACTGCTGCTTAAACTGTAACTGAGGGTACTCATGAATTTTCAAAGATGCGATTCTCATTCTCAGCGTGAATGCCGGTTTGCTCTGGCGGTGATCTTGGGGGCTCTATCTTTGCTGGTCGCGGCGCCGGCTGCGGCCCAGGTCTTCCAGAAACAGGAGGATTTTGATTCCGATCCACAATGGGAGGGGTTCAATAATCGAACTGCCCCCCAAGACTTCGGTTACAGCTCTGACACTAACTGGGCCGGTACGGCAACAGGTGAATTGGGAGGAGTTGTTGTTCGATCTCACAGCTACTACGCCGACAACGTCGGATTATTGGATCCCAAAACTACTCCGCTTACGATGTCCGGGACGGCGTCTTTTGGTGATGCATTCGGTTACGAAGGAAATGCACTGGTCGGCTGGTTTGATAAATTCGGCGAACCGGTATTCGAAGACCTCCCCCTCCACCAAGGCGGGAATGGTGGGCACGAGTTCATTGGATTTTTCACGGACGAAACGGAGTGGATTGAAGTTCGGTTCAAAGGTAGAAACAGGGATGAAGCACTGGTCACCAATGCTGCAGGCCAAACGATCAAACAGGTAGGGCTTATCGACACTGCTACTCCGTTTACTTACAACCTCACATGGGACCCGTTCGGCGGTGTCTACGGCACCGGTTCCCTCGTGGGAACCTTTGATGTCTCGGTCAACGGTACGGTCAGCACCTGGACGGGATGGATCGATACGATCACGGCAGAAGAAAGGGGGCGCCTCCCCACGTTCAATCGCTATGGCATTTTGGGGGTACACAATCCTCCGAACGCTCCCAATTCGGTTGAGTTCTTTCTCGATAATATCACCTACACCGCGTCTCCTCCGGTTCCTGATCCAACGGAATTTGAATGGACCCACAATGGACCAGGGAACTGGAACGTGAACACAAACTGGGATTTGCGATTTGTACCCAGAAACGCCGACCCAACGGCCCCCGGTTGGTGGACCCCAACGGCCACCACAGTCTTTGGTAACGCCATCGACCGCGATTGCACGGTCTTCACTGAAACAGACGTCGTGGTCGATGGTGTACACTTCAACAGTGAGTACTCGTACGGAATTCTCGGGGCACCAGGTGCCAGCTTGACCCTCCAGGGCGATGCCAACATCCAGGTCGATCAGGGGACTCCTGAATTCCAACTGCCCGTGAACCTGGACGCCGCAACCACCATCGACGCGGCTGCCGGCAGCTCTATCACGTTCGAAAATGTGTTCAACCTGAATGGGAACACGGCCACCAAGACCGGCGGCGGGACAATGGTCCTTAACAACAACGCCTCTACCGGCACAGGGTCCCTGGAAGTCCAGGGTGGCACGCTCGCCGGCGCGGGAAAGCTCAGCGGAGACCTAACCGTGCTGACTGGCGCGACCACCGCACCAGGTACCAGTACCGGAATGCTGAAGGTGGGGGGCAACTACACCCAGAACGCCGGCGCTACACTTGCGGTTGAAATCGGCGGCACCCTCCCCGAGGAGAATTTCGACGTGCTGGAAATCACCGGGATGGCCAGCTTGGGGGGAACGCTCGACGTGGCGCTGATCGACAGCTATACCCCGGCCATCAACGAACAGTTCACCATCCTGTCGGCGTCCAGTATCGGTGGCTCGCTCAGCCTGGGTGGTTCGGATGGTGGCTCGTTTAACCTCACACAGGTGGGCAGCACGCTGGTGCTGGAATTCATCGGTGGCACGGCTGGTACGACCGGAGACTACAACGACGATGGCACCGTGGACGCTGCCGACTACACCACGTGGCGAGACAATTTGGGTACGAACAATCCGCTGGCGAACGACCTCGTTGGGGGCACGATTGGCCAGTCGCAGTACACCCAGTGGAAAGACAATTTTGGCAGCACTGCCAGTAGCTTGGCAACGGCCGTACCTGAACCATCGGCAGGGGCCCTTTTAGGGCTGGGCGTGCTTGGGCTGGGAGTCCTTGTGGGTTGGGGAAGAAGGCAATTTGCAGGGCAAGCCCTAACCGGACGATCTGCCTTGGCGATCATCCTCCTGTTTGGATCAGCATGGATTGTTGGTGTTGGGCCCGCCAGCGCCGAAACCTATCTCAAGGTCGAAACGTTCGACGGCGATCCCGGCTGGACGGGACTGAACAACCGGGGCCTTTATCAGGACTTTGGCGTAAACCAAATACCCCCATTTTGGGTCGTCACCCATTTCGCCCAAGGCGCCAACCCGGGTGAGATTGGCGGTAGTTTCGCAACAACTGCCCCCGGCCAGTTTCCGGCCTACTACGCCGACGACGTCGGCTCGATCGACCCCCGCACCGAAGCCCTCACGATGGCCGGCAAGGGCAAGTATTACCAAGGCCGGGGCCAGATGTTCTACGGCTGGTTCGATAAAAACGGTACCCTTGGGCCTTTTTGGAATGCAGACGAATCCAGGAATTACTTGGATGTCATGGGCATTATGACCGATGATGACCGCTTCCAGCTGTTTGCCGGTACCGAATATCGCACCATTGACCCAAGACCTGGTACCGAGCCGTTTAGCTACCTGGTGACCTACGACCCGAATGCGGGCGACTTTGGGCAATTGAGGGGAAGCATCAACGGTAGCCCGGAAACGGTCCTCGACCTGACTCTGGAGGCCAGGGACATGCTCCCCGCTTCCTTCGATTCGTTCGGAACGATGGCGCTTCAGAACAAGTCAGGCGAAATGCGCCTCACGTTTTGGTATTACGATGACCTCGTTTATTCAACCAGTATGCCACAAGATCCGATTACTACCATTCAATGGGTCGCGGACAATTCGCTCAACGCCGTGGCAGGAGCTGGTTGGAGTCCACCGATCGAGCCCACCTCCAACATGCTCACTGCCATCCTCGGCGATGCTATTACGCAGCCGAGGGCCTTGTTCGCCGACTCGGACATCACGCTGAAAGCCATCGAGTTCGACAGCCCCGTGTCTTATGGCATCGGGGGAAAGGCCAAGTTTAATTTTGAGGCGGATACGGGCAACGCCTCGCTGGGCGTGCTGGACGGTAGCCACGAGTTCAATATCGAGGTCCACCTTAAGAGCCCTCTGGATGTGACCATAGCAGCGGGCGCTACGGTAACGTTCAACGAAGGTCTCGATTTAAACGGGTTCACGCTTAACAAGAGCGGTGACGGCAGTCTTGTGATTAACAACCGCCTGGTCCTCGACGGCGGAATGATTACCGGCGTCGTGATCAATAACGCGGCAGGCGTTCCCGAGCCCTCGACCCTCGTCCTGGTGAGCCTGGCACTGTTGGCCCTGGGACCGGGCCGACGCAGAAACCCAGCGAAACTGCTGGGTTGACAAAACAGCCCAGGTCCCCGATTTGAGTGTGCGTGGGCTACCGGTCGTGTTCCTTCCATAAGGTGTAAATTAGGTGGTCGGCGCAGACCTTTTCTGTACCATTTTGCGCCCAGGTTGCAGTTGTCCAACAAGCGATCGTACAATCAAGGGATGCTCGCCACTGTAGCCAATCCCTGCTTGACGATCTGAACCGATGTGTATCAACGACCCAGTTGCCCCACTTTGCTGGGCGGTAGTGCTGTGGGCATTTCCGCTCTTGTTGCCATTGGCTGGCAATTTACGCGCCGATGCGCAGTCCGAGAATCTGCAGACCTCGACCGACCAAGGCGTACAAAATCGCAGTGAGGATCGACCGTCGGTAGTGACAGGGAGCGGGCACTGGGCGTACCAGCCGTTTGTCCGACCCGCACTTCCGAGGGTGATTGACCAGGATTGGTCCCTGAACGCGATTGACGATTTCGTCCTGGCGCGGCTCAAACGGGAGGACCTTCGGCCATCGTCTCCCGCAGATCGCCCTATTTTATTACGGCGGGTCACGCTCGACTTGACCGGGTTGCCTCCCAGCATTGAGGAGGTCGATACGTTTCTGGCCGACACCAGCCCGGACGCTTACGAAAAGGTTGTTGACCGTCTGCTCAGGTCACCCCATTACGGCGAGCATTGGGCGCGGCCGTGGCTCGATCTGGCCCGCTACGCTGATAGCAACGGCTACAACATCGACGTTCCACGGTCGATGTGGCCCTATCGAGACTGGGTAATCCAGGCGATTAACGACAACATGCCGTTCGATCAGTTTACCATCGAGCAAGTGGCCGGCGATCTGCTCCCTGATGCAACACGGGATCAACGGATTGCCACCGGTTTCCACCGTAATACGATGATCAACGAGGAAGGAGGGGTCGACACAGAAGAAAACCGTGTAGCGTCAGTCGTCGATCGCGTCAATACAACGGCTACGGTCTGGCTCGGGACTACCTTAGAGTGTGCTCAATGTCATAGCCATAAACATGACCCATTCACACAACAAGAGTACTTTCAGTTCTATGCGTTTTTCAACAATTCCTCTGACGACGGGGGCGCCGGCCCAAACAGTAGTCGCGAACCGATCGTGTACCTAATGAAACCGGCTGAGCAACAGGAGCTGGAGCGGATCCGAGCGGAAATTGCTCACCTGGAGATCAAACAACAGGAGAGCACACCGGGAGCGAAGGCCGAGCCGACGGACCAGGTGAAAGAGATGCTTGAGGAGGTGCGCAAGGAGGAAGCGGACCTGCTGGCGTCGGTCCCCTCGACACTCGTGATGCAGGACCGAGCAGAACCGCGGACGACGCGGATTCATCTTCGTGGCGACTTCCTTGACTTGGGAGCCGAGGTGACTCCGGCAGTGCCCGCGGTACTGCATGCCTGGCCGCACGACCAGCCAGCCAATCGTCTGGGCCTAGCCCACTGGCTGGTAGATCCAAATAACCCGCTGCTTGCCCGGGTTACCGTGAACCGGATGTGGCAACGATTTTTTGGCCTTGGGATCGTGGCCACGAGTCATGACTTTGGCACGCAAGGCAATCGGCCAAGCCATCCCGAACTGCTCGACTGGTTGGCGACTGAGCTGGTGGCGACCGGTTGGAACACGAAAGCCATGCACAAACAGATTGTGATGTCGGCCACTTATCAGCAGTCATCACGGGTGGGACAAGAGCTGCTAGGCCGCGATCCTCACAATCGCCTCCTGGCCCGAGGTCCACGGCTACGGATGGAAGCCGAGATGATTCGCGACAATGCGCTGGCAATCAGTGGCTTGTTAAACCTGGAAGTGGGAGGGCCTAGTGTTTACCCACCCCAACCGCCTGGCTTTTGGCTCGAATTCGGTACGAAAGGCTTCGGGATGGAAAAGTGGCCAGCCAGTACCGGGGCCAACCGCTACCGCCGCGGACTGTACACGTTTTGGCGAAGGACGACGACCTATCCCTCGTTCACCACGTTCGACGCGCCAAGCCGCGATCGTTGCATCGTTTGGCGTCCACGGACCAACACGCCACTGCAGGCGCTCACCACACTGAACGACCCGGTATTTGTCGAAGCGAGCGTTGCTCTAGCCAGGCGGATCATGAGACTTGGTGGGACGGATCTGGCAGAGCGGACAACTTACGGGTTTCGGCTTTGCCAAGGGCGACGGCCACAACCAGAAGAGCTCCGGAAACTCGATGCGCTGTACCACCAACAGCTCGTCGGCTTTCTCAAAAACCCCGAAAGTGCCCGAGCGCTGGTTGCGAACGGGTCCGGGCAGTCTCTGGCTGCGGCTAATGTATGCGAAATAGCGGCCTGGACCGTGGTAGCCAGCGTGTTGTTGAATCTCGATGCTACGATCACCAAGAGCTAAAAATGGGAACGGCAATCAACAACCCGTTAGGCATCACGCGACGGCACTTTTTTGGCCGTTCGTCAACGGGCATTGGTACCTTGGCGCTTGCGTCGCTCTTGAAAGAGGATCTTTTTGCGGACTCGCTGCGCCCGCAGGTACAAAATCCGCTGGCAGCCAGGTCAACCCATTTTGCTCCGCGGGCGAAGCGCGTGATCTATCTGTTCATGATCGGCGGTCCATCACAATTTGAGCTGCTGGATCACAAACCCAAACTGACCGCATTGGACGGCCAGCCGGTTCCCGAGGAATTGATCGCGGGACAGCGGTTCGCTTTCATCAAAGGCAGGTCCAAGCTGGCCGGTCCGCGATTTGCGTTTGCGCAGCATGGCCAGTGCGGTGCAGAAGTCTCTGCCTTGCTACCACACCTGGCAGGCGTGGTCGACGATCTGGCTATTGTCCGCTCGATGCACACCGAGGCATTCAACCATGAACCAGCGACGACGTTCTTTAACACCGGTTCGGTGATTCCCGGCCGTCCCAGCATGGGGGCCTGGTTGACCTATGGTCTGGGCAGTGCAAGTTCGGATCTGCCGAGCTTTGTTGTGTTGTCATCGGGAGAACCTTCGGGACCACCGCTGGGAACACAACACTGGTCGAGTGGGTTTTTGCCGACCGTGTACCAAGCCGCGCGATTCCGCTCGCAGGGGGACCCTGTGTTGTTTGTCTCCAATCCTCCTGGAATTGATGCCCCGATTCGCCGGCAGACATTGGACGCCATCGGCGACTTGAATCAAATGGAGTTGGACCGTGTGGGAGACCCCGAAATTGCCACGCGGATTGCAGCCTTCGAAATGGCCTATCGGATGCAAATCAGTGTCCCGGAGCTAACCGACCTGAGCACTGAACCGGCATCTGTTTTGGATATGTATGGGACGGAGCCAGGCGAGGCTTCGTTTGCGACCAACTGTCTGCTCGCCCGACGTCTTGCCGAGCGCGGTGTGCGATTCATCCAGCTGTATCATCGCCACTGGGACCACCATGGGTTCAACGAGAAGGACCAGAATATCATGCACGGGTTACCGGCACGATGTCGAGAGGTGGACCAAGCCTCGGCTGCTTTGATCTCAGATCTAAAACAGAGAGGTTTGCTGGACGATACGCTGGTGATCTGGGGTGGTGAGTTTGGGCGGACTCCGATGGTACAAGGCGAAGTCTCTGCCAAACGACTGGGCCGCGATCATCATCCCCGTGCCTTCAGCGTGTGGCTTGCTGGCGGTGGAATTCGATCGGGTACCACCTTGGGTGTCACGGACGAGCTTGGCTACAACATCGGAAAGGATCCCGTGCACGTGCATGATCTGCACGCGACGATGCTACATCTTTTGGGATTGGACCACGAGAAGTTGACCTACAAGTTTCAAGGACGGGATCACCGGCTGACGGACGTCGCCGGGCGGGTGGTCCAAAAATTGCTGGCGTGAGCAACAAACCAGCGTGGCCGGGAAGGCCACGCCCAATGTCGCCTCATCGCAAATGCCTTGGTGCGGGACGGAAGTGTTCGTATCGGACTCGAAGGCAACTCTTTACCTGCCAGCTGGCACCATGGCATCGAGCAACGGCATTTTGCTCAAAAAATCGGTCCAAATGACATGGCACAGCCTCTCGTTACATTCTCCCAGTCGTCAAGAGGCAAATACCGATCTCCCCACTGCGAGCGCAGCACCCTACAACGATCTTCGGTGAGCTATTGCGCGATCATCCCAGACTTATTTGGGTACCTCTTGCTCGTTTTGACCGATAAACTAGGCACCACGCGGTACCTCGAGAAATTGATTTGTTTATCTTTACTGAATTTGTCGCTGCCTCTCATTGCGTACCACCTCCAAGTCACTAACCGGGGACACCACACGCACATCCACGTGTAAGGATAAGCCTCTGCGTTAAAAAGGTTTTTCAATTCATGCGACAGACAAGAAAAGAGATCTCCCTACTTGGTTGTATGCTCTTGGTCACCGGCAATGTTCTCGGTGTGGGTGTGCTGGCTCTGCCAATCAAAGCAGGCCTGGGCGGCTTTTTTCCCGCACTGGCGGGCATCATCTTAATTTGGGCCATCATGCTCGTTTCCGCATTTGTCATCGCCAAACGACTGCCCACAAGTGCTACAACTTTTGATATTCCGAGCTTCTACCGCAAGGAACTTGGCCCCATCGGCCAGTGGGTGGCGACCATTTTTAATCTCGTGCTGCTCTACGGTGTTCTGGTTGCTTATTTAAGTGGTTTCTCACAAATCCTGATTCACCTCTTTGGCGCTACCCAATATCAAATAGCAATCATTCTCGGCTATTTCCTCTTCACGGCGGGGCTTATCCTTGGCACGAAGAATTTATTGCAACGTTGGAACCCATTGCTGATGTTGGCCATATTTATCTGTTTTATTATTCTCGCCATTTCGGGGATGGGACATTTCAACGCACCGCTGCTTCTAAACTCCAACTGGAAATATCTGCCTTTCGGGCTGCCAATTGCTGTCTCGGCTTTCCATTTTCACAACATCATTCCAACCCTAAGCCGGAACCTGAAACATGACCAAGGTAAAATCCGCCTCGCCATCGCGAGCGGTGTCGGCATCGGCCTCATCATCAACCTCATTTGGGTCACCATCGTCCTCGCAACATTGCCCGAACACGGTGGCATAAACAGTCTTTTTTCTGCATACCACCAAAGCATTCCCGCCACGGTCCCAATGGCCGACGTGCTGCATTCGTCAGTGTTTTTGATCTCGAGCCTCATCTTCGCGCTGCTTTCCATTACCGCATCCTTCATCGCCAACGGTCTTGGCTTGTTTGGTTTTATGCGAGACTTGTGTGCATGTTACTTAAACACGTCGCGTACTCTTGCCGTTGCGACCCTAACGTTTGTTCCGCCACTCGTAGTTACTTTAACTTATCCGCGCATCTTTCTCGACGCCCTGGACGGCGTCGGTGGCCTCGGCGAAACTGTACTTTTTATCATCTTACCGAGTTTTGTTCTGCTGAAAATCCTTCGCCATCGTGGCAACACCCTACGCGTTGTTGCCTTGATTATGATGCTGGTGGGAATATTTATTATGCTCTTTACCAGTGCAGAATTAATGGGATGGATCGATTTATGGTTCCACCTGGGCTAGACATAATACCTCAATGCATAAAAGGCCCCTTCCACATACCTCAATGCATAAAAGGCTCCTTCCACATACCTCAATGCATAAAAGGCTCCTTCCACTTGACTTTCCGGCGTACCAGCGGTTAAAATCATGTTAGTTGTCTTTTCGACGGAAAATCGGTCGTTGCAGAGTTGAACATGCGCCAGCCAGGAATTCAAAGTCGCCAGCCAGGAATTCAAAGTCGCCAGCCAGGAATTCAAAGTCGCCAGCCAGGAATTCAAAGTCGCCAGCCAG
>CAUZEA010000160.1:0-9719 GCA_963578605.1 Planctomycetota bacterium
AACTTCGGGATCACCTCTTCCGGACCGTGTTTCTTACCTCGTGGCATCGCTTGCCCTCCTTGAAATGCGTCCTGACACCCCGATTGTCTATCAGGGCGTGGACTCGTTTAAGGGGGCTGGGTCAACCCGAGTTGTCAAACCCAAAACCCAACCCACCAGGCGATGTGCCAGGGAGGTGAAGATTGGTTGTTCAGATGAAGTTATCCCCTTTCCTCACTTGAAGTTCCAGTGTTGCAGCGAAAGGGAAGACCCCTCTCGGCTCAGAATTGCAACCGTCGGAGGAGGGACTGTTTACCCCGACGACCGATACGGTGAACTTCCAACGCGGCCAAATTCGGCGACCGGTTTACTAGTAGCGATAGTGTTTGGGTTTGTACGGTCCCTCGATGGGAACACCGATGTAGTCTGCTTGAGCCTGGGTCATCTTGGTCAGCTTGACACCAAGCTTTTCGAGGTGCAGACGGGCAACTTCTTCGTCAAGCGATTTGGGAAGCACGTGGACCCCAACGGCAAATTGAGCGGTATCTTTCCATAACGCGATTTGAGCTAACACCTGGTTGGTAAATGAGGTACTCATCACAAAGGACGGGTGGCCGGTCGCACAACCAAGATTCACGAGTCGGCCCTCGGCCAGGACCACGATCGATTTACCGGTCGACTTGAAGGTGTATTTGTCGACGGCTCCAACTTCAGCTGGTTTGATTCGGTCTTTCGTGACACGATTTGCAGCAACTTCGTCTTCGAGCCAGGCTATGTCGATTTCCAGGTCGAAATGGCCAATATTGCAGACAATCGCGTCATTTTTCATGCACACCATGTGTGCCCCGGTAATGATATCGCGATTGCCGGTGGTGGTAACAAAGATATCTCCTTCTGCAACGGCTGCTTCCATCGTTGCAATTTCGTACCCTTCCATGGCTGCTTGCAGTGCCAGAATCGGATCGATTTCGGTAAGAATCACTCGAGCACCAAGACCGCGCATAGACTGAGAGCACCCTTTGCCGACATCTCCATACCCGGCGATGACCACGACCTTACCGGCGACCATTATATCGGTGGCGCGCTTAATGCCGTCGGCAAGTGATTCGCGGCAGCCGTACAGGTTGTCGAATTTGCTTTTGGTCACCGAGTCGTTAACGTTAATCGCCGGTACCTTGAGGTCACCCTGCTGACACATCTGATAAAGCCGATGGACGCCAGTGGTGGTTTCCTCGGAAATTCCCCGGATGTTGCTCAACAGTTCCGGGAAATTATCGTGGACCATAGCCGTCAGGTCACCACCATCATCAAGAACAAGGTTCAGGGGCTTGCCGTCGGGAAAGGAGAGAGTTTGTTCGATACACCAGTTGAATTCTTCCTCGTTCATCCCTTTCCAGGCATAAACGGGTACACCTGTCTTGGCGATGGCACACGCCGCGTGGTCTTGCGTCGAAAAAATATTGCAGCTACTCCAGGTGACTTCGGCCCCCAGTTCAAAAAGTGTTTCGATAAGCACAGCCGTTTGAATTGTCATGTGAAGACAACCGGCGATTCGTGCTCCCTGGAGAGGTTTTTCTGTCCCATATTTCTCGCGCAACGCCATCAGTCCGGGCATCTCATTCTCGGCCAGATCAATTTCCTTGCGTCCCCATTCGGCCAGGCGGTCGAACTCTGCTGGTGTACAATCGAGGACTTTGTAAGCGGGCTTACTTCCAGTTTTCAACACTTATTCTTTCTCCTAGTTGGCGAGTTTGCTCCTCAGTTGGCGAAAAAACGTTGGGTCGAGTTGTCTCGCACCCGAGCTATAGAGACCCAGGCAAGCCCACGCGATGTGGGTAGCGACGGCTGATAACGGAATCGGCCTGCAACAAACGGCACCCAAGCCCTAAAGATTGTAGTCCCTGAAAGGAAAGAGTGACAAGTGGTTCCCGGCCCCGTTGTGAGTGAGTGAACGTCGCGGAAACTAAAGGGCAGCAAAAGCAGCGGCTGCTTGTTCGGCAAACGCGCGCATCATGGCTGCATCTTTCACGCCGGGGGACTTTTCGACCCCACTGGCGACGTCGACAGCTGAGGGCTGCACCTGCGAGATGGCAGTTGCCACGTTTCCCGGCGTAAGCCCCCCCGCCAAAATTAGTGGCAATTCTCCCTGCCAATTGCGGTTTGCAGCCAGGACATCCCATTTGGCCGTGTGGCCAGTTCCACCAAATTCTCCCGGGACCCACGAATCGATGAGTATTGCATCTGGCGCCCTACCCGCCTCTTCGCACGCCTTCAGATCGTCTTTGAGTGTGTCAATTCCCCCCCGATCCAGACGCCGCGCCCGGATGATGGTCAGGTCACTGCGGAGTTGGGTTAAAAAGACCGCTGATTCATCGCCGTGGAGTTGGACTGTTTCGATATCCAGTCGCTTGGTCATCTCGTTAATTTCAGCTGACGCTTCGTTAGCGAACAGGGCCACAGCGCGGATCTGTCCAGCGAGCGAATCGAGGATGGCCTGGGCACGAGCGGGGGTTACATACCGTTTACTGGGCCGATAAAAGTTCAGACCGATCGCGTCTGCACCTGCCGCGACGGCAGCTTTTGCGTCAACAACATTGGTGATTCCACAAACTTTGATTTGAAACATCGCACGCACCTGGAAGCGAACTGGCTGCTGTATTGTAGCCAGCTTGGTGGTCGAGTCGAGAACTATCGATTGACCTGCTGGCTGTGGAATCGCCTGTTTGCCATTTCCAGGCTGGTTTTCATGCTGCCCAGCTGTTTTGCGAGTTTGCAAGATCGCGATTTTGACAGGCAGGATGGGTCGACCTGGCCAGCTGTGGTCTGGCTGGTCGACTTTTTCCTGTCGGCCCGGGTTGGGACCTTGCAAATCGTACCACTAGTTCGGTGGGAGGTGATCCATCGTGGCAAGGGCCTTGGCGATTCGGGCGAAGTTGAAGACCCGTGAGGATTACCATTTGGAGGTTGGCTTCGTGTTTGGGCGAGTGTACAGGTTACGGCGTGTAGTGTATTTGCGACCATGCATGCACGAATTCAGTGGCTCAGGGTCAAGCCGGTCCAAACTAAGTGCCGATGCAAGTCGACAGGGTCGAATAGCGCGCCCCAACTTGTTGCCATGACCAACGCCCGACGGATTTTCCTGGCTCCACACTCCGGCTTCATTCTCAACGATCCTCATCCTGTGACTATGAGCAGCCAAGATTCAAACAAATTCGACGAAAGAATTTTCCCCGCCTCCCCCTGTGTGGAGCGGTACTTTCCAGGATCTTCGATTGAGGAAGGCCGCGAGCGACTGGTGCGATCAATCAGCCACGGCGCTGGACCGGGTTTAATCATCGGAGCTACGGGTACGGGTAAGTCAATGTTACTGCAGGTTTTGGCTGCCCAGTTTTCCGAACTGTTGGACATAGCGCTCTTGTCGTCCGCCCAGTTGTGCACGCGTCGCGCGCTGCTACAAGCCATCTTGTTTGAATTGGGACTTCCCCACCGCTACGTCGACGAAGGCCAGTTGCGCATCACATTGGCTCAACACCTGCTGCAGTGCGAACGAAGTCCCAACGGTACACTCCTGCTTGTTGACGAGGCCCAGTCGTTGCCAATTCATTTGCTGGAAGAGATTCGGCAGCTTACAAACATCGTACGCAACGGGCAGCCCCGCGTTCGACTTGTGATTGCCGGGTCACCAAGCCTGGAAGAAACTTTGGCTGACCCCCAACTCGAGTCTTTTCAGCAACGGGTTGCGACGCGTTGCTACTTGTTACCGCTGGGGATTGCAGAAACGGGGCAATACATCCGCGCACATTTTGAGATGGCCGGAATTGACGCTGCCAGCTGCATCGACAGTGAGGTTCAGCATGCTGTTTACAATGCCACCGACGGCATCTGCCGGTTGGTCAGTCAACTTTGCGATCACGCACTGTTACTTGCCGGCGAGAAGGGACTCGACCAACTATCGGTGTCGCTCATTCAGGAAGCATGGGCTGACCTGCAGCAATTACCCGTACCGGCAGAGACGGAACCCGCAGTGCTGGCGAATTGTCCTGCGCAGAACGTGGTGGAGTTTGGCGAACTCACCACGCCGGGTGACGACTTTGGAATGTGTGACGATTCGCTCCCGGATCACGTCCGGCAGGGTACCCCGCTTACTGTGGAAACGCATGCCCTGGAAACTGTGGAAACGCATGCCCTGGAAACGGACGATCCGGGCCAGTACGAAACAACGGATATGAGTGGAGACGAAAACAGTTGCACCGGCCCGTTCGATGACCAGACTCCGTCCTTGCCCGATTGGCAGTCAGGTAGTTGCGATGCAACCGACAGGGAGCAATTCTCCACACCCGCTCTTTTGAAACCGGCTGCGGAAGTCGACAGTTCGGAACTCCTGCCAGAGGCGTTTCCCATAGAAACGACCGGGCAGGTCACGACCATGCAGGAGGGCTCCAATTCGGATGTCGAGGTAGGGAATGTGACACCCACACAAGAAGCGACAGACGATCCTTTTGCGGAGGAATTCGTCGAAGAGGAGCTTGTATTAGAGGAGTTTTCGGCTTTGGGAGACGCGTTCTCCGATCGAACTCCGCGTGTTGTCAGCCGTGGTGACGACCTTTCCGACCTGGTTCGAGAGGTAGTTGGGATTGGCGGCGAACGCAGCACCAGTCAAACGATGTCGAGCCACAAGCCAGACGACCATTTGCACTTCCCAACACTAGTTTCATTACCGTGCAGTACTGTCAACGACGAATTGCCTGCCAACGACGAATTGCCTTTGCCGATTGCAACCACAATCGAGCCAGGCCTCGACCTGCCGAACAACGCACTTCTGGGTGACGATACTGACCTTGAGGAAGTTGCCGATTTGGGCGCGTCGGTCACGCTCAAATATCCAGTTGCCGATCCATCACCGTTCGTACAGCAGCCAGCTGGGCTCTCCGATGCCTCACAGGTCGAGCAGTCTGCCCACGCAGGTCAGCGGCAACTGGCCGGTAACGCTGAGCACGTAACCGATCCAGAAATGATCGACAATATTTTGATCGTGGAAGACGACCCTGCTGACAGTGGGCAGATCGAGTCTTCCGTCCGACGACAAGAATATGGCCAACTCTTTACCAGGTTGCGCAACGGATAATCGAATTGAACACTTCAGCCGATTGAACCGTTGATGGGTTGAAGTTCCACATCTAGGGGGTTGCCAGCTGCTCCTGGTTGCCAGCCCGGGAGGCTGCCAGTTCCCTCCGCGGGACTTTGTTCACTTGGGGCAGTTCCAAACATGCGCCAGCTGCCCCGGCAGAGTCCTCGTGGTCTTGATTCAATGGTTCCATTGTCAAGATCCACAAGGTCGATTATCTTTACGTCAATGGCTATTCAACTGGTAACCGGGGGAGCGGGATTCATCGGCTCCCATATCGCGACTGAATTAGTTGAACGTGGCAAATCGGTCCGCGTGTTCGACAATTTGAGTACAGGTAAGTCGAGCAATATTTCCCATCTGGAAGGGCAGATCGAGTTTGTAAAAGCCGATCTACTTGATCGTCCAGCGGTTGAGAACGCATTAAAAGATGTTGAAGTGATCTATCATCAGGCAGCTTTGGCCTCAGTGCCCAGAAGTGTTGCCCGACCCCTCGATACCCACGCCCATTGCGTGACCACAACGGTAAACCTGCTCGACGTTGCCCGGCAATCGGGTGTGCGACGGGTGGTGTTTGCTGGTTCCAGCAGTGTGTATGGGGATCAACCTTTTTCTTCCAAGCGAGAATTGGATCTACCCGCCCCCATATCGCCCTATGCAGCTGCCAAGGCTGCTTGCGAGAGCTATTGTCGAGCTTTTACCGCAACGTATGGATTGGAGACGGTCGTTCTTCGATACTTCAATGTCTTCGGGCCAAGGCAGGATCCGAAAAGCGAATATGCTGCTGTCATCCCCAAATTCGTCATTGCCATAATGGCTGACAAGCAGCCAACTATTTTTGGGGACGGGTTGCAGTCGCGCGACTTTACTTTTGTTTCCAATGTTGTGGCGGCGAATCTTGCCGCAGCCGATGCCGAAAACGCGGGAGGGGGGGTCTTTAATGCTGCCTGTGGCCAGCAGTTCACCCTGCTCGCGTTGATCGACTCGATCAATCGAATTCTTGGAAAAGAGATCAAACCGCTGTTTTCGGATCCTCGTACCGGGGATGTCCGTGAAAGTTCGGCTGATATCACGGCTGCCCAAAAAATTCTCGGGTATTCGCCGAGCGTTGGATTCGAAGAAGGTTTAAAGCGATCGATCGAGTATTATAAAAGTTTGACTGCGAGGGAATAGGAATGCAGATATGTTGAACGATTCCTCGTCAAGTGCCTGCCCTGTTCTCATCGCGTTGGCCACCTTTAACGAACGCGATAATCTCCCTTCGCTGGTTGACGCGATCTTCAAAGTGCTGCCCGACGTACATGTTGTGGTCGTGGACGATGGTTCCCCCGATGGCACTGGCAAGTGGTGTGATGAACGCTCGGCCTCGGAGCCTCGTCTGACTTGTCATCACCGACCAGGCAAGTCGGGGCTGGGCTCGGCAACGATCATTGCCATGCGCGAGGCAATAGCCCTCGGTTTTCACATTATCATTACGATGGATGCCGATTGGAGCCATGATCCCAAAGACATCCCTTGCCTCGTCAGTCAGTTGGAAGACGTCGACGTTGCGATTGGATCGCGGTACTGCCCGGGAGGATCGATCAAGGGATGGCCCAGACATCGCCGGATCATCAGTCAGCTGGTCAACATGGCAAGTCGCAGGTTGCTTCGGTTAACTGTGCGTGATTCGAGCGGCGCTTTTCGAGCCTATCGGGTTACGGCCCTGGAGCAAATCTCGCTCGATGACATTCGTGCTACCGGTTATGCCTATCTGGAAGAAATTCTCTGGCGACTCCAAAGAGCCGGTGCCCGTTTCACAGAGGTGCCTATTACCTTTCGAGACCGGGAACGTGGCCAATCAAAGGCCGACTGGTACGAAGCAATCTCCAAAATTGCTACCATCAGTCGCCTGGCTATGACCCGTTCGTGAGCCCCCCTCATCGTGCTCTCGGTTTGCCTGTTTTGACAACTGGCGGAGGGGGAAACCTTGCCACGATTGGCCGCTTTAAATTACTGCTTGTTGAAGGTAGAATGTGGGCTTTTGCGGGTTCCATTCTCTAGATCTTGTGGGTGAAGGGGGATCGTATGGCGGCTCAAGTGTCCGGCCGAATCGCTACAGTCATGCAGGAAAAACGCCTCTTTCCGCCCACGGCGGAATTTTCGGCACGTGCCCGAGTGAAGTCGTTGGATGAATACCAGGCGCTCTGGGAGAGTGCGGCCGCGGACCCGCCTGCCTTTTGGGCTGAGTTGGCCCGTGAGGAGCTTCACTGGTTCGAGCCGTTTCAGGAAGCGCTCATCTGGAATGAGCCGGATGCCCAGTGGTTTGTGGGTGGCAAAACCAACGCTTCGTACAACTGTCTCGACCGCAACATCGAGGCTGGCTTGGGAGCTCGTCAGGCCATTCTGTGGGAAGGGGAACCTGGTGATCAATGTACATTCACGTATGCCCAGCTACATGAGGAAGTTTGCAAATTTTCCAATTGCTTGAAGCAACTTGGCGTTGGGAAAGGAGATGTTGTTTCGATTTACATGCCAATGGTCCCTGAGTTGGCGATTGCCATGCTTGCTTGCGCGCGAATCGGGGCAATTCACTCGGTCATTTTTGCCGGGTTCTCTGCCGAGGCGATCGCCGATCGCAATAACGACGCCAATGCCAAAATTCAGTTGACATCCGATGCAGCCTGGCGACGAGGCAAGCAACTTCCGCTTAAGGCTACGGTTGACGAAGCACTGGAAAAATCAAACACCGTGGAGAAATGCGTCGTTCTCAAACGTGTTGGCAACGAGGTGCCCATGCAGTCAGGCCGAGACTTCTGGTGGCATGAATTGATGGAGTCGGCTAGCAGCGATTGCCCCGCAGAGCCGCTCGACAGTGAGACACCCCTGTTTATTCTCTACACGAGCGGATCGACCGGAAAACCGAAAGGGATCAAGCATACCACCGCTGGTTACAATCTCTTTGTTAAGAAAACCTTTCAATGGGTCTTTGATCATCGCGACGATGATATCTTCTGGTGTACGGCTGACTGTGGCTGGGTCACCGGACACAGCTACATTGTCTACGGGCCGCTTTCTGCTGGGGCAACGGTGGTTATGTACGAAGGGGCTCCCAATCATCCCGATGAGAGCCGCTTTTGGCAGATCATCGAAAAATATAAAATCTCGATCTTCTACACGGCTCCGACCGCAATTCGCGCGTTCATCAAATGGGGTGATGAACATGTCACAAAACATGATCTCTCCAGTTTGCGGGTTCTTGGAACCGTTGGCGAAGGTATCAATCCCGAAGCTTGGATATGGTATCACAAGACAATTGGCGGTGAGCGCTGTCCAATTGTTGATACGTGGTGGCAGACCGAAACTGGCGGCATCATGATGAGTCCGCTCCCGGGAGCGATTGCCACCAAACCGGGAAGTTGCACCAAGCCGATTCCCGGCATTATTCCGGAGATCGTCGACGAGGCTGGTCAGTCGGTTGATTCCAACCAAGGTGGTTGGCTAACGGTTTCACAACCGTGGCCAGGAATGCTTCGCGGGATTTGGGGTGATGAAGATCGTTATCAGGAGGTTTACTGGAGTAAAGTGCCGGGTAAATATCTGGCAGGTGACAATGCCCGCTGTGACGAGGATGGCTATTACTGGATCATGGGACGGATTGACGATGTGCTGAACGTCTCCGGCCATCGGCTGAGCACGATTGAAATTGAAAGTGCGTTGGTATCCCATCCCCTGGTGGCCGAATCGGCAGCGGTCGGGCGTCCCGATGAGCTCAAAGGCGATGCGATTGCCGTCTTTGTCGTGCTACGCGACGCAGAACCCAATGACGACTTGCGTCAAACACTTAAGCAACATGTCCGAAAAGAAATCGGAGCACTTGCCCAGCCCGACGATATCCACTTTACGAACGCGTTGCCTAAGACCCGTAGTGGAAAGAT
Source organism: Planctomycetota bacterium (assembly GCA_963578605.1). Classification (GTDB taxonomy): domain Bacteria; phylum Planctomycetota; class Planctomycetia; order Pirellulales; family Lacipirellulaceae; genus JAKVCB01. The sequence goes on from CAUZEA010000160.1 coordinate 9,022, forward strand.
CATGCGGCGACTACTGAAAGATATTGCCGCTGGCAAGGAAACGGTTGGCGATACCACCACGCTAGAGGACTATGGCGTGCTTGCCAAGTTGCGCAGCGATGAGGAATAAACGGCATTTCCCCACGGCCATCTTTCGGTTCTTGTCGATTGGGCTGGTGAACCGTGACTTCACCCGTTGCACTTTGTAGCCCTCTTCAGCAGCATTGGGACTCGACCTGGTTGGCCCTGAAATCCTTGGTTTGTGGCACACCTCCAGGTCCATGTTCTTCAGCTTTACCCCGGCCTGAAAGTCTTTGAAGATACCGAGACGTCGGCAGCGGTTCAGCGTGAGTCGCGCGCGGCAATGCAAGACTCGGGAGTTCTCTGGTATCACCTTCCAGAAAACGGGACATTTCACGCTCAAGACCGCACCGTTTTGCTCATCGAGCATTCCACTCACTGGGGATCAGGTTGTACAGAATCAACGCTTGGTTTTCTTAGTCCCCTGGTCTTTCTTCTTCGCCAAGCTTGCGGGTTTGGTACCTATCGGTATCTGCTTCGCACCGCTATATTCAGCCTTGAATGTCACCCAAGGCAGGCCAGTAATCAAGGTAGGGCCAGTAATCAAGGTAGGGCCAGTAATCAAGGTAGGGCCAGTAATCAAGGTAGGGCCAGTAATCAAGGCAGGCCAGTAATCAAGGCAGGCCAGTAATCAAGGC
>CAUZEA010000161.1:0-9683 GCA_963578605.1 Planctomycetota bacterium
CGATCTTGACGAGCTTCTCTCCAAGGGTCGTCAGCGACCAGTGCTTCACATCACGGGGCAGGGCTAGCCGCCGCAGGAAGTTGGCCAGGTTGTAAGACAAGGTGAACAATTGCAACCGCGTCTGGTTGTCCTTGAAGGTACGGCAGGACAGCTTCGTCCAGGTGACCGCATTCTTTCCTTCCTTGATCCACTGCTCTGCAGTGCCGCGACCATTGTAAAACTTGACCACATTCTTCGAGTGCTTGGTCAAGTTGGTCACAATGAAGCCGACACACCGGAATAACTCGCCCGCGTGCCACTCGACCTTGGCGACCACGCGACGTGGCTGATGCCAAGATTTCGCCTGATATTGGAAGCTGTGATAAAACACCTTCGGCTTGTGCGAAGGGCGTCTCACGGGACGTGTGAGCAGGTGCTCGATTTCCCGTTCCAGGACGGCGTTGGCCTTGAGGCGAATCACGTAACGATATCCTTCTTTCTCCAGCCAACGGTACAAGGCCGGGTTGGCAAAGGCCGCATCGCCACGAAAGAACTTCGGAATATTCAAGTAGCGATACCGCTTGATCACGGGCAGCAGCACTCGCCGCCAGAACTTAGCACTGGCGTGATTGCCGCGCCGCAACATGGCCCGTTCCAAGTCGCCGAATTGGTTGAACAAGAATAGTGGGTGATAACAGTTGCAATCGAAGTGCCCGTTGTAGGCCGTGCCCTCTTGCGCTCCATAAGTCTCGCTGACTGAGCTGTCCATATCGAGAATGAGTTCTCGCGGGGGTTGTCTCATGTGGACCTTGTCGATCCACCCGCCCGAAAGATCCATCAACTTCTTCAGGTTGTCCTTCGTGCTGAGGATGTCCGTCTCGAAACGGCCAACCTCACTGGTTGAAGCGGCGTACTTGTCCGCCAGTGCTGCTCTGCCACCAACCACGTACCGCATCGCTGGGTCGATGCCCAGTCGCTCGGCGTCGTTGACATCTTCGTAGCCCGCCAGGCGGCTGTAGATTGACTGACGCAGCAGCGGCACCAGCCTGTGTTGCTTGGTGCTGCCGAGGCGTGAATCTGCCAGCAGCTCCTCGCCCGTCTCGGTCAGACCGAGCACCTCGTCAAGCTCCCGGTAGGCCAAAAGCCCTGCGTCAGTAGTAACCTTGCTGCCCGGAAACTTCAGCTTCAGACGGCGGTCGAATTGAACCCGCAAATCCCGGTTTTGGCAATCACCCATCGGATTCCCCTGTCACGATGGCATGTTGAGCGTCCAAACCACTGTTTTCTATGGGGCTGGCGCAAATTGTATGCCAAAGCGAGCCAACTCATCTGGGAAATCTGGGAAGAAGTCGAAACGCCCTGTCGGGCCGGCGAAGCAACCGGCCAGGGTGCACCGTTCCCCTCAGGCGGCTCGATGAGGCCGGCTTGGCGCGTTTTTGCTGACCTGGGGAATTGCCAGGGTCCCTGGCTGTTTGCGCCGGAACGTATACCGCCAGCAAATACCTGCCAACTCGATCGCAGCTACCAAAAAATCGCGGGGCTTGAGTTTGGATCCCGCAATTTCGTCCCAGCGGTCAAGTGGATACTCGAACAAGCGGCGCCGCGTCCCCTCGACTCCCCAACCTGCCGTGTGGGACAAGCGGGCCAGTATCTCGACATCGAAAATCCAGCGCGAGCGGAAAGGCTCGGTGAACAGGCAGGTGGTCGCTGGCGTGACACGAAACAGCTTCGCGCCGCACTGCGTGTCGTACACGGGAAGTCGTAGCACTAGAGAAGCTGCGGTCGCAAAACCGCGACCCAACAACTGGCGCATGGTTCGGCGGTGAATGCTGCGGCCCAACAACGGCACACGGCTACCGAGTACAAGCTGGACTTCTTTGTGCTGCAGAAACACCGAGCGAAACTGGACTACCGTTTCCAGAGGAGTGGCCAGGTCCGCGTCCCAGTAGCCCACGAAGTCGGGTGAGCCGAGCAATGCTTTTTGAACGCCCTGACGGACCGCCTCCGCTTTCCCGACATTCCTCTCCAGCCCGCAAACCGTGACTCGACCGCCAGAGTTGTGTGCCAGCGAGGTCAGCAGCGACCCGGTTTGATCGGTACTGCCGTCGTCGACCAGCAGTAAGTCAATGTCCCTCGTATTGGCCAGAAACGAACGAAATCTGGCGACGTCGAGCCGTTTGGCCTCGTTGTAGCAGGGAACCACAACCACGGTCTTCACGGAATTTTCGGGAAACGAGGCTAGCGACATCGGACCATCCTTTGTCCCGTACGAAATGGAAAGCCAGCGATGCTGGGCAGAATACGTCAACCGCCGAATTCCAGCAATAGGAACTCCGACGTCCGCCGTGGCCCACATTGACCTTGGCCGGGGGGGCGGCTCACCCCTACCATCTGACCTCCCTCCGCAGCCGAATCGCCCTGGTCACAGAAAGTGATGAAGCGGAAGGCTGTTCGGCAGCGTTTCTATCCCCGGCAATTACTGCCTCTCGATGACGAAGGATTCCAACACGTGGGCACGAAGGTCGAAGCCAACTCACAACCTTCGCCTGGTCAATCGAGGTGGCGAGATGCAGGGCTCGTAATTCTGTTGTTGCTGATTGTGTCGAGCATTTATTTTTCTCGGCTCTCGGCCTTGCCGGTCGTTCGCGAAGAGTGTCGCTGGGCCCGTGGTGCTGTTCAAATGATTGAGACGGGCGACTGGATCACGGTACGTCAACAGGGCCAGATTTTTCCCGAACGTCCCCCGATGAGTGTGTGGGGAATTGCCGTGGCTGGCCTTGTTCGAGGAGAGGTAGATACCATGGCCGTGCGGCTGCCCAGCGTTCTGGCAATTGTGCTGACTTGCCTGCTGGTTTATGGATATGCCCGCGGATTCATTTCCCAGCTGGGTGCTTTTGCTGCGGCGCTTGTCTTCGCGACGATGGGTCAGGTCCTGCAAATCGGCAGGATGGGTGAATCGGAATCACTATTCACGTTGTTGTTCGCGTCGTCGCTTCTGTTGTGGCACCTGGCTTACGAGCGGGGTTGGAACGCAACCGTGATGTGGTCGCTTGGTTTTGGATTTTCCGCCCTGGCGGCTTTGGTCAAAGGACCACAGGCACCGGTCTACTTTGTTGCCATTACGGCGGTGTATTTGTCCCTCCGGAAAGACTGGCGTCAACTTTTCACCAGGTCATCCCTGGTAGGAGCCGGAATATTTACGGCGATTGTTGCCACCTGGCAAATCCCGTATTACCTCAAAACTGATACGGCCAGCGTCATGGCAACCTGGACCGGGCTAGCCAGTGATCGATTCGGCTTTGGCGGGCTGTTGGAACACATGACAATGTTCCCACTGGAAACAGTTACCTGCTGGCTACCTTGGTCACCACTGCTGGTTGCACTACTGAACCGCAAGACCCGCGAGTTATTGCAGGATCAGTCCGCGATGTGTACGTTCCTGGTGACCTCACTCTGCGTGACATATCCGTCGGTTTGGTTTGCTGTCGGTGCTCGTGGCCGGTACTTCATGCCGCTCTATCCGCTGGTGGCCGTTTTGATTGGTTTGGTTATCGAACGGTGCTCTACGGCGCGCACGGGAACCTATCCCCGCCGAGCATGGCACCAGTTCCTGGTGGTGATGATGGCTGTGAGTGCGTCTGCTGCCTTGGTTGTCCACGGGACCGCCTTCTTTGCAAATGATTCTTTATCGCGGCTCTATCAACCGTTTACCTTCAGCATGCTGTTTGGGATGGCTGGCCTGTTGACTGCGGCCACGTTATGGATCTGTTATCATCGTGGCACATCATCCTCGCGTTTCACCGCGGTAACCGCAGTTGCATGCTTTGCCGGTCTGGCCTACACGGGCCTGATGATGAATGTCCACGTGGCCCGCTGGAACAACCCCACCGTGGCCGTTACCGAGTTCAAGGACCAGATTCCAGTCCACAAACAACTGGTCAGCTTTGGACCAATCCGCCACACCTTTGCCTATTACTACCAGGACTCGATTGAACAACTCGACTGGCCCACAACGAGCAAAAGTCTGCCCGCCTCCGTCGACTACTTTTGCTTCAACCGCACCCCCGGCGATACCCCAAAGCGGCGGAAATCAGGCCGCGGGCGTTGCGTCGAATCAACCCCGGGTACACTCCCCTTCGCTTGGGAAGAAATCGCCTCCGTCTGCTCCGAACGACATTTGTGCGAGGGAGAAAACCATATCGTTGTGCTGGGACGTGTCATCCGGCCACTACGCCCTGCAGTTGTTGATGTGACCAAACCTCAAGAAAATCGCCCGCAGCGACAAGACCTGACAGACAGGCGATTCGTCCATCCAAACCACCTGGTTGAAGTACCAGCAAGCAACAACAAGCGTATCCTTCTGGGTGGAACCTATGCCACCCGATTGACTCCGGGTTCATCCGAAAGCAATTCTCTTGTCGCCCGGTAAACCATATCGACCGATAGCTCACTCATGCACCGACCGTGACCGAGAGGACAAGTCGCCTGCCAACAGGGCTGGCAGGGAAGATCCAGTGTCAGGGTCGTTTCCTTGCCGTAGTAGTTGCAGGTTGTATGCGGATCGGTCGGACCGAAAAGAGTCACCACGGGACGGGAAAAAGCGATCCCAAAATAGCGAGGCCCGCTGTCGGTGGTAACCAGCATCCGCCCACGGCGAATAAGTGCTTTGGTCAAACCAATGGGGAGCGTTTCCAGACCGGCCAGGCCGAAAATCCGTGGGAAATCGGCAAGTTTCACGATCCGGCTGGCAATCTCCCGTTCAGTCGGCCCACAATTTACGAGTACCGAATACCCGTCTTCAATCGCAAGTCGACGGGCCAACGCCGCAAAGTGTTCAGCTGGCCAGTGTTTCGATCCACCAAATGCACCACCCGAGTTCAGCACAATGACCTGATCGGGATGCGGAAGTCCCAACTGGTGCCAGGTCGCATCCGCGGCTTGCTCATCGGCATCCGTCGTTGACAATTCCAACGTCGGTGGCTCCCACTCACAACCAGTGACATAGGCCAAATTCAGATAAGAATCGATTGGGGGCAGCCCGATTTTGGTCCACTGCTTGCGAGGTGTGTACAGTTGGGTCGTGAGCATCCAACTTCGCAGGTTTCCCGCATAGCCAATTCGTTGCCTCGCGCCACTCTGCCGCGCCATCCAACCTGTGCGTAACGAATTGGTCAACAGCACGACCACATCGAGGTCGATTTCACGGAGGCGCCTTCTTAAGACAGACCAACGCCACCCAGGCTGCGCAGGCCGTTTTTCGTAGAGGAGCGATTCATCGAACCATCGCGTGCCATTCAATACCTCGGCTACGTAGGGACGCATCACACCGATCATCGTGCCCGAGTCTCCCACATATTTGCGCAGGGCTCGCAGCGCCGGAGTGGCCATCACCACATCCCCAATCCAATTCGGAACAAAAACGCCGAGCTTCACGAGGAAACCTTTGAATTTGGGCACAATCGGGTCATGCAACTGGCGACTATAGAATTGAGCCAGATGTGTCACAACCGCAGCCCAACCAATTGTGCCACCGGGAACTACCGAAAAGCAGGTTGGGCGTCGCCCAACCCAACACCTGCGGGAAATCTGGGGGATTTGGCGAATTAAGCCACACACAGCTGACCCCCCGGCAATCCTGGCTGCCATGACGTTTGCCCGGCTTGAGTCCCTCGCGATCGACCCGACCTCAACCCCCAACTGACTACGTTCATTCCCAAGGTCGCTGCACCTGCGGGTACTGAGCCGTTGCAAACAACGTGGGGACCAGCTGCAGCATCCTCCCGCTGGAGCGATCCTGGAAGTTGTCAAATCGATCGAACCAGCCAGCGGCAGGCAAATTGAACCATGACGCCCCCACAGGTTTCCTCGTGCGTCTGGACCACCTTGCCCCTAACGAGGCAATTCCCCTGGATATTGATTTTCCCTTGAGGTTGGGCCAGTGGCACCTATCGCCAATACCGATACAATACAGGCCAGTTGCATTTTTCATTTTCGCACGCTTCCTGCTGAGTCCACGATGACCAAATCACTCAACAAAATCAGCCAACGTATCACCCAACCCGATTCCCAGGGTTCTTCTCAGGCGATGCTCTACGCCACGGGCATGACACCCGAAGATATGAACAAACCACAGGTCGGAATCGCCAGCGTGTGGTACGAGGGAAATCCCTGCAATATGCATTTGCTGGATCTTTCCCAGCACGTCAAAGCAGGGGTCCAATCCGCCGGGTTGGTGGGGATGCGATTCAATACCATCGGTGTTTCGGACGGCATCTCCATGGGAACCGATGGTATGAGCTTCTCTCTCCAGTCGCGTGACCTGATTGCCGACTCGATCGAGACGGTAATGGGAGCCCAGTTTTATGACGCCTGCATCACCCTGCCCGGCTGCGACAAAAACATGCCTGGCTGTTTGATGGCGATGGGGCGACTCAACCGGCCTGGACTGATGGTCTATGGAGGCACGATTCGAGCAGGCAAGTCTTCCAAAGGGGAAAAAATCGACATTATTTCAGCGCTTCAATGTTACGGTGCGCTGGTTGCCGGCAGGATGACCGCTGAAGAACGTAGTGACGTGGTGCAGCGAGCTTGCCCCGGTGCTGGCGCCTGTGGCGGCATGTACACAGCCAATACGATGGCTTCGGCGATCGAAGTGATGGGAATGTCACTACCCTACAGTTCGTCGATTCCAGCCGAAGACCCGGCCAAGCTGCAGGAGTGCCACGAGGCAGGTGAACAGATCGAACGACTGCTCGAGCGAAACATCAAACCGCGCGACATCATGGTCCGCGAGGCTTTTGAAAACGCTCTTGTCTATATCATGGCCGTTGGTGGTTCGACGAATGCCGTATTACACCTCGTTGCCATGGCGCGGAGCGTCGATGTACCCCTGACCATCGACGACTTCCAGCAAACGAGCGACCGCGTACCCTACCTGGCAGACTTGAAGCCGAGTGGAAAATACGTGCAGGAAGATCTGCACGCGGTTGGTGGCACCCCAGGCGTAATGAAGATGCTACTGAGCGAAGGCCTGCTACACGGAGACTGCTTGACCGTCACCGGAAAAACAGTGGCTGAAAACCTCGCTGAGCTTCCGGGGCTTGAAGAAGGGCAAGACGTGGTTCGCCCGCTCACCAACCCCATCAAGTCGACCGGGCATTTGCAGATCATGCGCGGAAACCTCTCTCCAGATGGCGCCGTGGCAAAGATTACTGGAAAGGAAGGTCTTCAGTTTTCCGGGACGGCAAACTGTTTCGACTCCGAAGAAGATATGCTCGCCGCGCTCCCAGCAGGCAAGATCAACAAAGGCGATGTGATCATCATTCGCTTCGAAGGCCCGCAAGGGGGTCCCGGAATGCCAGAAATGCTCAACCCAACTGGCGCAATTATGGGAGCCGGTTTAGGCAAGGACGTGGCGATGATCACCGATGGCCGGTTTTCGGGTGGCTCGCACGGCTTCATCGTCGGGCACGTCACCCCGGAAGCACAATTGGGTGGCCCCATTGCCCTGGTCCAGAACGGCGATCCCATTACCATCGATGCCGAAACCAACATCATCGATGTTAACATCACACCCGAACAATGGCAGCAGCGGCGGGAGGCGTGGACTGCGCCTCCCTTGAAAGCCAAGCGAGGGACACTCTACAAGTACATAAAAAACGTAAAGAGTGCATCGGAAGGTTGCGTTACTGATGAATAACCCGGGCGGCTCCAGCAAGTTGCTTTGCGCGCTTGGCACTGGCCGTTACGGCGCTATAATCGACGTGTCTCGATTGAGCTTCTGACCACCACACGAGTATTACCCACTTATGTCATTCGTCATGTCGTCCCCCTGTACCAATCTGGCCGAACTACGTGTCAGCGGCTGGCAATCGAAATCGGTCAAACAAGAAATCCACGATAACTTGCTCACCAAACTGCAGGCCGGGGAAGAGCTGTTCTCGAGAATCATCGGTTACCAGGACACGGTTTTGCCGGAAATCAATATCGCGATCCTGGCCCAGCACGACATGCTTTTTCTGGGTGAAAAGGGGCAAGCGAAAAGCCGGTTGATGCGGCAATTGGTAAACCTTTTGGACGAAGCCGTTCCCTACATCGACGATGCACAAATCCCGGTCCACGATGACCCCTACTTTCCGATCACCAAGCGTGGCCGGCAAATCGTCAACAGCGTACCGGCCGACGAAGTTTCCATCTCCTGGTGGCCTCGTGAACAGCGGTATGCGGAACGGCTCTCCCCGGGCACCAAGTTCGCCGACATCATTGGCGAGATCGATCCGGCGAAGTTGGCGGGAGGTGTCAGTATGGGTGCCGAAGACGCCCTTCACTTCGGGCTGATTCCTCGCCTTCATCGTGGCATTTTTGCCATGAATGAGCTTCCGGAACTTGACGAACTCGTTCAGGTTGGCCTGTTCAATATCCTGGAGGAACGGGACGTCCAGATCCGTGGCTATCCCATTAAGTTCGACATCGATATTCTGATTCTCTTTAGCGCGAACCCCGCCACTTACAATCGAAGTGGCAAAGTCATTCCACAGCTCAAAGACCGGATTGGATCGATTATCCATACCCACTACGCGCGCGATCGCGAACTCGGCATTGCAATCCTGGAGCAGGAAGTCGATGGCAGCCAAGACCGATTCAGAAGCCGTGCTCAGGCATCCAACAGCGACGAGGGGGACTCCTCACAAAGCGTCTCATGTGGCGAGCTATCGGTTGTGGTCCCTTACTTCATGAAAGAGTTGATCGAAGAAATCAGCCGAGCGGCCCGCCGGAGCAAGTACATTGACCAGCAGTCGGGAGTAAGCGCGCGGCTTTCGATTGCCAATTACCGCACCGTGATTGCGTCGGCCAGGCAACGGGCCGCGGTACTGGGCGAAACACCGGCTGTCCCGCGGATAAGTGACCTGGGGCATTTTTACGCCTCGTCGCTCGGAAAGCTGGAACTCGACATGATGGGATCGCACCAAATGAGCGAGCGTCAGGTGCTCGATACCGTCATGGCCGAAGCGATCGCCATCGTGTTTGGAGAATACGTCGATCGGCATGGGCTGGCTGAAATTGCCGAAATTTTTTCCCGGGGTGTGAAGATTGAAGTCAGCGACATGCTCCCGTCATCACATTATGCAAAGCTGCTCAAGCGCGTGCCCCCTATCTGGGACAAGGCTTTCGAAGTCAACGCAAGCAAAGATGAAGCGGTGCGGGCATCGTGTGTTGAGTTTGTGCTCGCCGGCCTTTATGCCACCGATCAAATCAGTCGCAGCCAACGCCATGGTCAAATCGTCTACGAGCTGTGATCCTTGGATTTCATGCAGCACGCTGAAATGACAACGATCCCGAGTTGATCGGTTCACCGACGCCGTAAAACGCCGGACACTTCCATGACGGCCGATGAACCTGTGCGATTTTTTCGTTGAAACCGGCCATGCCCCGCTAGCACGGTGGTAGCCCAACTACCAGGGGTACCTCGCTCAACAGCCGCTGCCAACCCGATCTACCAGGGACCGCCATACTGCACGCGGGGGGTAGCGATCACGGTTACATCTCGAGGGCATCGTTGATGGCACCGATGTAAAATCCAAAGATGCGAAAAATGATCATGATGATGAGTGCGGCAACCAACATCCAGATGCCGGTTCCCAACATGACACTGATCGTCTTCATGGCCGACTCTGCTTCCTCTTGATACTGGGCCGAGAGTCGCT
>CAUZEA010000162.1:0-9421 GCA_963578605.1 Planctomycetota bacterium
CAACTTCGGGATCACCTCTTCCGGACCGTGTTTCTTACCTCGTGGCATCGCTTGCCCTCCTTGAAATGCGTCCTGACACCCCGATTGTCTATCAGGGCGTGGACTCGTTTAAGGGGGCTGGGTCACGGCGTCGTTCATCACGAACCGCAATCGCACCGGTTGACCAGCCACAGGGGTCAGGTCACCCTGTTCCTTCCACGTGACAATACGATCAATTCGATCGCCGTAGATTTCCGGGCAATCATCCAACGAAAACCCCTCAAGTGGCCGGCCCTGGGCATCTTGAATTTCGACGCGAATACCACCCGCGCCGGACGTGGAGAAATTCATCGTGAGCTGGCTGCCCGTAAACGTGAGCGGACGCGTGACGAATTCCCCCCCGGCGGCCGGGGCATTCACCGACACGAAACCGTCCAGACGATACGTATAGCGCCGCAGGTGCGATGTTCTGCCACTGTAGTAACCTTCGATGGAGTAGATCGAAAGTTCATTCGGAACACCGGGCGTGTCGGAGGCGGTTTCTACGACACCGCCACCCACCATGTTGTTGCAGTGGCCGCCCCAGCGATAATGTTCTGGACGCGGGACCTTCTCGCCTCTACGGAGCACTCGCTCTGTTCGCCCAACTTGTGGCCCCGGACGGAGCGCAGCTTCCGGCCATCGTTTCCAATGGAACCCGTCGCGACTGGTCATGAACATGATGTCCGAGACCTCTGACCAAACGTGAGTATTCTCGGGAGCAGCACGACTGACGAGGTAACGCAGCGGAAAGCCCACGAACAGTTGGGGGGCTCGGTGATAGATGACAATCGCCGGGTCGTACATCTCGGCCTTGGGCGAATCGCCGTAATCAAGCAGCTCTTTGGGGGCCCAGGAAAGGGCATCCGCACTGGTCGTCGTGCTGATCCCACGGTAGCCGTCCGAAAAGCGGTATCCCTTGTTCAGTCCACGGGCGACGTCGCGATAAAAGGATACGTATCGCTGGCGAAACGCGTCCCACAAGATGATGTTGCGGGCATCAAACTGGCCGTCCGTAATAACTCGGTGCTGCTTGACCGACCAATGGATCCCGTCGGGCGACTTGTACAGCGTCAAACCGCCCGCCAGCTTGCCGTCCGCTTGCTTCTGATGCGCCTGGGCAACCCCCTTGTAGCGCTCGCCGGGACTGCATGCCGGATTCTCATCCAGGAAGGCCATGAAACTGCTTGCGCCGCTGATGGACCCATCAGGTATCAGTTGGTCGGTCGGCGGCCAGACGATGTTGTTGGCAGTCGACCCTTCCCATTCGACGATGCCCAACTCTGGCCGGGTCCAACGGATTCCATCCAGGCTTTCGGCGTAACAGACAACGGGTGGAACTGAGTTCTGGAAGACGGTAGAGGGAGGACTGAACTCTTCGTAGTTCGTGCCACGGTACCACATCTGATACTTCTCGCCATTGTGCACTATGGTATGGTAAAGGCAACAGTTTCCCTCCCGCGGCCGGTTATAGTCCATCACCACCTCGCGCCGTTGCGGCGACTGCAATCGCAGTTCCGCGCCCTGCATCGATTCGATTAAATAGTCGTCGACGAACAGCTCACGGCGTGATCCAATGTCAACAGGTGAGTCCGCTCGGGCAAAGTCAAAAGCCAACACGCAGGCACCAATGGCAAAAATCGCAAAGCTGTTGAGGGTAAGATCTCGGAGAGTTCGTGTAGTTTTATAGAGGAATTTTCAGTGTCGGGGATTTGAGGTCTTGAATTGGTTGAATATTGCCTCATCGCTGTTTAGTTCACCTGAAACTAACGTCAGCTATGGCATTAACCCACAAATTAATTGAATCACGATGGGAAGAATTTGTCGAACTGTTTCGTTCATCCCCGTCCCGTGAACCAATTCCTGCGGGCGGCAGCGCAGCCATTCCGCAGTACAATTCCAACCGCTGTTGTTCGTGCAAAGGATGAGGAAAACGTCGTCTCGGGAACCTCACCGCACGGACTCAAAATATACCCGGATCCTTTGGTTTTTACAATCAACCGTTTGCAACTGAACCAATGGCTTCCGAAATCTTGTGACACCCAGTCGGCAAGACTACAATAACTTTTTTTCTTATCCTGTTGACCAATTCGCACAAAAGGTGGTGATCGATTGTATGCCTGCCGGGGCATGATCGGTTGCGGCGATGTGGTTCGCAAACGTGTTGTACAAGCGATTCAAGAGACCCCTGTCTCCGGTAACGAAGGCAGGAAAACAAACGAAGTGATCGAGCCAGCTTACCAAGCCGCGGTAGCGATTGGCCAATTTGATTAGTGAACCCCGTGGAGTCCACGATGTATAGCCGACCATTCCAACTTGAAGAACGATTTTCACCAACCGTGAAGGTTGCCAGCCGTGTGCTCAGCTTCACCTTGGCCTTCCTCCCCATGATTGCCACCAACATGGACACCGCGGCCGAGGAGGTAGACTGGAACCGGTACGCAATCGAGGGGCGGCAGATCAGCACAAATTACTCTAACAGCTTACCAGGACGGTCGCCCTTTCCGGAAATCACGGTCACGGGGCGATCCCAAGACGAAGCCATCCGCCTGATTGACCGCTCCTATCAAGTCTATCCGACCACCGTGAATTGGGTAGAAGGGGAAAGGGCGGAGATCATGCTCGATCTGTTACAGCAGCGTTTTGTTTCCTCGGTGGTGATGCCGATGAGCGGAAAGGCGAACTGGGAAATGGCTGCCTCCACAGACGGCCAGACCTGGTGGCCGATCGAACCTGAGCGCTGGGTGAACATGGGACCCACCGACCGGCCCCAGGGCGCAGAGATCATGGCCGCCACTAACCTCGCCGTCGTTGCACGCTATCTGCGCATTCGTGCTACCCCGGTGGATGGTGGCCTGGCCATCCTGGAGATTTTTGTGTTCGGAGAGGAAGAAGCCGAGACCAATCGAGCGGGCAGCGTCTTTACTTCGTTTACTCCTCCCGTCGCCGGTGAGCAAACCGACTTGCGCATTGTCCTCCGCAACTTTGGCCACGAACTGGTGAAAAATGTGAAGGCGGAACTCAGACAGGTCAAGCCCACTGAAGTTGCCCTAGGGCGTGTCACGGTCGGCGATCTGCCCCCACAGACCGCTCGGGTGGCTATCCTCCCGTGGATACCGGGTGAGACCGAACCCCATGACATCGAGGTGCGGGCTTCCGGAGAAGGCTGGCCGGACGAGTCGGTACGGGTCACCACAATCCCTGTCGTGAACCGGCGTCTTTATTTCCCCTACTGGTCTCGAGTGGATTACCAGCATCGCACCTATGCCAATGTCAGTACAACGGAGGAAGACTTTTGGTATTATCCGGAAACATTCCGCGGCCACTTGTTTCTGAGATTCGCCAGTGCAACCCACATGGGTGATCTTGGCTTCGACAAGTATTATTCAGCATGGAGCAGGGGGCTACACGGGCCACTTCGACACGGAATCTCCATGGTGGAGTGGAGTTCTCCCTATCCGACAGCCCGCGATGCCCTGGAACAACTTTACCAAAAGCGCGGGGACAGGTTCATTCTCGCCTGGCTGGCAGGTAGCCCGAGTGAGGTTTATGGCAAGACGTTTCAAAACGTGGATCTTGTACTGCAGGAACTTTATCTTAATTACTCCGGTCACGACCGTTATCGCGAACTTCTGGACCGCAGCATCGACGGGGTCCGCAAACACGGACCCATCGATCGCTGGGGCATCGCCCTGGGCCTGCGGGGCGAAGGGCATCCCTCCACGTTCAAGCAGATCGAAAGAGAAGTCCGTTACCTGCGTTACCGCGGTCCCGAATTGCCAGGAGTCGCTTTCTATGGTTACTCCGGCAGCCTGCTTGACAAGCAGTGCGACAGTCTTTGCTACAAGTACTTCATCGCCCCTGCAGTGAGGCTGGATGAAACATTTGAACTCCAGGGGAATTCGGTACAAGCCGTTCTCCAAAACATTGGCGGCATGAATGCGCACAACGTGAAACTGGCAGCATACGATGCAACAGAAACCGCTCTACTGGGGACCGCAACCGTCCCGCTCCTGAAGGCCGGCGAAGAACGGGTCGTCTCCATCAAACTGGATGGATCCGGCCGCCAACCAAAGCTCCGAGTGCTGCCATCTCTCCGCTACACCGATATGAACCCGCCAACCCCAGTCGAGGCCTATCCCTCGCGGCAAGTCAGGGGCTTGCCCTTAAAGATCTGTTGGACACCACGGGGGAGACAAGGCAAGGTTCGCGAAGGAGACAACCTGGTCTTCACAGACGTGGTACGGGGAGAAGAGCGGCATCGCCTGAACGAGCTAGAACATCGTGGAACATGGAAACATGGGTCCTTCTATCTGGAAGGAGTGGACACGAGCCTGCTCGAACCTGGCGACTACCGGATCACCTGGACCGACGGCGCCGGCGGGACGGTCAAGGGCACGACCCCCGTCACCATCCTGGGTTCGGCCGGTGCGTTCTGGATCAGCCAGGTCAATGGCGAAACCTGGAAGGGCGACCCACAGCAAATCACCATCGACGTCGGCGATACCTTTGAAATGAGTTGGGACATGCGCGACTCGATGCTGTTGAACGGAGGAATTTACATCTCTGCACCGGGCGACGGATTGGAAATGCCGCGGCCTGACGGAAGCTACGCGGTGGCCCGGATTCCCGACCTCATGTCCGCCCAGGTGATTAGAACCAGTGGAGAAGATCCGGTACGGCTTGGTAGCTTCACCTGGAAGGAAGATCTCGAACTGGATGACCTTTACTTCTGGCATCGCCCGAAAGTCGGCTGGCTTCGATTCGGAAATGATATCGGCGGGGCTGAACTGAAAAGAGTCGACATCTGTCAAACCCCGGGTACCTGGCGGTTGTGGATGGGAGCAGACCAACTGCCTGCTTTCCCAGTTACCCCCGTGGTGACGGTCACGGTTCGCCCAACGCAAACAGAGGACCAAGCTTCGGACTTCGCCGTTAACGTCGAGGCCCCCGATGCCATGACCACCGGTGACCTTTTGCCGTTGCGAGTCCACGTAAAGCTTCTTGACTCGCAAGATCCGAAAATTGGAATCGAAAAGGTGGAATTCTTCAAAATGGAAGCGGAAACGTCTCCACCAGACTACAAACCCAGACTGCAACTGGATACAGTGGCAAACCCGAACCCTGCGGCAGACCAATTCACCGCGCGTTTCATGCTCTTTTCCCCCGAACCTGGAGAACAACATTTTGGGGTAAGGGTTGTTTGTGGGGGTGTGGAGCGGTTCACGCAGTTCAAGATCGCGGTCCGCCGTAAGGTGCTCAAGACAGGGGAAAAAGGTGTCGTCCACCTCACCTCGAACTTGCCGGCCGGATGGTTTGACAGTTTCAACTTCCTGTATGCCATTATCGTTAGTCGGTGTACCGGGTCTCCCGATTTCGGTCCGGTAGGTGACAGCGGCGTACGGTGGATTCGGAACTTGACCGCGTTTGGCAGGACGGCTGCCGAAGAAATTGGCCGCTCCTCAAATTCTGATCTGACATCGCCCGAGTTCATAACCGAAACCACCATCGAGCCAGAGAGCGAGCCCGGACTGTACTACTACACCGTGCTCGTTACGTACATGCGCAAATCGGGGCAGTACAAGATGATCAGTGTGCAATATGAATAGGGCTGCGGAGTCCTAATACTGTCAAGTTCTTTACCAGAGTGAACCACGGCAAGTATTTGGGCCCAAAAATATCTGCCAGCCTTTCCTGTCGTCGGTAGGCCATCACTTCGGAATCCAAAAAAGTAACGGTCCATTCGGCGCCCACCCCGGATCAGCAAAGGGCTTAAGGTCGCTCGACAGCCACCAATACTTGCGCGGCAGCGCGGTTCCAGCCGCTGTCGGTTGCGTGGACCGTGACAAAATGGTAACCAGGTAACTCACCCCGCAGGTCCCACACGTACGCTGGCCTGTCTGTTTGTGCGACCAGGCGGTTATCGATGAACCAACGATATTGTGTGACCTGGCGACTGACGTCCTCCCCTAAACTTACTCCAGGTTAAGTGAGAGAATCCAGTCCGGTCGGAGGCCGGAAAAGGATTCTTTGCGATGCCACAGAAGCGACACACGGTGGATCAGATTATTGCGAAATTACGCCGAGCGGATGTTGAGCCTGGTAAAGGGAAGACGGTTCCTGATACTTGCAAGGTGCTTGGGATTTCCGAACAGACGTATTACCGCCCGCGTCAGAAATATGGAGGTATGCAGCCGGAGATGGCGAAGGAACTGAAAGCCCTTCAAAAAGAGAATGCTCACTGATAGCGATTTCAATTCCCACAAAGGCGGTTCCTACAAAAACCGCCAAGACCATAAGAATTGTCCTGTTCATGAAATCGTATCCCAATGTGAATTTAAAAGCGAACTAAGGAGTTGCGTTTATTGCCACCTGGCAAAAAAAAAACCACTGTCGTCCTGGGCACGTTTAGGCACAGACCGATAGGGGTCTTTCTTTTGCATCCAAAATGTGGCGAAACATTAGCTTTCTCTCCTTTTTACCCAATTACCAACCCGTTCTCGTCCACAGCAAAGGCAACCCGCTCCGCTTGGCCATCCTTCCCATACGGTACGACGCGGGCGGCTCACCCGAGGTTCGCCCTCCAGACTCGCAAACGATGCGGTAATCACGAAATGTTCGTGGAGCCATCAAGCAGATACGGTCTCCAGACCGTTTTGTGTCCAAATGTCAGGCGCAGGGCCGGTGGGGAGCAATTCGTGAGGCGTGGCATGTAGTTTCCAAACCCTGCTTCCACCGGCGCAGGGCCGGTGGGGGCTTTTCTTGGCTTGTTGCGTATATGGCTCAGGGCGTTGCCCTGGCTACGGTGAGACTGCGCCGTTGGTGCGAAGTGATGGTGAAAGGAAACGGATCGCGTACAGATCCGCATCCTTCATCACGAAGCGCAGGCGGACGACCTGCCCGGCGAGGGCGCTGACATCCGAGCCGGCCTGCCACTTCACCGTCTGCTCGATAGCGTCGCCATAGATTGCGAGACAATCGGCGAGCGCAAACCCCGGAATGGGGTTGCCGGCTGCATCCCGGATCTCAACCTGGACGCTGCCGACCGCTGAGGTGGAAAAGTTCATGGCCAGCTCCCGTCCCTCGAAGACGAGCGGCTTGGTGATGAACTCCCCGCCCGCATAGGCGGCGTGCACCGAGACGAAGCCGTCCAACCGCAGGGTCCCCCGCCGAAGCTGCGTGGGTCTACCCGGGTGTTCCCAGTGCTCGACCCAGTAGACCGACATCTCCTCGGGACCGGTCTGAATCAGCGCCCAGGCCGGCCAATTGTTCCCGTGACCGTGGCCCCAGTTCAACGGATCGAGGCCGGGGCGGATCCAGCCTTCCATGAAACTTCGGTCGAAGTGGACCCCATCTCGCGAAGACATGAAGACGGCTTCCGAGAGCGGGCCCACGATGTCGTCACCCGGCTGCCGCCCGGGCACGAACCTCATCACAAACGAGACGAATATGTGGGGCGCCCGATAGTAGGGGAAGGTGGCGTTGTTGTACAACTGCTCGGTCGGGGCCCCGCCATAGTCCAGCCAATGGAACTCCGACCAGTGCAGGAAGTCGTCCGACGTGTGGGTAGCGATGTCGCGATAGCCGTTGCGGAAGCCGCCGCGCTCGAACTCCACATACCGGCCGCGCACGGAGTCCCAGGACACACCACCCTGGCCGTCGAGACCCGGCGAGACGATGATCGGCTCGTCCTGCATGGTGGTCCAGTGAATCCCGTCCGGCGACTTGAGGGCCAGCAAGCCGCCGAAGCCTGATTTCATCCCGGTAAACGTTCTCCCTACGGCCTTGTATCGCGCCTCGGGTGGACAATCGGGGTTGGTGTCCTTGAAGGGCACAAAGGAATCGGAAACGTTCGCGGTGAGGCCGGTGCCCTGGAACACGATGTTATTGCTCGTGGTACCGGTCGCCTCGGCTACGTTCAGACCGAGATCGGGCCTGCGCCAGGTTATGCCGTCGCGGCTCTCGGCGTAGCAAGTGACTCTCTTTCCGTACGGGTTCGGGTCGGTCAGGGGCCGCACGATACCCCAGGCGCAGTAGTACATGCGAAACAGGTCCTCGTCCGAGAACACAGTCACCATCCCGCTGATCTCGCCTTCCCAGGGTCGGTCGAACGTCATGACGACTTCCCGCCGAGACGGCGAATGCAGCTCCCGGGTGACCCCGGTCATGGACTCGATCAGGTACGGGTCCACAAACAGCTCCAGACGCGAGCCGATGGTTCGCACGTTGTCGCCTCTCTCCTGGCACCGCCCGGTGCCTTCAGTCAGCCCAAGAAAAATACAGCCGGCGACGGCAAGATAGCAGGTTCTCATCTACGCATACCTTAGTTTTTCCGTTACCTAACGCCTCCGCCGGCCATGCCCCGGCCCGCCTGCCCCCGAGCAACCACGCGTGACCGTTGCCGCATCTAGAGTACCGCGTCAGTATACCACTCTTTCTGGAAGTAAAACGGTAGGCCCCTCTGTCGAGGTAGTCAATCAAAGAATCTGAAAGCTTTGGTTCATGCGTCAACGCCGTGAGCAGGTTTCCCTTGCCGGAATGTCAAGAAACTTCGAATCGCAATCGGAATCCCAATCCTACCGGAACACCTCCCCACCTACGGCCCCGTCACGGTTACCATCTGATCCACCGCCACGTCGGCAACAATTTGCGTAACGCCGTCGGGGCAGAACACCTCCAGGTCCACGGGGCCCTTGCTATCGCCCAACGTTGCAAAAGATTTGGGGGTGGCGCAAGACGCCCATGGTGACCTGCCCCCACGGTAGGTACCAGTTGTTAAGTTAGTGTTGACGTAGCCTTTAAGCCAGCCCTGTTTGTTCTCTGAGGCGTAGCCGAAGAGAACGAACAGGGCTGGTTTGTTTCCGGTGCCGGGGGCACGTACCCCAACGAGCTGTGTGGACGCACGGTGTTGTAGTGCCGCCGCCACCGCTCAATGAGTACCTTGGCCTCCAGGAGTGTGTCGAACTGTTCACGGGCTAATAGCTCGTCACGGAGCCTACCGCCCGCCGACTCGACGTAGCCGTTTTCCCGCGGACTGCCCGGTTCGATGAACAACGTGCCAACCTCCGCTTGGGCTAGCGAACGGCTTTCGCTACGAACTCCGGACCGCGGGCACCGACGCGCAGCGTTGGTCGGCTGCGGATGTGTTCGGGCCTGCCCCGAACGGCAAACAGGTATTGCAACACGCCCAGCACGTCCTGGGAAGTAAACGAACGTGCCACTTCCAGCGCCAAGCATTCGCGAGTGTACTCATCGACCACCAACAACAGCCGTAGCTGACGACCATCTTCGGTCCGATCCGACACGAAGTCGTACGACCAGACATGGTCCTTATGCTCTGCCCGGTGACGTACACAGCTATTCTCGCTGCCACCAGAGAAACGACGGCGGCGATGCTGTTTTC
>CAUZEA010000163.1:0-9341 GCA_963578605.1 Planctomycetota bacterium
CCCGCCATGTATAACGCAAATACCACACTCACCGCCGAGATCACCAAGTCGATGCGTCAATTCGACTTTCTGGAACTCAAATCGAAGCCTTGATCGGCACTTTCCCTCATCACCAAGGTTTTTTGGACAACCGGACTCATTACTGATACACTTTGGGCCAGCTTGTAGCTGTTTTTCTGCTAACCAAAAAGATCACATGTCAACTACTACTGCTGAATTCGCTTATCAATCGTTGCGACAGATGTTATGGTCGCGAGACCTTGTGCCCGGCCAAATGGTGTCTCAGGCTCGTATCGCGGGCCAACTTCGTTGCAGCACGGTTCCGGTTGGCTGTTCCCGCCGTAAGACCCACTGCGCTGCGAACAAAACGCTCGGGCAGCGAAATGCCGTAGAGCAATCCGTTCATCAGCGATTCGACAGTGAACGAAGCGTTGACTTCGGTTGATGATGAATCGGTTGGTTTGGATACCGGTAATTGTGGGGGAAGAGAAGGAACAGCCATACGCGCAGACTCCGTTCTTACAAGTATTGATTGATCAAATTTTCAATCAGTTCTTGCCGACCGCTTTGGTTGGGAGTCACGTCCCCTTGTTGGAGCATACGTTTTTCGAGCGATGCGAAATCATGCCGGTCGTTTTCGATTTCTTCACCCAGCCCCACATCCCAGCTCTTGTAACGTTCCTGCCGCAGCGTTTCGAGTTGCCCATCGGCATGCATCGCTGCTGCGATTTTCAGGCCGTGAGCGAATGCGTCCATCCCTCCGATATGGGCGTAAAACAAGTCCAGCGGTTCGAAACTCTCGCGGCGGACTTTCGCATCGAAATTCATCCCTCCGGTCGTTAGCCCACCATACTTGAGGAGGGTGTACATCACCGTGCTGGTCAGATAGATGTCGGTGGGAAACTGGTCGGTATCCCAGCCGAGCAACATGTCACCGGTATTCGCGTCGATCGAGCCAAGTGCATTTGCGATGCCGGCAACTTCCAGGTCGTGCTGCATGGTGTGGCCGGCCAAAGTGACGTGATTCGTCTCGATATTGAGTTTGAGGTGATCCATCAGATCATACTGCCTCAAGAAATTCAGGCAGGCTGCCGCATCAGAATCATATTGATGTTTGGTTGGCTCCTTCGGCTTGGGTTCGATGTAGAATTGACCCCGAAATCCAATCTTCCTGGCGTAGTCAACGGCCATGTGCAGGAAGCGGGCAAGATGATCCAGTTCTCGTTTCATGTCGGTATTCCACAGATTCTGGTACCCTTCCCGGCCTCCCCAGAATACGTATCCATGGCCACCCAGTTCCAGCGCCACCTCGAGTGCTTTCTTGACTTGGGCGGCTGCAAATGCGTAGGCGTCGGCATTGCAACTCGTTGCTGCGCCATGCATGTAGCGGGGGTGGCTGAAGAGGTTTGCCGTGCCCCATAAGAGCTGGATACCGGTACGTTCTTGTTCTTCCTTCAAAACCTTGACCACCGCATCAAGATTGCGATTGGTTTCGGCCAGGGAACTACCCTCCGGAGCAACGTCGCGATCATGAAATGCGTAAAAAGGTGCCCCCAGTTTTTCAATGAACTCAAAGGCCACACGTGCACGTTTGCAAGCATTTTCGACCGATTCGCTCCCATCATCCCAGGGCCGGACCGCCGTACCCGCACCAAAGGGGTCACTGAGCGGATTGCGAAAAGTGTGCCAATAAACCACGCTGAATCGCAAGTGGTCCTTCATCGTGCGCCCAGCTACCCATTCCGACTCATCGTAGTGCCGGAAAGCAAGTGGGTTTTTCGAATCAGGCCCTTCGAAGGGAATCCGGTTGATTTCGGGGAAGGCACTCATGCTAAATCTCCAGACCAAGCCATACAGGGGGTAACGAATAGACGGATTCTAAGGCGCCTTATCGCTTTCTGGCAGGGGCCAATTTGTGGACAGTTTTTCCGCCGTTAACTACGCTAAAAGTACCGGGTTGCTCCCGGCTTTTCACCCGAAATATTGAAATTCCCCAGGCCGATGGTTCCGGAACCTGTCTGCCATCTCTGTTTGAGCCGAATTTTCTCGCCACTCCGCTTATTTGCCATGATTGCACCTTCTTCCTCTCGCAGTTTCACTTGTGCTGTTGGAAAAATGATGCTGGTCGTTCTCGGGGCCCTGCTGACAACTCAAAATGCGCAGGCGACGATTGTACGGTTCAATATGGAAGGGAATTCAACCAGCCTCGGACAGATCGACGTGAGGTTCTACGATACGGCGACGCCATTTTCTGTGGCGAACTTCCTCAATTATCAAGGGGAAGGGAAGTACGACGGCTCGTTCATTCACCGGTCGGTGCCCGGGTTTGTGATTCAAGGGGGGGGATTCACTTACGACGCCAGCACGAATGGTGCCCCGCCCGTCCAGACCGATCCACCGGTCGTCAACGAGTATGGGATTAGCAACCTCCGTGGTACGGTTGCTTACGCCAAGAGTGCCGGGTCCGTTGACAGTGCGACCAGCCAGTTCTTTTTTAATCTTGCCGACAACAGTCAAAATCTTGACGACCAGAATGGTGGCTTTACGGTGTTTGGTCGTGTGCTTGGCGATGGTATGGACACGGTTGACGCAATTGCCGCTTTGCCGATTGCCAACCTGGATGGCGGAGGCGTTTTTAGCGCCGTACCCTGGATGAACGTTTCGGGTGGGCTGGCCGAGAACCTGGTTTTTGTTTCCAGTGTCGAAGTGTTGGACTTCTCCGAGGGGGATTACAACTTCGATGGCATGGTCGACGCGGCCGACTATAACGTTTGGCGTGACGCGGTGGGATCGACCCTGGTAGCCGAGCCGGATGGAAACGGCGATGGAGTGGTAGACGCCCTCGATTACAACCTCTGGAAATCGAACTTCGGAACCATCACGGGAAACGGGACCTCGCTGGCAATGACCGTGCCAGAACCGACGGGTTTGTTGCTGTTTTTGGCATGGTTGGTGGGTTGGATGGCATGGGGTTGCCGTTGGTTTGCGATCTGAAGCTCTTCAAAACAATGCTGGGACAAAACAACGTTGGGATAAGTGACCGACGATGCCGGGCAGGACGCGGGATGGTGCGGAGAGAGTCTTCACATCTCCTTAGCCCACTTTGAATCGATCCTTCATCTTTTCTTGGTTGCTATCGTCTAGCCTCTTTCCCCAGGGAACAGGGAGTCCGTCGAGTCAGCCGTCGCGTTCCGAAAAGGCCCCTGGTGCAGCGGCGGATCGACATGCTCACCCGGTTTGAAGGGGATAACCCGTTAGCTGCCCTGGCCGAAATTCGCTACGACCGCGAACTCGGTTTGATGGCTGACGAGACGCTCATCATCGCTTACCAGGCCATTTTGGGAGACCAGTTCGGCTTGCGGCTCGCATGGGCTCTAGTCCTGAGAGTCGACATTGCCTCCTGAGGCAATCGCTCCCCACACCGCCGCTGGTGGATGTTCGAGCTCGGCACCGTTAAAGTCGCGATGACCCGAATTGAGCCTGCCTGGCCCTGCTGGCCACGCCCAATTCAGCGGAATTCAGGTTGGCATGGGGGACCGCGCAAAAAAAAGCGGGCCTCGAATGAGCCAAAGACGCTTTGGCTTGACACGGTGGTCAGGGGCAAGTCAACCATCGTGCCCAAATTCATTCGAGGCCCCGCGGGCCAGTGCCTTCCTTATAAAGCACACGGCGTGCCGAATGATTCGAAACGGACTCTCTGGATGCCGGCGAACATGTGCATAAACTATTTCAGTGAAACGAGTTAGTGTGAGACAAAAGAGTCGCGCAGCCGTTGTTTCTGGCTTGGTTGGTCACCGCTTTCGGTTCCGACATGTTGCCTTCCGAGACAACAGCTTCCAGTCGCAGTGCGGCAGGTTCGTACAGCAGGTTTCCCCACCGTCCAAACAGAGCCAGCCGTGCCAAAATAGTTGCAGAATGAGACGCCGGGCAACTTCGAAGTACATAACCTGTTGTGCTGTAACTATTTGTGTTATCCTCTGGGAAGTCCAGACCTGTTGCCGAGTCCTGAAACGGCACGGTCGAAGCAGTTCCCAAGCCACGCTCCGGTGAGGTTTTAACCTCGCAAAGACGAACAGCTCCGTCCGACGCAGCTTGCCTACGTGAGGTCGACGATTCATTGGAATTCCCATGAGATTCCCCTTGGGAATCGACTTTGAGGCACCTTCGTGAAGAATCCGAGTCCAGTGGAGGGACTGCCCCAGCCGCCCGTGCGGGTCGCCGAGCCACTTTCAACCTCGGCCAAGGGGATTTTGGTTTCTGTCAATCCACGCGCCGGCGCTCATTCAGCGGTGGAGCGTGTGCAGGCCATACGCCAAGCGCTGACAGCCCGTGGTTTTTCAGTTCAGATCACAACCGATTTGGCGGAACTTGGGGCCAAATCGGCCCGTTGGCACCAGTCCGGCGGATTAAGGGCTGTGGTAGCTGCCGGAGGCGACGGGACCGCTTCGGCAGTGCGTAATGCAGTTCCTGCGTCGGTACCGTTGTTGCCCCTTCCGTTTGGGACCGAGTGCCTGCTGGCGCGTCACATTGGTCAGTCGGTCGTCCCGGAAGAGGTCTGCGATGTGATTTCCAATGGATATGTTGTCCCGCTCGATATTGGACGCGTCGATACACGGCTGTTTCTCCTGATGATGAGTGTCGGTATTGACGCCGAAGTGATCTATCGATTGCAATCGCAGCGGACAGGCCACATCACCCATGCGTCCTATGTCAAACCAATCTTTGAGGCATTACGTAATTACAAGTACCCGGAATTGCGTGTATATTGCAGCGATGATGAGGTCGAGACCGGGCCGCTTTGCTGCCGCTGGTTGTTGGGTTTTAACCTTCCCTGTTATGCCCGTGGCTTGCGGTTTGCGCCCCAGGCCCTGGGGACCGACGGGTTGCTTGATCTCTGCATGTTCGGCAGGGGATCAACCTGGTCCCTCCTGCGTTACCTGTGGCAAGTTACCCGCCGCCGCCACTTGAATTTTCCGGAAGTGCAGATTCTCCAGCGGCAAAGTTTCCGGGTCGAAGCCGCGGGAAATGTTGCGGTAGCCGTGCAGGTTGATGGAGATCGAGCGGGCCGATTGCCGATCGAGGTCGAAATCATTCCCAGCGGCTTGAAGTTGCTGGTTTCAGCCCGTGGGGCTGACCGCCTCGGAGTGACCCTTCCGAATAATTGATTCATTTCTACTAAGCTCAACACGGTCGTGTGCTGTTGGAAATAAACCATGTCCTACGATTCTGTCCGCGTTGGTTCCTATCTGTGTGGTCCCGATCAGCCACTTTTGGTGATTGCTGGTCCGTGTGTTCTTGAAGACGAAGCCGGCGCGCTCGAAATAGCGGAAGCGTTGCGCCGCCTCAACGCCGAACTGCCGATTCAGTTGATCTTCAAGGCATCGTTTGATAAAGCAAACCGTACGAGCATTGAGTCATGCCGTGGTCCAGGCTTGGAGCAAGGGCTGAGAATCTTGGCTCGGGTTGCCGATGCGACGGGACTTCCCGTGACAACCGACATCCACGAGACGTCCCAGGCGGCCCCGGCTGCGGAAGTTTGCGAGCTGCTGCAGATCCCGGCATTTCTAGCCCGACAGACCGATTTGCTGGTGGCGGCTGCCCGAACCGGTCGGGCTGTCAACGTGAAAAAAGGGCAGTTCATGGCACCGGAGGATATGCGTAACGTGATAGGCAAACTCAAAGCGACTGGCTGTCACAACATCCTGCTCTGTGAGCGGGGAACGTTTTTTGGTTATGGACGCCTGGTCAATGACATGCGTGCCATTCCCGAGATGCAGGCGCTTGGCGTACCGGTTGTGTTTGACGCCACTCACAGTGTTCAGGAACCTGGCGGTTTGGGGAAAACGACCGGAGGCAATCGCGAAATGGTCGAGCCACTGGCACGGGCGGCTGTCGCCATGGGGACCGATGGTCTATTCTGCGAAACGCATCCCGACCCATCCAAGTCGCCGAGTGACGGTCCCAACATGATTCCCCTGGCTGCTTTGCCGGCGGCACTGGAAGGTTGGGTGAAGATTCGCGAAGCCGTGACCCGATTCAGTCCTGCTCTCGGCCAGGTTGCACGTGAGACCAAGTGAAAAACCCCGCCCTATCCAGGGTGAACGAGCAAAATGAACAAAATTTGACATCGCCCGAACCGTCGTGCTGCAGGAACCTGGGCAAGCAAAGAATTCGCACGGTGTCGACTGGTGACAGACCACGCTGAGCAAGGCCGCCCAGAGACCTTGCACAATAGATCCGACGGTATTCGTTAGCCCCAGACTTTTGTTCCATCCATGCTTGCGGTACAAAAAGTTGCGGCACAAAAGAATGTTACCATCAACCGTAAAAACCAGACTTTTTTTCGATCCGCTGCGGTGGAATGTGTTCATCTGGTTTGGCCTGCTGGCTCTGTTGACGACGACGGTCGGTTGTTCAAATTCAGCCAGGCGTGGTGGTGGCACCCAACCTGGCAGAGCAGGGCTGCAAAGGCGAACCGACCGCGGGAAGGCATTACTCGAAACGGCGATTGCACAGCTGCGCGATTTGCCTCGAGATATCGACACCGATCTCCGGCCACCTCAAGTCATCCTTGATTCGCGGACTAGCACCGATCATCAGGATGTCATGGCAAAGCTTGGTCGTCATCCGAATCAGGAAGAGGGCTCACCGGTCTTCAATTTTCTCTATGTTCCTAAAGCGAACAGCCGATTTCGCGGCCTTGGTGTGCAGACGGGTGATATCGTCAAGTACTACATTGATATCGATGACTCGGCGCTTGCCACGCAGGCCAAACATTTTGGAACGCGCCGTCAAAACACACCCGGTGCGGAAGAGTCGGCTGAGCAGGAGACACCGTGGAGCGAGGGTTTTGTACGGAAGGCCTCAATCGACATTCCGGTTGCCCAGGTTATCGATGACAACGCTTTGATTGTCGCCCACCCACTGGTGATTCCAATCAACGTACCCGAAAAAATTGAAATCTGGCGGTATAGTGATCAGCGGATGCGCGAGTTTGGCCGGCGCTTGGGGAGGTATGCCAGTCGAGGCAAGCCAGCACTGGCTTGGGAACCAACTCCCGATGAAAGAGTGCTCTCTCAAATCCTCGATCGGTTGAATCCCTGGTCACGACAAAACCAGGCCCTCGATGATTGGAAAGTTGACCCGTTCCTGGAAACGTTGCCTGCCGAATTGCGCGACGACCAGCGGTTGCAACCTTATATCTCTACCGAAGCACTCACCCGGCTGTCATTTGAACTGCAGGAGGTTCGCCTGCTACAGCACGCCATTTGGCTCCGCGACATCTCCGAATGGGCGCGTGGCGATGGTTTCGACAATCTTCAGCGGGCAACTTCCCTGTTCGATTGGACGGTACGCAACATCCAGCTTGTCCCGGACGAAGACTATCGGCCCCACTGGCCTGGGCAAATCCTGCTTTATGGAGACGGGACCGCGGCGCAGCGGGCCTGGATCTTTGCTCTGCTTTGTCGACAGCAAGGACTAGAGGTCGTGGTCCTGTCGGTTACCGATGAGAACGGCCAGCAAAAATTCTGGCTGCCCGCCTTGTGGCTGAATGACAACCTTTACCTGTTCGATACGCGGTTAGGGTTGCCGATTCCTGGGCCTGATGGTGAATCGGTGGCTACGCTCCATCAGGTACGCGCAGATCCGGCACTACTTGCCGCGCTCGATATCGGAGATCTCAAATACCCTGTTTCGGCGGCTGCGGTGAAGCACGTGACTGCCGACCTGGTGGCCTCGCCGTTTGAGCTTTCACAGCGGGCACGTTTATTTGAAGCCGAGTTGTCCGGAGAGGATCGACTCGCGTTAACGGCCGATCCGTCCCTGCAAGCGGAAGCAATTCAAGCAGGTGGGGAAATTGCGAACGTGCGGCTTTGGCAATTGCCATTTAGCACCCTAAGGGATCAACTCCACTTGAAGAAACGTGCCCGCACTCTTGAAGCCGTTACGTTCCAGCCGTTTGCCTGGCGTCCCAGTCTTTACAAAGCACGCGTACTGCACTTCCAGGGCAAGCAGGAAGTCAAGAAAGATCCCCGTCGCAAAGGGCTCGATGAGGTTATCAATAGTCACCGCGACGCAGTCCGACTCTACACCGACCCGCGCGTGAGGCCGCCCCAACGGATTCTGAACCAGCAAACTTCTGCCGACAAAATCGCCATCTACAACGTGGCAAAACAAAACGCCAGTTACTGGCTGGGACTGCTTTCGTATGACGATGGTCGATATGGTACCGCTGCGGACTGGCTGGCCAGGAGAACTCTTGAGGATTACCCGGATGGTCCCTGGACCAATGGGGCGCGGTACAATTTGGCGCGAGCCTATGAGGCTTTGGGAAGATTCGAGGATGCCATCGAGTTGCTCAAACAGGATGATTCCCCCGGTCGTCACGGAAGTCTTCTGCGGGTCCGGCAATTGGTCAGAAAGGCAGAAGCCGCCAAAACAAAGTCTGAGGCAGAGCCGCACGCTACCAAGAACGTTGCGACATCGGCCAAGAAATCATCGGACGATGGTCAGCCATAGTAGAAGCGGAGTTCAACAAGGACTGCCAGAAGGCTGAGGTTTTCTTCAATAGGAGTTGGTCAAGCCAAGGTTAGTTTTTGGTTGCGTGGATGGTTGTAGTTTTGTGAACCCACATTCTCCAGATGACTCCCTGCTTTTTGGCACGCGGGCGAGTTGTTTCCCCGCGTCGGATTCATCGTGACCAATCTCACGAAGCACTCGAAGAACGTTGTGAGGTTCTACAACGGTCGCGGCACCGCCGAGCAGTGGATCAAAGAAGGGAAGAACGCGGTGAAGTGGACAAAGCTCTCTTGCCGCACGTTCAAGGACAACCAGACTCGCCTACAACTGTTCGAACCGGCTTACAACCTGGCGAACTTCTTGCGGAGAATGGCGTTGCCCCGGGAGATCGAGCATTGGTCGCTGACCACGCTGCGGGAGAAACTGGTGAAGACTGGGGTAAAGGTCGTGCGGCACGCGAAGTACGTGACGTTCCAACTGGCCGAGATGGCCGTACCTCGGCGGCTGTTCGCTGCAATCCTCGACCGGATCGCACGCATGGCGATCCCGCCGCCCGGTGTCGCTGCGCCATGTTGCTGACGTCACTCGCCGATGGAACCCAAGATTTCGGGGGAGGTTGCGCGCCGCTCGCGGATCTGAGACCCTCATCAGGGCCTTAGCGGTACGTGTCGTGCATCGTCGGACGAAAAAATGCAAAAAAATCACGACGCGCTAGACAAGGGGGCGCAGCGGTTACAATAGGACCGAATCGTGCCGGGGGCGGTTCCCGGCTGACCCATATGGGGAATCCCGGATTATAATCGCGTCACTGCGAGCCTGGA
>CAUZEA010000164.1:0-9307 GCA_963578605.1 Planctomycetota bacterium
AAGAAAGACACAAACGGCTCGTATGGGACTTCTGCATGTTGAGCAATGATGTCGACTTTCTCGCTTTCCAGATTCCAGTCGTAAAGCAGCTTGTTGTCACGCTCAAAGCGTTCGTCCAAGTACTCTGCGTTAGTTGTGCTGGTGATGACGAAATCGCAATTCCGCTTGCAGAGAAAGCAGAGGAATTGCGCTGCCAAGGCCCGAGTTTGCTCCAAATCACCTTCCGCGGAAGCCGAGGCAATGTTCCAGATACTGACGAAACCATCCTCATCCAGATCGGTTGGGTTGGTTTTGACGTCTATCTCTGATGGTAATTCTACGGCTGTCATGAAATGTCCTGGATGAAAATTCGGAGGTCGAAGGCCTACAGTTTAACGACCAGTCATGTTTCTAGAAATACGACTAAGCCAAAGAAAATAAGTCTTGAGGCTGGAAATCGAAGCTATTTCTGATTTTTTCCGTTTCCCTTTTCCTGCTCAATTTCCCTTTGTCGCTCAGAAAATCGCCGTCTCTGATCTTCGACGATCAATACGGTCTGCTCCAAATCGGGGACGCTGTCTGGCTAAGGATCGCATTTCACGAAGTAAACGTGGTTCATCATCTACCCTGCGCAACTGATATCGCTGAGTACTGCGAGGTTGATCGAGCACACGACACGCTCGACGCTCCGAAACCTTTTGTGGCCCCAAACGACGACGCACCTCGGTGGTCGTTCGTCGACGACGTTCGGGGCTTACCAGTTTCCCTGCGCGGCTTCCTTGGGGATCTCCATATCAAGAGCCTGCTCCGCCACCATCTTCTTCAGCCGAGCATTCTCTTTTTGAAGGGCTTTCAGTTCCTGCGCCATCTCCGGCTGCATACCTCCATATTTCTGACGCGGGCGGTAATACGTCTGTTCGGAAATCCCAAGCACCTTGCTAGCATCAGGAACTGTCTTCCCTTTACCAGGCTCGACATCCGCTCGGCGTAATTTCGCTATAATCTGATCCACCGTGTGTCGCGGCTGTGACATCGCAAAGAATCCTTTCCCGGCCTCCGGCCGGACTGGATTCTCTCACTTAACCTGGAGCAAGTTTAGGGGAGGACGTCAGTCCCCCCTCTTACCTGTTCCTGTATAGTGAAGTACACCATCCAACCAACGATCTTCGTAGATTGAGTTGTAGTGATCCGAAACTAGAACAAGGCTATTAGTTTTGTGTGATCGTCGCATCCCACCTTGTGTAGAGCATTTGAACTCATCACATAGTTGCTCATTAGAAATGGCCGCATTGATTTTAATTCTGGGTTTAAACATCACCATCTCGAAATAATGTCAACCTGTACTATCGCAAACGTCTAACGCCGCAGTCCTGGCCCTGGTGCGGGTTGCTGTGGAGCGTGGGGAGCGGTGAAATTCCGGATACCAATCATTTTACATCGACCGGTCCATTTACACCCCAACTGTCGACCGCGACTTCAATTGGGCTAAATACTCTCCAACTGTCGACCGCGGCATTAACTTCAATCTTGTTGTTGGTGACCTTAACCGGCAGTGATCGCCCATCCTTAGTAGGTGGCACTTTTGTATTAAGGTTGTTTACGGACACCAATATAGCTAGCTGTAAAACCACTGAGCAGGAAAGCAAAAAAATCAATGTTCGTCCTAACCACCGTGGCTCACTACGACGATTGCCGGCTGGCGGCGAACCTATCTTTCCCAAATCTACACCAACATCTTGCGGCGACGATAATCCGATGGGTGGTTTTGGTGGCGTCGGAATTCCAACCGCCTGACTTCGGATAAGTTCGAAGCTATTGCCACACTTTGAACACTTGACGATCCTGCCAGCTAACTCATCTTTAGCCTGCCCAGAGTGGCCACACTTTACGCATGTGAACGTTATAGCCATCTTGAATCCTCGATCAGTCGCAACCGGCAGGCAGTGAATGGCTAGATCTTTTCGGTGATAAGTATCGCTTTGTTAGACGCCATGCCCGAATTCGGCTAGGAGTTTCTGCCCCATTGGTGAGTCCAGCGACAGCATAGTCGCTGAACCGCAGGAACGACACCTTTTGGATTTCGTCATATTACGCCAAATGGTGTAGATCAGTTCGCCGAGAAGGCAACAGAATATCCACAAGACGAGTTCAATGGCAAACTTTCCTTTTGTGACAATCTTGGGCTTGCCGATTGTGCCGCAGTTAGTACAGATTAGTTGATCCCTGTGATATTCTTGCCTCCCCAACTTACCGTGGCCAGGTGAGGAATGCGAGAAGGGTTCGTCTTTTGCACGGGTCGGCGATTGTTGCGATATAGGGGCACCGCATTCCAGACATGTCTGCGCCCGCGGTGAAACCATCCTACCGCAATCTGGGCACGCTATTAGATTGGTACTCGGCTTAGAATCGCGGCGCGTAATTGATTCTGCATTTGTCTCCTGGGTGGCGTTTTCGCTTGACTCTTTGGCTGCCTTTTCTGCGGCAGCAATCTTTTCTGCCTTTTTACGGGCGGCGGCATCGCGAGCAGCCTCCTGGCGTTTTGCTAATTCCGCTTTCTCAGCTTGGCCGGGCACTACATATTTGGTGTTGCAATTTGGACAAGTGTCCTTAAGTCCTATCTCATCCAGAGGAGAGACCAACTTATCTTCGCACTTGAGGCAGCGGTACTTGACAACGAATTTTCCCGTCAGCGTCTTAGCGATTTTCGGTTTCACAGTCCATTTCCCTTATCGAATTGCTCGCAAATGAAACCTTACCCCTCTCACCCACCACAGACTTTACAAGCAATCCCTTCAGTGGCCGTGCACGCACGGCCTTTCGATTTCTCGTACCACTGGCAACTCTGGTTGTGTCGCTTGTTACTATTGGTGCTGAGCCAATAGCTCATCGCAGCCTTTGGCTGGTCATTCGATGAACTTCCCAAACCACCACTGTCTGAAGGGGGAACCGCAATACCTTTCGCCCGCGCCTTCTCCTCTTTACTGAGCCTACGCCAGTCCCAGGGTGGCATGGACTCAGGATCGGCCCACAAGCCTCTCTTAGCCGTGCGAGCCTTCCGCTCAGCCTCAGCGAGATTTTGGTCATCAGAGTATTTGACATAGTGCCACGGGAGCCCTGCGGTGACGATAGCCTCATTGACCTCTGTGCTACCCTCTGTGATGTAGCCCAGCGTGCGCTTGTACCTATCCAGCCCAAGGTCTTTGACGTCGACCGTCTTGCCAAAGATCAGCTTTGAGACAAACCGCTTCGACTGCTTCCCAAACGGCTGGTCCATCTTTGGGGCATCAATACCAGACAGTCGCACTTTGACGGTCTGGTTGTCACGTAGCACCTTGACCGTGTCGCCGTCTGTGATCCCTATCACCTTGCCAGTAAAGACCGTGGGTGCAGGTTTAGTTTCTGAGTTGGCTCAGCAGGGCCGTGGGGCGTCCGTGGCCCTCTCAGGACTCGTTGAAGAACGGATCCGAAATCGATGGATTGCGCAGCTTGGCGGCCGCGCCCGCGCCTGTCAGGGGAAGGCCCTCGGGTTCGATCAGCCCGAGCTGCACGAGCAGGTTGGCCTGATCCCAATGGATGTGCTCGTACGAGACCTTGCCGTCCTCGAAACCGACGATGACGACGAACGCGACCTCGGCGTACTTGCCGGTCGGCTTGACCCCCGGGAGCAAGTGATCCATCTCGGTCGTGTGGGTAAACGAGATAATCAGCTCGTCGACGAGCCGCTCCCGGCCATGGGTGCGTGAAATGGTCTCGAACTTCACGTCCGGCGGGAAGAACTGTCCGATGAGCCGGTTGGCATAGAACGTCCGAACACCGTCCGGCCCCTGCCCGCCGACCATCGTGGGCACGTTCACGAGGTGCGGGTTCGCGCTCATGGTGGCCATCGTACGGTCGAGGTCTCCGCCGAGTTCTGCGTCCATGTGTTCACCGAACGCGGCGTCCATCTCTTCGGTCTGGATCTGGTCGGTCATGTTCTCGTCCTCTTGTTGTTGACCGGTTGGCACCATCCCTGTGGCGCAACCCACGGTTGCGGCAACAACGACAGTGGCGGCGGTTATCGCGCCGTCCTGGATGAACTCTCTCCGTTTCACAGCATCGCCTCCTGAGTTTCGCGTGCCTTGAGTCTACGGAGTATAGGCCCGCCGCTGGGAGCCCAGCGGGAATTGACATACCACCCCTACCCGGACATCGCGCCAGAACGCAGCTTATTACTGATAGCGGCAGCTTGTCCATATCGGCAGCCTACCCCGCCGGGGCCAACAGCGCCAGGATCAGAAGTGAACCCACGAAGATTCGCATGTCTTTATTCCTCTTCATCTCACCAGCACCTTCGCCTCCAGGGCGCCGTCGAGCAGCGTGTATTGATCGCTCGGGGAGGGCGCGATCTCGACGATAATCTGGTAATACCCCTTCGCTTGCGGCGTCCAGGTAACCTTCCGCGTCGTACGCGCGAGAAACACGGTGTTATACCCGCCCGGATACACGGCATACGTGTTTCCGTTCACCTCCTGGAACTCGGGGCCCGGCTGACCCTGGGCTCCCTTAAATTCGAGATCGTGGAACCCGCAGCCGATCTTCTCAACCTCGATCTCCCCGATCGCCTGTTTCGTGCCTGCGCCCAGCCGCACCGCGTAGACTCTGGCCTTGACGTCCTTGGCGGTCATCCCGCCCAGGTTGTGCATCTCGGCCAGCACGTCCACCGCCTGACCGACCCGCGGCGAGTAGCTCGAGAATCTGATCGCCTGAATGTTGACCACCGGCTTGATGTAGTACTCCAGGCACAATCGGTCCTGGGTCTTTATCATTGTCCCGTACCGGCCACCGTAGAACCCGA
Source organism: Planctomycetota bacterium (assembly GCA_963578605.1). GTDB lineage: Bacteria > Planctomycetota > Planctomycetia > Pirellulales > Lacipirellulaceae > JAKVCB01. The sequence continues at coordinate 4,814 of CAUZEA010000164.1, forward strand.
TGCCGCGCATCTCGGGCGCCCGCTGCTTGATGTAGCGGACGAAACCCTCGAGCTCGGGCTCAATCGGCTCCTCGTGCGGGGCGTCCACGCGGGTACCGAGCAGAATGAGGGCTGTATTCTGGCCCTGACCATAGTGGATCAGGTCCGTGTTGCGGGCCATCATGATCCGGTGGTCGATGTGTTCATCGATGCTGTGGCTGGCCATGTACCGGGTGAAGCAGGTCGGGTATGTCTCCAGCAGAGCCACGGACCCCGACGCCTTGTACATCGCCCCTTCTTCCCTGATCAGCGCCCCGCCGTTGGCCGGCATGATGATCATGTCCGGATTCTCCTTGCGCAGCCTGACCAGAGCCCGATGAATGCCTTTGAGCTTCTCGATGCCGTCCGGCGTCGGCCACTCGCCGAACTCATCCATAAAGATCCCGTCATACCCCTCCTTGATCGGAGCCGATCAGGCGGCCACCAGCCGGTCGATCGTCTGCTCGTCCACCGGCCCCGTGGGCACGGTGTGCGCGCCGGTGGTCCAATGGATCAATTTCGCTCCCCGCTTCCTCAACATCGGTATGGTTTTCGAGTGCGGGTACTGGTCCACGTTGCCCGCGATGATGGCGTGAGCCAGGACGTACTTCACCTGGGGGATCTCTTCCGGCATGAGCACGCCCCACGTCGTGAAATAGAGGTCCGTCCAGACCACCGGGAATTCCCGGCTGACCGTGCGGCCGTCGCCCAGTTCGAACCGGACCGTGTAAAACCCGGTTTCCGGCGGAGTCCATTGCGCCGCGATCTTCCCGTCCGCCGGTACGGCCGTGCCCTGAAAAACGTCCTGGCCGTCCTGCGACACGGAAAACGAGATCTCGTTCTCCGCCGGTGCGTTGAACAGCCTGATCTCCAGCTCCCGATCCACAATCGGCACCACGGGCACGACGAACGCCTCGGGTTCGCCCACCGCCCGTGCGAAACTCGTCAGGCCCGGCAAGGCACACAGTACACCCGTCATCAACACCGTAACGCGCCGTCTCATAATCGTCCTCCTTCTTGTTGTCTATTCAACGCGGCCATCATCGGTCTCATCCACCCTCTGCTCTCGCAGATCGCGGAACATCGCCCGCAGATCGAACCACCCACCGATGCTGACCCAAATAGTAAACACCACGTTCGCGATCATGGCAATACTCACCCAGATGTAGGTTGCCGTAGACCAGTCGCCACCCATAGCTGTTCCTCTGAAATATGCGGACTAGCCCGTTTTGCTTTGTCGGTCGGCGCACCGCTGTTGATCTTCCAGGCGCACCAGTTCACCGTAGTCTTTCCATTTGGTGAGACCCGACCTGGTACACAGCCCGCAGATGCCCAACGCTAAAAACGCCAATACCAATGTTAACAACCCTGACTGATGTCCCTTGAGCGGGTAAGCGTCTCCCATGAACTGTTTGCCGATCAGATCAGCCAGTGGGATGGCCATCCCGATTGCTATCGCCAGGTACGCCCCCAGCGAAGTGGCACGTTTCCAATACAGGCCGACAAAGGTGACGATACCGGCGGCGGTGAAAATCGTACCGGTCAGCATGATGTAACTGAAAATCGACTCCTGTGGTCCGTAGAAGATGTCCCAGGTCAGCATGAAAAGAGCGATGCACGTCATGATAATACGCAGTAGCCGCAGGTGCTGCTTTTGCGTCATGGGTGTTTTGCGAAGCGGCGCGACCACATTGTTGACGATGATCGCGGACCAGGAAAGGTAGTAGCTGTTGTCGGTGGTGACATAGGCGAATACCAGGCCCGCAGCGCAGAAGCCCGCCAGGCCGATCGGCGAGATGTCGCGGACGAAGGTGGCACTGGCGTAACGTGCCCATTCGGCCTCAGGCATGTTTTCCGGTGCCACAGCGCCCAGCACTGCCATGGCGCCGATGCCCCACAGCAATACCATCATGATGCGACCCCGATCGAACAGGTACTGCAGCAGAACGAACTTACGAACGGTATCGGTATTGTCGGTGGAGGAAAGTTTGGCGACAGAAGGTGGAAACGAGAGGGGCGCCAGCACGTCCGACTGATAGCGATTTCAATTCCCGTCACGCCTTTGAACCTACGCCGTCAACCCTCCTTTTGTCAACATACTACCTGATTGTCCGTCCGTTTTTCTCGCGTCATGGCGCGATCGGGCAGGCTTGTGCTACGATCCGGGCAGCTGACTTGCCCGGAAACACTCCGGACATGTTTGCGGCGCCAAGGCATGCGGGAATTGGGCCGGTTTTGGGCAATCGGAGAGTCGCTACGACCGGATCGGCGCGTACGGGTAGCCAAAATGTGGCTGGGCGCGTCCAAAACGGCCACAGATGATCACTTATAGGAACTCGGGATCGAGTACCAACTGGAGCTCGCGCGGCTCAGATGCATCTCGATGTGACTCCGCTGTGTTCGGTGGCGCCCTGGCCGTGGCCAATGTTCGCAGCGGCCCCTCCCACAAACCACAATGTCGCAGGATCTTTTCGACAACGTCTCGTTGGCGACGTTCGATGAAACTGATGATTTTCATCCTTGACCCACAATGAGGGCACTCGAGCGGGTCGACTTCAAACACCCGGTTGACCAGAGCGGCCCAACTCGAAGCCGTCCCGCTCGATTTGGCCTTTGCGGCAGATCGTGCCTCACCGACAAGCCGCCGGTCGATCTTCACTTCGTCGCACGACGCCTCCTTGGCGCGGATGCCTCGGCGGCGATCACTGGCACGGAGTCAACATCTTTATTGAAGATGGCCGAGAAATAAAGAGGTAGCAACGGATGCGAAGTCGTCCTGCTGCCAGCCCTGGGTCACCCCAAGTTTTGGTGTGGCCCTTTTTTTGTGCGCACTATTTTGCAGACAACTACGGGTACTTATTGCACCACCGGGGGGCGTGGGCAAAAGGGGTTCCAGGGGGTTGACTTCTTCAAATACCACCGGTACCCCAGCTCATTACTGGCAGTTAACCATTCAACATTGCCTCTTCAGGCACCGCTAATTTAGTTCAATCAACGACATCTGGATCCTTCTCCCCGCTGTTGCCTATTGGCAGTGGGGAATTCGGGAGCATCCGGTTGTCGTTTTTTTTATTGGGACCATCCCAATGTGAGGGTTGGCAGTTTTTTTACCCGCAATCGACCGTGGGCAACTCTCCCCCAGAGAGAATGAAACCTTTATCGGTCGGTTGCTATTTACCAGGAGAGACCCAATGCGTCTGACCACAACGTTTCTTTTTGCCGCTCTGCTGTGCCTTCCGTTGAACGTCTATGGGCAACAGATTGCTCCCAATCCCAACCCGGGAGGCGAAACGATCACGATCCCATACGGCAGTAATAGTTGGTACAACGGGGAAGGGAACGCAGACTATTTTTTTCTTAATAACGGCTATTTGTTCATCCCATCCTCCAGCACGCTGACCAATAACAGTGGCGGCAGGCTGATAAACAACTCCCATTTGGACAACAGTGGCGGCACGCTGACCAATAATGGGACAATCGAAAATAATACCAACAACGGCGGGCTGACCAATTACAGTGGCGGCACGCTGATAAACAACCACCTGTTGACCAACAACAGTGGCGCCCAGCTGACCAACGATGGCACGCTGACCAACAATGGCACGCTGACCAACAACCACACGCTGAACCATAACCGCACGCTGAGCCAGTCCGGCACGCTGACGAACCACGGCGAGCTGAACATCGCCTCTCACCAAAACGCACTCTCAGGACAAGATGCCGTACTGCGGCACAACTCCGGCACGCTGAACAACCACGGCACGCTGAATGTCTACCAATTTGGCACGCTGAGAGTCGCTGCGGGGTCGAGTTTTGACAATACGGATGGAACGCTGAACATCAACGGAGGCGGTACGATCGAGTCGCATGTTGATAACCTTTACCAGGCACTCAAAGGCGGGGCTGGCGGCACGGTACAATTCGACCAATACTCAACTTTTAAAAATTATGCGCACGAAACCATCGCCGCCAACAATTCAATGCACATCGATGAAGATCTGGACAACCACGGCACGCTGAACATATCCACCACCGCCGGTCTGTACAACGTCGGCACGCTGACCAACGAACATGGCGCCACGCTGACCAACCACGGCGGCAGCCCCAACCCGCAACCCGGAAACCCCGGCTTGCCGGGGGGAATGTCTAATGCCCACACGATGAACAACCACGGCACGCTGTCCAACCACGGCGGCCTCGCCTTCATTACGGGGTCGAGCTTTGACAATACGGGTGGAACGCTGGAAAACCACGGTGTCATTGAATCGTCTATTGACAACTATTACCAGACACTCAAAAACGGCCTTGGCGGCACGGTACGGTTCGAGAGTGGCAGTTCGTATACAAATAATTCCAGTAGTGTCCCAACGTTAGTCGAATAGTAGCAACTGGTTAGGGCGAGGGGGTAGTGGATTATTGTAATCGATTTGCGAAAACAGCTCCTGTAGCGGTGTTTTCTCGAAAATCGAGACACTC
>CAUZEA010000165.1:0-9247 GCA_963578605.1 Planctomycetota bacterium
CACGTTCGTTTACTTCCCAGGACGTGCTGGGCGTGTTGCAATACCTGTTTGCCATTCGGGGCAGGCCCGAACACATCCGCAGCCAACCAACGCTGCGCGTCGGTGCCCGCGGCTCGGAGTTCGTAGCAAAAGCCGTTCGCCGTTGGCTGGAACAATCCGATGTAAAGACGCTGTTCATCGCCAAAGGCAGCCCTTGGGAAAACGGCTACGTGGAGTCGGCGGGCGGCAGGCTCCGCGACGAGTTATTAGCCCGTGAGCAGTTCGACACACTCCTGGAGGCCAAGGTGCTCATTGAGCGGTGAAGGCGGCACTACAACACGGTGAGGCGTAGCCGGAACGAAGTGAAGTGGCTCGCCTAGCGGTGCTGCAAAGAGTAACTTAACTACTGGTACTGTTCGTGGGGGCTGGTCCCCATGTTGAAGATATTCTTTGTGACCGATGACCCTTGGTAGGATCACGCCATCAGCCCGCGAACCACTTCGCCTTCCACATCGGTCAAACGATAGTCGCGTCCCTGAAAGCGATAAATGAGCCGGGTATGGTCCACACCCATCAAGTGCAACAGCGTCGCGTTCAAATCGTGTACGTGGACCGGTTGGTTCACGATATTATAGCAGAAGTCGTCGGTCTCGCCGTAGACGGTGCCCGGCCGGATCCCGCCGCCGGCGAACCACATCGTAAAGCAGCGGCCGTGATGGTCACGACCGTAGTTGGTCGCCGTAGGCTTGCCCTGGCTGTAAGTTGTCCGACCGAACTCACCGCCCCAGACAACCAGCGTATCGTCTAACATTCCTCTTTGCTTCAGGTCGCGTATCAATGCTGCGGCAGGCTGATCGACGTCCTGGCATTGCAGGCGCAGGTCGCTGGGAAGGTTGTAGTGCTGGTCCCAGCCACGATGGTAAAGCTGTATAAAGCGGACGCCGCGCTCGGCCATCCGCCGTGCCAGCAGACAGTGGCGGGCAAAGGTCCCCGGCTCATCCGACTGCGGACCGTAAGCAGCGAACGTCGATTTGCTTTCGTCGCGAAGGTCCATCAAATCGGGTACCGAGCTTTGCATGCGGAACGCCATTTCGTACTGTGTTATGCGAGTTTCAATTTCCGGATCGCGCCGGCGGATCGCCTGTTTCTTGTTGAGCGCAGCGAGTACATCGATCTGATCGCGCCGCGCCTGCTGATCGATCCCCGGCGGATTGGACAGGTAAAGCACGGGGTCACCGCTGGAACGAAGCGCTACACCCTGGTGCTTCGACGATAGAAAACCGGCGCCCCACAGCCGGGCGTACAGCGGATCGGCTGGGCGCGCTGCGCTCCCGTCCGACTTCAGCACTACGAACGTGGGGAAATTGTTGTTTTCGCTTCCCAGCCCATAACTGACCCAGGCCCCAAAACTCGGTCTCCCCGGCTGCTGGTGTCCCGTTTGCAGCAACATCGCCGCTGGATCGTGATTGATCGCCTCGGTATGCAGAGAACGAACGAAACACAGGTCATCGGCAATTTCCGACGTCTTGGGTAACAGTTCGCTGATCCACGCGCCACTGTTGCCATTTTGTGAAAACTCGAAGATCGACGACGTAACCGGCTTCGACTTCTGGCCGCTGGTCATCCCGGTCAATCGCTGGTTGCCGCGGACGGAGGCTGGTAATTCTTGTCCATGCAGCTTTTTCAACTCTGGTTTGTGATCAAACAAGTCGAGCTGAGACGGCCCGCCGTGCATGAAGAGATAAATGATCCGTTTCGCTCGCACAGCGTGATGATTTTCCTGCGCCTCTGCGTCATGAAGCAACGAACTCAGCGCAAGACTGCCAAGGCCCAGGCCTGACTGGTTCAAAAAGCAGCGTCGATTCACGGTGGGAGTCATCGCAGTGTGATCGCCTCGTCGAGGTTCAGGACTGTCTGTGCAATCACGGTCCAGCAGGCAAGTTCAATCCGGTCGAGTTGACGACCGGTGGCAGACTCGCCCACGGCTACCAATTCCTGGGCTGCGCGCGGCGACGCTCGAAATGTTTGTCGCAGTCGATTCAGTTGTGCCGCCAGCGTTTGTATTTCATCCCCTTCCGGTGCGCGGGAGAGCACATGCAGAAAGAGCTGCCCGAGTCGCTCCGAATCGTCGACTTCTACGGCCAGAATCTCCGCCGCCAAAACGCGCGCGGCTTCAATGAACGTAGGATCGTTTAACAGGATGAGCGCTTGCAACGGCGTGTTCGTCCGAGATCGCTGGACCGTGCACTTTTCGCGGGTCGTTCCGTCGAACGCCAACAAGGCCGGGGGCGGAGATTGACGTTTGATATACGTGTAAACACTGCGACGCCACAACCCGACCCCCGTGTCCGGTTCATAGGTATCTTCGGCATTGTAGGACACTTCCTCCCACAACCCTGGCGGCTGATACGGCTTGACGCTTGGTCCGCCGATTTTCCGGAAGAGCAAACCGGAACTGGCCAACGCCTGGTCGCGAATCATTTCGGCGGACATTCGAAAACTCGGTCCTCTCGCCAGCAAGCTATTATCCGGATCCCACAACGCGTCGCCCCCGAAACTGGAATCCTGCCGATACGTTCGCGAAGTCACAATTAACCTGAGCAATGACTTGACGTCCCAGCCGTTATCGCGCAACGTTACGGCCAGCCAGTCGAGCAATTCCGGATGTGTCGGCGGCTCGCCCTGCGTGCCGAAATCGTTCATCGTGCGGACCAGGCCTTCACCAAAGCATCGCTGCCAAATCCAGTTGGCCGCGACCCGCGCCGTCAATGGGTTGTCTTTGGATACAAGCCAACGTGCGAAACCGAGGCGATTGCGCGGCGCGTCTTCCTCCAGCGATGCGATCGCGCCCGGGACGCCTGGTTGAACTTCATCACCGGGCTGATCGTATTGCCCGCGAATGAGAATGCGTGTGGTGCGCGGTTCGGCCAGTTCTTCCATGACCAGCGCGGTGGGTATCGCTGAGCGAAACCTGGCTTCGGCTTGCTGTGTACGTTGTGCGCGTCGACGCGCATCACGGATGTCTGCCCCACCGGACTGCCGGATGAAATCGTCAAGCAGGAACTCGCGTTCGGTCTCGCTTCGCGACTCGGAATCGGTCGCCAGAATCCCGCGCACCCTCTCACTTCGAAACCAGCTGGCGATCTGCCCGTCAGACAACGACGCTTGAATGATCCGTAATTCATCGAGCGATCCGTAGTATCCCAATCCAGAGTCGCGACGTCCAATGCGCAGGACTTCAGCATTGACCATGCTGCCGGTCAACGAATCCCGGTGAATGACAAGCTCGACATGAGCCCCGTCAATCCGCACGCGCAATCCGTCAGCTGATCGAGAACCGTCGTAACCAATGACCACATGGTGCCACTGTTTCGCGGTGATCAGATCTCGGGTCGCAACTTCGATGGCCTGCACTCCCCACTGTTCGACCAGATTGACGACGACGCGGCCTTTTTGCAGCAGCACCTCCAAGCCACGCCGCTCTCCTTGCGGCTCGATCTTTGACAAGAGACAACTCAGGTTGCCGTCCGGATACGCCCAGAACCCAATACTCCAGGGCGCGTCCGCGTCGAGTTCGCACTGTCCCACTTCCGCGTGCTGTGTCGCATCAAAAACGCCGGCCTGGCCAAGTAGGCCTGGCTCGAATTTGAGTTCTGTTCCGACCGGCCGGGTTCCCGAGCCCAGATGGCCGTCAAAAGCTTCGTACAGAACGACGTCTTTCACCGGCGGTTCGGACAAACTGGCTTTTACATCCGTCTCCCAGGCGGCAATCTGCGCGTCAAGCTGCAGACGTAGATTCTCGAAAGCACTTTGGGCTTCGGCCGAGGCTGCTGTCAATTCGGCGAGCTGCCTGTCTTGCCCGGGCATTTTTACGGAAATGACTGGAGGCGGATTGTGGGAAGTGATCAAACCCTTTTCCGGTACATTGTTGAACAGTGCAAACAATTGATAGAACTCGCGCTGTGAGATCGGGTCGAACTTGTGATCGTGACATTGTGAACATCCGGCGGTTAAACCGAGCCAGGTTGTCATGGTCGTGTCGACGCGGTCCACGACATACTCGGTGCGGTATTCCTCGTCGATGATGCCGGTTTCGTTGTTAGCCATGTGGTTTCGATTGAATCCCGTGGCAATTCGCTGTTGGATGGTCGCGAGAGGCAACAGGTCACCGGCCAACTGCTCGATGGTGAACTGGTCGTATCGCATGTTTGCGTTAAAGGCCTCGATCACCCAGTCCCGCCACAGCCACATTTGCCTGGGTTTGTCTCTAAAGTATCCGTTGGTGTCCGCATAGCGTGCGGCATCGAGCCATCCGACCGCCATCCGCTCGCCAAAATGCGGTGACGCCAATAGGCGATCAATCAAAACAGGGTAGGCCGAATGCGGAGCGTGCCGGGACCGACGCTGGAACTGGTCGATGTCGTCGCGCGAGGGCGGCAAACCGGTGAGCGCAAAGCTGACCCGACGAAGCAACGTCTCGGGCTTTGCCTGCGGAGCAAACTCTCGCCCGTGTTGCCTTAGTTTCGCGCCCACAAAAGCATCGATCGGGTTCAAAGCTCCGGCGGTCGGTGGCAGCGTCGGTCTAGTCAACGGCTGAAAGGCCCAATGCCGCTCGTATTCAGCACCTTGGGCGATCCAATGGGTCAAAGTCGCGATTTGCTTTGAGGACAGTGGTTTGTTGAACTCGGCGGGAGGCATCCGGATATCGCCGTCGTCTGCTGTAATTCGCCGGATCAGCCCGCTGCGTTGCGGAGCGTTGGGCACGACGGCCGTCGACCCGGAATCGGCCGGCTGGCGCGCCTGCTCAAGAATGTCCAACCGCAGCCCCGACTGCCGCGCCTGCTCATCCGGACCATGACACTGCCAACAATGTTCCGCCAAAATCGGCCGCACATCGCGGTTAAATGTAACCGGATCGCCCTCCGTCGCAGGGGCGGCCGCAAAAATCGTCGCGAGAATAATCGCGATTGTCATGACACTGTGGGGGAAAAAGTTTGAAACGCACTCCGATAATATTTGTTCTTCGTCAGTAGAATTCGCGGGTGAATTTTGGTTCGGGTAAATCGCCGAGCTGACGATATAAAGCAGTTTCGATGCCCTTGGCCGTGCGAAACCCGTACGTTTTTCTCATGGCCCGTTTTGTTTCGTTTTCGAAACCCACCACGACACCAGTAGAAATGTCTCCTTTCGCCCAAAACTAATCGAACGGCAGCCCTTCCTGTACGCGGAGCAACCGCGCAATTTTATCCATCGGCTCAATGTTCGATCCCGATCCGTAATATTGGCCACTCCACCGTATTATCGCATATCACCTTTTTGTAGACAAACGACTTGTAACGACCCACATAATTGGGGATAGTTTGTGGTTGCATCCCTGCCAGGGATCCCGGACGGATGGATTATGGCTGGAGCTTGACCCATCTACACCCGGATTCCGGATCCGGACGTTTCGATTCGAAGATGGTGCCACGCATAAACCCGCATGCATTTGCTATATTCTATACCCTGGGAATCGCGCATTCGCCATTCCCGATATCTCCATTCTTCTTGTCACTAACGGCCGGGCGTTTACGGATACCACGAACGGACAATCTGACATCGCCACAACGATGCTTCGGCTGCTGTTCTCCCAAACGTGCGGGTAAACATGCAGCCTGCGACCAGTTGCTATCGCAATCTGCAAAACGAAGAAATGGGAACCGCTGAAAGAATAGCAATAGTTCATCAGGCAGTCAATTTTCCGCTAAGTGACGAGCGTGAGGGGTTTCGTTTGATGTGGTGCGGAGGCATTTCTGGATGGGACGCAGTCGACCGAATCGGACGCGGACCAATTCACTACGCTCAGCCCGGACTGTAGCGCCGCTGTCACCAACATCTCAGGTTGTTGTCAGCATGCAAAGTTCCAATTACCTAAAAGGAGTCGATAGATGTCAACAATTCAAACCTATTTAGAAACCTTGCAATTCAATCGATCTCAAACTCTGAACCTTCTAAACCAGATCGTCGAAATCGGCAATCCGGAAAAGGTGCTGGGATGGCGACCGGGAACTGGGCGAGCCCACATTGCTTGGCAATGTATCCATATCGGTGTTACGGAAGAAATATTCGGGGTGGAACGGCTTGCCGATCGTCGCCACGATGCACGTCATGCCGATCTGTGGGATCGATTCAAAGGCGGCAGCACACCGGACGATGATATTCCATCGATCGATCTGATCCAACAGGTTCTAACGGATGGCCGCGAAACAATGCTCGAAACACTCGCTGACTTCGCCGACGAGCAACTGGAGACGTTCACCTGGGTCCACCCTCGTCTGGGCAAAGAATTAAGCCTGAGGACGACTCTCCAGATCATCAATTGGCATGAAGGCCACCATCAGGGACAAGCCCACATCACGTTGAACCTATACAAATTGGGTAGAACCGTTTAGCGTGCTGGCAGACAATCGTTTTTACCAACACCCGCGTCCGTCACGGTGGAGCGATTTCCACAACCAGAAGCCCACGAAGACCATCTACACCGTTCCGGGTGTGGAGATGAATATCTATTTTGACAACATTGTACTGGTGGCGAATACTGCCAATTATTGTTTCGACGTAACCTGTGGGAAGGGTTACCAATATGATCGGCGGTGGACGTTTACGCCTGATGCTGACGATTTCGGCGATTACTCGATCATCATAGAGGTCCGCGATGAAACTAATGCGGTTGTGGCCAAAGATCGATCGATGATTCACGTGGCACCCAATATCTCGGAGACAGTCAAGCACGTTTCGCTTTTGGCGATCGGAGATAGTCATCTTCAGCGTGACTTTTATCTTCAGCACGTTCTTGATCTATGTAATGCGGAGAAGAGTCTCGAATTGACTCTCATCGGATCACGGGGAGTGGGCAATAAACCACCTACGACCGAGCTTCGTCACGAGGGATACAACGGGTGGACGGCACAAGCGTTTGCCACAATGACCGGGCCCAAACCTCGCACGGGTTATTATGTACCGCGGGAAACTGGCAGCCCCTTCATCTACAAAAGCGAGTACGGTGATCCAAGAGTCGATTTTTCGCGATACTGCGAGGAATTCAATGATGGGAAATCAATTGATTTTGTGATTATTCAAGTCGGAGGAAACGACATTTGGCGAGGAACGGATGAAAATATTGACCCGCTAATTGACAAGGTAGTCGGTTATTTCGATGTGCTCATCAAGATGATTCACGAGTTTGATAAGGAAACCAAAGTAGGAGTCATTCTGTTGGATCCGCCCTCACGATCGCAGCATGGTTTTCGGAACTACCGGGGGGATCGCAAGCAAACCCGTTGGCAATATCGGCGCAACCAGCATCGAATGGTTGAGCGGTTGATTACAAAATATGGTGGTCAAGAGGAGAAAAACGTCTATTTGATCCCTGTCAACGTGAATCTGGATTGTGTAAACGGTTTTCCAATGCGTCGTTATCCGACCAACGCTAGAATGCCTGCTAAAGAGAAACGTGTGTACGACGGATCCCACCTTTCACCCGAGGGTTATCGTCAATATGGAGACACAATTTACGGCTGGATGAGAGGAATGTAGGGTGGCGGATTTTGGCCATTGCCCACCGCACCAGCCGCCAATTCACCGCCCAACGCCAATCCACATCGGATAGTCGACGACAACGAAGTGCTAAAGGGCTTTTGGGCAGCGGGCAGGGGTGGGTGTGCACATGAATGGACAACCGATCCAGCATCCGGGTCCGGGCTATGGCGATCCCTACTACTTCACCAGCCTCGGGGACTGGGACGGCGACGGCCGCGGCGACTTGCTGTGGGGCAACATGCAGGGCAACGTATTCCTGCATCGCGGCAGCGGTGTGCCTGACCCCTGGTCATTCGAGCCAGGTATCAAACTCAAACTCATCACCGGCGAGGACCTGCAGGTCGGACCACCGTTGACGGCCTCGCCGCAAACGGCGACCGACTTCAGAACGTTGCAAGGCTCTCGCATTAAGTTCGTGGCGGACGACTTCGACGGCGACGGCATCGATGACCTGGCGATAACCGAGACCTACCGCAACCTCTGGATCTTTCTTAACACCCGCCAAGGCGGCACGGACACGCTGAAACCAGGAGTCCACGTGGGTAAACTAACGCACGTCAACGACGCGGGCACTTCGCTGAGTGTCGTGGATTGGAACGGGGACGGTAAACCGGACGTCCTGACAGGTGGAGCGGCGCAGGAGCCGGGGATGCTGTTTGTCAATCAGAGCCACCGCGGATCGCCCCGGTTCATGCCTCCGCAGCAGGCCTGCCAGTTACCCTACCTGTTCTGGGGCCCGCATTTTCGAGCCATCGATTGGAACGGCGACGGTGATCAAGACCTGCTGATCCGTTCCGAGTTCTATGCCCTCTGGGCCGAACGGTCTTTTATCGACCACGGCTACCGATCCGGCCGGATTATGACCAGTTGGGAAACCCGGTGAAGATCGTAACATTGTTCAGGTCCGACATCGCTGCGCCTGCCGATGCGGCCGGGGGGACGGAGTCCTGCTGTGCCTTTCCCCTGCTGGCAGCTGGCCTGCTGGCTGTTTGTGTCTGCTGGCTCCCGAAGTCTTCCGGTGAGGAGCGAGGCACACCACTCGAGCGGCATCCACGGCGGTTTGTTCTGGACGGGAAACCGCTGCAGATCGACAGGACATTTACGTGGGGACGGCGTGGCACGCATCGCGGTGCCCAGCGTCGAGTCAACTCGTGGGGGCAGGTCAACGAATTCACACGTGAATGCCTGTCGATCGACGTGTCTAGGCGTCTGAACAGCGAAGATGTCCTGGAGCGTCTGACCTGGTTGATGGTGACACGCGGCGTGCCGAATCACATCCGAAGCGACAATGGCCCGGAATTCACTGCCAAGGTAGTGCGAAAGTGGTTGGAACGGGTGGGCGTGAGGACCCTGTTCATCGAGCCAGGATCCCCGTGGGAAAACGGCTACGTGGAAAGCTTCAATGGCAAGCTGGCGGACGAATTGTTGGAACGAGAAGTGTTCTACACGCTGCACGAAGCGAAGGTATTGATCGAGCGTTGGCGAATCCTGTACAACACGATCCGCCCACACAGTGCGTTGGGCTACCGACCCCCTTCACCTGAGGCGATCTTCGCTGCTGAGGGCGAGTAGGCCCGGGGGATTGCTCCCCCAGGCCTCTCACAGAACCGGACTTGTGGACCGCACATCCGGCTCTTCAAGCTGTCGTCTCAAGTATCAAACAGTCGTTGCTGTTTGACGGAGACCCGCT
>CAUZEA010000166.1:0-9180 GCA_963578605.1 Planctomycetota bacterium
CTTTGGTTGAAATTGCGTAGAAAGGAGAGTAACGATGGCCGACTCGACCCACAATTCCTATGCTCTCGCCAAGGAACGGTACGCCGCACTAGGCGTCGATACCGATAGTGCGATCGAGCGAATTCACAACGTCTCGATCGCAGTGCACTGTTGGCAGGGCGATGATGTCGGAGGATTCGAACGGGCGGGCCAGGAATTGACGGGCGGTATTGCTGTCACGGGTAATTATCCCGGTAAGGCCTCCACACCTGATGAATTGCGTGCCGATGCAGAAAAGGCTTTTTCACTCATCCCCGGCAAGCACCGGTTTAATTTACATGCGAGTTATTTGGAAAACAGCGGTCAAACCCTCGACCGTGATGAGGTGGAGCCTGCCCACTTTCAAGGTTGGATTGATTGGGCCCGACAGCAGGGTTTGGGGCTGGATTTCAATCCCACTTTTTTTTCGCATCCCAAGTCTGATGATGGCTTTACGCTCGCGCATCCCGATCCTGCTATTCGCCAGTTCTGGATTGACCACGGGATCCGTTCGCGGCGAATTAGCGCTGCGATCGGGGAACAACTAGGTTCACCGTCGATCAACAATGTCTGGATCCCAGACGGGATGAAAGACATGACCATTGATCGCAAGGGCCCCCGCGAACGACTCATCGAGTCTCTTGACACCATATTTGCTGAGCCCATCGACAAGCGGTTTAACCTTGATGCAGTTGAATGCAAACTGTTCGGGCTCGGTTCGGAGAGTTACGTGGTCGGTTCACATGAATTCTATTTGGGATATGCCATCAGCCGTGGAACACTGCTCTGTCTTGATGCCGGCCATTTTCATCCCACCGAAGTCATCTCAGACAAAATTTCCTCAGTACTCCTGTGGGTCAATCAATTGTTGCTGCACGTCAGCCGGGGGATCCGCTGGGATAGCGATCACGTGGTGACGCTAACAGACGAGTTGCAGGCAATCATGCAGGAACTAGTTCGTGGCGATTACCTGGGGCGGGTCCATGTTGGCCTCGATTTTTTTGACGCCAGCATCAATCGAGTTGCCGCGTGGATCATCGGAACCCGTTGTGCCATCAAAGCGCTGTTGATGGCCCTGCTTGAGCCAACCGAATTGGTGCGCGAATGCGAAGACAACAGCGACTTTACAGGTCGCCTGGCTTTACTTGAGGAGTTTAAAACCTTGCCATTTGGAGCAGTGTGGGATTATTACTGTCTTCAGTCCGATGTTCCCCCAGGTGGCATGTGGCTGGAGGATGTCAGGCAATACGAACGCATGATTCTTTCCCTGCGTGGTTGATGTTCGCCTTGGTAGAAAGCACGCAAACAGCAAACAATGGCCCACCCAAAGAAATCCGTACTCGATACGCTTGCCAGCTGTGGGGTGGTGGCCATCATTCGTACAAAATCTTCCGACGAGTTGGTCGACGTAGCTCGTGCTCTTATCGATGGCGGAATTTGTGTCGTTGAAATCACCATGACCGTACCGGGCGCTCTGGACGTGATTCGGCGGGCAACCAGCGAACTTGCCGATCGCGACCTCTGTTTAGGTGTGGGAACCGTACCCGATTCTCAAACAGCTCAGGCTGCTATCGATGCTGGTGCGGAGTTCATTGTCTCGCCTACGTGCAACCCAGATACCGTCAAACGGTGTAATGATCAGAATGTGCTGGTCTTACCTGGCGCGTTCACTCCCGCGGAAGTGGAGCGGGCATGGAAAGTGGGAGCAGACGTTGTGAAAATTTTCCCCGCCAATATTGGGGGCCCGCGGTATTTCACGGATCTCAAAGAGCCGATGCCCGACATACGTCTTTTGCCAACAGGGAACGTGAACCTGGAATCGGCGCCAAAATATATTGCCGCTGGTGCTGTTGCCGTTGGAGTCGGCGGGTTGTTGTTCGGCAAAGATCTCATTGCAAAACGCGATTTTTCACAAATCACCGAAAACGCACGCGAGTTAGTCGCGGCGGTTTCGGCAGCTCGATCGTAACCATGTCAAGGCGCTGCCACCTTCAATAGCCAACGCCTTGCGACCGGTAGTGGGCAGATTCGCCCGTGGAGACCGGCGGAGAACCTGGTCAAGGCTGGCCTGACCAGCCTAACCGAAGCTCTCCACGTGCTCGAGACTGGCTGGCACGGTGTTTAAAAGGGGAAGATTTCTGGGCCTTTTTTGGGCATCTGAGTGGGGCATTATCACATGCGGAGAGATGGATGATCGTTCTCAGGGGCACCGAGCAATAGAAATCTGGATCCTCTCTAAACTTTGGGGACTATTCGGCCGAGACAACCGATAGGGTCTACGTTTGATTGGACGCGTCAGGACGTGTACAATGCGCATCATGCCATTTCAATTTGCAACTTGTTCTTGCACCACGTGCGGCTGTACAAGTCCCGCCCAGGCGGGACCTTCTTGCGCTGTCTGAGCTCTCAACGTGAGGGCCTTCCTGTTTCTTTCCGGTGATTCGCTTGATCCGGCAAACATTCTGCTCACTTGACGAACATGGCTACTGATTTTCGACTCAAAGACCATCTTCCGAACATTACCCAACGGATTGTCGAAACGTACAACTCGGTGGGTACGATTAACCATTTGGACCATTCTCCACTGCCGAACTACGACGAAATCGTCCTGGTAATCGACGCACTGAAGGAAATCATTTATCCCGGTTTTCGGCGCCGAGAGGGACTGCATCGCGGCAATGTTCAGTATTACGTAGGTGAGTTGGTGGATCGTTTACACGATCAATTGACGGTCCAGATTGGTCGCGCGCTGCGGCACGAGGCAGGAGCCACCAGCATTTGCGAATCAGAGCAGGACTTCGAAGCGCTTGGCCAGGCCAAGACATTGCTGTTTTTGGAACGATTGCCCGAACTTCGTGAAATCTTAGCGACCGACGTACAAGCTGCCTATGACGGCGATCCGGCGTGCAAGAATGTCGACGAAGTTATTTTTTGCTATCCGGGCCTGGAGGCTGTCACGGTGTTTCGTCTTGCCCGCGAGTTGTATCAACTTGAGATTCCGTTCATTCCCCGCATGATGTCTGAATGGGCCCACAGTAAAACGGGTATTGATATCCACCCGGGAGCAACCGTGGGGCGGTTCTTTTTCATCGACCATGGCACCGGTGTTGTGATCGGTGAGACGTGCGAGATTGGTGAGCATGTCAAGATCTATCAGGGGGTTACATTGGGTGCGCTTAGCTTTCCCACCGATAATGATGGGCACCTGGTTCGGGGGAAGAAGCGGCACCCGACGATTGAAGACCGGGTTGTTCTTTACGCGAACGCGACGGTACTGGGAGGCCACACTGTCATCGGGCACGACAGTGTGGTCGGTTCGAGTGTGTGGCTTACGCAGAGTGTCGACCCTCACAGAACCGTGGTGCTGGAAAAGCCAAAACTCAAGACCCAAAGCGACGAGGACAACGAGTTCCAGCCCAAAACCAACTATCAGATTTGAGCCACAGGCAGAACTTGCTGAGCGTTGGATCAGGCCGGAGGAAGGGGGCCCGGCTGTTTTAAGGGCCCGGCTGTTTTAAGGGCAGGGCTGTTTTGAGTGCAGGGCTGTTTTGAGGGCAGGGCTGTTTTGAGGGCAGGGCTGTTTTGAGGGCAGGGCTGTTTTGAGGGCAGGGCTGTTTTGAGGGCAGGGCTTTATTCTATCCTATCGCCGAAGGAGGTCTTCCGGTGTGGCATGAACATGCAGAGCAGGATTCCCCCAGAGTAGAGTACGGTCAGCGAAACGAACATGAAGATCATGCTTTGCCAGTCGGCCGGCGTCAACAACATCGAGAGGACCGAAATGATTAGCACGGCAATCCGCCAATGTTGTCGGTAGGTCTTGACAGAAAAGATGCCAATTCGTTCCAGGAAAAGCATGACCAGTGGCAATTGAAAACCAATGCCAAATCCCACTGGAAGTACCAGCACAAAATTTACCCACTCGGTGATGCGGGGTGCTGGATTGATTTCCATCCAGCCGTAGAATGCCAACAGGAAGTGCAAGACGAATTGGAAGACGACAAAAAAGGCGAGCCCGGCGCCACACAGAAATAACCCCAAGCTAAAAGGCAGAAAGATATGCACATACCGTCGTTCATGAGGGTATAAGCCGGCAGCCACAAATTCCCAGATGAAGAAAAAAACAAATGGGCTGGCAATGACAATGCCCAACACCAGGGCCGCCTTTAGCCAGACCAGAAACGGCTCCTGCATGTTCAAGGCAATGGTGTTGAGCCGCGGATCATCCTCTTTACTTAGCCGATAGTACAAAGTAATTGGAATCAAATCGGTCAGGATCGGGAGCGGCAAATCGGTATCCATTGCCTCATCGGGTGCGGATTGTGCGGCAGGCTCTTGGTCCAGCGCAGCTTGTAATTCCAGCCGTGAAATCAGCCGGTTTTCACGCACCAGTTCCCGCTCGCCGTAGCGCCTTGCAGCGGCCTTCAGGTTGGCGGGAACACTTTCGCCGTTCACTTTTCGCTGTTTGAGCTCCTGTAAATATTGTTCCTCCCCCTGATTTTTGTAGTAATCGACCAGGGCCGCTTCCAGCGGCGTTTGGATGAAAATCACCAGCCGTTGGGCAAAGATCAGTCCCACCAATGTTCCCAACACCAGCGCGGTGACTGACTTGATGAGCGATCGGCGCAACTCTTCCAGATGCTCGCCAAACGTCATTTTCGTTTTGTCAAACAGGTCTTCGTCGTATTGATCGGGCACTGCAGATCGGTAGGGAACTAGTGGGCTGGTTGAGGTTTTGCGTGGTTGAAGATTCTCTGAAAAGCCGGGATGACCAGCTGTTTCCTAAAGCTCGGTAGCGGTTTTATGAGGGGCCTGGTTTGCCGTCGAAATCCGTGGTTGCAGATCGAGACCTGAATTGACGGAAACATTCTCAAGTCCCAGATTCTACACACGTTGTCCGTTGATGATAATAGAATGGCCACCTGACCGACAACGTGAGGTTGTGGCTATTGCAGGATTCTCAAACAATACAGCGTGTTTAGACAATACAGCGTGTTTAGAAAACAGGCGATGCCGTTTCCCGTTGGTGGGAGCCGAAGTCACCCGTTGCCGGTTGGTTCCGGGCGGCACGATAATCTGGAGAGTCGGGCCGCTTGGCGTTCTGCTTCAGCCAATCGAGCCAAACGTCAACTATGGCAAATAGCATGAACCAACTCTACCCCTTGCGGTTTGAACCCATCCTGCGCCGGTATCTTTGGGGTGGGAGGCGACTCGAGACAGTACTCGGCAAGTCCCTCCCCGACGGAAATAACTATGCCGAAAGTTGGGAAATCGTCGATCACCGGGAGGATCAAAGTGTGGTTATTGCAGGGCCACTGGCAGGATGTACATTGCGGGAACTCGCGACCCCCAACGGGTTGCAACTTTTCGGACGGCACCACCCACAAGAACAATTCCCCTTATTGTTCAAGTTTCTCGATTCGCAAAGGACACTTTCGGTTCAAGTTCACCCCAACGACGAGCAGGCGCAAAAGCTTGATCCACCCGACTTGGGGAAGACCGAGGCCTGGGTCGTGCTGGCAGCCGAGCCGGGTAGCAAAATCTACGCCGGCCTGAAGCCAGGTGTGGATTGCCAGCAGCTTCGGCAGCACCTCGAGCAAGGCACTTGTGAGCAGGCCCTGCACGCCTTTGAACCTGCGGTGGGAGATTGCCTGCTGATTCTCGCTGGAACAGTTCACGCCCTTGGAGAGGGCCTCGTGACGGCCGAAATACAACAGGCAAGTGATACGACATTTCGGTTATTTGACTGGAACCGAGTCGATGCCGACGGTCGTCCTCGCCAGCTTCATCTCGAGCAATCCCTGGCAACCATTGATTTTTCCCGTGGGCCAGTCGCACCTCAAATTCCGCAGCCAGCAGACCGTCCGGGTGTCGAGCGACTCGTCAACTGTGATAAGTTTGTACTCAATCGTTGGGAGCTCGTCCGGCCGACCACCATTGGTGGTGATCACCGCTTTCGTCTCCTGGCGGTCATCGACGGAGAAGTGGGAGTGGCCGGGGATCCAACGGGCTCGCCGCTTCGGATTGGCAACACGCTGCTGCTTCCGGCAGAATGCGGAGCAACGTCGTTAACTCCCCAGGGCAGGGCAGTTTTCCTGGAAATGCACCTGCCATAGGTTGCCACAGATTGACTGTACCGCGGGTGAGGAGGCGTCAGGAAGGGGGCAACAGACCCACCCGGGCAACCGGTGCGACATGCTTGCAAGTTGCATTTGGTCCATTCCGATTGGTGGGATCCTGCCGAGACAGGCATCGCCAGCGTCGACGCCGCTAGCATGCCAAAAAGTCTGCATGGCGGTCGATGGTCTGGTTTCGTATCCTACCGCGGTTTTTTGCTGCGGCGAGAACAGGATCTTTTCCACAGGCGACTTTTCCACGGGCGGCCATTTTCATTATGAGATTCCGTACCGCCATTTACCAGATTGGTTTGGGCGCGACCCTGCTCCTGGTAGGTGGCTGCTCAAGTACGATTCAGTGGCCTGATTTTTCCCACCCCGGCCCGGTCGGCTATCAGCGATATGCGGCCCTGTCGCACGATCCCTATCCGTTGCCCGATCTCGGGCCTCCGGTTGTTGGGGGACGACCACTCTCTTACCAGCGCCCGGTTCCAAAAGCTGTGCGGGACCAGACGTTTGTACCGCCACCACCACGTCCAGGTTATCCCTGGCGGTAGCTAGCCGAACGAGACCTTTTCAGTGTATCGTGAAGGGTGCGGTGAGTCTCTACAAGTTGGTTTGTAGTACGCCGCTGCTTGCCTTGATCCTTAGTGTGTGTTTTTGACTGTGGCGAAACGACCAGAAAGAGACCAACGAGCAGGACGTGGTGCGCCCCGGCGGACCCAACGGAAGTCGCGTGCGCGCGGGACATCTCCCGTAGCGGTGCCTCAGCCTCATCCGGAAGGTGAACGGTTGCAAAAAGTACTCGCGGCTGCTGGAGTGGCGAGCCGTCGTGAATGTGAACAGTTGATTCTGGAGGGGCGCGTTGAGGTCGATGGTACGGTTGTCGACACACTCGGTACCCGTGTCAATCTCTCGACACAGGAGATTCGGGTCGACGGAGAGCCCTTGAAGCGGCCCAAGTTGCTTTATTTTGCGGTTCACAAACCGCCAGGCGTTGTCTCGACCGCCCGCGACCCGTCTGGCCGACCAAGGGTGATTGACCTGCTGCCACCCGGTACACCGCGTGTTTTCAATGTTGGTCGACTTGACATGGCGAGTGAAGGTTTGATTATTGTCACTAACGATGGTGAGCTGGCAAATCAACTGACCCACCCACGGCACGGTGTCGAAAAAATTTATCACGTGCAGGTGGCTGGGCATCCCGATGCAGAAGTTCTCGGCCAGTTGAGGCGTGGTGTACACATGGCGGAAGGATTTGCAAAAATCAAACACGTGAAGATCAAAAGCCGCAAAAAAAAATCGACGGTCCTGGAGATGGTGCTTGACGAAGGACGCAATCGAGAGATCCGTCGACTGCTGGCGAGTGTTGGCCACAATGTCCAAAGGCTCGTGCGGGTAGCAATTGGGTCTATCCGCTTGGCTGATCTACCCCCCAGCGGCGTGCGCCAGCTCAGCCGGAACGAAGTGGACGGACTTCGCCGGACGATTCAACAAATATCCAGGCGTGAGGTAAAGCGATCGTGAATTGCGGGAACATAGCGCAGGTCGATCCAAATCCGCTCCATGCGAAGTTCTATGCTGACCATGCCCGTCAACTGCAGGTCGGTGTGATCGAAAACGTTCAGGTTGCCCGCGACACCTATCGCATCCGGCTTGAGGCCCCCCAAACGGCTCGCCAAATCGTTCCCGGTCAATTCATCATGGTGCGACTCCCTACCGGTGACGATCCGTTGTTGGCCCGCCCTCTGGCACTTTATGACACGGTCATCGACGAAGGTGGCGATCTGGTTGGACTCGACGTGGTCTACCTGGTGGTGGGAAAGATAACGCGTTGTCTGGCCGCCTGCGAGGCAGGGGACCAACTCGAAATTTGGGGACCGCTCGGCAATGGTTTTGTGCTTCCAGACGCAAAGCACCTCATCATGGTCGCCGGCGGTATTGGGCAAACTCCTTTCCTGGCTCTTGGTCGAGAACAACTTCAGAAGCGTAACTATGGATTGCCACCACGGCCGATTACGCCGTCGGAGAAAGTAACCCTTTGTTATGGGGCTCGGTCGGCCGATCTGTTGGCGGGTATCGACGACTTTCGGGCAGCGGGTATCGACGTACGGGTCGCCACCGACGATGGTACCGCCGGTTACCATGGACTGGTTACCGATCTGCTCGGTCGCTGTCTTGCCGAAGCGGAGACCACGACGTGTCGGGTGGTCTGCTGCGGGCCCGAGGCCATGATGGAGGCCGTTGCCGGGCTTTCTGCGTCAGCCAATGTTCCCTGTCAGATCTCGTTGGAGACTCCCATGGCTTGCGGGATTGGGATCTGTTTCAGTTGTGTCACCAAGGTTACCCAACCCGATGGTACCTGGGACTACAAGCGGACCTGCGTGGATGGTCCCGTATTTGACGCCGAAACAATCGTCTGGTAGGGCTGACGATTCGATTCCAGTTCGGGACCCATCCAAACAGCTTGCGCCCCGGGAATTCAGGATTTGCGCAACGCTTGTTCGCCAGGTTCGGGCATCATTGGTGTAGCAAGCCCCTCGTCGAAGCGAGAAACCGACTGCCACCGTTGCGAAAGTACCCCAGGCTTTCACACGATTTTCCCGAGAACAGCACCGATCAACCGCTTGCCGTTTCGCCCGCGTTCTTGAGATTCTTGATTGCCTTGGAGAGTCGCGACTTGGTGCGCGCAGCAGCATTGGCGTGGATGATGTTTTTGGCAGCAGCCCGGTCGAGTTTTTTGGCAGCGGCGTGAAATTCCACTTCGCTGACTTCAACTTCACCGGTGGCAACTGCTTTACGCACCTTGCGGATTTGGGTACGCATGGCTGACTTGATTGAGTGGTTTTGATTACGACGCGTGACGTTCTGACGCATCCGCTTCTTGGCACTGTTACTATTTGGCATGAGAATTTAAGTGTTTAACCCGAGGAAAATGGGGCAGGTGCGAGTTCCAGGATACCGACTCAACCATGACGGTTCGGGGAAATACCTGGCAGCCACTCGCACTTACCGCCGACATGCATCACCGAACCAATCACACACTATC
>CAUZEA010000167.1:0-9028 GCA_963578605.1 Planctomycetota bacterium
ACGAAGCTTCTCAATAATCTGCTTGGTCGTGTGTCGGTTCTTCTTCATCTGAGGAAATCCTTTCCGGGCTACGCCCGGATGCGATTCTCTCATAGACCTGGATCAGTTAAAGGGGGGAAGCCCACTTGCCGCCGGTACTGAGTTCGTATTGACCGCAGCCGACTACCTGGTGCTACTGATCTATATTCTTGACCAAGTCAAATTCGAGGATCCCCAACGATGTTGCGCTACTTCCGTTCATCATTTGTATTCATCCCCATTGCGCTAATGTTCGCGCCAAATCTTTACGGTCAGAAGGTGGCAGACGAGTCGGCGGACCAGGCACAACGGCCGAATATCCTCTGGATCTGCCCCGATGGCCAGCGGTGGGACACCATTCGCAGCCTGGGGAATCCACACATTCGCACGCCCAACCTGGATCGGCTGGTGGCCACTGGCGTCACCTTCGAGCGGGCTTACTGCCAGTCGCCCATCTGTTCGCCAAGCCGTGCCGCCTTCCTCACCGGCCGATATCCGTTCGCGACGGGTGTGCTCGGCAACGGCCAGGAATTTTTCCCCCCCGACGAGAGGTTAATCACTAGGACGCTGGCCGATGTCGGCTACGACTGTGCGTTAGTGGGAAAGCTGCATCTCTCGGCGATCCGCGAGCGCCTCGGTAACGGCATACAACGAAATCGCGTCGAGCCCAGGCCCGACGACGGGTACCGCGTATTTCACTGGGACCACCATCCTGGTTTTGAGGTCCGCGGTCACCGGGCGGAGTACTTGGACTGGGTGAATGCCCACGGGCAGGATTTCCGCGAACTGCGGGCCCAAGGTAACGTCCCGCCCCATCTCCATCAGCCTGCCTGGTGCGCCGAGAAGGCGATCGAGTTCATTCGCGATGCCCGATCTCCCTGGCTGTTGAGCTTCAACTGCTTTCAGCCTCATGGACCGTTGGATCTCCCAGCCGATTGGACCGAGTGGTTCGACGTGGATTCGGTTCCCGGTCCCGCATTCCAGGACAGCGACCTGACCATGCAGAACGAATACCTGAAAGATGTGGACTTCGTGTATCGTCCGATTGCGGCGCGCCGGCCGGACGAATGGAACCTGGCAGCTCTGGAAGGAGACCAGCGGGGCATAAGCCGAATAGCCGGCCATCCCATGAAGATTTACCAGGCAGCCTACTGGGCAACCATCGAGTTGGTTGACCGTCAGATCGGGAGAATCCTGGATGTCCTTGAAGAGACGGGTCAGCTCGAAAACACGATCGTGATTTACCACAGCGACCATGGTTACCCGATTGGCGATCATGGGCTCATCGGATCGGGGTGCCGATTCTACGAAGGTTACGTACACGTGCCGTTTATCATCTCCTGGCCCGGCCATTTTCGGGAAGGGCTACGCGCCAAGGGTCTTGTCGAGTTGATCGACGTGACCCCGACATTGCTGGATGTTTTGGGCCTTCCCATCCCGGACAATATGCACGGTCAATCCCTGGTACCCGTGCTGAGCGGCGCAGGCGATCCGGACCGAATCAAGGAAGGAGTCCGCAGTGCGTGGTATCACGCCTACGAGGACTACCAGCCGAAAGGTTCGGATCGTCCTCCAATGAAGGGCACCTATGCTACGATGTATCGTACCGAGCGGTACAAGCTGGTCGTCTACCACGGACTGGAGATAGGTGAGTTGTACGACATGCAGGCGGACCCGAACGAGTTTCAGAACCTCTGGGATTCTCCCCAGCATGTCGACGTGAAACTCCGCTTGCTCAAGGCCAGCTTCGATAAGTCAATGCGTTCGATCGACCGAGGCCCCCGGCGGATTGGGTCCGCCTGAAACCACTCGTTTCCATTCAAGTTGGAGTCACACGATGTGGATAGATGGGTAAAATCCAACAAAGAAACCGTCCAAATACTGTATCGTGAAATGATCGTTTTAGTGTGGGCTCTGGTTTCCTCCAAGGAATCATTGGCCCTGATGGATTCCCCTCCTATCCTTGATTACGGATCACCGTCAGAATGCAAAGAATGCAATTCGTCTAGTCATTTCCAGCAGTCGCTCACGCCCCGTTCAGGGCACCCTGTGTGCATGGACAGGGCACCCTGTGTGCATGGAATTGGGTCGCAGCGAAAACTTATGAGGGCAAAGTATCATGAAACGTCGACAATTCATTCAGACAGCCGTGGGCTCCTCATTAGCTGCTCAGCTTGGTGGGACGCTCGCCCGGGCACAGCAGAAGCAGTCGGGAAAACAACGTTCGTCTTCCTCAACAAATACCGGGCATGAATCATTCTTGCTGCCTATATCCCCCCGCGTTAAGGAGACCAGTATCATCGCATTGGCGGACGAAGGTGTTGCCGCAATCTATGGCAGCGTTCTGGCCGGCGATAACTCGAAGATCCTGATGAAAGTCTCCGCCGATCGGGGACGTACCTGGTCGGACGCGGAGCCAATACGTACGAAGGCCCCTTATGGCAACCAGGTGACCGGATCTCGAGTCAGCCCGGCGCGACTGAAATCCGGGGCGATTGGGATCATTTACACCGGCCCGAGGGTTAGACGAGGTCGTGACGGAACGCTCTGGTTCAGCAAATCCACCGACGAGGGCAAAACCTGGTTGGAGCCGACGGCGATCGATCCCTATTTCGCCGTCATGAATAATGATAATGCCCGGGTCCTACGTAGTGGCCGCATCCTGGCGCCAGTTTTCCATTGGATCAGCCCCTTTTCCGGGGGTGAGTCTGAACATGAGGACAACAACCTATGCTATTGTTGGGTCTACTACTCCGACGATGAAGGGCAGACCTGGAACCGCAGCCTAAGCGAACTGCTCGTCGGCAAGAACAAAGGGCGCGATGGCTGGTATCATTTCGAGGAGCCGGTGGTCGAGGAGACCAAAAAGGACGGACACTTGATCATGTACGGCCGCACGGAGATGGGCCGGCAATACATCAGCACCTCGCAGGACGGGGGAGTGGTGTGGACGTGGCCCAAGCCCGGCCCGCTGGCCTCGTCATACGCCCGAACCCAGCTCAAGCGAATCCCCCAAACCGGTGATCTGTTGGCCATCTGGAGCCAGGCAAGTACGGAGGAGATCCTTGCCGGCGTTCAGCGGTGCCGCCTCTCTTGCGCCATCTCTAAGGACGACGGTGTCACTTGGGAGCATTTTCGGAACCTTGAATCGCTCGATGATACAACCCGGATTGAGCCGCCGCCGGCCGAGCCCATCACCGTCTATCGCATGGACACCTTCGCTTATCGACAGCCGGTGGACCGGCGCCGGTATCACCGGGCGCCAGGAGCGGTGCGGGTCAGCTATGCCAGCGTGGCCTTCATCGGCGACGAAGTGTTGATCACGTACGATTTTTCGAACAACAACTCGTCCCAACACGGCACAAAACTACGCATCCTGCCGGTCCAATGGTTCTACGAAGCATAGCGTGCCGGGTTGATGTGCACGCCCCGACCGCGTGACGACGGAGTTTTTGGCCTGCCGCGGAGGCTTCGAGTATGTGATCGGACGCCTTACACCTCTTCCTTGGCATCTTTGAACAAGAACGCACCATCGACGCGAAGCACTTCCGCGGTAATGTAGACCCATGGCCAGTGTTTGCGGCCCGGCGAGGTGCCGGCAAATCTCCGTTCAAGTGCGACCTGCGGTGCGCGGCCGAATTCTCCCATGCAGACCAACAGGGTCTCGTCCAATAAACCTCGTTCGTCCAAGTCCTCCACAATCGCTGAAAAACTCATGTCGAACCGTGGCAACAGGTGCACCTTCATCGCCTGGAAAATGTCGTTGTGCGTGTCCCAACCGTATTGATCGGCAACCTCGGGCGATCGGTCTTGACCTCGGTTCGTGTGATTCCAGATGACCGTAACGAGCGGCACGCCGGCCTCCACCAGTCGCCGAGCCGGCAGACACGCTTGACCGGAGCGATGGCGACCATAGCGATCTCAGAGTTTCGCCGGTTCCGCGTTCAGGTTGAATGCCTCGCGGCATTGGCGTGAAGAGAGCATCTCGTACGCCTGTCGATAAAGATAGTTCCGATCCAGCGCGTCACGGTGGCAACCCATCGTGGTGCAGTGTCTCTCCAGCGTTTCTTTCAGCAAGAGCCGCTCGGCCAATCGCTCGACTGGCCGAGGCGGCTTTCTTCAGAATCACTTTGGCAAGCTCCGCGAAGCGGAACTTGCCAATGATCGGTTCAGCTGTGTGCTTCCCCCCTGATTCAAGCGTATCAACGCTTGGCTGACATGGAACTTGCTGACATGGAACTTAAAAGTTCTCCTCGGCAATTTCGGGAGCCCAGTATTCTTCAAATGCGCGCTTTAACTCCATTTGCAATTGTTCAGATACCGGATAATAGGGGGCACGTGTACAGCCTGAGTCTTCGAGCCATCCTGTGATGGCCGCCCGGGCTTTTCCTACGATCCCATGGCGATACCCGGCCTCACGTATTGACCTGAGATGCTTGGATTCCCAATCGAGCAGCTTCTTGTGATACCCAGTTGCCGTATCCCAGTTACCGTCCTTGCAGGCATTCATATACTGGATGTGCCATTGCGGCAATGTGTTGACCCAGTAGCTATAACATCCCTTTGCCCCAAGCATCATGGCCACTGCCATGCTCGGATCCGTGGTGAAATGGGCAAGATAACCGGAGTTATTCATGATCTCCGTAAGTTCACCAATGACCGATGTCGCTAACTTGGAGCCGATAAACTGGTCGGGAAATAACTTTGCAAGATGATCATAATCCGCACCAGTTAAAGGAGGACCGCAACGCGGGTGAGCGTAGTGCACCCAGCGTGCTTCCGGTACCGCTTCGGCCAGATCTTCCCAAAATCGGTCGATGTCAGGTTTTGCCAAGGGCATAAAAAAGGGAAAGGCCACATGGAAATTAGGGATACCGACTTCACACGCTATTTTGATCCGATCAATAATTCCCTGGGTGGAACTCCAGGTGACTCCCATTGCGGCATCGACTCCTGTCGACTCCATGGCCTCACTAAAAATCCCAGCCAGCTGCTGAAATTCATCCCGCTCGATAGCATAAAACTCACCGTCGCTATCGGTTGTATAGATGCCGCCCACCCCCGCCGCCGCTAATTTCTGGCAATTGCGTCGAAGTATACCCGTGTCAATGCTTCCCTGGTCTGTCCACGGAGTCGCCACCGCCGACCAGAGCCCCCGAAGCGTGTTCCTGTCCAAAGCTCTCATTGTCTGTAGAAATATTTAGCAGGGGTTCATGGAATGTTGGTGAAGTAGCCGCTGTCTGATCGTCTTTGTAGATCTGGACAGTTTTCTAACATATTTCACCGTCTCATGAGTCAAACAGTCTATCGCAACTTTTTCTTTGGGAATGAGAATAGCATGAGGTGTTTTACTATACATTTTACTATTTGAATGCTGCAATCCGCTGGCAGGAGCGGCTTTCGGTTCCCTGAATCCCGAAATTCGTCATGAAAAGCAGCTCGCCACTTCCTGTTTCCTTTGCCGTGATTCTCACAATTAACGGATCGTGATTTCAGCCCCCATCGCCCTATTCATTTAGCCGACCGTTCCGATTTTTCAAGATTCTTCCGGGGTTTTGATTCATTTGTCTTGCGTTACCGGCCCACGTCGGGGCCGGTTCGACCTTCGGAAGTTTGCGTCGATAACAATCACGCACCTGTTCCAGCGGGAACGGCCCGAGCGCCGCTAACGATGTGCAAGTCAACTCAGCAATCGCGCCGCTCTCTGCGCCAAAACAGGCCCACCAGGCCTGTCGTAAACAGCAAGCCGGCCCGCCGTTCAATCGCTTGCCCCGCCCGGGCGCCGCGGGACCAGCAGCAGGCCGTGCAAGGCTTCCTCCGGCGGCGGAGCCGTCAACCAGCTCACCGGCAAGCCGATCGCCACCACCGATATCGTGGTGAACATTCCGTCCCACCACGTGTTGTCCTTTAACCCCGCCAATGGCCCCAACCACTCGAGTGTCGGCGGGTCCAGCATGGGAAGCACCAGTCGAATCAAGCAAACGACAACCAGTCCCGCCGCCATGCCAAAAACCACTCCCACCGTGTTCGCGCGTGGAACGAGCATGCCCATCATCAAGACCGCGAGCAGCATTCCAAGAGTGGCGCCGGCGATCGAGAGCAGGATGGAAAATACGGGGGAATCAATCCGGGACAGCAGGCAGGCGATCAGGATAACGCCCATACCGAAGGCAATGGTCAGCCAACGGTTGACGGCCAACCCGACTTCGCGACCGTTCAGCCAGTCGTTCACCAGAGAGGCCGCCATGCTGTTGATACCGCTGTCCAAACTGCTCATCGCCGCGGCGAACAATCCGGCCAGCAATAATCCGGTCATACCGTATCCACCAGAGAAGTTGATCACGAAATGCGGCAACAACAGATCCTTGTTTTTTCCAGCCGAGTACTCTGCGAACAAGTCAACGTGCGATTGCTGGTAATACACATACAATGCCGATCCCACCAGAAAAAACAACGTGCACGACACAATCGTGAACCCAGCCTTGACGATCAGTGCCTTGCGCGCATCGTTCACAGAATCAACGGTCACATACCGCTGAAAGGATCCGTAAGCGGCGAGCTGGCCCCCCATATAGATAAAGAAACCGTAGGCACAGGCCGAGAACAGGTTGTGTTCGGCTAAACCGCCCTCGGTGTGGAACATATCGAATTTCCCACCATCCGATCCGAGCGTCCTGAAAGCTGCCCATCCCCCGTCGATGTTCGACAACAGCAGCCACAACAGGAAACACATACCTCCAGCCAGGGCAAACGCCTGGATCGCGTCGGTCCAGATCACAGCCTTCACTCCTCCCATGGCCGTGTACAGGGTTGCCAAGAGTCCCACGATGACAATCACCGCAAGCGTTTGCCCCGTCGATTCGGTCTTCAAGACCACGTCCAGAATCTTGGCAACCGCCAGCAGCATCGTGCCCATCCAACCCGCCGAATAGACCATGAAAATCAAGCTCGCCAGCAGGCGGACACGGCGACTGAACCGGTGTTCGAGGTATTCATACAAACTGGTGAAACCGAGGCCTTTATAGAACGGGATGAACCAGATGCACGTAATCGGAATCACCACAAATGGAATGAACAGAATGGCCAGAAGCTGGTGGTAGTCCCCGTAAGCGCCTTCCGCGGGCAGGCCCACGAATGAATTGGAACTGAACGTCGTGGCAAACAGCGACAATCCGACCGGGATCCAATGCATGTTCCGGTCGCCGAGGAAATAGGAGTCGTTGTTTTTCTGCTTGTTTGAAAAGTAGACGCCCAGACTGATCACCACAGTCAGGTAACCAATGCAAATGGTCCAGTCGAGCATCGCGATTTGTTGCACGTTATCCCCTCTTGGTTCAACAGCACTAAGGACACAGGTCAGCTGCTACCACAGAATTGATCGGTCGATTGCAATTGGTTGGCTCTGATCGCGCGCCGTGCGGCCTCGGCTGTTTGAAATGTTAGCCCAACCCCTGGCATTTGATCAATGACCGTCCGACAAGGTCGAATGTCCCGGTCCCCCAGGCACCGTCAGAAATGGCAACGCCCCGTTGCACTCCACCCTTGCGGCCACGCTACGGTTCGACCTTCAGAAGTGTGCGTCGACAACAATTGCGCACCTGCTCTGCCGGCCTTGACCCGACCGCCGCTAAAGATGTGCGGGTCAACTCAGCCGTCGCACCGCTCTCTCTTCCAAAACAGGCCCACCAGGCCGGTCATGAACAGCAAGGCAGCCCCCGGTTCGGGAACCGCGGCCTCGCTGCCGGTGCCAACCACGTTCCCAAACCGGTCGTTCCAGAAAACGTAGTCGGCGTCGTCGACCATGCCATCACCAGTGCCATCGGCCCGCAGGTCCACTTGTGAGCCGAGCGTGTCGCGCCAGAGGGTGTAATCGGCGGCATCCACCACGCCATCGCCGTTGTAATCGCCAGTGCCCAGCGGCGCCAGAACACGCAGTTGACCTTTGACAAGCAGCGAGGAATCATCCCACAACCCTGCGTCCAGGGAGGGTAGCATAATGTCGCTGAAACTACCTTGAAGTTCCACGTCAGGTGCCAGGCTCAACAGGCTCAAAGTGTCACCAATCTGAGGCATGAAGCCATCGATCAACTCCACCTTGAGGGTACCGGCCAGAGCTATGACCCCGTCCAGTGTCACTTGATCGTATTGTTGTGAATCCAAACCACCGATCTCCAGACTCAGAGTCCCGGCGGAACTGAGCAAAACATCTGAAAGCGCCAACTGGCCGGCACTGTTACCCACGCTGACGTTGCCGTAGATCGAGGCCCCGCTAATGGATCCTGAACCAGACACATCGCCATAGAGCGAGAGTCCAGACTCGCTACCCGCAACCGAGCCGGCCGTACCTAGGTCCAGGTCACCGAAGAGGCGTCCATAACCGCTGATCTCATCCACCGAGTTAAGCGCAAATCCAGTAGACGAAGTGAGTGTTCCATTGGCAAGTGTGGTCGAATCGCCCAAGTCTACTCCATCTGCATCAACCAGCGACAGGTTGGCCTGGCCCACATAAAGTGTGCCAGTTAGGACAATGCCCGTGCTGTTGGTTGCGTTGCCCATCCCGTACGTACCCGAATCCAAAAAAATCAAGCTACCTCCCCCGGTAAGGCCACCGACTTCGAGTGTACCGGCATCGATGTTCACTGTGCCGGAATTCTTAACCACACCATCGACGCGTACCCGACCACCGTCAGTAATATTCAGCGTCCCGTCATCCACCGTCAGCTCGTCCGCGATATCCCATTGAGAATTCTCACCGGTGACCGTCACCACGCCCGTTGATCCAAGAGTACTACCAATCCGACTTGAATCATTGACAACCACCGCGCCACCCGCCTCAATGCTCAGTATACCGTCACCGCGGTAGCCTACCTGCAATTCGTCCATGATGTCCCACCGCGAATTTGCACCGGTGACCGTCGCGGTGCCTGTCGAACCGGATTTGAAACCGAGGATACCGTCAGTCGATGGGACAACCGCTCCATCGGCGATTCGCATCGTGCCGCTGCCGCTG
>CAUZEA010000168.1:0-8944 GCA_963578605.1 Planctomycetota bacterium
GTTGGTACTCGAACAAGTCACGCGGCATGCGAAAGAAGGCGGAAGTTGAAGCATCCGCCGAGTCATTGGCCGAGGATGCGGCTTCCGTCACGGCGGCGACTCGCTGTAGCCAGACATGGGCGATGTTGATCAAGCGTGTCTATGAAGTCGATCCGTTGTGTTGTCTGGAGTGTGGCGGCGAGATGAAGGTCGTGTCGTTCATCGAACCGCCTCAAGCTGATGTGATCGAAGAGATTTTGCAGCACTGCGGTTTGTGGCAGTCGTCAACACCAAGGGCACCGCCTGGCCTGGATGGCTTGGTCCTCGAACTGGATGCTGCCTGGTCTCCCATCATCCTGGAAGGTAACGCTTCAACCGAATCAAGAACTTGTGCCCTAAAACACGCCTGTGCCGAACTGGAGATCTCGCCAACGGGCAGTGACACCTTGTCCAAAAACGGTTTGCTCATAACCTGGATCCAAACCGGCGATCGTGCCGCCTTGCCCGTCGGGTAGATCGTCCAGCAAAGTGAAGATTCCCAGCCCGATCCGAAAACGAAACGGCTTGACAACTGGCGCACGGGGAGGCTGGAGTGTTGTCACCCAGTCGACCTGGTGAACTACCTTTCCATCCACGAGCCATTCTGCCCGGTCGGGACCCGGGCAAAGCAATTCGTCATCGCCAGGCAGGTAGCGCAGCTCGTAATGGTGCCAGCTCCCCGGCTCGATCTGCAAATCGGTGAGAGACGGATCGGCCAGGGGTTGTACCGCGCCGTCGGGATTGGGGGCCGATATGGCGAATCGTTCCCTCAGTGCCATAATGCGCTGGTTGCTGACTTCAAAGTTCAGCACAAGCCCCGTGCCTTCGTCGATCAATACCAGTGCAGCAGAGCCCAGGCGGGGGTCATCCGAATCAGCACCGAAAGGGTTTTCTTGTGTCCCATGGACCTCAACGGCCATTTCAACACCAACACGAAAGCCATCGCCAGCCGGAAATTTACGATCGGTGAGGATCAACGCCTTGGCATGATCCAGAGGATCGTTGCGGGTCAGCGTAAAACGAGAAATGTCGATTTTAAGCTCTGGCAGTTGCTCGCTGGGGGGGGTGATCTGCGCTGAAGGATCAATGGCGGTGAAATCTCCGGCTTGCATTACGTTCCATCCCGCTCCAATGACGGGTGAACCGGCAGACCAGTCATGGAAATCACGCCCTTCGCCTTGAAAGAAATGAGTGGGGGGCATCAAGGCGCGCCAAACGTCCACCGAGCGGGGAACATTGGGCCAGTCCTGCGGTTGATACGATTCCTCGTCCCATATCTGCAGCAGTTCCGAGGTCAGTTCAACGATATTGCCGGCAGGATCAGGAATGTAGACAAACAAATTGTTGCCAGGTCCATGCCGCCCTGGACCGTAGATGACCGGAACGTTGTGGCGAACCAGATGATCGCAATAATGCTTCAGAGCCTGCCAGTCTTCCAGATCGAATGCATAATGGTTTACCTTGGCTTCCGGGGCACCGAGCAGTGCGATCCCGTGGTGGTCATGGTCACAGCGGAGCCAAGTGGCTAAATCCCCTTCCACCGTATCTGAAACGCGAAAGCCGAGGACAGTACTGTAAAAGTCCACGGATTCCTTCATCTGAGGAGTCATGAGGGTGAGATGACCAAATTTCAATGGACGCACCTCCCGGGCTTGGAGCGGTTTGTCCAGTTTTTTTATTCCCTCGTAAACTTCGATCAGGTTGCCATTGGGATCCCGTACACAAACTGCGTCTCCGGTGCCGGGGTCTGACCAGGTGCGGGGCTCTACCTTTACCCCCAAGCTGCTCAGCTGCGCCCGGACGGCTTCGAGTGCCGGCTTATCGAAGACTTCCAGCCCCAAATGATGCAGGCCACGTGATTTACCTGGGAAGATCGCCAAGCAGCGGTGATCCGAGTTGCATCGCAGGTAAACCACATCGTCGATCCGCTCCGAAATTTCGAGTCCCACGACTTCCTCGTAGAAGCGGGAAACCCGGTCCACATCGGGAACAGTGATTGCCACGTAACCAAGTCGCTTGATCTTGTCCATTGATTGATCCACATCGAAGTTTCAGGCCAAATAACCACCGTCGACGTTCATTGGATGGCCAACAACGAAAGACGCAGCATCACTACACAACCAAACCACGGCCTCGGCAATTTCTTCCGGTGTCCCGATCCTGCCGATCGGGTGCAGTTGACTGTACTCCTGGACTTTTTCCGGGTTGGTCTGCAGCTGCTTCTCCACCATTGCGGTCCGAATGAGGCCTGGATTTATGCAGTTGATACGGATGCCCTTTGCAGCGAATTCCAAAGCCGCGGTTTGCGTTAACGACACCACGCCCGCCTTACTGGCCGCATAGGCCGGTAAAGTGGCAGTTCCCTGCATGCCGGCGTTGGAAGCCATATTTACGATGGCTCCCCCACCTTGTTGAAGCATCTGCCGGATTTCGTATTTCATACAGAGCCACACGCCACGCAAATTAATTCGCATGACATGATCAAAGTTCTCTTCCGTGCACTCATCCGTAGCGGCCATCTCGCCCAACACGCCGGCGCAATTCATGGCGCAATCAATTCGTCCGAAAACCTTTACGCATTGCTCGACCACGCCGCTTACCTGGCCTGCATCGGTCACATCGCAAGGCACGAACAACGCCTCGCCGCCAGCTTGGCGAATGACTTCAACCGTGTCGTTACCCGCGTCTGCCTGGATGTCGACAACGGCTACTTTCGCACCCTCTCGCGCAAACGCAACTGCCGAAGCCCGCCCAATGCCAGAGGCAGCTCCTGTTACGATCGCAGTCCGATTCTCAAGCGTCGCAGACATGGGTTCCTTTCATCAATCGAGAAGTTATCCATCGTCATGTCAGTGGCAATCTGACAGGCGTTGTCATTTGCGAATGATACACTGAAGGAAGGTGCACCAAAAGATGACTGACAAGCGGACGCGCGCGGTGAAATTTGCAGTGGCTCGACCACCGTTCCATAATTGTTGTGTGGCCAGATATTTCGTACGATTAACCTGGTTTTCGGATCCGTGTCGGTAACCAAGGTCTCGCGTACAGGCGGTCGGTACGTTAATCAGCAGAACGTTTGGCACACTTGATCCAGGGCCCGTTTTGACTGCTCAACGGCCTGACCAAAACTTCCAAGGCACGAAATTGAATCAATTTGTTTAGCTATTCCATGGCAACCCGCTCGATCTGCCAGGAATTTCCGC
Source organism: Planctomycetota bacterium (assembly GCA_963578605.1). Lineage (GTDB taxonomy): Bacteria > Planctomycetota > Planctomycetia > Pirellulales > Lacipirellulaceae > JAKVCB01. Next base: position 3,222 of record CAUZEA010000168.1, read on the forward strand.
GGTCACGAGGGAGATTCGCTGTGAGTTCTCAGTCCAACGTCATCATTTCCTGTGCGATCACCGGCTCCATCCACACGCCGACGATGTCCGGGTACTTGCCAGTTACCCCGGCGCAGATTGCAGAGCAATCGATCGAGGCGGCCCGCGCCGGCGCAGCGATTGTGCACCTGCACGCGCGGGATCCGGAGGATGGCCGTCCCACTCCGGACCCGGACGTTTTTCGACAATTCCTGCCGCAAATCAAGCAGGAAACCGATGTGATACTCAACATTACCACTGGTGGCGGACACGGCATGACGGTGCAGGAGCGACTTGCTGCGGCCATGTCCCTGCAGCCAGAAATGTGTTCGTTGAATATGGGCTCGATGAATTTTGGTTTGTTCCAATTACTTCCCCGCTACAAAACGTGGAAATACGATTGGGAACCAAAGCAACTTGAAACCACAAGAGATTACATTTTTAAGAACACCTTTAAGGATATCGAAACCATTCTCGAGCAGCTGGGCCAGGGATGCGGTACACGGTTCGAGTTCGAGTGCTACGACGTGGGGCATCTTTACACGCTCGCGCATTTTCTTGAGCGGGGCCTGGTCCAGCCCCCCCTGTTCGTCCAGACAATCTTTGGAATCCTGGGTGGCATTGGTGCCGACTCGGAAAACCTGTTGCACATGAAACGCATTGCCGACAAACTCTTTGGCGACGACTATCTGTGGTCAATTCTGGCCGCCGGGCGACATCAACTGCGACTTTGCTCGATGGGAGCCGCCATGGGAGGCAACGTGCGTGTTGGATTGGAAGACAACCTTTACCTGGCCAAAGGCGAACTTGCCCAGTCCAACGCTGCGCTGGTGCACCGGATGCGCGAAATTCTGGAAGGCCTCTCACTCCCGATCGCAAGTTCCTCCGAAGTCCGCCAACGATTACAGTTGAAGGGAAAGACAGCTGTCAATTTCTAGCGACCTGTGTCGACTCCTGGCCACCTTGTCAAGACCGGCAACGGCCGTTGACACAGGCAGGCGTCCGTTGCCATGCTGCCGGAGGGTCCCCGGAGAAAAAATCGTGGCAGGGGCTTTATGGTCATGAGGCTGGCGAGGAGGATTGTCTTACAGCACGCTGGCGGGAAGTTGGAAACTTTTCGCAGGCTCTCGACCACTCTGCAAATCAGCAGGGCCTCTCCCCGGAGGGTTAATCCGGTTACCCCCGATTGATGGCGAACTGACAACCGTCGCATCATGCTTGATAGCAATTGTGGTGGTTGCCGCATTGAGCGGAAATGTCTATCCACCGTACTACAGGGAGATAGGGAGAATAACAAAGATGATTACAGTCGGTATGAACTATCACGTGATTGAAGGCAAGCAAGGGGATTTCGAGGAGAAGTTTGCCGGGGTCATCGGTGCCCTGAACGCCGCCGAGGGACACACGAGCTCGACGCTGTGGAAGGATGTCAGCGACGGAGCATCCTACCTGATAACCAGCGAATGGTCAGACGAGTCGGCTTTTAACGAGTTTATTCAGAGCCAAGCCTTCCGTGATGTGACCAATTGGGGCAAGGAACAAATTCTTTCCGACCGCCCACGACATAAGGTTTATAAGAGCTAGGCTCTGTCGGGAAATCCGTAGCATAGCCAGCTTGGTTGTTCGTTCATTTCGAAATACCGGCTGGCAAGCTCTGCTACGATCCCGTCTCTTTATCAATATGCTCATTTCTTTCTAATACTCTTCGTTCGATAGAATTTCACCAACAAAACCACTTATGGCAGTTTTGATTCAGATTCGTGACGCACACAAGAGCTATGGCGACCAGATCCTGCTCGATGGTGCCGAGGCGACTTTGATCGACGATGTCAAAGTTGGTTTTGTCGGGCGTAATGGGGCCGGCAAATCGACGCTACTGCGGATTTTGCTGGATGAAGAGGAACTAGAATCCGGCGAGGTCATCAAGCATCCCGACCTACGTGTCGGATACCTCCGGCAGCACGATCCGTTTCAACCAGATGAATCGGCACTCGACTTTCTGATGCGCGACAGCGGTCAGCCCGATTGGAAATGCGGTGAAGTGGCTGGGCAGTTTGAACTGAAAGGCACGTATCTCGAAGGGCCGGTTTCAAAACTCTCCAGCGGCTGGCAGACACGTGTAAAACTGGCAGCGTTGTTGTTACACGATCCGAATTTTTTGTTGCTTGACGAACCGACGAATTTTCTTGATTTGCGAACACAGATTCTGTTGGAACATTTTCTGCGTGGATTTCGCCAAGCGTGTTTGATTGTCTCGCACGATCGTACGTTCCTGACGGCGACTTGTACGCACACGCTAGAAATCTCGCGCGGTAAGTTGACGATGTATCCCGGCAAGATCGAAGCATTTATTGAAAATCAAAAGGCCCAGCGCGAACATGATCGCCGCTTCAATACAACCGTGATCGCCAAACAACAAAAGTTGCAGAGATTCGTTGACAAGAACCGTGGGAGCCCGAAAACTTCGAGCCAAGCACGTTCGAAACAAAAACAACTTGATTGCCTGCGAACGACTGAGATCGAGGTTGATGACGCGACCGCACACATCCGCCCTCCCATTGTCGAACCTCGGCAAGGTCCTGCCGTGCGTTGCATTAATCTGGAAATGGGCTACATGCTTGAAGGCGGCGATAAACTGAGCATCGCCAGCGGCATCGACCTGGAGATCGAACATGGTTCGCGAACGGCCATCGTCGGCGACAATGGCCAGGGAAAAACCACGCTATTGCGCACGCTTGTCGGGTCGCTGGAGAAGCTCGGCGGCGGAGTTCGTTGGGGCCATCATTGTGAAATCGGCACGTATGCCCAGCACGTTTACGCGAGCTTGCCTGAGCATCAAATGGTGCTCGACTACCTTGAGGACAAAGCCAATCCGGAGACCACCGACCAGCATGTTTTGGCGCTCGCGGGCGCGCTGTTGTTTCGCGATTCGCATGTGAAGAAAAAAATCAAAGTATTATCCGGGGGCGAACGTGCTCGGCTTTGTCTCGCAGGTCTTTTACTCGGCACTTACAACATTCTGGTGCTCGACGAACCAGGCAACCATCTCGACGTTGAAACAACCGAAGCCCTCGCACAGGCGCTGCTCGCATACAAAGGCACGGTTATTTTCACCGCTCACGATCGTTCCTTCATGCAACGCGTCGCCACCTACGTGATCGAAGTCCGCGAAGGCCGGGTAAGAAACTACATCGGCGACTACGACGCCTATCTATACGCGATCAATAAGGAGATTGATGAAGGCGAGCGGCATTTCAAATCGAAAAACGCGAAATCGCCACCATCCGGTAAACTTGCCAAAGCCAACCATCGAACCGCTCATCAAGATCGACGAAAGATTCGGAAGAAGATTGGCAACTTGGAACGCAAAATTGCTCACATCGACGATAAAAAACGGCAGCTCAACAAAGAGATGCTCGAAACGACCGACGCTGAAGAAGCTCTGCGTTTGCACAACGAGGTAGCGGACATTACGAAAGAACTTGGCGAAGCGGAAGAAAGCTGGCTTGAGTTGCAGAAAGAATTCGGCGAATCTGAGTTTACGGCGTAACGCACTGTTCGGGATCCCATTATGTCGGAATCAAAGGCATTCGAAGTCCGCATCACACAGCTCGAAGAAACCGTTTTACACCAAGAGCGTTTAGTCCAACAACTAAACGAAATCGTCATCCAGCTTCGCGCGGGTCTCGAGAAAATGGAAGCCGAAAACGAGGAGCGTCGGCGACAAGTCAAATGGCTCACAGAAAATAATTCGATCATTGAAGATCGGGCAGACAAGAAGCCGCCCCATTACTAAGGAATGTGGCACTCGAGCTACTCGACGACTTACACTTCCGCCAGCGTTGCCGCAAGCGACTCGGGCGCCGTGTCTTTTATGCCCACATTTCCCAGATGAGTCAGAAACGACTCTCAGTGGATTAGATTATGGCGAAGTTGCGTCGTGCTGACGTACTTTTCGGCAAGGACACGAAGGTGCCGGAGATCTGCAAGCAACTTGAGATCGCTGAACAGACCTATCACCGTTGGCGACTGAGGTACGGCGGCATGCAACCGAAAAACCTGTGCCACGGATTCGGTTTTCGTTTGTCCAAAATTTACGACTTAATTCCTTAACCATGTTACTTCTTAACTTGTGAAGCCGGGTCGAAATTTGTACCGAAGCAAACGGAATGGGGTGTAGAGTTTAAGAGAAACTGGTGGTATGCAGCGTGAGAACATGCGAATGGCTAGAATTGCGAACGCCGTCGAGCGATGACCGAGCCGAAGTCATTGATGCTCCAGCGAATGACCTCTGGTGAATGGTACCCAGCATGGCGTGATTCGGTCGGCATCCCCGCCCTCGATCCACTTTATGTTCCCCAATCCACTACCCTGCTGTTGGCCCTCTTGGCCCTGGTAGCCGCACCGCTTCGAGTGCGGTGTGGGTGATGTTTGGTGCACCTCGGTCTTTCCCTGTAAGGGCTTCCATGGGGAGTGAAAGAATTCACTACCACTTCTACCACTTTAAGGGCCAATTACCACTTGCAACCGCGAGAAATTGTGATAGTTTGCGTGTGCCTGCGAATGCAGTGTTATTTTATAACTCAGGCTGTAGACATCCTTTACGGCACGCTTCGCGCTCGAGGGTTAGCGTACTACGGAACCGAAGGTTAGAGGTTCGAATCCTCTGGGGTGTACTTGCTCTTTTTTCAGATCGTCACGCACTTTATCAGACTGCGTGTTTCTCGGGGTTTCTTGAGGTTCGTGTTTTTCTGCGGGCCACTCTGAGTCGTTTTGATGCGATCTGCCGTCCACTGTGCGTCCACTGGCGTCCACTGGCTGCGTGATCCTCTAGAGCGTTGGAAGCTCTTAGAACAGCATTCTGACGGTCCTCGCTAGTCACCACTAAATGTTCTCTATCATAGTGACGTTCTCTAGTTGCTTGGTTGTTTCCGATCCATGCGTCAATCTCGGACCGTCTGTAGCCAAGACGTTCCAACTCATTACTTCGATAACCATGGAAAACGCGGCGTCCTCCTCCATGCGGTTGGCGGGCTCGCTGCAGGATCTTTTTACCTGCCTTTCAAGCGCGTGCGCCGTTGGTCGTGGGAGTCCTACTGGCTGGTTGGCGGACTGCTGATGTGGGGGACTTGTCCACTCATCGCGGCGGTGGTGACGATACCGGAATTACTCAACACCCTGCAGCTAGACAAACAGGCCAGCCTGATCACCCTGCTGTGCGGGATGGGCTGGGGGTGCGGCCATATCACCTTCGGACTGTCAATTCGATATCTGGGGATTTCCCTGGGCACGGGACTGTCGCTCGGCTTTTGCACCTTCTTCGGTTCGCTGATGCCAACTTTGGTGAAAGGCACATTTTTCACGTTACTCGCTGCTCCGGCGGGACAGTTTGCCCTGGCAGGCCTGGCAATCTGCCTGGTAGGGATCGTGTTGACTGCCTGGGCCGGCATGTCGAAAGAGAACGAGGTATCCGAGGAAATCAAAAAGGAGGGAGTCGAAGAGTTCCAGTTCTTCCGTGGGGTGTCGGTGGCATTGTTCGCCGGTGTGATGAGTGCCTGCTTTGCATTTGGCATTGAGTTTGGCCAACCACTGCAGGAACTTGCCGTCACCGAAGGCGGAGCAGATCCGATCTACGCCAACAACGCCCCTCTGCTCTTGATCCTGTGGGGTGGGGGGCTGATGAATTTTCTTTTTTGTATTACGCT
>CAUZEA010000169.1:0-8894 GCA_963578605.1 Planctomycetota bacterium
GTGAGCAAAACCCACTGGTCGCCATTCTTGACCAAACCGGTAGAAATGCCGGCCACAGGATTCGTGATCGGAACGCCAGCCGCCATCAACCCGAGGGTAGACCCGCAAACCGACGCCATGGAACTCGAACCATTCGATTCCAGAATGTCGGAAATAACACGAATTGTGTAAGGGAACTTATCGTGATCGGGCAAGACTGGGTTGACACTTCGTTCGGCGAGCATGCCATGCCCGATTTCGCGCCGGCCCGGTCCGCGGATCGGCCGGCACTCGCCGACCGAAAACGACGGGAAGTAGTAATCGAGCATGAATCGCTTGGAATACTCTTCAAAGAGCCCGTCGACCCGCTGCTCATCGCGTCCGGTACCCAAAGTGATCGTAATGAGGGCCTGGGTCTCACCCCGTTGGAAAAGTGCCGAACCGTGCACGCGGGGAATCACATCGACAATACATTCGATATTGCGAAGATCTTTGTGGCCACGGCCATCGGGGCGTACGCCAGCCAGGATCGCGTCACGAACTACCTTTTCTTCGAGGTCATGCCAGGCAGTGGCAAACGCGGCTACTTCGATGGCATCTTTGGCCTCGGGATCGGGAATCAAATCAGCCTGGGCACGTTCCTTCACTGCGGCGGCCACCTCGGCCTGCTCCTGCTTCCCTGGAGTCGACTTGGCCGTCTTCAAATCGTCGTAATACCGCTCGTGCAGTTGAGCCAGGATGCCATTATCTTCGGGTGGCGTGACTTCCATCTTCTCCACACCAACCTTGTCCATTAGTTCCTGCTGCATTTCGCAGAGTTCGCGAATCACCCGATGCGCTTCCATGATGGCCTCAGCCATTTTGTCTTCGGGCATTTCTCGGGCGAACCCCTCAATCATGAGCACTGCATCTTGAGTTCCCGAGACGATTAAATCGAGTTCGCTCAATTCAAGTTGCTCATGCGTGGGGAACGGAACAAACTCTCCATTGACCAGGCCGAGTCTTAACGAGGCCAAGGGGCCTAAAAAGGGCAATGGCGAAACACAGAGCGCGGCCGCTGCCCCATTCATTGCCAAAACGTCACCATCGTTCTGGCGATCGCTGGCCATGACGAAATTTTGGATCTGAACTTCGTCTGCGAATCCCTCTGCAAACATAGGCCGGATGGGCCGATCGATGAGACGGGCAGTCAACGTTTCTTTGGTCGATGGGCGACCTTCACGCTTGAGAAATCCTCCCGGGAACTTTCCCGCAGCCGCCTGTCGCTCCCGATAGTCACAAGTGAGCGGGAAAAAATTGATCCCGGGCCGCGGTGGACCCGTAGCCACGGCGCTCAGCGTCAAGGCTTCACCAAACCGCACCAAAACGCATCCCGCTGCCTGTTTCGCCAGGACGCCGGTTTCCATTCGAAATGTGCCACTACCAATTTGTCTTTCTACGCTAATACAATTCAAGGGAGTTCTTTCCTTCAATGCGAGTTTGACCGTTAAAGTTGGAGATGCCAATCGCCCGAGCCGTTGCCCGTCGGCGGGCCGTAACGAGCCATGCCGATTGCCCAACCGCCCGGCAAAATTTTAATCCGTTAGTCGGGCAGAGCGGCACGAGATACCGTAAGCATGGCGCCGAAGCAGCCCGACAAGGTCTCAACAGGTATGGCTCACTCCACCCACGAAAGAGACCCTTAGCAGGTCCACTTAAATTCGCCGGCCCAGAACGCGGCCAACGGAAAGGCCTTCGCAGAACTGTGGTAAGAAATCGGGTTTGCTTTTTCCAACAACCGACCTGCCCACAGGCACTGCACCACCAGCGAACGACAACCTACTTTCGAATCTTTAAACGTTTCAAGAGGTCGAGATACAGGGTGGGATCAATCCGCTTGACATAGTCGAGCAACCTACGACGCCGACTCACCATTCCCAGCAAACCACGCCGACTGGCATAGTCCTTGGGACGTTCCCGCATGTGTTCGGTCATCCGGCTGATACGACTGGTAAGCAGCGCAATTTGAACTTCCGGCGAACCGGTATCGGACGTTGCACGTCCAAACTCACCAACTAGCTGCTCTTTTCGTTCTTTGGTTAACGCCATTTGGATCCTCGTACCCAGTGCCTTCGACCCCGCTTCGTTGGTTTCGCAACGGGGCGAGCACCAATCTCCTAAACTACCACATCTCCTAAATTACTACAGTCAAAACTCTTACCAACAAAACCTACAAAAAAACGACACTTCTCACTTTAGTCTGCCGCTATAACAACTCTCTCAGTGTACGGGGTTTGGGCCCGCCTGCAACCGCAAATCCCATGCCTGGGGCCGTAATTTTCAACCCGCCCGGGGGGCCTCACAAATGAAACCAACCGGGGGACTTCGTATCCGCTCGACCTCCGCCCGACGGCATCTCTGGTGAGATAGCATCTCCAGTGAAGCCCGAGGCCAGTTTTTTCCGACATTATCTGTGCGACGGCAATCGGTCGTAAGCCAGGTCTCGCTGGACACGTTATGCCGGTTGTGTACCGTGGGGAACGTCTCGCATGCGAACCACATCCCAGACCAGGCCGAACTTTTCCATCAGCCAGATCGCGTAATAGGTGGGATCGAACTCCCACCAGCGGTGTGCCTGGCTGGCGACGTGTTGGTAGGCATGGTGGTTATTGTGCCATCCCTCGCCGAACGCCAGAAAACCAACCCACCAATTGTTGCGGCTATCATCGGATGTCTCGTAACGGCGAGAACCCCAGAGATGGGTTGCCGAATTAACGAACCAGGTGATGTGAAGGACATAAACCATGCGAACCCCCGTGCCCCACAGGACCATCGAAAGGCCACCTCGCCACCCTCCCAGGCCGATGGATGTGCCGAAATACCCAACACAGTAAAGGGCCAATCCCAAAATGATATGGGAAGGTAAAAAGAGATGGTGAATCACCATCATCACTTTATCTTTGCGGAGGTCGGGAGCATACCTCTCCATGACCATACGGTCCCACTTGCGGCCAAAATTCGGCATAAACCAAAACATGTGGCTCCACCATTTCCCGTTCCGTGGCGAGTGAGGATCTCCCTCTTTATCACTATAAACATGATGTTGGCGGTGGTGGGCAACCCAAGTTAAAGCTGAACCTTCACCCGACAGGCCACCCAGAAAAGCCAGGGCCCAACGAATCACACGAAATGTCTTGAAACTCCCGTGAGTCAACAGGCGATGATAGCCCATACAAACCCCAAACATCCCAGTCATCGGAACCAGAATTAAGCAGACCACCAGTCCCTGCCAACTGTAGTAGAACGGGGCAACCACGGCCAAAGCATGAACCAGACCAATCCACACTACGACTGGCCAATTCAGTCCCCGGCCCCACAACTCTTTGGAATTGGGACGAAGCAGTGGGGCCAATTGTTCGATGGTGTTCGGTGTTGTCGAATCAGGGTCAGCGGTCGGTGCTGATGACCTGTTCAAACTTCGATTTCGTCGTGTTGCCGGAGGTCGTGTTACCGGGGATTGAACATCAGCGCTCATAGAAAACGACTGCCTCTTTCAATGGATGGGGATTACCGCAGAACGAATCTCCTGTTCACTTCGATCCGCTCAGAAATGCTCCATCAGGTATGAATGACAAACCAAGGTCAGATTGCTTTAACCGCTCAGTTTGTCTTGGTGATTCTCGTTACGCCAAGTGGTTCAAAACTTGCCTAACAGCGGGTAATTTGAGTTTTGCTTTTCATTAAGCATAGGGAGATTGACAGTTGCTGACTAGCCCACGCTGGGCCTGCCGACAAATTCAACGTTCTTCGTCATAATCCGCAAATTCATCACTTATTAACGGGTTGAATTGGACAAACGCCCGCCATGCACGGTTTTGCACCACGCCAACAGGACACCTGGATAGCCCCATCCGGCTCGACCACGACTTCAATCGCACCATCCCGATCGGTCCGGAGCACTTCTGCCCCGGATTGCTCATAAATATCAACGGTCGGCTCGATACCACGGTGACTGCCACCGCTAATCACCACCCATTCAGGGGTGCACCAGGCCGCAAATCGGGACGGATCACTGTGCCGACTGCCATGATGAGGGGCCAACAACACATTGCAGTCATAAGGGGGGGCGGCGATGACCATATCCAAACCGGGGCCCTCCAAATCACCTGGTAGCAACAGACGGCAACCTGCAAATTCAATCGCCAGGGTAATGCTATTGGCATTGTCGCTTCCGACCACCCTTTCGGGTGGTGGATGAAAGACCTCAACTTGGACCTCGGGACCGACCACGAGACGATCTCCTGACCAGATCTCCCGGACGGGAATATGATGTGCCGCCAGGAGTTCCCTCAGTTGGACTGGGGCCGTTGTGTCATTGCCCGGGTTGGCAATAGCTTGGAACATGGCAGGTGAAACATAAACTGCTCCCACAGGGAACCGCCGCAACAAATCTGGCAGCGCATTAAAGTGGTCGACGTCGGCATGTGACAAAACAATTCCGTCAACACGTCGGATCCCGGTTTCCCAGAGGTAAGTCGCGACCGTCTGTGCGGCGTATTCGGGCGACCCCAGCGACCCCGCGTCGTAGAGAATTGTTGCACCACCCGGCATTCGCAAGCAAACACAACCACCATGCCCGAGCGATACAAAACCGCATTCGAGTTTTCCTCCGGTACGGCAGTGGGACAACGCGAGAGTCGCCCCCAGCGTGATCCACAGGCAAAACGCACCGAGCTGCCACCGCAGGGGCAGCAGTTTCTTGCTAGAAACGACCATGCAGACCAACAAACCGAGATAAAACCCTGTAACCCACCAAGTTGCGGGACCAGCGACCCAGAAATGGCCTCCGGGCACCGCCTCGGCAAAATCAACAAGCCTCTCTAATCCGAGTAGCGCATGATCACAAACCCAACCACAAGGCCCTGCCAGGGGGGGTAAAAAAATGCCGCAAATAAGCAGCGCGAAACCGCTCAGCAAAACTGCGGTGATCAATGGCCACACAAAGGGACTGATCAAGATCGCCACTGGCGTGACCACATGAAATTGCTGCATCACCAATGGCAAGGCGACAAGCCAGATTGCCAAAGTGGCCAGAAGTAAACACCAGTTCCAGCGTACAAACTGCACCGCTGCCCGCACTGGCCAGGGGTGCGAGGCATGAACAAGCCGTCTTACCGGGTCTTTGGCACCCTGTCTTTGCTGCTCGGCGAATCGGCTGCCAAACACGATCAGGGTTGCCACCGCCAAAAAACTGAGTTGCGGGCCAACCCCAAAGAGATCGCTCGGGTTGAACGCCAACACGACCAATCCAGCCGCGGCGAGCGAGTTGACAGCAACCACGCGTCGTCCCGTTCCCGCCGCGAGGCAAACCAATACCGCCAGCACCGCGGCCCGAACGACGGGGGGACGAGCTCCAGCGACCAGGGCGTAGAAGATAACCAGCACAACGATCAAGGTCAGGGCGGTTCGCCTCGGAATGAGCCCCAGATTCTTAATGCCGAGCAATCCTAAGACCAGAACCCCCAAATGCAATCCCGAAACGACGAGCAGATGGACGGTTCCAGTCGTGATGTAGCGGGTCACGGTTTCCTGCGAGACCGCTTCGCGTTGGCCGAGCAAGATCGCGTTAGCCAGTGGTACGCGGTGGGGATCCAGGTAGCGGCGCAGCTGCTCTTCACCCGACGCACGAACCGAGTCAAACCATCGCCCGATTGGAAAGATCGCAGCCGCCTGTAACGTTTTTACACAAGCGGGGGAATTGCTGACCAGGCGGCTTAAGCGACGGTGGGCCCGGGCGTGGCTGGCAAAGTCAAACTCTCCTGGATTCTGCGGAGTTGCTATTTTTTGCAACTGGCCGAAGACTTGCAAGCGGTCGCCAGCGGAAACTTTTACGAGCCGACCACCAACAGTCAGTTGACATAAGCCACTCACTGGAAACCATCCCGTACCATCCCGCAGTGCAACGGCTCGCACCCACAAGCGGCTGCGGGACTGACGGGGAATCGCGCGATAGGGTGATGGCGGAGGCACCGGCAGTTCAGCGGGACTTTCCAACGCCATAACTTCCAGGCAGGCCGGTCTGAGATGTTGGTCAGCAAATCTGGAAATATCAGATCGTGCAAACACATGCCACTGCAAATGGTGCCACGCCCCACCGGTTGCCGCGACCGACAGCAACAGAATGAGTGCAGCCCCCGTTCCCCGACAGCGGTGCCACCATACCCACCAGCAACACCAGCCAATCAGGGCGGTCAACCACCAGCAGGCAAACGGGATAGGGCGGTTCCCCCCCACCCCGAACGCGGAAAACAGGGCGTAGCGGTCAACCAGAATGCCCATGCAGAATGCTGCCAATGCCATTGCCAGGGGTTGGTAGGTCAAAGGGTCCACGTACCGACTTGCATCGGTGGGCATCGCCGTCTTGGGAGGACTGGCTACCATGCGAAGACCGGTCAGCAAAGGGAGAAGCAAGTAAAAAAAGAAAAACCTGGCCACCGGCCAATGGTCGTGATTGTAACATTTGTGACCAATGCGGCCAGCAAACCGGGCAGTCGGCTGCTCGATCGTTGCGGGATGGCGGCTGACTTCGACTGCCTGATGCGCAGAACCGGATGGCAAGCGACTGCGTACCCGAGTAAGATGGCCCGCCAAACCCGCCTCCTTGGGTCGAGTGCTAACGACAGCTATCCTGCCGCCGGGGGGTATCACGCGTGACGGTCAAGGCCTTCGTTATCTGGATTTCAAACCCCATCTCCTGGAGGGATGACCATGTTTACGCGGTCACTTGCCACACTTTCAGAACTTGGTCTCTGGATTCTGGCGCTGCTTTTTTTGAGCACTGGATGCACGTCGGAGGTCGCCTCCAAGAGCGCCAGTGACGGTCTAACTGCTCCATCGACCACTTTGGAAGAGTCAAACATGCCCGACGTCCCGTTAATCCCTCGTAACGTATTGTTCGGCAATCCCGAGCGGGCCCAGGCGCGCATCAGTCCTGACGGCCGCTGGCTCAGTTTTCTGGCGCCAGTGGACGGGGTGCTCAACGTTTGGGCAGGGCCGGTTGGCGATCCTGCCAATGCACGACCGGTGACCGACGACACCGATCAGGGAATACGTAATCACCAATGGGCTTTCGACGGCCAACATATTCTCTACTCGCAAGACAAGGACGGGAACGAGAACTGGCACATCTATGCGACGGACATCGAAACCAAGAAAACGAAAGACCTCACCCCGATCGAGGGAGTGCACGCCCGTATTCAGGAGATCAGCGAACGACATCCCGATGAAATCCTGGTCGGTTTGAATGATCGCAATCCTCAACTGCACGATATTTGGCGGGTCAACATCGAGACCGGTGAAAAAGAGCTCGTCCAGCAGAATGAAGGGGTTGCCGGCTATGTCACCGATGACGATTTCCAGGTGCGGATGAACATCAACTACACACCTACCGGCGGTCAAGTCTGGCAGATTCTGGAAGGGGATGGTGATGACCGGCAATGGAAGGAGTTTATGACCTTTGGACCTGAAGATGCGATGACGAGCGGGCCAGCCGGCTTCGACAAGTCGGGAGAGACGCTCTATTACGAAGACAGTCGCGATCGCAATACGGCTGGTCTCTTCACACTCCAACTGGCTGATGGCACACCTCAACTGGTCGCCGAAGATGACAAGGCCGACGTGGGAAGTGTGCTGATTCATCCGACCGAAAAGACCATTCAGGCAGTTTCGTTCACCTTCGACCGCCGCAAATGGAAGGTGCTTGATGACTCGATTGCCGACGACTTCGCCTACCTCAAACAGCTGGAAGACGGCGAGTTTTTGATCACCAGTCGCACCCTGGACGACAGCCAGTGGACCGTCGCATACATTCTGGATGACGGTCCGGTGAAATTCTATCGGTACGAGCGATCGCCCCAGCGGAAAGCAACCTACTTGTTCAGCAATCGCGATGACCTCAATGATTACCCACTGGTCAAAATGCACGCGCCGATAATTTCGAGCCGTGACGGGCTGGATCTGGTCTGCTACCTCTCCCTCCCTCCCGGCAGCGATTCCGATGGTGACGGTCGCCCGAACGCACCGGTCCCCTTGATCCTCGATGTCCATGGAGGACCCTGGTCCCGCGATGGCTGGGGACTGAATCCATATCATCAATGGTTTGCGAATCGAGGGTACGCGGTTTTGAATGTTAACTACCGTGGCTCGACAGGCTTCGGCAAAGAATTCATCAACTCAGCCGATGGCGAGTGGGCCGGAAAAATGCACGACGATTTGCTCGATGCAGTGCAGTGGGCGATTGCTGAGAAAATTGCGATCCCCGATAAAATATGCATTTACGGTGGCAGCTACGGAGGCTACGCAACGCTCGTTGGGCTGACATTCACACCCGAGGTCTTCGCCTGCGGCGTTGACATTGTGGGCCCCTCCAACCTGGTCACCCTACTGGAAAACGCTCCAGCTTACTGGGCCCCCTTTATGCCGGTCATGAAACGCCGTGTCGGAGATTGGGAAACGGATGAGGGGAAAGCGGCATTGTTGCAGCGTTCGCCCCTGACTCGAGTCGACCAAATCGCACGGCCCCTACTCATTGCCCAGGGAGCCAATGACCCGCGCGTGACCCAACTCGAAGCAGATCAAATCGTCGATTCGATGAACCAAAAGGGAATTCCCGTAACCTACGTACTCTACCCCGATGAAGGACATGGCTTTCGACGACCCGAGAATCGTAAATCCTTCAATGCCGTCACCGAAGCGTTTCTGGCTGAACATTTGGGAGGCCGGTTCCAAGCTGTCGATCAAGATTTCATCGACGCCACCATCTCGGTACCCAGCGGTGCTGAAGGCGTTCCCGGCCTGAGTGCAGCGCTCGCCGCCGAGCAATCCCGACAATCGAATTAGAGCTGACCATCCACACGTTGCCAGCCGCTGGCGGGCAA
>CAUZEA010000170.1:0-8799 GCA_963578605.1 Planctomycetota bacterium
TGGCTTCCCTCCGCTGCAAAGGTTGCTTCGGCTACGCCTCAGCAATCTTCTCCGCTACGGCAAGCCAGCGGATCCCTAGACCTAGATTTTCTCATAGGCCCTGGATCATAGATCGGGGGAAGCCCATTGATGAAGCGTGTTACAATGAAATTCTCGTGCTTGAAGCTTGAATTCAGGTTGCTCTGCCCCCAACAACCGGGCCCATGAAATGGTTTGTTCATGCTCGCCATATAGGACTTTGACCTTGATGTATAAACACCTGGTCACCAACCATCAAACCATCCCTGGTGGTCACCTTGTCCGACTGGTGTGCCTGATCGTTTTGCTCTCTTCGCGAATTGTCCTGGGAGCCTTTACCGACGTGACAGCGACCGTCATGCCGGACCTCGCTTCAACGAACCAGTTGGCGTGGGGAGACTACGACAACGATGGTTTCGTTGACCTGAGTTTCTACGGGACACTCCTCCGGAACAACTCTGCGGTGAATTTCTCAGCACCGACTCTCGAACCGGGATCCAAGTTAAACGGTGGTGCCAATGTGGATGGACTTTGGGGAGACCATGACAACGACGGCTGGCTCGACTTCTATGCGTTCAGCGCCCAGGAACTGTATCACAATAATTCGGGCAACAGTTTTTCTGTCGCCGATTTCCCATCGCTGCCCACACAGCTGAGCCGCGGAGCCAGTTGGGGTGACCATGACAATGATGGTTATCTTGACCTGTACACCGGTGGTTACGAAATCTGGGGCCATGCTGACTATAGCGACATTATTTTACACAACAATCTGGGAACGGGATTTAGCAACGCGTGGACCCAGCCAACACCCCGACCAGGCCGCGGTATCACGTCAGCCGACTTTGACCGTGACGGCGATATCGATGTGTACGTCTCCAATTATCGGTTGCTGCCAAACCAACTACACGTCAACGATGGCAGCGGACTTTTTTTCGAGCAGGCCGGCAGTTACGGCGTGCAAGGCGGAATGGCCAATGGCCACTGGGGACATACCATTGGGTCGGCCTGGGGAGATGTCAACAACGACGGAGAAATCGATTTGTTCGTCGGAAACTTTGCACACGACGCAGGCCACTCAGGGCCACAGCGACAACCAGAGTCCCGCTTTCTCCGAAACCGCGGACCAGAGCAAGGCTACACGTTCGAGGACATGGGCCAGGGCGGAGTTGCCTGGCAAGAATCGTACGCATCGCCGGCCTTAGGTGATTACGACAACGATGGGGATCTTGATCTCTTTTTTACGGCTGTTTACCCGGGGGATACCCCCCGACTTTATCGTAACAACGGCAATTGGAATTTCACCGATGTCACTGCTGTAGAAGGATTGAGCGACATCCACGTTACCTACCAGGCCGCATTTGCTGACTACGATAACGATGGCGATCTTGATCTGGCAACGGGGGGAAAACTGTTTCGAAACGACACCTACAACAGCAATCATTGGTTGAAGCTGAAAATGGTCGGCGATGGGGATACCGTCAATCGCGACGCGGTAGGAACCCAAGTCCGCATCGAAGCAGGTGGCCAGACCTTCATGCGCCAGGTTGAATTTGGCACGGGAGAAGGGAACCAGAACGAACCTACGTTGCATTTTGGACTGGGGAACATTGCTGGGCCGGTGGATCTCGATATCCTTTGGCCAGGGGGAACCACTAGCCAGGTCGCAGATGTGGCCCTCGACCAGTTACACCTGGTCCATTTTTCCCCCGCAACCGACTACACGTGGAACACCTCCGGCGGTAGCTGGCACAATTCGTCCAGTTGGTCACCCGCAGGTGTTCCCAATGGAAACGACAACACGGCTGAGTTCGCCGGCGCCGGATCTTCTGTCACCACCGTAACCGTCGATTCACCGGTGACCGTGCGCGAAATCACTCTCGACGGGTCGAGTTCCTACCAGCTTGAAGGAGAACAACCATTAAAGCTCGATGCCACAACGGGAACTGCCCAGCTAATTGTCACCGGTGGCAGCCACACCTGGACCACCCCGGTCTCCGCCAAGGCATGGACTTCGGTCGAGGTTGATGCGGACGCCGAACTGACACTTGAAGGGCAACTTGACTTCGGGAACCAGATGATCATCAAGTCCGGTTCAGGCAGGTTGTATCTTGACTCTGGCTTTACAGCCCAAACCGGCACACTGCAACACAACGGCGGCCTGATCGGAGGCAACGGCATTGTGAATGGTGACCTGACGGTTGGCAATGCAGCAGTTGCACCCGGGCACGACATCGGACAATTAACCGTTGCCGGTGATTTTACCATGGGATCCAATAGCACCCTGGAGATCGAGATCGGGGGCACCTCGACCGGTCAATTCGACACGCTGCACGTAGACCAGAATGTCTACCTCGATGGAACGTTATCGGTCACACTTACCGACAACTATTATTCCGACCTCGGTGAGCAATTCCCAATTGTACAAGCCACCAGCGTTGCCAACCGCGGTGTAACCCTTGGGGGACCCGACGCCGGAAAGTTCAAACTCGTCTTCAGCCCGGGACAATTACTTCTCGAGTCGACGGCCCCGCCCCTTCCCACCGATTACCAGTGGATCGCATCCAGCAGTCTCTGGCACAACCCGACCAACTGGTCACCTGCCGGAATCCCCAACGACAACAGTAACAGGGTGGAGTTTGCAGGCGCCGGGTCTCCGGTCACTACCGTACAGATCGACTCTCCAGCAACCGTGCGCGAAATCACTCTTGATGGAACAAGTTCCTACCAGCTTGAAGGTGACCAAATGCTCACGCTGGCTGCCGGTACCGGCTCTGCCCAGCTGAGCGTTACCGCTGGAAATCACAGCTGGACCACCCCCATCACGGCCGCTGTATCGACCACGGTCGATATTGCCCCGGGGGCCGAACTCACACTCGAAGGCTTGTTCAACTTTGAGAACCAGATCGTGACCAAATCAGGTGCGGGCCGTTTGTATCTCGACTCTGGCTTGGCACTTCAGACGGGTACCTTCCAACACGACACCGGCTTGCTGGGAGGCGAGGGCATTCTCAATGGTGATGTCACCGTGAATGCAGCAACCCTCGGACCCGGTCACCCTGTTGGAACACTGACTGTCAAAGGCGATTTTACGATGGGATCCGAAAGTGTCCTGGAAATCGAGATCGGTGGCCCCTCTGCAGGTGAATTTGACACGCTGCAAGTTGTCCAAAATGCCTACCTGAATGGAACATTAGCGGTCACACTCACCGACAATTACTATCCCGATCTGGGCGAGCAGTTCTCCATCCTGGAAGCTGGCAGTATTGCCAACTACGGTGTAACACTGGATGGACCCGATGCCGACAAGTTCAAAATGGTCTTTACCACAGGACAACTGCTGCTCGAATCGACGATGGCAGGCCTGCCCGGCGATTACAACAACGATGGCACTGTCGATGCAGCCGACTACACCGTGTGGCGGGATTACAACGGCACAACCAATTCGCTCCAGAACGACCCGATTGGTGGCACGATCGGGCTGGCGCAATACCAGCAGTGGAAAGACGATTTTGGCAACAGCGGTAGTGGGCTTGCAACGGCGGTTCCTGAGCCATCCGGCCTGGCCCTCGTCTGTATCATCACCGCGCTACGGGGGCTGGCTCGGCGTCGCCAGGCCTGAGAACCTGCAGACTACCTGTCACGCTCCCTGCAAGCTGCCGCTGGACAGAAGCGCGGTCTTCTCAGTCCGGGGCGCGATATTTCTCGAGCGCGGTCCGGTCGAGTTCAACACCCAGTCCTGGCGCGTCGGGCACAATCGCTGCACCGTTTTGAAATTCAATCGGCTCGACGATCAAATCGTCCTCGCGAAAGAGCGCCCCGACAATGTCGCAAGGCAACTGGCACCCCCCTGCGGCAGCGGCGTGCACGCTACTCATATCCCGCACACCAAGGTCCATCCCCGTACCTCGCCACGTGGGACAACCTGCCGCTTTGGTCAACCGGGCCCACTCGGAAAACTCCTTGAGCGGCCCCAGCAGGTTGTAGTAGTCGGCAGCACCGGCGGCCAGCGCCGGAATGAGCTGGGTGATGGAGCTGAAGTGAAGGGCGATTTTCTGGGGAATTTTTTCTCGCAGCTCGACATACCAGTCAAGCCGACTTTGATCGACCGGGCTCTCAAAGATAACCTGCTCCAGGCCTTCGAGGGACCTGGAGACTTCGATCGTATTCTCCACCGACTCAAACCGCTCGTTTGGATCAAACACGATCGAAAAATGGGGGGCCACGTCGCGTACGGCGCGGACCCTCTCGGCGATCGGGTCGCCAAACTTGCACTTCATCTTGACTCCTTCGAATCCCTGTTCTGCCGCCACCTGGGCCCTGCGGCTGGTCTCCTCGGGATCTGCCCGCCCCATCCAGTAGTCGACCGGCACACGATCGATCTGCTTTCCGCCCAGCAGGTGATGAACCGGCACCCCGAGGTGTTTGCCCAGCAGGTCAAGCCACGCCATCTCAAAAGCTTCGTAGATGATATACGATTCGTATTGATCCGTGTGGGGGAGCGGTAAATTCCCAACCGGAAGTTCGGCCAGGGTCTTGCCGATGATCTGGTCGGCATACTGCTGTAGCGGTTCCTTCAGGTCGCCCCGGCGCGGTTCACCCAGTCCAATCAACCCGTTGTCTGCTACCAGTTCAATAATCCACTTCGGGAACTCCCAAAAATTCAAACTGCGACCGCTCACTGGATCGGGAGCACAAAGCTTGTCCTCGACACCCGGCGAATGAACCGTGTGGGGCTTCATGGGTACCACAACCTTGTGGATGCGAACATCAACAATTTTCATGCTCGAGCCTCCCGAGATTGCTGTCCCGTTCCGTACCTGTCAAACCACTCCCAGCCTAGACTGATCATAACCAGCATGAAGCCGAAAACGGGAATCATCCACAGCGCGTAATCCAGGCTGAACCACACAGCGAACATCCCCATAATCAAGGGTGCGGATAGTGAGCCGAGCGATCCCACCCCGTCGACAAAGGGAATGCCTATGGCCGCTCGTTCTCCGAATTTGTCGGCTCCAATCGCGTACGTGGTCGCCGACTGTGCCGAGATGAAAATTGACATCAAAAAGTAAAGAACGTAGAGCATGTTCATCGAAGGAGCGATCAGCATGAACATAAAAATTAGCATCGCGATTCCGTACGAGTAGCCGAGTAACTTGCGATCGGAGATCCGGCCGCTGACGAAAGTAGCCATAAAAATTCGCCCAAACACAATTCCCATCGCCATTAGCGAGGAGAGGTAGCCGATCTTGACCGGCGTAGCGTCAAAACGCTCTTGGGCCATCACTCCCAGCCACGTCAAAATATTGATAGCCGCCAGGTTATCGAACAGCACAATCAACCCTAGCAGGTAGAACGCGGGCCGATTGAACACACCGCTCACGAAAAGTTTTGTCAGACGTTCGCCAAGGCTCGTCCCGCGCCGAACCCGAAGCGACTGCTGGGCACCATCTGGCCGGTCGGCAATAGGCGCCAGGCGCCCTCCACACACGATCAACAACAGGGCAAGCAGTCCCCACAACAGGCCGCCCAGCCAGACATAAACCGTTCCCCAGGCAGCGAGCGAGTCATTGGCCGCAACCCGCTCGATGGCCCAGCCAATTGCGGGTGGACCAAAAATTGCCCCCATTGCCAGCATCGCCATTGCCAGGAAAAAGAGCCGCTGTCGCAATTGGGGGGAAAATCCAGCAATGATGGAACTCTGAACGGCAAGCACCCAGGCGATGCCAAACTGCAGTACCATCAGGCCACCGACAACCACTGCAAACGATCTGGACATGCCCATCGCCAGGCAACCGGTACCCATCAGCACAACCGCCACAATTCCAGAACGTTTCGGCCGCAACCACTCGGTCACATAGCCCGAAATTAACAGTGCCGGTAGCGCACTGGCAAAGGCAAGACTCGCCATTCTTCCAAGTGCCGCCTCATCCAAGCTGTATACGTCCTTGAGCACGGGCAGCAGCACCGAGGAGTGATTGACCAGCAGCCCCTGAAAAAAACGAGGCCAAATGTATAAACCAGCAGCCAGGGGTTCGCCTTGACCGAGTTGTCGTTGACTGGTGAATCCATGTGCTACTCCGTATATCCCCGCGGGCAATCTTTGTGGATAACCAACCGCTGACCTTCCGATACCTGGTCAAGGTGGTCGAGGTCAACGGCAGACAGGCAAATCTCGACAGCAGCACTGTTCTCGCCCACCCGCGGTGTCGTGTCGGCACCGATGATAACCGACGTAATGCCGGGCTGAGCCAGGCACCACGCAATCGCAATCTGACTAGGCGATTTGTGGTAAGCAGCGGCAATTTCCAACAGGGCTTGAATCACCTGGTCGACCTGTTCGGTCATCGCCTTGCGGTAGTTATAGGGCCCGCGGTGCCACGACGTACCTGCCGGCGGGGGCTGACCGTAACGGCACCGGCCCGACAACAGGCCGATTGCCGTCGTGGCAAAAACGGTCACGCCAACTGCTCTGTCGCGGCAACACGGCAGCACCCCATCTTCGATACGCCGATCAAGCAGGCTGTAACACAGCTGGTTACACACCGGTTTGGCCAATCCCTCCACCGAACATACGGAGAGTGCCTCGGCAAGCCGCCACTCTTCAAAATTACTTACTCCCACGCAGCGTACTTTGCCTTGCTGCACCAGGTCATCCATGGCCCGCAAGGTCTCTTCGAGCGGTACGCGTGGATCCGGGAAATGACAGAGATAGCTGTCCAGGTAGTCCGTCTGGAGTCGCTGCAGGCTTGCTTCCACAGCCCGCGCGATCTCACGGCGGGACAATCCACCGCTCTCTGACAGCCTGATCTCCGGCGCACCAACTTTGGTCGAGACCACAAACTGGTCCCGCCGACCGCAAATCGCCTGGCCGACAATCTCCTCTGAAAAACCATCTCGATAGACGTTTGCACAGTCGAGATAGTTGCAGCCCAGTTCAGCGGCCGCATGAATTGCAGCTGTACAGGACTCCTGGTCCATCTCGGAACGAAATACCGTTCCCATACAGATTCGCGACACCTTCAGGTCCGAGTCACCCAGTTGGGCGTATTGCATCAGGTCGACTCCTCCAAGCTGCCTGGAATCCATTCGACACTACGGCGGGGGGCCTCGGCATAGTTGTAAAAGGCAACCGAATCGGCCCCATTCTGGCAAGCGGATTCGACGAGACTTCTCAACTCCGCTGCCGACCGGATCGCCGTACCCATGCCGGGACTCGTAAAGCCAAGTCGAAATGCAACCTCAAGCTGCTGGCGGGAAGTGAGTTGTTGCCTGGTACGACCGGTTAACTCGGCCACTCGCTCGGCTGGCTCCCCGTACACACTCAGCAGTACGATGTCAATCAACGGACTCGGCCCGCCGACCAGTTTCACGCCGCGCGGGTGGGCAATCTGGCGCAGCTCTGCCAGCAGTGATTCTTCGGCGCGGCGAAAATATCCTTCGTAATCAGTAAGGGCGGGAACCTGACCTCGAAACTCGGCCACCGTTGCCGGCAATTCGGCGGGGATTTCTGGTGCGGCTTCGAAATAATGATCCAAATGGGCTCGCACGGCATCTTGTATCGCAACGACATCCACGCCAGAGTCCTCCCCAGTTTTCACATCCGCCGGATTGAAACTGATATTCAACAGGGCTTCTTCCAGTTCACGCAAATGGATGCCGTTGCGTTCGTGGTGGTGACCCGTTACCCAGCTGCCACCATGCGCGCGGTTACGATAGTTGGGAGCTTCCAGCAGGACCGAATGGAGGGAATAGTTTTTCGTCAAATCGTCGACGAGCCCTGTTACGTAGGATCGTGCGTCGGGATGGCCTGGCGAGAGCGCATGTGGGTAGGAGTCTCTATAGACGTTGTGGATTGTGCACTCGGGATGCTGCAGCCCCAGCGTCGTATTGTGCAAACAGACTGTCCAGGCCGAGACCTCGATCTCGGCCCGGGCAGCCGCGTCGCAGATATCGCCAAACAAATTGGTCGACTCGCAAAACCTCGATACGGCCGGTTGAATACGACTCCCGCGCCAAACACCTTCGTCGGGACGAAAATAGACAACTCCGTCCTCAAGAAACCGAACTTTTCCGTTTGGACTGTGTGGATGGAGGAGAAATCCAGCGTGGTAGGTACTCGCCACGTACAGGCGCTGGATTCCCAGTTGGCGCGCGTACTCTATCAGTGCGTCGCAACCTTCTTCTGCAAAACACCACGGATAGACAAACAATCCAGCGTGTGTCATGAGTCACAAATTCCCCAGCCGCTCTTTCTAATTTTTATCAAATTCGCCCTTTGCGTTCCAATCTGCGACATCATTTCTAAGGATCGGTCTATTGTACCAGGATCCAAGTCGGTATCGCTATTGGATTGTGCCCTTACATCCTCACGCTTCACAATATCGGCGAAGACTACGACAAACAGGTGGAGACGCCAACAATCATACCGGTCAACGTTCTGTCCCACGAACTGTCTGCGAAATCCGTTCCAAGGATCACTACCAAGAATCTCCCGGTCTTTTCAAAACGACATGGACTTCACGACCCGAATTGAAACAATCCTCCGCAAGGGGGGTTCTGTGATGAACAACAATTGACACTCATGTTGTCAAAATCAAAATGGAGTGCCCGTGAAGTTGGCATGGTTTCGATCTCTACCCAACTCGAAGATGCCTCTTTTCTTCGTACACAGCTTTTCTTCGTACACAGCTTTTCTTCGTACACAGCTTTTCTTCGTACACAGCTTTTCTTCGTACACAGCTTTTCTTCGTACACAGCTTTTCTTCGTACACAGCTTTTCTT
>CAUZEA010000171.1:0-8783 GCA_963578605.1 Planctomycetota bacterium
GGAAAGCGGCTTGAAAATGGTTCATTGTCACTAGCAAGCTGAAGTCGTGCGCGCTCATCTTGCGTTGCAAGTCCTTACCTGGAAACTACTTCAAACATTTTTCACAATTCTTAACCGGACAGTAGTGTAATCGATTGGGTTGCGAGGCCAGTCTGTAAGTTCAGCAGCTGGCAACTCCAAACGTTGGGTCGGCTGGAACGACCAATGGTTATGACGCGGGTCGGCGATTTTCAGCGGCGGTTCGTCGGCTGGCACGGCCTGGAGAGTACTTCCCCGGATGACTACCAACAGGACGATACCGGGCAGCCATCTCCACCAGTCCGCGGGTGGTCGCAGAAACAGGTTGAGAGATGGCAAGTTCATGCAGTTTTTCGGCACCTGGTGACGAACTTAAATCAGCCACAGTTTGCGGTGATTGCCTGGCAATTACTGAGGGGGCCCAGCGTTCAAACCTGCCGCATTCACAAACATTCGTTCAAACCTGCCGCATTCACAAACATTATTGTACGACATTTTTAATTTTTAATCACACCGCAAAGGGACGTTTTTCGTCAAAGTTTTACCGTGACTTTTGGGCCAGGGAGTTCTTCTGAAGTGGGAACTTCTTTGGTCAATGTCCCGCGATTTTCTTGCGCCCGGCGTCAAGCTGTGGTAGGTTCAACGTCGTAAACTCCTGTAGCCGTGGCCGAGGCCCGGCGAGCCCCTGTCCAGCGTCAGAAGGATTCCCCGGTTTGACAAGTCCACCCGCCTACTGCCGACCGGCTGCATACGCTGCCTTTCAGGAGGCCATGCCTCTGGTCGATCGTGAAGACGGCTTGCTGCGTGCGGCATTTGCAATCTCGCTGCACGACCGGCCGCAGGATGATTTCGCAGTCGTAGAGTCCACAATTGGTCAGTTGGCTGCTGCTGTGCGACAACGAGCCCAGTCGGGTACACCACAAGCGGTTCAGGCGCATTTGCACGACGTACTTTTCGACGTCGTCGGTTTTTGCGGCAATGTTGAAGACTACTACGATCCGGCCAACAGTTATGTGGGCGAAGTGCTGCGGCTACGTCGTGGGATCCCGATCAGTCTGGTACTTGTGTACAAAGCAGTCGCCCGACAACTGGGCATCATGGTTCACGGAATCAATGCCCCAGGGCATTTTCTGGCCGGAGTCGAATTGCAAGAGTATGCCGACCAGCGGTCACCTTGTCTGACCTACGTTGATCCGTTCTATGGGGGGGCCCTTCTCAATGAACACGAGGTGTTCGAGCGGATTGAAAAGGCGACCGGGCAGAAGGTGCGACTTGCAGAGCCAGTTTTGACGAAGGCCACCCACCGACAATGGCTTGGTCGGATGCTGAACAACCTACAGGCGGTCTTCGCAAGCAAGGGCCGCGAGCGAGACCTCCATGCCATGCAAGAACTACAACAACTCCTGTCGTAGCAGGCCAATTTGTTCGAAAAACGATCAAGATGCCGAAAAGTTGCGTAAGATAGAGGGATGGCTGTTACCAACGTCTGTTCTGTCGCCCTGATTCTCACGACGATCTTGCGATTGGTCGTTTCGTCTGCTGCTGCCGATGTGATCGTATTGGCGAATCGGTCTGCCCAGAGCATTCCGGTTCGCGTAACCCCGGTCTCCGCCCGCCCACAAGAACTGACGATTGCCGCGGGCGAGGTAGTGCCTTTGTTTGTTGACGGACAGGCTCATCTGAATTTTCTGTCGCAGAAACAACAGAAGCGGTACTTGCTTGACGCCAATAGTGCTTACTACTTTGGCACTTTGGCTGATGGTCAGGTCGACATGCAGAAAATAGGGCTTGGCGATGACCGAGCGAGCGCTGACGGGCGCGCACTGCCAGGCACGGCTTCGGCGGCATCAGACGTCACGATCCCAGTTGTGATTTTTGTTGACGAAGAAGAGGTGGCCAGGCAAAGAATCTGGGAACGGCGGCTCCGGCAACGCGTAGAGCGGGCGTCTGAAATCCTCGAACGAACGTGCCGAGTGCGACTCAAGGTTGTTGCTGTCGATACGTGGCAGTCGGACAACACAACCACCGAGTTTTTTGAATCCCTTGCCGAGTTTGAAAAAGAGGCGAACCCGTTTCCAGGGCAACTTGCGATTGGCTTCACCAGCCAGTATCAGGTGCCGCGCGGACGCGTGCATTTGGGGGGGACGCGTGGGCCGTTCCACTCACACATTCTGGTTCGTGAATGGTCGCGTCATGTGGGTGAAACCGAGCGATTGGAGCTGCTAGTTCACGAACTGGGGCACTTTTTGGGAGCGTTGCACAGCCCGGAACTCAACAGCGTGATGCGTCCGGTACTTGGTGACCGAAAGGCGTTGCGTTCCAACTTCAAGATTCAGTTCGATCCAGTAAACACACTGGTCATGGCCATGATTGCCGAAGAAGCCCGTCGCCGCGGGGTGCGAGACTTCAATGGATTGACGATGGGAACGAAACGGCGGTTACAACAAATCTACCGCAGCTTGAAAGACACCTCTCCGCGAGATGATACTGCCCGGAAGTTTACGCGGATTAGTGATTCATCCACGATCTCCCCGGTCGTGTCGGGAACTCAAAGTGTTTTGCGGGCAGTGGTGGCCGCAGCGCAGAAAAATAGTGAACTTCCCCCAGAGAGTGAGGCAGGGTTGGATGCGGCAACATGCCGTGAAGGGGACGCGTTAACTGAGTACTACTTTCAGAATGCGGCGAAAGCCGCCCAGGAGTTGCCCGCCGATGTCGCCCCCATGGCGTTTTTGTTTGCCGTGGCAATTGGGCTTGACGACAGCGGTGCGATGGCAAAACTTCCCTCAACGAAACGACTTGTTGCCGAGGTGGAGTCGACGGGCCAACGAGCTGTGCGTACGGCCTTTTTGGGGAAGCCCACCATGCGGGGCAGGAATGACCTGACGAAGCATTTTGTGATTTCAGCCTGTCTTGCCGCCCTGCAGGGAGCCGAAAATGTTGAGGCGACCGGCCTGGTTAAAGAGTTGAGCGACTGTCGTCCCGGCGGGTCGGGATTTAGCTTTGCCGATTTAGCTGCCAATAAAGCCGGGATTCGTTTTGCGGGTGAGATTGTGAACGGACGGCTTGCGCTGGACCAACTCGCCGACTCGTTTCGAGTGGATCAGTTTATGCCGAAGGTAGACGGTTTGCCGGAGGGGCTTTCAGTCACCCAATTATTGGCTCAATTTGGTCCACAGGATGACGACCGATTTCAAACACAACTTGGGGAGATCGATCGATTAGTACTTGATTTGGTCCCCTATCGAGCGGTACCCGACTCGAGTCCTGTCCCGGGACCGGGCCAACCCGGGGCGGGTTCGACAGGTTTTAGCGAGAAACCTTGAAAAGATCGGGGCCGGGCATTTTTCAGGACACTCTCCGCTCTTGCAAGTCGGGTCAAACCTGTCGCTCTGGTAACTGGTAGCAGGTTAATTTTTGCTGCTCGTCCCGTTTATGCGGGGACACGATTCACATCGATCCAGGGGCACCGCTTTTCCTCTTGGGTTGGCTGCATTGGTTGGGTTGGCTGCATTGGTTGGGATTGCCCTTGGCCTGACCCCAAGTTGCGGACCCCAGCCGGCACGGCAACAGCCCCCGCACCGGAGCTGAGCCATTTTTTTCCGACCCCCGATCAGCCGTGGTTGGCAATTTCGTTGTCGACTCTCGACCCTTTGGCAGCACGTTCGTACAATGCCGGCTGGGAAGTTGCGTAGGGTCTGGCACTTCACGGCAACCTGACAGGGGGTACCACAGAGAATGTCCAACGGTAGATGCGACTTTGGTCTGATTGGTTTGGCGGTCATGGGTGAAAATCTGGCTCTCAACGTCGAGAGTCGTGGTTACCGCGTGGCTGTCACCAACCGGACGATCAGTAAGGTAGACGACTTTATTTCGGGTCGAGCTGCTGGTAAGCAGTTCGTGGGTTGCCATTCACTGGAAGAGCTTGTGGCCAGTCTCGCCGCACCCCGGAAAGTGATGTTGATGGTCAAGGCGGGGCCGGCGGTCGACGCGTTGATTGACGCGATCATCCCTTTGCTGTCCCCTGGCGACATCATCATTGACGGTGGCAACACACATTTCGCCGATACCGAGCGACGCACCAGGCAGGTTGAGGAAAAAGGATTTCTGTTTGTTGGCACTGGAGTCTCCGGTGGAGAAGAAGGTGCGCTCAAGGGGCCGAGCCTGATGCCTGGCGGAAGTCCCGCAGCGTGGCCCGTCGTCCAGCCCATTTTCCAGGCAATTGCTGCCAAAGTAGGACCTGCTGGCGACATTCCTTGTTGCACGTGGGTCGGGCCGCGTGGCGCCGGACACTATGTGAAAATGGTCCACAATGGCATCGAGTATGGCGATATGCAGCTCATCTGCGAAGCATATTTCATGATGCGTGAAGCACTTGGTCTGTCGAATGACGAGTTATACGATATCTTTGCCGGGTGGAACCGTGGAGAACTCGATAGTTATTTGATCGAGATCACGCGCGATATTTTCAGTGTCAAAGATGAAGCAGGAGATGGTTATCTCGTTGATAAAGTGATGGACCGCGCCGGGGCAAAAGGTACCGGCAAGTGGATGAGCCAGTTGGCTCTTGACCTGGGTGTGCCGAGCACTTTGGTTACCGAAGCCGTTTACGCCCGCAGCCTTTCGGCCATCAAGGAGGCTCGTACCCGTGCGAGTGAGATCTTGCCTGGGCCTCATGGCACCTACGAAGGGGACCGGGCAGATTTTATCGAGCAGATTCGTCTCGCTTTGTACGCCTCGAAGATCTGTAGCTATGCCCAGGGATTTGTCCAGTTGCAACATGCAGCGGCTGAACATGACTGGCCACTCGATTACGGGTCCTGTGCGCAATTGTGGCGCGGCGGATGTATTATTCGGGCAGTGTTTCTGGACCGGATCAAGGAGGCGTTTGATGCCGATCCACAGTTGGAAAATTTGTTGATTGCCCCCTATTTTTGTGATGCCGTTGAGCAGGCCCAGGATGCGTGGCGGAACGTGGTTGCCGCCGCGGTCCAGCTGGGAATCCCCGTACCTGCCTTCGCGACTGCCCTGGCTTATTACGACGGTTACCGTCGCGAGCGGTTACCAGCCAACTTATTGCAGGCACAACGTGATTACTTTGGCGCGCATACCTACCAGCGGCTCGACCAAGAGGGCACATTTCATACCGATTGGCTCAGCCTGCGCCGTTTACCGGCGCAAGTCAAATAGCGGTTGTCGAGGAGGACTCTGGAGGCCTTTGGTTTGACTTATGCCACACACTTTTGTTATATTTGGAGCTTCGGGCGATCTCACGCATCGCAAACTGGTACCGGCGCTGTACCAACTGCATCGTAAAGGCCGCCTGCCCGAGCAAATGCGCGTTGTCGGGTTTGCCCGCTCACCATTCTCTCATCAACAGTGGCGTCAGGGCCTGGCAGAGTTAGCCCGCGAGTTCGTCGGCGAGAGTTTCGAACAAGCGGTTTGGGACGAGTTTTCGCAGCGGTTATTCTATCAGGCTGGCGATATCAACAACAAAGCAGACTTTGACCACCTGGCAAGCTTTCTGAAAGAAGTGGAGCGGGAGGCCCAGAGTACGCGAGTCTATTATTTTGCGACGTCGCCCAAGTTCTATGAAACGGCCGTGCGGCATCTCGGTCAAGCGGGGTTGGCGAACGAAACCGAGGGCCCCCGGCAGGTGATCGTCGAAAAACCATTCGGAACCAACTTGACCTCCGCTCAACACCTTAATGCGGCCATTACAACGGTGTTCGAGGAACGCCAGGTTTATCGAATCGATCATTATCTGGGCAAAGAAACCGTTCAGAACCTCCTGGTGCTTCGTTTTGCCAATACGATCTTTGAGCCAATCTGGAATCGCAACTACATCGACCATGTCCAAATCACCGTGGCCGAGTCGGTCGATGTAGGTAGTCGCGCCAAGTATTATGACGGTTCAGGTGTGCTTCGCGATATGTTCCAAAACCATCTGTTGCAACTGTTGATGATCACGGCAATGGAGGCTCCTATCAAATATGAGCCGGACACGATTCGCAACGAGAAAGTAAAGGTTTTACAAGCAGTTCGGCCCTTGGTGGGCGATGCGATTCGCGAAGATACTTTTCGAGCCCAGTATCGTGGGTATACCAGCGACGAGGATGTGGATTCCAACAGCCGGACGGCCACGTTTGCAGCCGTTAAACTCTGGATCGACAACTGGCGGTGGCACGGTGTTCCCTTTTACTTGCGCAGCGGCAAGGCCATGTCGTGCCGGTCTAGCCAGATTGTAATCCAGTTCGTTGCACCCCCTCACATGATGTTTGCTGATGGCCCGCAAAGCGCTACCGAGGCGAATCGCCTGGTTATTCAAGTACAGCCTGGTGAAGGAATTCAATTGCATTTCGAAACTAAAGTTCCCGATGCAGGTATGAAATTGCGCCAAACCGACCTGGACTTTGATTTTTGTCGTGAGTTTCACAGCGTCATGCCCGGGGCGTACGAGCGATTATTGCTCGACGCACTGGAAGGGGATGCCAGCCTCTTTGCCCGCGCCGACGAGGTGGAAACGGCCTGGCGGATTATCGACCCTGTTCTGGAGTATTGGAGGACCCGCGATCAGCCATCCCTGTTTGCGTATGACACCGGACAATGGGGACCGATGAAAAGCACAGCCTGGATGGCCCGCCAGGATCGCCAGTGGTTTGATTCATGCCCGGTATTGTACTAGTGCCCGTTTCCACTTCGATTCGCCAAGGAGAGGTTTTCTGAATGTTTACCGGTCTTGTTGAAGCGTTGGCAGAAGTCGCCGAGGTCGTGTCGCAACCACCTGGAGTGCGCATCGCTCTACGGGCGGCGCGGGTTGCCGCCGCGGCCCAAATCGGTGACAGCATTGCAATGAACGGTTGCTGTCTGACTGTGGTTCGCATTGACGAAGAAAAGTTGGAATTCGAGGCAGGGGCGGAAACACTTGCCTGCACCAGCTTGGGGACACTTTCAGCCGGGGACTACGTCAATCTCGAAACCGCGTTACACGCTGGTGACCCAATTGGTGGCCATTACGTGACCGGCCACGTCGATGCGGTAGGTTGGGTTGATGAGCGTCGGGACGACAGGGAATGGTGTACGATGTGTTTCCGTGCACCGCGGGCACAACTCCGCCAAATGGCAAGCAAGGGTTCAGTTGCGGTCGACGGTGTAAGTTTAACTCTCGTCGACGTAACTGAGGAACGCTTCAGTGTTACCTTGATTCCTCACACGCTGGAGGTGACAACCCTGGGAAAACGTCGTGTGGGGGATAGGGTCAACCTGGAGACCGACGTTTTGGCAAAATACGTCGAGCACCAACTGGAGAATTTCAGCGCATGACTCGTCAAACAAAGACATTTCTCATCAAGCGGTTTCGTGAGATGGGTATCGCACCTGCCACACGACATGGCCAGAACTTTTTAATCGATCTCAACCTGCAGCGTTTAATCGTTGAAACTGCCGACCTGGGGCCTGACGACGTGGTCCTGGAAGTCGGTACCGGAACTGGTTCACTCAGCGTACTTATGGCGCCCCAAGTTGCTGCACTTGTTACTGTGGAGATTGACGGCCACCTTTTCGAATTGGCCAGTGAACAGTTGATCGATTTCAAAAACGTGGTGATGCTTCACCAGGATGCACTACACAATAAAAACCGTTTTGACGATCAATTGCTAGCCACTCTCGAGGAGCAACTCAGCACTGTACCCGGGCGCAAGCTGAAACTCGTGGCCAATTTGCCCTTCAACATTGCGACCCCTGTGCTCTCGAACTTGCTTTCGGTCGATCACGTTCCCCATACAATGGTGGCCACGATACAGAAGGAATTAGCCGACCGGATTACAGCCCAACCGTGGAGCAAGGACTACGGGGCCCTGAGCGTGTGGTTGCAGAGTCAATGTCATGTTGAGATTGTGCGAGTCCTGCCGCCGACGGTGTTCTGGCCAGCGCCGAAGGTCCAGTCGGCGATTGTGCGTCTTCGAATCGATCCGCAACGTCGCAATAAAATCCCCGATTTGCGATATTTTCATCAATTCACGAAAGCAATTTTCCTTCACCGTCGGAAATTCTTACGCGCCAATGTTCTGGCAGCCATGAAAAGCCATCTGAGTAAAAATGAAGTGGACGAAGTCCTCGATTCGATGCAATTTGGGGCCGATACCCGTAGCGAACAACTCGATGTGCCGAGTTTGCTGGCGCTGACCGAATGTGTAAGAGCATTGGCACCAAATTGGCACCCGTAACATTCGTTTTTTTCTCTGGAAGGTTTCCCACATTTGACTGGTGTGGCCCGGAAATCGTTGTAAAATTCATATGTTTTAAATCCTCTGCCAACGTGAATCTGCTGGAGTAAGATGCGTTATGTCGTTTATCGAAATGAACGGGGCTAGCTTGGAACGGATTATTGTCGACGACGAGCTTCATGTAGGTGGTCTTGCCGAAGCTGGGGTTCAAAATGACACGATCGTTCGTGTCAATCGCCAGGGTGATATCGAAGTGCGACGTGCTGAAGGGTGGGACGTCATCGGAGGCCTTTTGGGAGACTTTGCCGAACGTATCCGCAGAGAGACGGGACTCGATTGGTCCTCTTAAGTAATGTGGCTCCTTGTTCGTTGCCAGGGCAGGCTCGCTTTGTTCCTGACTCTGCTTTCCGCCCCGGTGGGGCCGTTTGCGACGCGGTTCGTGCCTTGACCAGCAGAGTTTTCTGAACGCGACCAGGTTACTGCCCAGGTCATTCAAAACCAGGTCATTCAAAACCAGGTCATTCAAAACCAGGTCATTCAAAA
>CAUZEA010000172.1:0-8687 GCA_963578605.1 Planctomycetota bacterium
GCGCACGTCGGTGACCAGCCTGGCCATGGTGGTTGGATCGACTTCGAGATATTGCTGCAACCGTTTTTCCGGATTGGTAAGGGACGCCACCAAATGAACGTTCGTCCAAATGGCCGCTCGGCGGGCTACGGAGTGGGCTGACGTAAGCAGTCGGGTCCGTGCCTCTTCGTCGTGGACCTGACCGAGTATCGGTTGCCGACGATCGGGGAACTGGCCGACTCGGCTGAGCGATCGCAATCGTCGAAGCGATCTAGCCGCCCGGGGATCACCTAGAGACCCGCTGGATTGAAGA
The DNA here is from genome assembly GCA_963578605.1 of Planctomycetota bacterium. GTDB lineage: Bacteria > Planctomycetota > Planctomycetia > Pirellulales > Lacipirellulaceae > JAKVCB01. Next base: position 293 of record CAUZEA010000172.1, read on the forward strand.
TTTTCCAACTCGTTATGGACCAGTTGGCACCAAGGTGACAGTTCGGGAATCTGTTCGAGTTCCCTCACCTCGTTGAGCAGCGCTGTCGCTTCGGCCCAGGTTTGATTCACGCCGACGTCCACAATCGGCGCCGGTTTCTGGGTCGGCTTCAGCAAGTGAGGCGAGGCCTTTGCGGGCTCCCCTTTCACCGGGCCCTCCTTTGCGGGCCCCCCTTTCGCGGCAACCCCTTTCGCGGCAACCCCTTTCGCGGCAACCCCTTTCGCGGCAACCCTTTCAGGCAGCCGTCGAGGGAGAAGTCGAGGGGGAACTTGACCGATCGGGGCAATTTTGTCGGCGATAACTTGAGGCCGCCGTGCTACCGAAGAGCGGGGTAGACGATCAAGATTCAACAGACTGTCCGACCAGACAGGGGTGTCACTCGCCAGCAGACTGTTCAATTCCTGTTGAGGCGCCGGCCGTTCGATCGCCTGGGAAGCGTGTAGCTCTGGTACGGATGGATTGAGGTCGGTGGCGGGAATGGGGTCGGCATGGGGTGGTCCTGCAGTGCCGTGAGCTGCCTGATCCGTCAATTTCGGTGGGACGTCCAATTCCGGTCGGACATCTGCAGAGGCCACCAGTGCAGGGGGCGCCAGTGCAGGGGGCGCCAGTGCAGAGGCCACCAGTGCAGGGGGCGCCAGTGCAGAGGCCACCAGTGCAGGGGGCGCCAGTGCAGGGGGCGCCAGTGCAGGGGCCACCAGTGCAGGGGCCACCAGTGCAGGGGGCGCCAGTGCAGGGGCCATTGGTGATGGGCTTGGGTGGGGAACTGCTTCGACCCGCGCCAGATCGTTCGGCGTGTCGGCTTGGGCAATCCTCGACTGTCGCCAGGCGGAATGATCCTCCTCCGAAATCCGCGTCGTGTTGCCATCAACGCAGAAGACGTCCCTGGATCGCCACACCTGAGCCGCGGTCACAGCGAGTATGAACAAGCTACCAATGATGAGAATCATTGGCGGCTGAACGGAATTGCGGGATCGATCCATCATGATTCTTATAGCGCAGCAGCGATAACTCGCCCTCCAGGCGGACTCCCTATTCATCGGAATCGGCGCGCACCAGGATCGAACCCGATTTCCACGACCGACGCACCCAGCTACCAAAAACAACGCTTAATGCGTAAACGGTGCCGATTGTGCGTAATTTGTTGGCGGCTACTACCGCCAAAGAAAGTGATGCGGTAGCCGAAACTATCGCTAGCGGGGCTGTCGCGGGAGGGCGGGAGCCTCGCCCTTAGGTTTGTACACATCTTCTACGTTGGATTGCAGATAAACTTTGTCGATTGGGAAACTAACTCAGGGGGTTTGGGGGGGAACCCCCCAAGGAATCGCCAATAGACGTTCCATTATGATTTTCCACGCTCGATATAATCCGCAAACTCAGACGAGCGCGCGCCGGGCGCGTTCGAAAATAGTCGACCACCTAGCACTTCATTGGGGGGTTCCCCCCCAAACCCCCCGAGTTTGCCGCAAAACGACTCAAAAGATGTGTATAAACCTAAGGCCTCGCCCTCCCGATGGGTTTTGCATATCCATTGGCGCAGCGGTTCTTCAAATTCGCAGAATTGCCAACATGGCAGGTCGATAGGCTCTTACATCCCACTGTTCTGGTAAAGGTAGCTGGTCAAAATTCCATTCACATTCTGCTTCGACAACCACGGTGCTATCCGGTGGAGCATCGTCACAAAACTGTTGAACGAGCGCCAACATGTCTTCACGTCGCTCGTTGTAGAACCGGTACGGTGGTGAGCAAAAAACGGTCCACGGTCCGGGCATCGCCGTCAGGGCCAATTCTCCCTCCAGCAGCTGTTCGCGAAGTTGCCGGATCCAAACGAAGGTGTCTCCGGGCACCACCGTGATTTGCTGCGCTACCTTCAGCCGAACGGCGTTTTGCTCGATCAATCGGGCCGTCGGAAAGTGTTGCTCGATTGCCGTGGCCCCCACAGCCCCGCGGCTGATCGCCTCCAGCGCAAGGGCCCCCGTACCGGCGAACAGATCAATCGCGTAGGTCCCCTTGATGCTGGGACCAACGAGGTTGAACGTGGCTTCGCGGATCCGCTCCTTCATGGGTCGCGTGCGTGGATCGCCCTGGTATTCTATGCGGCTGCCTCGCAGATTACCGCCGATTATCCGCAAACTGGTATCGGCCGGCCTGGCCGGGGATGGGCGCCGGGTCTTTGTCATGCGGATTCTTTCGGGTGGATGGGGTGACAAAGGGTCTGTGGTCCGTGGGGAGAGCGGTCAATGGATAATCCAACGAAAGTCATAAAACCACAAATCACGGACCACAGACCCATCTTCCCTCTTACGATCCTTTTGATGTGGGACTACGTATGTTATTTTATTCAGCTGCGTACCGCTAATGCACGGGGGCACCCATGTGCGGATACTGCCTGAGGCAGCGGTTGGACCCCAGCGGCTCTTTGTAAACCGACAATGCGAATTCATTGAGGAGGATTTTTGAGTCATGTCAGCCACTTACCTACATCGCATTATGCTTGCCGTCGTCGTCGGAATTGGAATATTTTTGCTTCAGGTGAGTCGGCTGAGGGCTCAAGAAAACGAGGCTTCCGAAACGGCGGAGCCAGTCGCGGCTGACTCTGCGGCAGGGCCAGCAGCGGAGGCCTTCCAATCGGTGATGACCGAGTGGAAGGATCGTCTCAAGCAGCTGCGAGATATTCGAGCGGAGTATGCGGTTGGCGAGGAAAAGGAATTGGCGGGGATCGGCGACCGTTTCGAGGCGAAGGTAGACGAGTTCGAAGAATTCATATCGGCCGCTCGCAAAGCAGGACTGGCCGCCTACGAGGAAGCGCCTGGTGAGGACCGCGAATTGACACGGTTCTTGATCGGCATGCTCCAGGACGAAGCGGCTCGGGACAATTTCGAGGACGTCAACGAGCTGGCCAGTGTCCTGATCAAGAACGGCTGCAACGAAAAAGGAGTCAAGAATTATGCCGGCATTGCCGCCTTTGCATTGGGCGATTTCGAGTCCGCCCAGCAACACCTTCGCGATGCGGACATCAAGGGCACGATTTCCGATCAGGGCGCTCACTTCATGGGTTACTTGTCCGATCTGGACTTGCTCAAATCTCAATGGGAAGAGGAACTAGCCCTTCGTGAAGCCGAGGCCGAGGCGGACGACCTTCCGCGGGTCAAGTTAACGACGGACCAAGGCGACATCGTCGTGGAATTGTTCGAGAACGAAGCTCCCGAGACCGTGGGCAACTTTGTCAGCCTGGTCGAAAAGGGTTTCTATGACGGGTTGTCATTTCATCGCGTGATCAAGGGCTTTATGGCGCAAGCAGGCTGTCCGAACGAGGATGGCACGGGTGGGCCTGGTTACAATATTTACTGCGAGTGTGTGAACGACAACCATCGCAAGCATTTCCGCGGCAGTCTCAGTATGGCCAAAACGGCCGCTCGCAACACGGGCGGTTCCCAGTTCTATGTTTGCTACGTCCCCACGGTGCATCTCAACGGCCAGCACACCGTATTCGGACGGGTTGTGGAGGGATTGGACGTGGCCTCCGACATCCCAGCTCGCGATCCCCAGGAGCAGACTGGAGACGCCGTGAAGATCGTCAAGGCCGAGGTGATTCGCAAGCGGGAGCATGAGTACGCGCCGAATAAGGTGCAATAGATGATGCGGGATGATCCATTTAAAGCCAGCCTATATTCAGTCTGCTTCTCGAACGTGATTGTTCACATGAAAACTCTTGGTATAGCATGGTGATGGGGTCACATGGTGATGGGGTCTGGCTTACAGAATCAATTTTCACGGCAACTCGTGCGAGTTACCGTGCTATGGCGTTGTTGCAAGACCCCCGTTTATAGTTCTCCGGATAGTGCGAAAATTGAATTCTGTAAGCCAGACCCCATCACCAGACCCCATCACCAATCCGTAGTACGCCAAGCACGTCCGCGGGCAATCTTGCCCTTGCTCTCGGGGGCTAACGCCAAGAGGTCCCCTTCGGGTCCGGACATTAGATCAACATTGGAATAACACTGTGGGCACAAGATATCATTCGTACGTTTGTCTCCTTCTGCTATCGATCATCGTGAACCAACTTGCGGCGCGCGCAAGTGCCGACGATGCGCGGCCCAATCTGTTGCTGATACTGGTCGATGATTTGGGCTACGGCGATTTAGGGAGCTACGGTGCGGAGGACCTCGATTCGCCGCACATTGACAAGCTCGTGAAACAGGGAATGAAATGGACACAGTTTTATGCCAACTGCCCTGTATGTTCGCCGACTCGAGCCGCGCTACTGTCGGGCCAATACCCGGATGCCGTGGGCGTGCCAGGGGTCATCCGCACGCACGCGCAACACTCCTTTGGATATCTTTGCCCCGATGTAGAGTTGCTGCCGGCCGTCTTAGCGCGCGCCCGGTACCGCACTGCCATGATTGGCAAATGGCATCTGGGGTTGGGATCGCCGAACCTGCCCAACCAGCGGGGATTTCATTTCTTTCACGGGTTCCTCGGCGACATGATGAACGACTACTACAACCACCTGCGCCATGGATTCAATTACATGCGGCTGAATGGGGACGAGATCCATCCGCCCGAGGTCCATGCGACGGACCTCTTTACCCAGTGGGCTTGTGATTGGCTAAAAGCGTACGACTCAGATTCTCCGTTCTTCATGTACGTGGCGTACAATGCGCCTCACAGCCCGATCCAACCGCCCCAGGAGCATCTCGACCGCTACCACGCCAGGCATCCCGATGTCGGTGACCAGCGGGCTGGGTTGGCGGCTTTTGTCGAGCACTTGGACGCTGGGGTCGGCGCAGTGCTGGCGGCGCTCGACGAGACGGGTCACACTGACAATACGCTGGTGATCTTCACCAGCGATAACGGCGGGGCCGGCTACTTCGGCGCCGACAACGGACCGCTGGCTGGACAAAAACAGGACATGCTCGAAGGCGGAATTCGTATCCCGATGTGTGCCCGTTGGCCCGGCAAGATTGCGGCTGGCACCGCGAACGATCGAGTCGCCCTGACCATGGATCTGTTTCCGACGCTCTGTCATGCCGCCGGCGCCGAGTGGTCTGAGGATATTGATGGCCGCTCGATTTTGCCTACCCTGCTGGGAGAGTCTCAGCCGCCTGAGGAGCGATTCTTGTTTTGGGTTCGACTGGAAGGTGGCAAGCGCTATCAGGGCAAGCGTTACTACTGTGTACGCCAAGGCCCTTGGAAACTGCTGCAAAACGACGCGTCCGAACCGCTGCGCCTGGTCCATCTCGAGAATGATCCTCAAGAAGTGACCGACCTCATCGACAGCAACCGACCTGTGACGGAGCGACTTCGTCGCGCGCTGGAGGAACACAAAGCGGCCTGTGCGAGTGTTCCGTTTCGGGATGAACACGGCAGAGGGCCGAATGAGGTGGTTGAATGAGAGATCAGGCTCAATGATCATCGCTGGAGCCCACCCGACGACGGCTAAAGATACTGGCAACGCATAATCCCACCACCTGTAACACGGTCTCAAAGCCGTTGCTACGAGCGCGGTTTGAGGGTTATTTGCTCGGTGGCTGCCGGATCGATGAGGCGGTCACCCTTAACCCCTTAACGAACTTGCTTGCCCGCCGACACGGTGCTAGAATGTAATTACATTGTTGTCACATCGCATTGTCCTTCACAGAGGAATATAGCGTGGAAACTAAGTTAATTAAAATAGGCAATTCGCAAGGTATTCGCCTGCCGAAAGCCGTCATTGAGCAAGCAGGATTGACGCACCAGCTTGAACTGAAGGTAGCGGAAGGAGCCGTCATTATCCGTTCAGCCAAGCGAACGCGGGAAGGTTGGGAAGACGCAGCTGCCCAATGTCATGCGGCGAGTGGGGATAAACTGGATGAATGGAACATAACTCTTGCTGATTTCCACGGAGAATGGGAGTGGAAGTAAAACGATTCGAGGTTTGGATCGCAAACCTCGACCTGACAATAGGTGCCGAAATTAAAAAACCTCGCCCAGTCGTGATCGTTTCCCCGGACGAGTTGAACCGGCAACTGCGAACCGTTGTTGCCGTGCCACTTACCACTGGCCGCAGCTACCCTTTCCGGATTGGCACGCGCGTGAGGGGAAAGGCCGGTGTTGCGGCGATCGACCAAATTCGAACCTTCGACAAGAGTCGACTCGTGAATAAGATAGCCACGATACGGCCCGCAACGGCGACGAAGATCCTCGACGCGCTGGTGCAAATGTTTGAGCCGTAGGTTGAATAGGCTTGAGTCGTGAAGGTCCGAAAAGCTCGTAGCGGTACCCGGTCAAAAGCAGACTCGCTACTTATCGGGAAGAATTAGGCACGGGGCCGGTGGCGGCCGTCGAAAACTCACTCAATCCCTAAAGGTGCAGAAAACCGACATCACCAAGGGCTCGAAAACAAGATCAGTGCCCCTGGCAAAGAAGTCGGCCATCGACCTTACGCCATTATCGTGGCAATTTATCAGAAAGTCAGACGTGGACACTATTGGGCACGCATTTTTGCAAAGAGGGCTATCGCGTTTTCCGCATCGTCGGCTGTCAGCTGTTGAAGCCGCCTTGATTTTGGATCCAAACAAAGCCCTCTAAGCGCGATACCGTCGACGTTGCCAAGCCCTCGAAATCGACGTGTATCCAGAGGCACCGCTCCTTGTTCGGCTAGCGCTTGCCGAATCCGTTTTAAATGATCGTCTGAGAACGCATACAGGGGATGGTCGAGGTCAGCGGCGGAAACCGCCCATAGCGGTGCATGGGTGTCAAAAATGCGGCCAGCATCCAACAACGGTCGCAGGCAGTGATAGAAGAATAGCAGCATGAGTGTGCGACCGTGGATCCCGTCCGCATCTGGATCGAACAGCAGCACGATGCGCTCGTAGCGGATTTGATTCAGGTCGAGGTCGTCGCCCAGTTCGATTCCGAGGCTCGCGAGCAAGGCGGCAAACTCAATGTTGTCCTTAATCGCTACCAACGAGGCCTTGGTCGCGTTCATCGGCTTGCCCTGCATCGGCAAGATCGCCTGCCATTGGTGAAAACGGACTCGTTTGATGGCTCTCGATGCCGAATCACCTTCGACGATCAGCAGTTCAGAACCGTTGCCATGAATCGTACAGTCTTCGAGTTTATCTGGAAGGGAGTTCATCCAACAGCGATGTTCAATTCAATTGGTTGCACGCGTTGACCATTCATCCGACCCACGTGCGTACCCACGTGGGTCGCATCCTCTTTCACGTTGTCGATATTATACGGCCAAGAGACCCGCCCCTGGTGGCAACGCCGTGAGGGATTTTGGTAGGTGAAGAGCGTAAGACTTTGGACTTTTTGGCATTGCCGTCCAAAGTCTCACGCTCTTCGGCGATGTTCGATATCCTGCGTTTGTCGAGATTCAAAATGCTTCACCGCGTTGCCGCCAGGGGCGGGTCTCCCCAGACGCTAATTGAAAGCATCACGGAATTTAATTCCGTGATTAGCGTTCATTAGCGGTTTATCGTCTGCGCCAACACGTTCTTTCACGCGGGCGGCGAACATTTACGGGTCGTGTGATGTAAGCCTAACAACGACAAGGACTTGTGCGGAGACCATGGTAAATATTCGCCGAACCCGTGGAGCATCAGGTTGCTATCGCCACTTTTCCCAGCCTTTTTGGGGTGGCTAGCGTTGATGCTCCACGGGTTCGGCGAATACTTACAGACCATGATTAGAGATCCCGACCCGCTGGGAGATCGTCAATTCCTTGCCGGCCGCTTGACGCCGACCATTCAAGAATTTATTCTGGTATGTTTCCAGCTTATCTCAATTCGCCACTGTATTCCTAATACTAATCCTAGTGCCGGGCCAGTGGATAATTCCCCCATTTGGGCGGTATCGGTATGCATATCAAGTCCTTCAAAGTGTTCTGTGATGTCGTCGCCGAGAAGAGTTTCTCCCGGGCGGCGTCGGAGAATGGCATTACCCAATCGGCTGCCAGCCAGGTGGTCCAGCAGCTGGGAGTCAAGCTGATCGACCGGTCGGTACGGCCTTGGGTCAGGACTCCTGATCTCGGCGGAAACTAAAGTGACACCAAACTCGTACTCGTCCAGCTGGCTGATCCCGCATGGTATCAGGAATAATTCTGCGTCGATTCTGTAACCAGTTGCCATCAAACAACTTACGATCTTTTTCCTGATTTATTTCCTGACACCATTCAGCATTGAGGTACCATTCTATTTCCCGGTTTTCGGGAAATGGGATTTGACGTAACCGGCCTGCTACGTGTTACTTAAGGGAATTCGACCGATGATGGGATCAGGAGTCCTGTGGGTGCTAACGGCCGAAGGGGAGACCTATCACCAGGGGGTGCGGCAACTGGTGCGGAATTATTTTTCCCTGGAGGATGAAGTTC
>CAUZEA010000173.1:0-8684 GCA_963578605.1 Planctomycetota bacterium
GCCTCCGAAATGAGACATTATCGGCCATGTCGAATTCAAATCGATACAGGTCATGATTTTCCGTAAAGTGATAGAAAACAATAACTTATAATCCTCCAACGCGAAAACGTTGGGACACTACTGATTTCTGGCAGGACATTCCCGGACGGCAAACGGTGTTGTTTGCGACCACAACACATCAATTTTTCAAGGAGTGCTTTCCGGCAACCTGGCAGCCACCTGCCGGGCCTCCACCGATCAGTCGGCGTCCGCCAGCACTGTCAATCCCACAGAGAAAAAAATTTTGTAGTATTCTCGAAAAAAGAAGGAATGGTGGTATAATACATGGTGGAGTTATATTAGTAGATCCCTCAAGTCGAGGTCTTAGGGAATGTTCAGATCGAGGTCTTTGGGAATGTGTAGAGAGCGGCGCCATTTTATCCATGCATTGCTGGGCGGCAGAACTGCCAGTCACAGTCGCCGGCTTTGCTTGCGGTTCGGTGTGGTGGCAGCCGTACTTTCGCTGGCAGTATTTATGACACCCGCCCGCGCTGATTTCTTCAACGCGACCGACGCCGCGATCGGCACCTACGCGTTTGCATCGGGCTCACCGTCGCTGGCCGATTACAACAACGACGGCCTGCTCGATGTTGGTGCAGGTTACCACGTCATGCGGAATAATGGGCCTGATAGTACGGGACAATACACATTAAGTATCATCGGTGGAATCCCGGAGAACGACAACGGTATTTTTGGCGACTACGACAAAGACGGTTTTCTCGATTATTTTATGAGCATTGGCGGGAATCTCTATCACAACAACGGGGGCAATAATTTTTCGCTTGCCCAGCAATTTACGGGCATGCCGTCGATGGCCCGGGCATCCGCCTTTGTCGACATCAATGGCGACTCCTACCTTGATCTCTACGTGGGGGCCTACGAAGCCTGCAACGTCGGGTGCTACCAGCCGGATGTGATTTACCTCAACAACCAGAACGGCACTTTTTCGAAACAGACCTCCTTTGTTCCGGGTGCTAATCCTGCTTACGGTGTTACCACCGCCGACTGGGATGAAGATGGGGACACGGACATTTATGTGTCAAACTACCGCCTCGAAACAAACTTCTTGTGGCGCAACGACGGTAACGGTGGCTTGACCAATGTTTCAGGAACCCACAATGCCACTTCCGGCGGCGGTCACTCGATGGGCGCCGCATTTGGCGACTTTGACAACGATGGCGACTTCGATCTGTTTTCCGGTCAGTTTGCCCACCCGGGGCAACCGGAATCCCGGTTCCTTATGAACAAAGGCGCGTCGCAGGATTACAAGTTTGACGATGTGGGTACCAAGGGCGTGGCCTTTGTTGAATCTTATGCGTCGCCAACTTTCGGTGACATTGACAATGATGGTGATCTGGACCTGTACTTTGCAACGGTTTATTCGGACAATTCGAAGCTCTGGAAAAATAACTTTGTCGAAACTGGTAATCTCAATTTCACGGACATCAGCGCCACTTGGAATATCAACTCCATTGTGGGAGGCCAACAAACGACTTTTGGGGCCTTTGGTGATTACAATAACGACGGTTTTTTGGATCTCTTCACCGCAAATAAGCTGCTTGAAAATGATGGTACTGACAACGGGTCGTCCCGTTCGAGTAACAGCTGGCTTAAAGTACGCCTGGAAGGCAACCCAACCTACGATGCCACGGCTATCGGATCCCAAGTTCGCATCGAAGTGCCCGGGCTTGGCACTTTAACCCGGCAAGTCGAAGGTGCCGTGGGGACTGGGGGTAACCAGAATGACCATACCATGCACTTTGGTTTGGGTAACTATGATGGCCCGCTTGTGCTTAACGTTCGCTGGCCGGATGGCGCTGCTACCACTGTCCCCGTGTCAGGTGTCGATCAGACTGTGACCATCGTACCGGCAGGTGGGGGCCTGGAGGATGGAACCTGGTTCTACAGCAAGGGCGGTTCCTGGAATAACAGCAATTACTGGATTGGTGGCGTGGTCCCTAATGGGAACACACAAACTGCAATCCTGGGCCCCCTGATCACTGATTCCTCGACCCTCTTTACCAACCAGACAGTCACGATCAAGAAAATTACTTTTGATAGCAGCGAGACTTATGCCCTTGCCGGCACGGGATTGCTTAAACTCGAGTCGAACAGCGGTAGTGCAGAACTTGAAGTGCTGCAAGGCACACAAAAGCTTCAGATTCGGGTTGAACTGAAGGATGATACCGTTGCCATGATCGCCGGCGGTGCCGCGCTTGAGTTCAACAATCGGCTTGACTTGAATGGCTATTCCCTTGTTAAAAGTGGAAGTGGCACATTGCACATCAACAACACGGTCGTGACCGGCGGGGGCAGCGTTATCGGGGCCAGCGGTTCGATTACCGGTTCGGGGATGGTCGTTGGGGATCTCGAAAATGTGAAAGGCACGGTAGCGCCTGGAAACAGCCCTGGCACCCTGACGGTAACGGGCGATTTTACCCAGCGGGTTGGTGGCACATTGCAACTGGAAATCGGCGGTGTCGCAGCGGGTACCACACATGACGTACTGGCGGTGGGTGGTACGTTGTCGGCTGCAGGGGCACTCGAGGTAATTTTAACTGGTGGTTACACACCTGCCGCAGGTGATCAATTCGAGGTTCTCGATTTTTCCCAGCTTGAGGGAGAATTCACTCTCGACCTGCCGGAACTCGGCGCTGGCCTGGCCTGGGATACAGCGGGTCTCTACTCAACAGGTCAGCTGTCGGTTGCCATTCCCGAACCTGCCACCTGGCTGATCATGCTAAGTTGCACGTTGGCGTGGCCGAGGTGTCGAGGTTGGCGCCCATCGCGCTAAACGAGCCAGATCCTGCTACCGCCGGTCATCCTGTGGTCCGATCGAAATTCGGGACCTTGAGCTGCTCACCCCCGCGTTTAGACGACTCGTTGGCCACGATTCCTGGCACGGTCATGGCGAGTGCTTCGTACAAATCGACTGCCGGTTCGCGGTCTTCGATGATTGCCGAGACGAACTCGTGGGCCAGGTGGGTGTGCGAATTTCCGTGGGATGTTTTGACGCTGTGCATCGATGGTGGCAGACGCCTGCGGTAATCGGGAACGCTGCCAGGTGCTGCCTCGGGGCCCCGGATTTTAAAGGGCTGGCCTCCACTGCCGGGCATATAGAGACTCATGTCGGTACCGAACCACTGGGCCCGTTCGGCACTTTCAGTCCCTGTCCAAATCGATTGTACACGGCAAGCGTGTCCTCGATCCGTGTTGCACAGGGCAATCTGCGAGTTGAAGGGGTTGTCGTACCGGTTGTGCCCTACCGCATACCCTGGAATACCTGGAGGCGAGAGCATTCCGATGCACGACACGTCGGTAATGCGCTCGCCGGTGGTGCCGACCAGAAAAGAAGTAGCGTGGGTGCAATAGAGCAGGGGGGGGAACCCATGCCTCCAGGTCCGCTGGCCATTGTAGTACCAGTAGGAATTGGGTGAGGATCGCTCGCTTTCGGTGTGCGGGTGAAAGTATTCAGCCTCGGTATAGAAGAGTTCTCCAAACGCTCCCCGCTGAAAAAGTTCGCGGGCTGCGATCGCTTCCGGCCGATAATAACTGGTTTCGGCCATCATGTACTTCAAGCCCGTCGATTCCTTGACTTCTTTCATGCGCGACGCTTCTTCCAGGGTTGTGCAGGCCGTCACGGCAGAAATTGCGTGTTTTCCTGTATTCATAGCGGCAAGGACATGGCCCGCATGATCGGGCACCCCGGTAAAGACGGCGACTGCATCAAGCTGGTCGTCGAGAATCAGTTTCTCGAGCGACTCGTACGAGCGGTCACATTCGTAAACCTTCATGAGGTGGTCTCGCCGGTCTGTCCGCAAGTCGCTCACCGCATGCACAATACAGTTTGGCTCGAAGTTCCAGAACATCCGCGATCCAAAACCACCTCCGACCACACCAAGGCGAACTTTTTTAGCGGGATCAAGGGGTTGATAGGTCCCTGGTTCGAGCACCAACTCTTCGGCCTTCAACGGGTTGGTATTTCCGGCAACGACTGCCACGAGAGCCGCCGTCCCCGTTTTTTCCAGAAATTGACGTCTCGAAGGGTTCACGGTTGGATCAGTCAGGCCTGATTTGACTGCAGTCGTTTTCGAACTTGATGGCATTCTGGTTCTTTCCAATTCAAGCTTGTGTTATCGAAGTCAGACAGCAGTTAATGGTTTCGATTCTGACGGTTCCGTTGCGCTGCGAATTCGCCGACGTTGCATGGGGTAAACAAGCCGCCACCAGAGTACCAACTGCACAACAATCAAACTGGCGACCAGTCCAGCCGCGAGTTGAAACGGGGCGTTCTCGCCCCAATAGGCGGCGGCAATTCCACCGAAACAGGATCCTCCAGCCGCACCGAACCCTAAGAAAGCCTCCTGGAGCCCAAAGGCCGTGCCTCTCTGCTGGTCGGCATACCCGATCGCATGGTAGGACAAACTGGCAAAGTAATTATAACCCATCATCGCCGAGAGTGCCGCAATACCTCCCGCCAGCAAGATTTCGGTGGTGGCCACCGACACCATGACCAGCCCCGCGACTCCCAATGACTGTGCTGCAACGGCAGTCAGAAAGCGGAATCGCCAGAATTGAAAAAAGTGCATCAAGACAAAAACGGAGATGGTGATCCCGCGGCCAAAGGCGAGAAGCACACCGTGTGAATCGGCCGGAACTCCCAAGCTGATAACGAGTTGAGGGAAGAGAAACCAGATTGCGCTCATCGCAAACATGCCACCAAAATTAGCGACCCACGCCAGGCGGGCAAAAGCTCGGGCAACCTCCCTTTGAATCACTTGAGGGTCGTCTGCTGCGGGCTTTCGAATGTCCTGGGCCGACGACTCGGTCATGAACCAAACGCACGTGACAGAAATGGTGGTGAGTCCGGCCGAGATCAGCAGCGGGGCGACGAAACCAAAATTCTCGAACAACCACCCCCCGGACGATTGTCCCGAAACCATGCCCAGATTAAATGCAAGGCAAAACAAGAGGTAGGTACGGCTGGTAGAACTGCCTTCGGTCTCGCGACCCAACCAGGCCATCACCGGGGGCCAGATCATTCCCGCTGCTACTCCGCCCACGACAAATGCCGGATATATCAGCCCGGGAACAATTTCCCACGAGGCAGCCAGGGCAGTGCAAACCAACATCAGGGCTGTTCCGGCCAACACCACTTGACGTCGCCCCCAACGATCGGCGACGCGTCCCCAGTAGGCGTTGCTAGCGGCAGCGGTTAAAAAAAAGATGGCGCCAATGCAGCCCATGGCGATCGATCCGGTCCCCTGTTCCGCCAGGGCACGGGTAGCCGAAAAGAGAAACAACACCGACGCAAAGTCGGTTAGCCAGCAAATGACGTACAGCATTCAAACTCAGCCCCTTCAAGGGAGTTCTTGTTCCTCAGGAACCTCGATCATGGCTTTAATCAGTCCACCGGTATCGAACAATTCTGTAAATCGACTTGGCACTTCGGCCAGTCGCATCCGGTGGGTTACCCATGGTGAAGGATCAAACCGGCCTTGTTCGATCAACTTAATAATCCGGGGAAAATCACCGCAGCTGTTGCGGCTGGCAAACAGGGTAAGTTCCCGCCCGTGGAGGAGTTCGTCGTCGAACCCGATACGGGCCTTGATAATGCCGACAAACACAAGTTTTCCGCCGTGGGCACAACGCTCAAAACTTTTCTCCATAGCCTTGGGGTTACCCGTTGCATCGAAGACAACTTCATAGCACTCATCACCGCTATCGGCGGTTACTTCGACCGCTAAATGTTTCGAAACCCACTCGCGACGTTCTTCGTTGAGTTCCATGACTGTGACCGACGCACCAGCCAGGAGGGCAAACTGGGCTGTGGCAATGCCAATCGGGCCGGCTCCCACAACCAACACGCTTTCTCCCTCCTTCAATCTGGCCCTCTGGACCGCATGGGAACCGATCGAGAGAGGCTCAATCATCGCCAGTTGATCCAACGTCAGTCGGGAAGAGGAATACAAATATTGTGGCAGCACACGGATCAGTGGTTGCATTCCCCCATCGATGTGAATACCTATTAAGGCCATTTTGAGGCAACAATTTGACTTGCCAAGGTTACAGGCATGACAATCGCCGCAGGAGCGAAATGGCTCGATGCTCACGTGGTCACCCACGTTGAGCTTACTGCTCCCGCTGGGCAGCTGAACAATGGTCCCGGAAAGTTCGTGCCCCAGGACGACCGGATAGCGAATGTAGGGATGACGACCAAAGTAGGCATGCATGTCGGTTCCACACACACCGATCCGATTCACCCGAACCAGCGCGTTTTCTGCATCGCCGGTTGGAGCTTCCGCTTCCCGAGCAGCAAACTGCTCTGGTTTTTCCAATACGACTTGTAGCATTGTGAACCCCGGGGTGGGACAAGGTGAAACGAAATCAACGTCTGTTTCGGCATCGACTGCTTTTCGAGGCTCTTAATGCACTTGACTTGCAGCTGGCAGTTTAGATCTGCACGTGGTTAACCAGACATTCCTGCAACGATGTTGTGCATCGCTTCAAAATACGTTTCTGCTTCGTCCAAGGGCATAACCAGCGGTGGGGCAATACGAATCACCTTACCAGCCAGCGGCCCGAGTAAATGGATAGCTTGTCCATGCTCATCCCCCAGATAACAACGCCGGACCACTTCGTTGGCTACGTCGTCGGCAGAAAGATTCCCGATCGATGCGAATTCGATTCCCCATACGGTCCCTTCTCCCCTCACTGCGGCAACTGCGGGCAATTCAGCCAGACGTTGGAGCCCCTTCTCGATAACCTGGGAAAGCTCTGCAGCATGACCGAGAACATCATTTTCTTCGAACTCGTCAAACGTTGCCAGGACGGCAGCACAACCGAGCGGGTGGCCGCTCCAGGTGTCGGAAGTGGCACCATACTTCAGGCTGTCAAAAATTTCAGCCCTTCCGACAGCGGCATCGACCGGGACACCGTTGCCTAAACCTTTGCCCAGCACGACGATATCGGGTTCCACTCCATAGGTGGTAAAAGCGTACATCGATCCCGTGCGACCGAAATTGGCTTGGACCTCATCGAGAATAAAGACGAGATCATGCGTACGGCAAAATTGTTCCAGCAGTTGCATATACTCGACCTGCGGGTGGTAAGATCCGCCACCGCCCAGGTAAGGTTCGGTGATGAGGCAACAGAGACGATCACCGAACTCTGTGGCAAGCTGGTTGAGTTCGCGTCGATACGGCTCCAGGTCCAAAGCCTCGCGCCTGCGTTCGATGGAACGGCACTGGTCGATGGGAAAACTGATAAATCGGACCCGCGGGTCGCGTTCTTTATCGGTTTCGGACCCCGTGACTGCACCTGCGAGTCCTTTCTTGCCGTGGAATCCGTGCCGGGTAGCAATGATCATATCCGATCCCTCCCGGCGGGCCATCGCTGCCCAGAGGGCCTTTTGAATCCCCTCACTTCCCGAGGCAGCCCACAAGACTTGCTCCATCCTTGCCCCGCCCGGCTGTCCGCGCAAACTGGCCAGCAAACGCCCAGTTGCCTGGGCTTCGAGTTCCGTTAAGGCGTTGTACGCCGACAGGGTCACGGCTTTGCAGAACGGCTCAGCAGAGTCCAACTGATCGAGGCCAAGATATGCCAGAACGCGCCTCCACCAACGGGTTGGATTATGACCCAGGTTGGTAACCAGTACTCCTGAGGCAAAGTCTGCTAATTTTCGGCCTTCGGGTGTGTAGTGATAGGAGCCGGCACTTTTAGCCAGTACCGCAAGGCTCGGCGTGTAGGTCCGCAACGACTGTGGCTCGCTCGAAGCTATCTCTGCCCGAATTGCGTTGGAGGAAGTTTCTTGCGGGTGTTCGACCGTCTGCTTGGTTTCGGAGGTTGTTGACATAGGTGCAAATTAATTTAAGAGTTTAAACGGTTGGGCCGTAGAGGACTTCTGCTTTTGCCGACCCGGGTGTGTGTAGAACCAGGCCCCCCTGCTCGTCGTTGACTCGCACAATGCAATCTTCTACGCCTTCAACTCGGCGGGCCAGGATGGCCTCCATGGCCTGGATTGCGGCGACCACCTGCCGATCTGCAGCCAGTTCGTTGTAATCTAGCTGACGTATCTCGTCGAGCCTGGCCTCGCGCTCGTCTTCGTTCCCCCCATATTCCACCATGGCGACTTCATGGGCAAAGCGTCCAATGGCTTCCACACCATATCCACGATGCGACCGTTCCCCCCACGGCTCAAGGAAGGAGCCGCTGTAATGGTTATTGATCGTGATTTTGATATCGAGCGGGGTCTTGCCTTCGATCGTACATTCGACACCGCGGCGCCGACTGTGGCCATTCCACACACCGTTATCAAAGCGAAATTGCACTTCTTGTTCGACCCAACCGGGGAAATTGTCGGGAGTGACCCAACTCGTGTGGATGTCAAAAGCAGCCTCGCGGCCGCTTTCGTACTCGTAAATCAAACGTAGCTGGGTTGAATCCCAGGTTGGCCCATCGTGAGCCCCTACAATGCCACGCTGGCCGGTACAACTAACCGTTTTGAGCCTTCCACCGAATGTGAAATCAATCAGCTTGATGTAGTGGACAGCAACATAGGTACCGGGATTTCGACCCTCGATCCATTCGGAAAACTGCCCGCCAGAGATGGCTTTGGGTTCCAGCAGGTTGCAGTACCCGTTGTT
>CAUZEA010000174.1:0-8296 GCA_963578605.1 Planctomycetota bacterium
CCAAGGCCTGATCTGCCACCAGCTTCTTCAGCCGTGTGTTCTCCTTCTGGAGGGCCTTCAGCTCCTTGGCCATCTCCGGAGCCATACCGCCGTACTTCTGACGCCATCGGTAGTACGTCTGCTGAGTAATCCCCAGGCGTTTACAAACCTCGGGGACCTTCTTTCCCTTGCCCAGCTCAACATCGGCCCGACGCAACATCGGGATAATCTGATCAACTCCATGACGTTTCTGTGCCAGCTGAAAAAATCCTTTCCGGGCTAAAGCCCGGGCTGGATTCTCTCACATGCACTGGTACTTTTCACGGGGGTAAGGTCAAGTTGGGAGTGCGGTTGCGGATGGGCCTGACGTGCGGATCCGCTTCGGCTGCGGTTGAATTGAAACGAGCCGTTTGAGTAAGGATTTACTTGGGTGCTCGCTGCCTACCGTTGGGCCGTTTGAATAAACTTACAGGGCAGGCCTGCTCAGGAGAGACTGGGAGTGTTTCCGGGTTAGCGGAGGCTGACGCCTCTTATTCGGGATGGAACAATAATGAGGAGCTGGTCAGTTGGCCGAGTCGGGGTCTTTTATTCGCTGGCTCAATCGTTACGACAAATGCACATTGCCAGCTAAATTTGGCCCAAAAATGCGTCATTATATAAGTGAGGAAACCCTTAGCATTTAGGAAACACTACAAACTCGAGTTTTACAGCCCGTCAGACAAACGTTAACGCATTTGTCTGGCGGGCTTTTTTTATTTCTATCCACTTTCGAAAGGAAGGAATCAATCATGCCCGGTTTACTACTTCATCAGGCACCGGCCTGGTCACCTCGATCCAAAGTTGAAATCACGCCAACTCCATTTAGCGGCTGCTAGATGCGGAAGCTGTGAGAAAAGTCACCGGTACATTCTGTTCCCAAAGGTACCACGGGGCACTGACGTGTGTGCTCGTCGATCACCGCACGGAAATGCGGCATTGATTGGACCAGCCTTGCGCCACGACTTCGCGCCATATCAGAACCGCTTTGAGTCGCCGTCCCGGCGTTGGGGCGGCCTTTTTTGTTTCTGGAGATGTTTTTCATGAATAAGGAACCCCAAAGTTTGCAGAGTGATGACAGCGGCGAGTCCGCTCCGTCTGACAAACAGCAGGACGCACTTTCGGGCCTGGCAAAGTTGCTGGGCCGGTTAGTAGCAGGCCGTTGGATGCGGCAACAACGCGGCTCGTCAACGGGCGAGAGCAAATGCAAACAAGAAAACGATGACCAAAAATAGGAGACGTTACTATGTTCAAGAAGTTTCGACACCTGCGTATCAAGCGGCCATTGGCCATCTTGGACGCAGAAACTACCGGAGTCGATCCGGCTACCGACCGGATCGTAGAGCTGGCCATCCTTCGTGCGGAGCCGGGCAAGAAATCGACACTGTTCCACAATCGCCTCAATCCACAGCGGCCGATACCGCAGGAGGCGACTGCCATCCACGGGATCACCGACAAAGACGTGGCAAACTCACCCACGTTTGGCGACGTGGCGCGCAAGGTGCAAAGGCTGCTCGATCCGTGCAGTCTTGTAGGTTTCAACATCAAAAGGTTTGATCTGCCCTGCCTGATGGCCGAGTTTTCCCGCGCCGGTGCTTCGTTTCGGGTGAACGGCCGGGCGGTGATCGATGCGCAGGAAATCTTTTTCGACCGTGAGCCGCGCGACCTGAGCGCGGCTGTTCGGCAATACCTGGGCAAACCGCATGAGTCAGCACATTCGGCCATCGGTGACGTGCTGGCCACGGCCGCCATTCTGGATGCCCAATTGGGACGCTACCGGGACCTGCCTCGCAACGTCGACGCCCTGGACAGTCAATTCCGTAGCGTTGACCTGGCCAGACGGTTTGCCAAGGAGAATGGTCGGATTGTGTTTACCTTCGGCAAACATCGTGGCCGGGCACTCAGGGAGGTCGCCCGTACCGACCCGGACTACCTGAAATGGATGCTGGCGCAGGACTTCCTCGACGATGTGAAAGCGCTTATTCGCCGATCTCTGAATGGGCAAAGATAGTTCGGCAGTTGCAGTCGGATTCTCGATCCTCCAGGCGTAGAATTGAAGGGAGGGGCACCTTGCCCCTCCCTCTTTCAAACATCGTGCAAACATGAAACGAAATACCATGATAGATGTTGTTCAACGCCCGAATGGTCACTTGCAGCGGCTGCCGATTGAGATTCGCTGGGAAGCGACGCGCCGCCATCCCTATTACCTTGTGTTCTGGGAAAAAGCGAAGTGTTATTACCAAGGTGATTTGGGTGAGCCGCCCGAATCGCAATTACGACACATTGCCGCGCTGATGCTGATGAATATTGGAGTCGCTTTTGATCCAGTCGATCCCGCGACCAGCGCCGACGAACTGGTATCCGAGGAGATTGACCCAGCTTGGCTGCGAGGAAGCGTTCAGCCACTAACGTTTCGCTCAACAGTCATCATGCTGCTTGGCGGGTTGCCGCCCGCTGAGCGTGCGTTGGTGGGAAGCATCCTGCAAGTGTCCGGATCACGGGAATACGCAAAACCAGGCGATGATGAACAAAACTCGTTACAGAAGCAGCAGGCGCTTGAACAGCTGACTACTCTCATCAGCCCAGCGCTTGACTCGTTTCCGGACACTCCGCTGTATTTCATTCACATGGAATCGGCGCAGCGGACTATTGTTAAAGACGTGGAGAACCTGGTGAACTTCTGGAAAAAACGTCGCCAAATTGAGAAGCAAACCCGGTTCCACGCCGACAAGGTGCCTGTGTACTTGGACGTGTGGGACCGGCGCGAAGGTTGGACCGGCTCCAGATGCGACCTCACACAGGAGCAGACATTATCCCGGATCGCTCAGGCGTTGAATGTGCCCATTTCCACGATCGCGAATCGGTACAAGGTGGCGTTTGAGATTATCACCGGCCACGCGTTTTCACCCGATCTATGGAGGCGTTTAATGGCGCCAATCAAGCTCAGCAAGACCCTAGGTGACCCGGAGGCAATTCTCAATTCCCCAATAAGACGTCGTCTCGAATCAGCGACACAACATCGCCCGGTGCCCGATTCCGTGGTCAGTCCCAACACGGACGATCCTCGTTTTCCCGGAGTCGTTGCACAGGGAGCGACGACGCCGGATCCGACGGATGAGCTTGACTGGCTGTTTGACATCGAAGATTTGACCGCAGCAGGACTCTCCGACGAAGAAATCCAGCAACGCCTGGACCTTCCTAACGTCACAGACGTGACCTATTCTGCGCGACCGCCTGGAAGAATTTCGCGGGGCATGATCGCGCTACTCCTTGCCGGGTCTGAACTTACAGTCTCAAACACGCCCGGTTCTCACCCCTGACACACGTCAAAAAATAACGTCCTCACTATGTGGTAAACGGCAGAGAGTGCAGGTGCCAATCGGCCCTGTGCCGTCTGCCGACCGGCGAATGTCGGCGGTGCCTGCAACTGTGTGGTACGCAGATGGCTTCGCCCGGTTCTTCCGCTCACGAGCGTGATTACCTGTCTCCCAAAGAGTTCGGCAAGTTAAGCGGTTTGTCGATCGCTACGGTACGGCGCTACTTGAGCGCAGGAATAATTCCACACGCCCAGCCCGCCGGTTCTGGCTGTCGCATCTGCATCCCCCGATATGCCTTGGACCAATATCTGGATCAGGGCAAACCCAATCGTTCGGAGCCGCCTCCCTCGCAAACAACGGAGTCGGTCCCCATTGACCAAGACAAACCCCTGCCGGGTCCGCGCCCTCGCTGGATGCGGACTCGACAATTTGATCAGAAATGAAAGGTGCTACCATGCCCCGTAAACGTAAGAAAGAAAAGATTACCTGTCGTTACTTTACCTGGCTTGTCGGACAGCTCAGCGGTGTCTGGCAAGCCGATGGCCGATCCAACTCGGTTGACTTGGGTCGCCACTCTCTTCGTACCCGCGACTATGAAGAGGCAAAGGAACAACTCCACCGTCTCGATCTCGTGACGGCGGTAGAACGCGGACTAGCCGACCGAATTCAGTTAGAGCAAGCCAACCTGAAACACCTCCCGCTGACCGAAGGGTCTCAGTTGTATCTTGCCCATGCGGGCCGACCCGCTGTTGTCGGTGGCGTCCGGGCATCATCTCTCAAACGCTACCGAGCTGTGTTTGCCAAGTTTCAGGAATTTGCAAAGGAAGCTGGAACTACGTCGTGGAACCAGGTCACAGATTGCACGCTGGAGGAGTATGCAACGTGGATGGAAAATCGCGAGTATTCTTATCACACACAGTATCTGGAGTTGACCACACTCAAACAGGCGGTCATGTGGTTCATCCAAAAGGATCGCTTGCCAGCGGATTGCCGCATTGTGTTGTCGCTTCCCAAACCTCAAGGAACCAGCACGTATTGCTGGAAGCGAGAGGAGGTCCAAGCCATGCTGAATTTCTGCTTACAGCAGGATGGCTTGAACTGGCTACGCCGCATTATCCTGGGGCTCGCACTCACGGGATTGCGAATTTCCGAACTGGCCAATTTGCGCTGGTCGGACATCGACCTGGATCGCGGGAAACACGGAATGATCCAGTTGGTTGACGAAACCACTCAACGCCGCCGAGGTAAGGAGACCATTCGCAGTACCAAGAGCGGCCGAAATCGCTCATTCCCGATTCACACAGAGTTGCGTAAAATGTTGTTGTCGATGCACCGCCACATTGACGGCTATGTGTTTCATGGCTCACGGGGTGGTCGCCTCAAGGCGGACACCTTGCGGCGGATTTTGATTCGCGACGTGTTGGAACCGTTGGCCGAACAGTTCCCCACTCCCAAGGATGAGGTTGGCTTTCGTGATGGCCGTTTGCACAGTTTCCGGCACTTTTTCTGTTCACTGTGCGCCAATAGCGGAGTCTCTGTGCAGGCGGTGATGCACTGGTTGGGCCACAAGGAAAGCCGGATGGTTCAACACTATTACCACCTGCACGATGAAGAGGCCCACAGGCAGATGGGCAGTTTGCGGTTGTTTGATGATCTCAGCGACGACGGTGCCGCTGAGGCGTAGTTTTTCTTTAACTGAGTGGTGCGTGCTGGGAGAATATTGTTCCCAGAGGCGTCCGAGGCGAACGAAAGCGAGGTTGATTGGCACAGTTTTGGCAGAGTTGACTCTGCCAATGAAAACGGCTCTTCGCAACACATTGTTCTACAACACGTTGCGAAGAGCCCATCAGCAAGAGCGGAGAGGACAGGATTCGAACAAGTGCCTAAAACCCCGACAATAACGCAATTCTCGAATCAAGCAGCGCGAAATGCAGCGCACTTTTTGACGAAACACTCTCTGCTGACCCCATTCTTGGCGAGCTCATCACCCTCTGGCCGCAGCTGGCGGCCAGTGTGCGTGAAGCACTCCTTCAACAGGCCACCCAGTCGGTCACCAGAAGCCCCTAGAAGGGCCACTGTGAGCGATTGATCTGGAGGTGTTGCACACCCCAATAGGGGCGTGCCAGAGACAGGGTTTTGCCCACGCCCCCCCAGGGTGCAATAAGTACCGTAGTTGTCTGCAAAATAGTGCGCACAAAAAAAGGGGCCACACCAAAACATGGAGTGACCCAGTTGCGCAACAGGACGACTTCCCTCAGTGGGACGTTGCGCAGGCCCTGCGTGGTTGGCATGAAATTTATGCCAAAAAACGTGAACGCCGGACCAAGCGATTTCCCGATGTGGCGATCTTTTGAACTCGACCTACCCCCGGTCAAACTTCGCCCCGGCTATGTCGGGCAAGGGGTAAAGTGGTTAAGGTGATAAGGGAATAGTTCTGGCCAAACGAAAACCATAAAAGTAGAAACGGTTGACCGGAGCGATGACGACGCGGTTGGCAGCACGGACGCTCCTCGGTTGAAGGTAGAACGCCCCGCCACGCAACACACGGCATTTCCCCTGTGCCGCACCTGTCGGGTCGCTCACCACCTGCAAACGCTCATAAGGGGCGTACCCAGTCCTGGCACCACTCCGAAACATTGCCGTGCATGTCATACAGGCCCCAGACGTTGGATCTGAGCGAGCCAACCCGCTGTGTCTCGTCGCCGGTCACCCATGCGTACGAGCTAAGCCGGGAATCGTCATCGCCAAAACTGTAAGCGGTCGTCGCCCCCGCGCGGCACGCGTATTCCCACTCGGCTTCAGTCGGTAAGCGATATCCCACACCTTCCTGCTTGCTCAGCTCCTGGAAAAACTCTACCGCATCGCGCCATCTCACCTGCTTGACCGGTTTGAAATCGCCTTTGGACTTACTGGGATTATTGCCTATCACCTGTTCGTACTCATGTTGCGTCACTTCACACTCGCTCAGGAAAAACGGCTTTGTGATCTTCACTTGATGTTGGGTTTCATTTTCACCGCGACCCGCCTCCGACTCCGGACTCCCGATCACAAACTCACCCGGAGAGATCAAGTTGAATTTCATGCCAAGCGAGTTCGTGATTTGAACATTTTCACCGAGGTGATCGGCCCATGCTTTTTGATGGGCTTTGGCTTGATCACTATCAAACGGGGCAACGGCCGGAGGTGGCGGTGCAGAGTAAGCCGGCTCTTTTAGATCCCCAGCTATGGGTACCCCGCACTTCACGCAGTGTTTAGCCCGCTTCGATACCATGTTTCCGCAATCAGGGCACTCGATTAGCTTCGTAGAAGCGACAGGCGGTCGCGGTGGATCTGCCCCACACCCAACAAGGCACAACAAAACCAAGGCTATCCACAAATACGGCAACCGGTTCATCGCCCCCCCGTGCAAACGCGGTTTACATCGGCCACATCCAAGGGGGTCTATCCTACCTTGCCGGGCCAGGGCGGGCACTGCGCCGCTGAATTCAGCCCGCCAGTATGTCGTTCAATTCGCTCCAGAACATCAGCGGGATCATCAGGAACAGGGTCAATCCGAGCACGACATTGATCACGCGGACCAGCTGCGGGCTATCGATCAGCCGCGCCATGATCCGACCCAGCCCGACCCAGGTCAGGGTGGAGCACAGCGTCGTTCCCATGGAAATGACCACAGCGCTGAAACCCAGCCAGAACGTAATCTTGCCGGCGTCCGAAACCCCGACGATCAGCGCCATGTACGACAGGCTGAAGCCCCAGGCCTTAGGGTTGATCGCCTGGAAGGCGGCGGCTTCGTAAAAGTTCAGGGGCCGCTTTGACTCCCGCTGTTTCAGGTCAGCCGGCGCCGTCATGATTCGAAAGGCGAGGTAGGCCATGAAGGCGCTGCCCCCCAGCAACAGCAGCCAGCGGAACGCAGGCACCGCCGCGATCGCCGCCCCGACACCCGCAGCAATGGCGGTGATCAGGACCAGAAAGCCCCCGGCCGCGCCCAGCATGTGCGGCAGCGTCCGCCGCAGGCCGAAGGTCATACCCGAGGAAAGCAGCATCAGATTATTGGGGCCCGGCGTCATCGCGGCCACAAAAGCATAGAGGGCAGCGACCACCAGGGGGCTGTTCTTCAAGACTTCAATCATGGGCTTAAACTAGCACAGCCGACGGGCGGTCGGCTGCGCTGTTTTGACAAGGGTGCCAGCGAAGGGGTCTGGCCTTGCGATCGCCTAGTACATGGCGTCGGGCATGGAGTCCTTGCGCTGCTTGATGTAGGCGAGCAAGGCCTCATCCACGCCCGGATCGATCGAAGGCGCCAGGCCCCGTGTAAACGCGGTTTACATCGGCCATATCCAGCGGGTTCTATCCTACCTTGCCGGGCATACGTCATCCACCGGATCGATATGCCAGCCGTTTGAACTCGCCCCATCCCTGACGGCACCGGGGTGGTCCCGCTACCCATCCGACACGCGGCGGCATTCTAGTGTAGGATACCGGCCCAACTGATTCAGAGTCAGTTAGTCTGGCCATCCTCCACCCGATGCAGATCAACACGGGTGAAAAGCTGCGATTATCCACCGCTACGCGGCCTGCACAGGACATCACCCACACCGCACTCGAAGCGGCACGGCGGTCATGGCCAACAGGAGGGTGGCCGGTTCGGGGACAGGTTCTGCCTCTGAACTACCGGCGATAGATTCGCCAAAGTGATCTTTCCAGCTCCGGTAATCGATCGGGTCGCCCCCGTTATCTTGCCACACGGTGTAGTCGGCGACTTCAACTACGACGGCGTTGTCGATGCCGCCGACGTAGGAGGTCGGGTGCAGCGCCTGGTTAGCTATTTACCTCTGGGTCACAAAATTACCGATTGCCCGCTACTGAAGAACAGTGATTGGATCCGTGAATAATTTTGAATTCGGAATGAGTACCTTATTCTTCTCGGAATCAAGCTCCGTGTATCGTAGGTCAATAGAAATAAC
>CAUZEA010000175.1:0-8294 GCA_963578605.1 Planctomycetota bacterium
TGCGAGGCTGACCCAGCACGCGACAAGCTCGACGTTCGGAGACTGTTTCAGGCCCCAACCGGCGACGCACCTCAGTAACAGTGAGGCGTCGGCGCTCAGAAGTTTCCCTGCGCAGCTTCCTTCAAGATGGCGTTGTCCAAGGCCTGATCTGCCACCAGCTTCTTCAGCCGTGTGTTCTCCTGCTGGAGGGCCTTCAGCTCCTTGGCCATCTCCGGAGCCATACCGCCGTACTTCTGACGCCAGCGGTAGTACGTCTGCTGAGTGATCCCCAGGCGTTTACAAACCTCGGGGACCTTCTTTCCCTTGCCCAGCTCAACATCGGCTCGACGCAACATCGGGATAATCTGGTCAACTCCATGACGTTTCTGTGCCAGCTGAAAAAATCCTTTCCGGGCTAAAGCCCGGGCTGGATTCTCTCACATGCACTGGTACTTTTCACGGGGGGAAGGTCAAGTGCGGCAAGGGCGGAGCAGATTGGAGTTCTCTAGCCCCACTTGGTGTGATCGGCACTAACTGCACGGTCCAGATGTGTGTAGCCGCCATCCACAAAAACAATTTGGCCCGTGGTATGGCTGCTGCGGGGCGAGGCCAGAAAGACGATCATGTCCGCCAGTTCTTCCGGTGTGGTCATGCGCCTGCCCAGCGGGATGAGGTTGTCAATGCCTTTGCGCGTAGCTTCCGGGTTATTGAGCGAATCAAACCACTTTTGATACTGAGGTGTAATACATTCAGCGGGCAGCACACAATTAACCCGCACATTATCGGAGGCCAAAGCAACGGCCCATTCACGGGTGAGTGCGTTCATGGCTCCTTTGGCGGCTGCATAGCCAGAGGTGTTGCCTTGACCGGTTACCGCGACCTTGGAACCGACATTGATGATGGCACCCTGATTTTTGGCCAGTTCCTTGCGGCACAGATGCACGAATGTGTACACGTGGGAAAGGTTCAGGTGGACTGAAGCCATAAAATCTTCAGGTGCAGTAGTGAGATCCTTCCCGTCATTGTAGCCGGCGTTATTGACCAGAATATTAATTCTGCCGAATGCTTTGAGGGTTTCATCGACGACCTTCCGGCAGGCGGATTCCTCTGCCAGTTCGGCCTCAATGAAAATCCCGCCCACTTCCTTGGCTAGTGCCTCCCCTTCTGCGGGGCTGCGGCCGGCGATGGCGAGATTGGCTCCCTCAGCTGCAAATGAGCGTACCGCGGCTGCACCAATGCCTTTGGAACCGCCGGTGACGATGACTGATTTATCAGTAAGCCTGAGGTCCATGGTGTGTTGGTCCCTCTTTTTGGAGAAAATGGTGTGAGAGAGAGGACTCGAACCTCCACCCCCGAAAGAACGACCACCTCAAGGTATCGCGACACCCAATTCCGCCACTCCCGCACGGGCGCGACCTGCCCCGGTCGCCGTATGCGGCAGCCAGCTTCGGATCGAGGCGGATTACCTTCGTGTAACTGGTAATAGCAGCGTTCCAATCTTCCAGGCCCACGAAGGCGTTGCCATCCTGGAGTGCGATGTCCGCCTCTAACCCACACCCAGCGATTCCGACCCGCCGATTTTAGGCGTTGGCGGGCGGACACGGCAAGAAACAAACAAAGGACTATTTGCACTTCCGGTACGTTTTGCCTGCTACGGTGGCACACGGGCAGTCAGGTAGTACCTGCCAGGTAGTGGTTTTAGGTCGGCAGCGGTCGTAGCCCTCTCTCTAACGGAACCGTGACGGTCACACCGGGCAGACCTGTGAATGTCCGGGTCTTGCAGCACGACGACGCATCCATCAAGATGCTTATCAATGGGCAGAGCAAGGCTACGCTGGAAATGTTTGTGGGCTCGTCCTGGCCAAATTGGCAGGGTCCGCCCTGAGTATCGTGTGACTCTCGGAGGCGTCACGAAAAGCCTCAAAGCCGCAGAAAATACCGGCATGCTGGCCGTTCCACGGACCCGTGAATGGTCTGGTTGAAGTCGTCATGTAGCTGGTCGGCAGAGGAGAACAGCAGAGGAGAATAATGGCGGCTCGGTCTATTGATGTTTGTATCAAGAAAGGAATTCATCACGCCAAGCCGCACAGCGCGCAAAGAACAGAATGGGCCTGGGGCAATTCGCGTAAGTTCTCCGCTTCCTGGCGACTTTGCGTGAGCCATTACTTATGCAAAGTTCAATGAAACCAACGGTAACAGGAGGAGATGCAGGTGTCTGGAAAACCCGAAATCGTCATGGTGGTCGAAGCCACCGAGGCGCACCCACGGCACAGCTGTGGCGACATGGTCGAACTGAAAGATGGCAGCCTCTTCATGGCCAAGATGGAGATTTTCAAGAGCAGCGATCTGCGAAATGCCGCCGATGATGAGGCCAAGTCCGACATCGTCGGCATCGTGTCGCGTGATGGTGGACGAACCTGGGGGGATCATCGGACACTGATCAAGTGTGGCGCGAATGACACTGCCGCCTACTACCCCGGCCTGCTTCGCCTGAAAAACGGCGACATCCTGTTTCGACATGCCATGTTCCATCGTTTCGTGTACGGCGACCCGCCAAACCTTTCCGGATTTGTATGCAGAAGTCAGGACGAGTGCCGGACATTTTCTGATCCGGTGACCGTCCTGGACAAGCAGGCGGAATTGTCGTGGTCTTGTGGTGACATAAGACAACTTTCCACCGGTCGGATTGTGATTCCGACGCTAAAAATTGTGGGCTATGAGCATCAGGACGACGGTGGGGATCACTGCTCCTGCGGAGTCAGCTACAGTGACGATGACGGCCAAACCTGGGGAAAATGCGTCTCCTTCGTCGATCTTCCCATGCGGGGGGCCATGGAACCCAAAGTCGAGGAGTTAAAGGATGGAAGGCTTCTGATGGTGATGCGCACTGAGCTCGGAAGCGTCTTCAAGTCCTGTTCCGAAGATGGGGGCCGTACCTGGTCAAAGCCGCAGACGACGGGCCTGCGGGCGCCCGAGTCATGTCCGGGGCTGAGGAGAATTCCGCAGACCGGCGACCTGGTGCTGATATGGAACCACAGCCTGTATGACCCGGACTTCGATCATTGTGGCGTGCGGTCGCCCCTTTCGGTCGCGATCTCAAAAGACGAGGGCGAGACGTGGGGACAGATCAAAAACATTGAGACAGACCCTGAGTGGGAGTTTACCAATCCGGTCACCTACGTGACGAGCGAGGGCAATCTCCTGGTCGCGTATGAAGCCTCGAAGTATGAAAGCCTGACCGGGCCTGGACACGGAAATACGGGTAAAACGGGAAGAGTGGGCCGCCATCGGATGCACCTGAAACTGGCAATCGTGGACTTGGACTGGCTGTACGCATAGGGTTCGTTCAACGAGAGGCCGGGGAGGGCAAGCAGGGAGAACGGTTCCTGTCGAGCTTCAGGCTGCTGTTGGCAAGGGTGTGCGGTTGTGGGACGACACCCAACAGCCAGTGGCTGCACGAGGATGCAACTCAACTGTCGGTTGTCAGGAAGCAAGTTAATGCTCCCGTACGTCGTAACAGAAAAGATATTCTTGATCGCGCAAGTAGAGCTTGCCGTCGGCGATCACGGGGTGTGTCCAAACTCGCCCTGCTTTTCGGTGGTCTGACTGAGGCTCCAGTTGGAACTGGCCGTGGATGGTCCAACCCTCCTCGGAGACTTCTGCAAGCCGCACCACAGCATCTTGTTCGCCCAGGATGTAGAGTCGGCCATTTGCGTAGATCACGGCGCCACCTCCCAACCCGGTCCGTTCGTGCCACATACGTTTGCCATCCAAAAAATTCTGGCAAATAAAACCTCGGTCAGAATTATTACCATCGCTCCCGATCAGCACATTTCCTACCAGCAGGACTCCGCCGTGGTGGTTCCTTAATATCTTGTTGCGATAGATTTCTTGGACGCGGTTATTGGCTCCAACGTGAAACATCAAGCAGCCGGCGCCATAGGCGCTACTCACGTACACATAGCCATTTTGATAGATCGGCGTGGTGGCCACCGCGATAGGGCCATCGCGAGCGATCTGCCACAGGACGCGGCCGTCTTCAGGTGACAGGCCGACCACCTGGCTTGGCAGGAGTTGAATTAATTGTCGCTCGCCGTGGTGGTCGACCGGCAGCATTGAGGCGTAATGCGGCCCATCAGTGATTTCACTCGATTGCCAGCGAATTTCACCGGTATCGCGTTCCAGGGCCACCACCGATCCGCGCTGGCCGCCCGGCGTGCAAATAACCAGGTTTCCTTCGGCGAGCACCGATTCGGAGAATCCATAACCAGGCGCCGAACCACCGAAGTCTTGCATTGTCTGCCGCCAGACTTCGCGTCCGTCGCTTGTTCTGGCGCAGATCAGGGTGCCAGTGCACGTAAGTCCAAAAACGTGGTCGCCGGCAACGGCAGGGGTGCCGCGCGGACCGTTCCCTTGATTCTCATTGAATTCCGGGGCAATCGGAGTCGCCCAAACTTGTTTGCCTTGACGGACGTCAATCGCAAGCAGGTGCGTCATTCCGCCGCGGGAGCCCATGATGTACAAACGATTTCCCACGATGGCCGGGCCAGAATAACCTGTCCCGCAATTCTCGTAGAGCCACGACCGCCGTGGTCCCCCTTCCGGCCAGGAAGACTGCAGGTCGGTCTCTGCGCTGTGCCCTGTTCGATGGTAGCCCTGCCATTGGGGCCAGTCATCGCTCTTGGACGGCGTCGGTCGGGCGAGCAGTAAACCGAGGGCACACGACCAGGTAATCGTTCGCAGGTGGGTCATGGAATGATTGTACCACGATGATCTGTTTCACCACATATGAACCGTGGTTTGCTGGCATTCAAAAGGTCACTGATCCGAGCCCGGTGTCTTCCACAGTTGTAACCGGGCATCACTTATTGCCGAAAGACTAGTTTCGTGGACCCTGTCCCTGCTCAGTTCTCAGATTTGTCAACACGAAGTCTGATGCCATCTCGAGCCGTCTTGTGGTAAAACGAAACCTCGGTACGAAGACATTGCATCGAACTCTATCAACCGATTTCTCCGCGACGGGCTTAGAGGATAACCTGGTGACGCTCCTGCTCAACAGTTTAGAAGAAGCATTAGACACTTTCGACATTGCCGTGTTGGATCAGTGGGGCGTGTTGCACAATGGTTCCCAACCCTACCCGCATGCCGGCGATGCGATGCGAACGTTGAAAGTCAACGAAAAGGAAATTCTCATCCTTTCAAATTCAGGAAAACGTGCGGACCTGAACTTGTTGCGACTCCAGGAAATGGGGTTCCCTGTCGAAACCATTTCGAAGGTCATCACTTCCGGAGAAACATTGTGGGAAGACGTGAACGAAGAACGCCTGAAGGTCGGTGGGAAAACACCGAAAAAAATATTCCCCATCTCCGCCCAAAAGAACGATCCCGTCCAGTGGGCGGGCGACAGCGGAAAAATCGAAATCACCTTTGAACTGGACGAAACTGTCGATGTTTTCATGTTGATGGGCATACCGGACGGCACCACTTGTGATGCCTTCGACACCCTTTTCGACCAGGCGCGGCAGTTCCAAACACCACTTATCTGCTCCAACCCCGACAAAACTTCTCCTCGCGCGGGCGGATTGGTAATTTCGCCGGGAGCTCTTGCCCAGCGGTACGCCGACATGGGTGGTGAAGTCATCTGGTGTGGCAAGCCTCAGCTACCGATTTTTCGAGCAGTCGCGCGAAGCTTTCCTGAACTGCCCGCAAATCGTTTTCTCATGGTGGGCGACAGCCTCGAACACGACATCGCCGGCGCGCAAAGAGCCGGCATGAAATCGGCGTTCATTCGAGGAGGCATCCACGCCGGCGATTTTAGCGGCGCGAAAAGCAACAAGGAGTTGTCGCAAGTGACTGACAAGTTAGTGGCACAACATGGGTTAAGTGCTCCAAGCTATAGCCTCGAGTTTTTGGCCTGACGAATGAAACTACCTGCAGAATTTGTAGCTCTATCACAAAAAATCGGCGCCGACCGACTTCGGGTCCCAGGCCCCGGTGGCAACACATCGATCAAGCGTGACGGCCCAATGTGGATCAAGGCACGCACCAAACTCGCCGAAGCGGAACTACGTGACCGGGACGCGAAAAAATATCGCCACACATTGGCCAAAACCGAAAGCTGAACCATGCCGCTCTACCTGGGGATTGACGTAGGGACGGCAGGTGTACGAACGGCTGTCATCCATGCCGATGGTAAGGAGGTCGCCTCGGCATCCGTCCCTATGGAAGCTTCTGTTCGGGTCGATGATCGCCCTTGCCAGGACCCGAATGTTTGGTGGGAAGCTGTTCGCCAGTGCCTTGGTAAACAGGCCCAGACCCTTGGGGCCGCAGGACATTCGATGCGTGAAATCGAGGCACTTGCCGTCGATGGCACTTCCGGCACAACTCTGCTGGCCGACGATGCGCTTACTCCTCTGACGCCTGGTTACATGTACAACTCGTCGAACTTCAACGAAGAGGCCGCAGCAATCGCAGCCCACGCCCCTGAAAAGTCGATCGCCCAAGGGCCAAATTCTGGTTTGGCGAGACTCTTGTTTCTTCAAAAACAACCTGGCAGCGAACGGGCAACATTTGCGTGTCACCAGGCCGATTGGATTGCAGCCAGGCTGATGCGGCGGGGTGGACTGTCGGACGAAACAAATGTTTTGAAGATGGGTTATGACGTAGAGAGACGCGAATGGCCAGGCTGGTTTTCCGCGATTGGTGTAACGACCGAGTTGCTTCCCGAAGTTAAGCCCGTTGGCGATTCGTTCGGAGTTGTCAGCGACGAGACTGTCTCGGAATTCGGCTTTCGTAAGGAGCTGGAGGTCATCGCCGGCGCGACCGACAGTAACGCTGCGTTCCTGGCGGCGGGAGCATCCGAGGTAGGGGAGGGCGTAACGTCGCTGGGCACGACGCTCGTCATCAAGTTCTTGTCGGATCAGCCAGTGTCAGACGCGGCCCGAGGCATTTACAGTCACCGCATAAAAGAGATGTGGTTGCCTGGAGGGGCTTCCAACACGGGCGGAGGTGTGCTGCTCGATTATTTTACGGCAGGGCAGATGAGCCAGATGGAGAAGGACCTGGATCCCCGGAACCTGGTTGGGCTCGACTACTACCCGCTTTCCAGGCCTGGTGAGCGGTTTCCGATATCGGATCCCGACTTTCAACCGCGACTTGAACCGCGTCCAAAGAGTGATGCGAAATTCTTCCAGGCAATGCTCGAAGGCATTAGCGAAATCGAGCGAATTGGCTACGCAGCGTTACGAGATCTCGGATCACCGGAACTTCAACGGGTGTTCACCTCGGGGGGCGGCGCGCAGAACCAAGGCTGGACAAAGATCCGCGAGGCAAAGCTGGGTGTGCCAATCTCCGCAGCTCTATCGAGTCACGCCTCAGTAGGCGCGGCAAGAATTGCCGCGGGGCTGGTGTAAGGACGCAGCGTTACTGTCCGCTGGGTCCCACGATTCTTCTTTTGAAGCCAAAAAAAATCCTGGTATACTCAGGAACGGCAGCAGCTATTGAGTTCTGCTGTACCAACTTGTGTTTACCGTCTTGCTTTGGGCTGTAGCGATCTAATAGGCGAGAAATGAAACGTCACCGGTTATCGATAGCCTTGGTATGCGGCTGCTTTGCTGCTGGCTCTGTTTGGTCAGGGGCGGGCGGATGTGACTACGACTGGTGATGTTGATCCCAGTGGTGCTACAGATCCCTGGGAGGTCGGGGACTATCTGATGGTGGGCAACTCTGGCAACGGTACTCTTGTCGTGGAGGCGGGCGGTATGGTTTCCAGTGTTTACGGCCACGTTGGTAACGGCGATGGTTCAACAGGCATGGCGACGATCACCGGAACGAGCTCGCAGTGGAACAACTCCAGCGAGCTCCGCGTGGGCTGGCGTGGCAACGGCACGTTGAAGGTGGAGGCGGGTGGTGTGGTTTCTAATACCAACGGTCACCTCGGTCGCAACTTTAGCTCAACAGGCACGGTAAGGGTCAATGGCGACGGCTCCGAGTGGAACAACTCAGGCGGCCTGAATGTCGGCTATGCTGACTCCGGTACGCTCAGCGTGGAGGCGGGCGGTGCGGTTTCCAGTCTTTACGGTTACATCGGTCGCGGGTCTGGCTCAACCGGTGAGGCGACGGTCACCGACGCCGATTCCGAGTGGAAAAACTCAATCAGCCTGACGGTGGGCTCCAGTGGCAACGGCAGACTGAACGTCGAGGCGGGCGGTGAAGTTTCAAATACCAGGGCTTACCTCGGTTTCAATTTAGGTTCAACCGGCGAGGCGAGGGTTGCCGGCGCGGGCTCGAAGTGGACCAACTCGAACTCGCTGTTC
>CAUZEA010000176.1:0-8290 GCA_963578605.1 Planctomycetota bacterium
GGCTTCCCTCCGCTGCAAAGGTTGCTTCGGCTACGCCTCAGCAATCTTCTCCGCTACGGCAAGCCAGCGGATCCCTAGACCTAGATTTTCTCATAGGCCCTGGATCATAGATCGGGGGAAGCCCACCTCAGCCCCCGGCAGGGTTAGTTACTTCTTCACAGTATCCGCCAAGGTTGTATGTTGGCGGATACTGCAAAATCAGCAGTATCTCTGCAGTTTCCACAGTATCCGCCAAGTTTACATGTTGGCGGATACTGGAGGATTTGGCGGACTCTGACCAACATCGTCCTCGGGTAACATCGATATCCACGGTTTGCGATACCCCCCAGGGCGTGACTCAACACCAATTTCTTTCTTAGCACGCTCTAAGGTCTTACCGGAAATCTTGTTTTTTCTGGCTTCCTCTTCGAGCTCTTTTGAAGGACGCGGACCGCCACTCAGGGCGGTCCGTATCCAGTCGACAGCTTCGTCGACGGCCGAGTGACCTCCACTACCGTTACGTTCTCGCGACAGAGCATCATCAGCGGTCACTTCCACTGGGTCTGGATCCCATTCCAGGCGAGCAGGGTCTCCCTCAATGGTGAAGGCCATTCCTGTAGGCTGGGCAGATTGATTGCACTTTCCGGGCACTAGTAACCGGCGTGCGGGGTCGTCAGGGTCACTCGATAGATGCCAGACCGCACGCGCTATGCCAGTAAAGGCGGTACTACCCATCGCCGTGTCGTCTGCAAACACTGCCTCAGACTTCCTGCGGTGCATGACGACCAGCACAGCGATACCGTGACTCTCTGCTATTCTGATGATTGGTGTCAGCAGAGACCGAACCTCGTTATCCCGGTGGGCATCAGTGCCCTTACCGATAAAACTGCCAACAGGGTCAATTACGACTAATCGGCAATCCTTAACCTGCCTGACGGCCTCTGCCAGCTGATCCACGTCCTTTAGCGTGAACGCTGACTCGTCAAGCTCGGCATTCGGCTTCTGCACGTTAATGCCCCGAAGCAAATGGATCTTCGATACATTTGCATTATGGGCATCCAGCCGAGGGCGTATGGTGTTGTCAGGGTCATCCTCAGTTGTGATGAGCATAACGGAACCCTCTACGTTCTTGCTGCCGTCGGGCCAGGGTTCATCCTTGGAAATTCGTGCAGCTAAGTCACAGGTGAGGAAGCTTTTGCCTGCACCGGGCCTTCCCACCAGCAAAGATAGCCGACCCACCGGTATACGATTGGGCCACAGCCAATCGATTTTCTTAGGCTGAATGTCAGCCATGCATACCAAGTTCGGCGTCCTCAATACGATGGTTGGGCTGGATTGTTGGTCCAAATCCCTGTTGGGATCTTGGACTTCAGTTTTGTAATGATTCATCGTAAGTACCCTTCACTTGTTAGTGTTGATAAATGCTTCGAGGTCAGCAGCGTCATACCGGACCGCCCGGCCAATCAGTACGCGTGGCAGGTCGCCCACGTTGGACAGGGTCCACAGGGTCCTTTCGCTGATGTTGAGGTACTTGGCAGCCTCTCTGGCTGTCATTAAGCGAGTCTTGATTGCGGACTGTTCTTCGAATGACTTTTGCATCTGAGTTCCTTTCGAAACTGGAGTAGATAAAGTGCCCAAAAACAGGATCCGACCACTCGGATACATGGACACGCCTATAACCCAGAAAGCGGCGCTTATGCCCGGGTAACGCCAGAAAGCGTTAAGCACGTTTGCGCAAGGACTTGCGCTGATTAGCAGTGGCTGGAAAAATATTGAAAAGCGCCGGTTTAGCGCCGGTTTGCGAACCTCTGCCCTAGAAGGGCGAGAACAGGAGGGCCGCTAAAGGCTGCGTATAGACGCAGCCAAGAAGGGAGTCGCAAAGGTGCGATTCATCTATCGCGTATACTACGAGCGTAATTGTCGCCCGCCGCGAGGTTGATTTTTCTGCTCTCCTAGTGCTTTACATGCGGTCCCGACTTGCTTTCGCCACGTGTCGAAACATGCGGGCAACTCGTAGTTCCAAAGAATTCCCAAACCCGGATCTGAAAAATCGTACGTTTCCAAAAATTCGTACGCTTCCTTATAGGTTAATTTCTTACAAACGTGCGATTGCGGATCGGTTGAATCCTTATCTTTCTCTGCCCTTGCGAGGCAATAGGACGTATAGGCCTTTTGCTCAGCTGGAGCACACTTCTTGAATTTCTCAATTCTGTGGTTTTCCAAAGCATCATCGTCTTCAGGAGTACTGCGGCTGGATTGTGGGGGCGCTTCTTTGTCTAGTAATTCGAGTTGGCGGTAGATTCTTTCACGAAGAACATGAAGCCGTTTCATGTCGCATTCATACCAAAGTCCCGCGATTCTTTTTCCAAAGCTAACAAACTCTTCCATCCTCTTCGGATTCACAAACACTCGAACCTGAGACAGCCTCTTGCTTTGCCGACCTATACCGTCAAGTTCCTTAGCTGCCGCTGCCGTTTCTTGGGTATGGTAGAGGTAGGAGCGAATGTCTTTAATGGGTTGGGGGGAACCATTATCTGGGGCATAACCCAAGTTGGCTTCCATGGGCCGCTCGCTGTTTTCCTGCCACTCTTGTAGGCCATTCTCCACCCGCCACTTGAGAAGATCGTTCTGCTGAAGACGACAGGTGTCGCTTTGGGACCGCTCGCTGTTTTCCTGCCAGTCTATTAGGTCGTTCTCCACGACATGACACTCATATTTGTGAGCCTTGAACAACTCCTCACCCGCCTCGATAACTTTCGACACGTCTCGCGACAGTTGTTCTAGGTGGTACTTATTCGTCGGGAGCGGTGGGATAGCGCCACATGGGTCGTCCTGCGAGACAGCAGAGGGGGCAGAGGAGGAGGTAGGCATGCTTCCCTGCATAGGGGCAAGTGGTGTCAAGAACTAAGCCAATTCGTGTTCCCTCCGGCCACCAAATATTCTAGTTCCACAGGTACAGGGTGGGTACCCTCAACCGGTTGTTAGTGGTGTGTCAGGCCCCTACGACTGTATGTCACACGCACCAAAAGTGCTCGCACTATTTTGCAGACAGCTAGAGTACTTACCGCACCCCCAAGGGGTGCGGGCAAAGCTCTGAAACCTGCACGCGAAGTATCCGACGATTCAATGAGTGCAGTATCAAGCTTCGGAAAAACAAGGATCAAACACGCGGTGTGACACGTTGTATTGCTGCACCCCGAACGTGTTACGAATGCAGCAATGCAGTACTCGTTGCGCAATGCCCCACCACGGGAACGATATGGTGTACGTGCGTCCACTTCGTCCCTCCGCAGCCCCCCTGGGGCATGTAATTACAGCCACTCCTACGGCCCTTTAGGGCCGTCAGAAGGCCTTTTGTGGGCACTTTAGGGGGTCGCTAATACCGAGTGGCAGACTACTTATATGTCGGGTAGTTGAGCTGCTTCTTGAGTTGCTTTCTACTGACCACCACCCTGTTATTGGCCCTCTTGGTCCTGGCCGCCGCACCGCTTCGAGTGCGGTGCGGGTGATGGTGTGGCAGATTTACTGCGCACTATAGAGGACACATCCTAGGTACCTCGCAGCCCCATAGGGGGCTGCGGGCAAAACCTTGCCCCCGCATCGGGGGCAGGTCACCGGTTGGGCACTGCAAAGAACGGTCTGAAAATCGTTCAGGATTGAATTCCTCTAAAGCAGACTGCCCGAGGTGGCCGCAAACAACCAGTTACCCTACCACCATTCGCGATGCCTCCCGGTAACGTCAAAATATTCGCGTTCTTTCCTTCCCCCCGGCCTCTTATCTCACAGATATTTCCACCCACTTGATCGTAATGTCCTGCGGTGCAAATGCTTCGACAAGATTGTAACCTTCACTCATCGCTTCCGGGGGTACCGCAAACGCCTGGCGCGACCCCAGTCCGGCCCCTTCCCAGCCAGAGACCTTGATGTGCTCGGGCTCCGCAATGGTCGACCCGGGGCAACGAATGCCATTGAGCCGAACTTCCACCTGTTGATTGTCGGGCACCACCAGTTCTACCTGGGCCTGCTGACCCTCGGATGGTTTTGGGCCGATGTAGAGACGAAAGACACCGTGTTTGCCGGTGTAAGGCAACTGCGAATCCTGGACGGGCTCCCCCGCCGACCATGGACTGGTGATCGTCAGCGCATGCCGACGCGGACCAGCGTAAAGGGCATCATAACAGCCGGCATCCCGGAGCAACCGATGGTGATCCTCTCGTGGCCACCGATGGTACGGTCCTGTAAACAAGTTAAAGAAGTAGACCCCATCAGCACCACGGTGCAAGGCACCCAACAGGATTCCCCGCATCTCTTCGTGTGTCATTGTCCGGCGTCCATTGGCGCCTGAGTCGATACTAGCTTCCAGGTGCACAGCCACCTGGACATCGGTCTCCCTAAGCAATCCCTTCCAGGTTTCGACCGGAATGTCACTGTTGGTTGAAAACCAAAAAGAGCCTGCCACAACCAGGTCAACCAATCCGGCGCCTGCCCAGGCGACCGCATCGAGCCCATGCCGACGGGCAGTCCACGGATTGCCCGGCACGCGAACGGCTAACTCAACCGGGTGTCCCAACCGCTGCCCCGCTTCTCGCGTGGCAGCCCGTGCCTGCTCCATGAATTCGAGCATCAGTTTTGTGCCATGGTGCTCCCGTCCAGGTCGGAAATAAAGCCAGAAACGTTGAAAGTCCAGTTCGAGCCCATCGATGTCGTAGCGGTCGCATACCTCGCGAACCAGCTTCAGGGTGTGCTCGCGTACTTCCGGTTGCTCGTAGTCCAGGCCGTAGCCGGAAGTCAATCGCCACTGGGGATTGGCCTTCCAGATCGTGCTGTGACCGGGGTGGTCCGGCAGCTCGGGATGGTGGCCGTCGTTCATGCGCAGTGAGATCCATGCCCCGATCCCGTTACGGCGCGCACTTTCGAGCATCCGTTTGGGATAGTCACATCCCTTTTCGTGCAACTCCCACATGTTGATGAACATCTGGGAGTCGTTCGCAAGCGGCCCGGCAATTCGCCCCGGAGCAATTCCTGAAAAAAACGGCTGATCGGTGCCGGCCGAAGGATCATACCCATCCCACGAGGCTTCCCACACGTCACTACGGTAATTGGTGCGTTGGGCGTTGACGTTGATCCACAACTCGGTGATGCCGGCTGTGGCATGATCTTCCACAAACTTGTCAATCGTCTCTGGTACGTTGGGCCCGAATGTACCCACGAAGTATTCGGTGCTATCGAGGTTGTAGATTACGCGTCCTCGAATGTTGCCATCCTCAGCAGGTTCTGCCATCGCCACCGAAGAGAGGCAGCAAATCAAGCTGATACCGATCCTGGTACAGGGCCAGTTGCTCTTAGGCTGAGTCATATTCACTCTCCTCGGATGTCTTTAAGGCTCACGGCAAATCCACAACGACCGTGATGCTCCCGATCGCACTGTTACGCTTTTTATATCATAGCTCTACCAAGCGAATACCCCGCGCCCTGCCCTCACCACACAGTCTCAACCTGCGACTCCATGCGTCACCCCCCCTGTTTTCTACGGGGAAAACAGGGAGTTTCAATTATAACCTCTAAAATCCAACGACACGCTACTGAGGCCTGAATGCTGAAGTTCCTATGACGTTATGGGTTTGAAGTTGGACCTGCGACCGGCTCAGAAGGTGCGGCTGCTGTCCCAGAACCCACCACCCTGCTGCTGGCATTGTTGGCCCTTGCCGCCGCACCGCTTCGAGTGCGGCACGGGTAATGGGTGTGCAGACCGTATAGCGGTGGATCGTCGCAGCTTTTCACCCGTGTTGCTCTGCATCGGGTGGAGGATGGCCAGACTAACTGACTCTGAATCAGTTGGGCCGGTATCCTACACTAGCATGTAGTCGCGGTGACGATTGGGTAGTGGGGCGACGCGGTACCCAGTACCCGGCTCCTGCCGGTGGATGACGTATTCCCGGCAAGGTAGGATAGACCCCGCTGGATATGGCCGATGTAAACGCGTTTGCACGGGGGGGTAAATCGCTATGACTGGTCGCACTCACAAACGACTGTTTGCAATCGGGATCACCATTGCCCTGCTTGCCGCCACTGCTTGGGGGGAAGAACGCACCTGGACGGACGATTCGGACGCATTCACCTTAGTTGCTGAACTGGTCGAAGTCCGAGGGGATGAAGTAGTACTTCGCCGCCAGGACGGGAAACAGATCACGGTGCCGCTGGCGCGGCTCAGCAAGAAAGACCTGCTGTTCCTGGTACAGCGCTTGGTTCCACAGAACCGCCTGCCGAACCCACTGCTTGCCGTTGCCCCGTTTGATGGCCGCCAAGCCAAAGCTCATCAAAAAGCCTGGGCCGATCACCTTGGCACACCTGTTCAAATCACGAACTCGCTTGGCATGATACTCAGGCTGATCCCGCCGGGTGAGTTTACGATGGGGAGCCCTGCGTCGGAGAAGGATCGTAGAACCGACGAAGTCCAATATCGGGTGCGGATCACCAAGCCGTTTTACCTGAGCTCGCATGAAGTGACGCAAGCTCAGTACGAGCAGGTGACGGATAAGAACCCGAGTTACTACACCGCATTGGGGAATGGGAAAGACCGCGTATCTGGAATCGACACATCGCAGTTTCCGGTCGAACAGGTGACCTGGGGCGATGCGGTCGCATTTTGTCGCAAGCTGAGCAATCAGGAAGGCGGCCAATATCGCTTGCCGACCGAGGCCGAGTGGGAATACGCGTGCCGTGCGGGAACGACTACGGCTTACGGTTCTGGGAGTGGTTTGCTCCAGCTGGGCACAACCGGTTGGTTTGGCGACAATTCCGGGAAAAACTTTATCGATAGCGCACGTATTTGGGAGACCGACGAGGCCAGCCTCGAGAAACGCTTAATTGACAACGGCTGTCGTCCTCACGTAGTGGGACGCAAGGCGCCCAACGCTTGGAGCTTGTACGACATGCACGGCAATGTTTCGGAGTGGTGCCAGGACTGGTACGGCCCTTATGAGAGCTTCAGAGTGGTTAGTGACCCGACAGGTCCGGCGTCGGGTAGTGTACGTGTGTTGCGTGGCGGGGCGTTCTTCAATCAACCGAAGTACGTCCGCGCTGCCGTCCGCAACCTCTACCGTCCGGTCTACCTTGGCCACGCTATTGGTTTTCGTTTGGCCAGAACTATCCCCTTATCACCTTAACCACTTTACCTCTTGCCCGGCGTAGCCGGGGCGAAGTTTGACCGGGGGGTGGGTCGAGTTCAACAGGTCGGCATATCGATCCGGTGGATGACATATTCCCGGCAAGGTAGGATAGACCCCGCTGGATATGGCCGATGTAAACGCGTTTGCACGGGGGGGTAAATCGCTATGACTGGTCGCACTCACAAACGACTGTTTGCAATCGGGATCACCATTGCCCTGCTTGCCGCCACTGCTTGGGGGGAAGAACGCACCTGGACGGACGATTCGGACGCATTCACCTTAGTTGCTGAACTGGTCGAAGTCCGAGGGGATGAAGTAGTACTTCGCCGCCAGGACGGGAAACAGATCACGGTGCCGCTGGCGAAGCTCAGCAAAAAAGACCTGCTGTTCCTGGTACAGCGCAAGGAAGGCGATTCTTCGGAGGCAGAAAAACCATTTAATGGGCGACCGCCAGGCAAACCGGAACTGGTTGACACGATCAAGAAGCTCATGACACGTGAGCAGGTCGCCTTGGGCGGTCCGATCGTTAACACGATCGACATGGTCCTGGTTCCGATCCCTGCCGGTGGATTTATGATGGGTAGCCCGGAGTCGGAGCCGGAGCGTTACGGCAACGAAACCCAACATCTGGTAAAGATCACAAAGCCCTTTTATTTGAGCGCGCACGAGGTAACGCAGGCTCAGTACGAGCAGGTGATGGGTAACAATCCCAGCGAGAGTAAAGGCGATACCAAACCGGTTGAGATAGTGAAATGGAACGATGCGGTAGTGTTTTGCGGTAAGCTGAGCCTGCGCGAAGGTGTGGAATATCGCCTGCCGACTGAAGCCGAGTGGGAATACGCGTGCCGTGCAGGGGCGACTACTGCTTACAGCTTTGGAGATGACGTCTCCCGGCTTGGCGAGTACGCATGGCACAGGGATAACTCCAGCGGGACCACACGCCCGGTCGGAGAGAAACTGCCCAACGCTTGGGGCCTTTTTGACATGCACGGTAATGTATACGAGTGGTGTCAGGACCTGTATGGCCCTTATGAGAGATTACAGGTGGTGAGCGACCCGATAGGTCCAGCGTCGGGCAGTCGCCGTGTGTTGCGTGGCGGGGCGTTCGTCTATCATCCGGGGAGCGTTCGTGCTGCCTACCG
>CAUZEA010000177.1:0-8265 GCA_963578605.1 Planctomycetota bacterium
AGCTTCGGGATGATCTCTTCCGCTCGGTACTTCTTACCTCGTGCCATCGAATGCCCTCCTTCAAAATATGTCCAATTCAACGGATTATCACTTCCGTTCTGGACTCGGTTGAAGGGGGCAGGTCAGGCGCTCGATGGACGAAGTCGAGCGAATGCATATCCGCGAGACTCTTGAGAGCACGTTTTACAATCAGAGTGCTGCTGCCCGTTTGTTGAAACGCAACCGCCAATGGCTGGTGCGCAAGATCAAGCACCATGGCTTGGATGTGTCGCAGTCCAGGCCGGGCCGCCCGCGGGGTAGTCAATAATTCGGTTTTTCGGATAACGTTGCTTTCGTGGTTGTGCGGTACATTGGTCGGCCTGGTGGGGGACTGTTCGACCTCCAGGTACCGCGGATGCCAGAAAACTGGCTGCCCGCACTCTCAAGCAGCGGCTCACTCTTTTCCTGCTGACATTTTGTGTTAGTAGCCTCTCGCCTTCTTTTTGCACAGGCAGTTGTCGACGCGATTTGCGACACTCTCGCGCATGGGCGACGTAATGCCGAGCGGAGTTGGACAAACAACTGCCCGCATGCAAACAGTTTGGCCGTGAAAACTGTAACGTCTACGTACAAGCTTTGATCCCAGGCGGACAGTTTCTTTGTGGTTATTGGATGGCACCGCGGGCCCGTGTATCACACGAAAAAATTCTTCTACCGCAGCGGCAACGACTTAGCGGAATTATCTACCGTCCGTCGCAGCAATTGGCGCAGCAGTTGCTTTTCACTCCCTCCACAGGAATTGGATCCCAATACCCCAACGTGGTTGGGGGATGTGACCGCCCGGACCGGCTCGTTCGCAAAGTCGTCGTCACTTTTGCCTGGTACCCAAACCTACACGAGGAGATTGGTCTGATGATTGCAAAAGGCTTAACTATCGCTGCTGTGTTCGTGGTTGCGGTCACAGAGGTCAACGCCGGTTTCGTCGGATTCGGCTCTGGCGGTTGGTACGGGATGAACCTGAATGGCACCACTGGTGACATTGGTTCGAGCGACTACGTAGTGATTGACATCTACGCACAATTCAATGACCAAGGGACTGATGGATTTCCGTACACGAGTTCCACCGTTCTCAGCTTGTTTAACTCAAACATTTGGATGAGCGATGGTCGACACTTCAACCATGCGGAAACCACCGGTGGTTCCTGGCACCCGGGCTTCTCGTTGGACCTTCCCTCAACCGGCAGCCACCCCGGAGTTGATAGTTTCGTGCTGATCGGGGGATCCCCCGGCGGCTCAAACAACACCGAGCTCGACTCGAATTTCAACCCCTCCACGGGCGGCCAGGTTTCCACTGGCGGCGGTTGGTACACCGGTTCACCAGCAGCGCTCCAGGGCAGGGTCGATGGCGACCTCCGCACCTGGGTCGGTCGCTTCGCCATCCTTAACAACGATGCGATCGGTGAATCGATTACGTTCTCGTCGATGGTGTCGTACAACTATGGCCTCGGCACCGGTACCTGGTTTGGCACCAATTCCAGCATCACCGCCAGCGTCACCGGCGTCGCCATCCCCGAACCGAGTGGCTTTTGGTTGATAGGTCTTGGCTGGACAGGTCTCG
The DNA here is from genome assembly GCA_963578605.1 of Planctomycetota bacterium. Classification (GTDB taxonomy): domain Bacteria; phylum Planctomycetota; class Planctomycetia; order Pirellulales; family Lacipirellulaceae; genus JAKVCB01. The sequence goes on from CAUZEA010000177.1 coordinate 1,598, forward strand.
CAACCATTCGAAACCGATTCTTTGGCGAACCTGTCTACCCACGGAGTCTCGTCGTTCGAGGATGACCGCCCCGGTGTGCGTGTCGCAAGTATCCCTGACGGGGAGGCGAGACGTTGGACTTGCACTTTCACTTTTAACGCTACAGGGAAATCGCTCATGGCTCAATCAACAGACACATCGGAGATGATTGTTGTGGTCGATCCGCAACCGGATGATTACAAGGTCGTTACCCCGTGGGCAGAGGAAAACGACATTCAATGCCACTTTGTGGTGAGCGGCCTGATCGCTTTGCGGGTGGCAAGAGACCGGAAACCAGCATTGTGGATGATCAATGTCGAACTTCCCGAGATGACCGGGTTTGATCTGTTGGAGATGATCAGCGACATACTGGGTGCCCCGTTCGTGGTCCTGGTAGCCAACCAGTATCGATCAGAAGACGAGCTGCGGTCAGCCGAGGCAGGCGCGAGTTTGTACATCTCTAAACCAGTGGAACGTTCCTGGTTGGACACGTTGCACCTGGCGGTCAACGACGGCCTCTTCCTTTCCGGAAAAAGGCGTCAGGCAGGGGTGCACCCACACACCATCGAAAGCGAGCGGAAGGAAAAACGTTCGATCGATGATCCGCAACCGCATTCGCTGGTTACCGGCAATGGAAGCCCCGCAGAACAGAGTCGAGCCAACCAACCCAAACGTCCCTGACAGTCCTGTTTGAAAACCTTTAACCATGTAGGAGAGCAGCTATGATTATGCAGCCAAAAACTGATTGGCCCATGAACGACAACGATTACCAAGACGACAGGTACCGCCCGTTAGAGAAGATGAAGCCACGTCGGGAAGGGGCAATGCCCACCAGCTGTCACCGTGGTCGCCGGATCGGTGCGTACCGCAAAGGCGAAGGGCGGCCCGCCCAGTCCACCAAAGCAGCAACAGTCGGGGGCATGCAATATCGCCGACGTAAGAAAGTCCTGCTTGCGCCAGAAGTGACTGCGTGGTCCTGAAATATCGAATCAACAACCAGTGGGCAGGCCGGTGACGAGCCTGCCTGCAGGGGGCCGAACAAGTGGTTTAGTTTGGAAATTAACGAATCAGTTATTTATTGGAGAACCGAAAATGAGAAGTCATTCAAACCTGACACCGGTGAAGCAACAAGGTCCCTATAGAGAACATCCCGTGGAGACAACCAATATGACATCCAGAACCAATATCTCCTTAACGTTAGGGATGGCTATTGCTCTTCTATTTCCTGCTCCCTCAGCATTGGCACTTACGATTGTAAGCCTGGCGGGGTGTGCGACAGGGAGGTCTCGGTTCGTAAAGCCCTTCGGGTTACTCGTCCTGCCTCTTCTTGCGATTTGTGCAACTCTTTGTTGCGGGCAATTTTCGACTGCGGGCACTATCACTGCGCACGTTACGGCGTCGAATCACGATGCTGAAGAACATTTGAACAGCGATGCGTATAGTGGTCAAACTGAGGATCAAGGTGAGATGGAAGACTTGACCAGCACTGATCTTGAGATTGGTTCTGAACAAGAGGAGGGGCTGGATTGGCAAGCGGTTGGGGTTCAATTTTCCAACTTGGGAATTGCACAAGGCTCGACAATCAACAGTGCAATACTTCGTTTGGGGATTAGAGACCGTAATGATGATTGGGGTGACAAAAATTTTACGATCTTTGCCGACGATGTAGGTGGTTCGGCTAACTTCACTGAAGTTGATTTTAACCTTTCCAGTCGCGCACGGTCTTCTGCAGCGGTGCCTTGGTTTCTTGATAGGACGGGTATTGCAGCTGGAAATAATTACGATAGCCCTGATCTCGCGGCCTTGGTTCAAGAGGTTGTTAACCGTGAAGATTGGTCAGAGAACAACCAATTATCTCTCTTGGTTTTCCCGGATGTCTACCTGGCCAACACGGCTGGTAGCAATACCCCAGTTTCTGACATCGGGTTTTATTCATTTGACCACGCAACGGGTGCGGCTCCTCAGTTGATTGTCGATTTCACTGTCATTCCAGAGCCAGCCTCGGTCACAATTCTGGGTCTGATTGGAACGGTTGGACTGCTACGCCGCAGACGAGTTTTCCTGGCGTCGGGTCGCCTGCGGTGGCTGAAATCCGCTTTGCTGATTGCCGCCGCCGGTGCCGCGCTGGCCCCGGTGGCCTATGCCCTCGACGGCGGTACCCTGCGCGTGAATCCCCGCAACGGCTGGAGCGCCTTTGAAGTCATTTCGACCGGTGACAACCCCTCGGGGGATGGTTTCAGCTGGTCCATGCCAGGCACCTTCGACGGCCTGGGGGCTTGGATGCCAAATTCCTCGACGATGCGACTGCTGGTCAACCACGAAATCAGTGATAGTGATGGCGTGATCAGTGAGGTCAATCTGAGCCTCACCAGTTTCCAGACCGCCGTCAGCAATACCATCAGCGGTGGCAGCACCGGTGGCGTCACGTTCGTCAACTCGGCCCGGCAGGCCTACGACCGCTGGAGCAGCAACGGCGGCACAAGCTGGACCAACACCACCGACACTTCCAACACCAGCTTTTATCGTTTCTGTTCGGGCCAGTCGTACAACCCTGACACCTTCGGGGCCGGGCGCGGCTTCGTCGACGACCTCTACATCACTGGCGAGGAGGTGTTTGCGCTGAATGGAAGATTGTTTGCCCTCGACCTCACGAACCGCGACTTCTACCAGCTTAGCGGCGTGACTGGCAGCGCCAGTGGCGGTATCGGCGGTATGCCCTACGACTCGTGGGAAAACGCGGCCCTTTTAGACACCGGAGAGACCAATCACGTGGCCCTGCTCCTCTCGCCCGACGGCGGTTCCTCCGACATGCAGCTCTACATCGGCGAGAAGGGCAAGGACACCAACGGCAATGCATCGGCCGACTTCCTGGCCCGCAACGGCCTGGCCTGGGGCAGCTACTACTACCTCAACGACACGCTACCCACCAGCGGCACCTCGACCAACGGCAGCTTCGACACGACCGCCTCGGGCGCGCTCAACTCCAGCAAAATGGAAGATGTCGACACCAGCCCCAGCAACCCCACCCGGGTCGTGCTCGGGAACCAAAACTGGGGCCTGTTCACCTTCGACTTTTTGCTTGATTTTACCAGCGGAAGTTTTAGTGCCGCTGGTTCGGGCTTTTCGATCACCAAGGTCCTGAATCACGTCGACAACGTCGACGACACTTTTGGAGATGCCGACAACGTGGACTGGAGCGATGCCACCACCCTGGGTGGCACCACCTATGCCGAGGGCCTGATCTTCGTCAACGAAGATACCGGCACCGGTAATGGCGAGATCTGGATGCTGGAGCCCGATGGCAGTGGTTTGACCAAGATCGGCGACACCACGGGTATCAGCGGCTCGACCGAGACGTCGGGCATCCTCGATATCTCCGGTATCGTGGGCTACAACCCCGGCAGCGTGCTGCTGACCAACAACCAGAGCAGCAACGCCTCGCTCAGCGTGCTGATCAATCCCGGCGCGACCCCGGTGCCCGAGCCGAGCGAGTTGACCCTGCTTGTCTTGGGTGGTGTTTTGCTGCGGCCGCGCACCTCTGTGCGGGCACTGGTCGATGCTATTCGGTGAAGTGGAGAAACACCCATGAAGAGATTTCTTATCAATAACGTTGATGGCTCGGTTTGGAAATTAATGAATTCACGTATCAACAGGAGAAACCAACATGAATAACCCAAGAAAAGTACAAATGCACAACAGCCCAAATATGCGAAGCGGAGCATCGCTTGACCAGAGGGGCGCGGGTTTTTGCAGGCAACTGCAGTTGTTTGCGGTGTGCGCCTTGTTTTTAGGCCCCCTTCTCTTGCTTATGGCAGGAACCGCTTTGGCCGTACCGACCATGTGGGGCACGGACGAAGACACCGGCCATCTCGTCAAGATTGAGAACTACGACTCGACACCTTTCGTCACCGACTACGGCCGGTTGTCCATCAACGACGGCGGAACCATTCGCCCTTTCCCGGACACCGATACGGAAGAGTCCGGCGTGTTCACTGACATCGAATCGTTCACCCTGAATGACCAGGGGGTTGCCTTCATGGTTGGCAACAGCACGGTGGCGTTCGCCGGCGGTGGCACCTTCTCCGGTCCTCACCTGTACTCCCTTCGAATCTTCAATGGCGATGGTACCGAGGCGGTCCTCGCAGACGACGGCGCAGCATCGAGCGGCTACAACGCCGTCGAGTCGATTGGTGCCATATCGGGCAACGACGATAACCCGATCAACGGAATTGACTTTGACCCCATTAGTGGCTCTCTATTTGGCGTGATCGAGAACAGTAACCGCGACGACCTGGTCGTGATCGACCCGGTGACGGCAGCGGTCACCGAAATCGAGACCTCGATGGATGGTACCAACGATATCGAAGACATTCAGTTCGACAAGCAGGGCAATTTGTATTTGATCGACGATGATGGAGGCGAGAGCGAGGATATCTTGCACCTGGCGGTCCTCGACCGTTCCGGCGCCACTCCCACACTGCAATCCATACGGGTTGTCAACAATACCGGCGACGATCACAGAATCGAATCGCTCGCATGGGATTTTCAAAATGACAGGCTGATCGGTTTCAGTGATGCGTCCAACAGCCTGTTCCAACTGAACACCGCTTCAGACGGCTTCACGGATCTTGGTGGAGTGCAATTCAACGACATTGAAGGCATCGACTTCGTGCCAACGCCAACTGGCCTTCCCGTGCCCGAGCCCTCGACGGCCCTGCTGTTGTGTCTGGGGCTGATGGCACTGGCAATCGGTCGGCGCAACCTTCGGCGGCGCTCAAGTTGAAACGACAACTGTCTGCGTAACCGCGCGACCGTTGTATCGTGACGAAAGTACCGGCACATTGCCCGAACTGACAGCATAAACTTATCAACCACACTTTTTAAAAAGACCAACGATGACGACTTTCGCACGAACGATGATTGCCGACGCTACGAACGTACTAGCTCAACACGGTTTTGTTTCAGGAGCCCGCACCATGGTTTTATTTCGATCCAAATTAACCGTGCTTGTCGCAGTGGCAGCAATCACATTGCTTGCCCATAGCGGCCCTTTCTGCACGCAGGCCTTGTCGGGGACCATTACCAGCTGGGGGCGGGACGGTGACAAGCAGGTCTCCGGCACCCCGAGCGATACCGACTTCCAGGCCATTGCGGGGGGCAACCGCCACAGTCTGGCGCTGAGGTCGGACGGCTCGATCACCAGCTGGGGGCGGGACGGTGACAACCAGGTCTCCGGCATCCCGAGTGATGCTGGATTCGGAGCTATTGCGGGGGGCAGCGGCCACAGCCTGGCGCTGGCCTCGGACGGCTCGATCACCAGCTGGGGGCGGGACATTGAAAACCAGGTCTCCGGCACCCCGGGGGGTACCGGCTTCACAGCCATTGCGGCGGGCTACAAACACAGTCTGGCGCTGGCTTTGGACGGCTCGATCGTCAGCTGGGGGAGGGATACCTATGACCAGGTCACCGACACCCCCACCGATACCGGCTTCATAGCCATTGCGTCGGGGCATTCCCACAGCCTGGCGCTGGGGTCGGACGGTTCGATCACCAGCTGGGGGCGGGACGACTATAAACAGGTTGCGAACACCCCCACCGATACCGGCTTCACAGCCATTGCGGCGGGCTTCGGCCACAGTCTGGCGCTGGCCCCGGACGGCTCGATCACCATCTGGGGGGACGACACCTATGACCAGGTCACCGGCAAACCGAGTGCCCCGGGCTTCACAGCCATTGCGGGGGGCGATTACCACAGCCTGGCGGTCGTCCCCGAGCCCTCGACGGCTCTGCTGTTGTGCCTGGGCCTGATGGCGCTGGCAACCGGCCGGTGGAACCGCTGATCGTACTCAAGTTGAAACGGCAACCTGCCGCGTAACCGACAAACCGACATGACGAGCCCTCACCAAGTACAAGTACCGACACAACACCGCTCAGCCATGAGCGAAGGTTCTGCGTGATATTGATCTAAATCCTGCCGTCGCGGCAAAGGCACCTCGCATCGCGTCCGCTCCAGCGGACCGGTCGAGCAGCACGTTGGGAACGGATGTTCCCGGCCCTGCCGCGGATGCGCCACCGGAGGTGGCTCTACGGCAGTTCCCGCATACTCGCACCCCGCCCGGCGTTGGGGCCTGACCCCGGCGTGCGCGGAAGCGCGGCCCGAAAAGTGAAAACCGCTGGTCAGCACACAACATAACCAGCAATCGAATGTCTCAGCGAAGGAGATGCCTATGCAGCAGCGAGTCACTGGTCCAACGGAGTGCCGAATCCGCACAGGGACGTGCTGACGTGAAGCGTGTGAAGCGGTTTCTAGACAATCAGAAACAACTCAACAACCACCATTTATTAAGGAGACGAACGATGAAGACTTTTGCACGAACGATGTTTGCCGTTGCTACGAATGTACTACCTCAACACGGTTTTATTTCAGGAGCCCAAATTAGCCGTCCTCATCGCAGTGGTATCTATCGTATCGCTTGCCAACAGTGACCACCCCCATCTTTGTACCAGTCTGAGTGAGAGAATTGGGGTTAAGTAACTCGGCTGTGTTCTGGAGGCTGAGGCGTAGCCGAAGCTGGAAGAACACAGGGGAGCCGCATACGCGGCGGGGGTCTGATAGTTCAATGCACTGTGGATGCGGTAGTGGTTGTAAT
>CAUZEA010000178.1:0-8220 GCA_963578605.1 Planctomycetota bacterium
AAGAGAATCGATGAAAGTCCAGGGCAAAATGCCCGACCTGTTATTGGTGCCTTCAGGCCGCATCCTGCTGGCCGCTGGAATGGTAGGGTTGCAAGATGGCAACGAACACAAAACTCAAATGGATCGGTTTTCTTTTTGCTCGCTCTTTATCAGCGACGATCACGGACAAACATGGCAGCGAGATATCGACTTTCAGCCGGTCGTCCCCAAGGGGGATATTATTGTGGGCGACCAGCCAGGCTTGTGCCAACTGCCTGACGGCAAGATCTTTGCGGTCTTGCAGGCGATGGATCGGACGAAGAAGGGAGACCAGTGGTATGGTTTTCACACCGGGATGAGCCTCGTGGGAAATATCATTGAGCCGGTCCCCCCGGCCACAACGGGTTCCGCCGGCAGTGAAGGTCAAGGGGAACAAAAATAAGACTCCATCCTCAGGACACTCGCCGGCTTGCGCGTCGCAAAAAATAAATTTCAGCCCTCCCTGGAGCTAAACGTTTTTTTAAAACCCTGGCCCGGGAGATACCTGTCTACCAGGTTGGTGACCGGTCCTTTTGGTAGTATTGACTGAAGGAATCCCTGATGCACAACTCTTTTTGTCTTGCTCCTTTTGTGTTGACCTGGGTGGCCTGTCTACTCCCCACCTGGCAGGCCGTGGCCAAGGACCCCACCGACAAGGAGAGCCTGCGTCACATAGACTCCCGCCTCCAGTTGTTTGTCGACGATTGGCTTATCGATCGCACCGACGGCGTAAGCCTGGAATTACAAACGCCCATCGATGCGGGCAAATCGCTCGACTTGACCCTTGCCTGGGAAGGTCCCCTGAGCGGTATTCCGTGTGCATTCCGCGACGGCGACAAGTACCGCATGTATTACCGGGGCGCACGACGGGAAATGCAGTCGCGCGGTCCGTTGAGTTCTAATATCTGTTATGCCGAGAGCACCGATGGTGTCCATTGGACCAAACCCAACCTGGGACTTTACGAATTTGCCGGGAGCAAGCAAAACAATATTACGTACGTCGGCGATGGCACCCCACAGTGGTTCTGTTTTAAGGACGACAATCCGGCAGAACCGGCCGAGCGTCGCTACAAGGCGATTTGCGGCCTGACGCTTTCCTACGGTGGTCCGTGGGGTGTGCTGACGTCTCCCGACGGATTCCACTGGCAGTGGTGGAAAAAAGAACCGATCTTCGTGGGTGGCCCACTCGACACGCAAAATACGGTGGGTTGGTACCCGGACCGAGGCATCTACATGGCTTATTTGCGCAACTGGGTGGATTCGAAAGTTGGTTTTGAAAGTCCTCCCGAGGTCGACGCACCTCCAAGTGAGTACAACACATGGTACTTGCCTCAAAAAAAACGCGTACGGTCCATTATGACAACCAGCTCCCGCGATTTTATCCACTGGTCCCGGCCCCAGTGGCTCGTGTATGACAAAGACACACCCCTGGAACATCTTTACACGAATGGCATCACCACTTACTTTCGGGCCCCACACATCCAATTAGGGTTTGCCGAACGGTTCGTACCGGATCGTGTGGCGCTGGCAGACTGGGTGGGCAGTAAAGAAGCACGTGGCCGTGGCCTCGACGATGTGCTGTTTATGAGTAGTCGCGATGGGTTGCACTGGGATCGACGATTCAAAGAGGCGTTCATCCGCCCGGGGCCTGATCGAAGGAATTGGGTCGATCACGGCAATATGGCGGTGGCACCTGCAGTACTCCAGACCGGTCCGGGCGAGATGTCGCTTTATTACGTGGCCCACTACCAGTGGGACGACACGATCCACATTCGCCGTTGCCGACTCCGGTTCGACGGATTTGTCGCCGTGCACGCCGGTTATGAGCCAGGCGAACTGGTCACCAAGCCACTGGAGTTCTCTGGCAAAGAACTCGTCCTCAATTTTGCCACCTCGGCCGCCGGCACGGTTCGGGTGGAAATTCAGGACACGGCCGGCAACCCTATTCCCGGCTTCACCCTGGCCGACTGCCCGGATATTTTTGGCGACCAACTGGAGCGCCCGGTCACGTGGAAATCGGGCAGTGACGTCAGCAGCCTGGCCGGAAAACCTGTCCGCTTACGGTTTTTTCTACAGGACGCAGACCTGTACTCCCTCCGGTTCCGCTAATCTTGCACCGGTTCCGAGCCAAACATCACGGGGCAAATAAAAATATCCACCGCCAAGAACAACAAAATGCACACCGGCCAGGCCAGTCTTGCAAACCCAGCAGCGTAATTTGGTGGATCTAAAGATTGCACAACTTCGCTTGCTCCACCGGGACCAGCTCTCAACCAACAATGGGCCAATTTTAATCGAGCCGGTCGATTTGTCAAACAGACGTGGCGTGCGAACACGATATTTAGGCCTGAGGGTCGTGCACGTCTCAAGGCTGTGTCGTTGGCGCAACTCGTTGACTCACTTGCCTGAGGAGGTCTTGCTGCCGGGTCCGCGGCAGTGTTGTTTTCGTGTTCGTCTCCCCTTGCTGAGGACCAGACTACCGGCACCAAGTCCCACAAGAAACCAGGTACCTGGCTCTGGCACAACGTCGGTTGGCTGAAATATCACGTCGTCAAATGCAAAACCATGAAACTGGCCAACCGGTGAAGAAACCGCAAACGATCCTATCGCAGTTGTTGATCCCACCCCGATAAAATTGTCGTCGGTCAAGGGGACTGCACTGGTGGTTGCAAACGTATGACTTTCAATGAGTCCCCCGCTGGCATCGAAGATCTGCATCGTAATTGGTGTGTCTACCGACCCACCTTGAGGGATTCCGCGCGTGGTCAAATCATCTTCTTTTAAAGCACTCACAAACAACCCCACCTCAGAGACCGGTCCTGGAAACTCAAACGTAAACGTATTCTGACCCTCGGTTGACCCGCCCTCCACAACGTATCCCGTCCCGCTTCGCAACTTTGTGGAACTATTGATCGTCCCGTTGTCAAACAATCCGTAGACAGGAAATGGCCCCAGAAAATCGAGAACCAACAACTCGTCCTGCGAATTCGGATTCGGGCCCTTTAACGTCACCCCGGAAGGAAAAACATACCCGGTCGGTAGCGCAAAAACAAAATTGGGTGCCGTCGCCACTGCTTCAAAAGTTTCGACGGTCGGGCTCGAAAACACCGATAACGCAATTGGTGCAGACTCGACGACATTCCCGACCAACAGGGGGCCGACTGCAAGCAGTGCATAGAAATAGAAGTAGTTCATTTTTTCCCTGGCAGAATGAAAAACCGTTCTTTTTAGGGAACTCCATTTTTGACCGGCCATCCCGACAACATTTTTCACGAAAACGTTTTTATTGAACAACAATGGCCATTCGCTGGGCTGGGCCTCTCAAACATACGTAGCATCCCAACAACTGACGCCTGCCCGCTGCGGCCCTGTTTTGTCAGACCCGTCTGCTCAGGTACACTTGAAGGGTGTCTTTTATTGTTGGCTACCGCCTGGTGGCCAATACGGCCGTTTGGACCTACCGATCCATAAACTATGATGTTTCCCGTTGCCGGTTACCTACCCGTGAGACAACCTATTTGCTCCACAAGCCAATTTATCGGTGGGCAATTGGTGTCCACGCTGGGATGGTGTGGTCTCCTGGCGGTCTTAAGTGTGAGTCAATCGTGGGCGTTCGACACCGAGCCTCAGATGACTTTCGAACAGCGTCAACGGGCAATTGCATTTCAGCACGACCATTTGCAACACCTGCGGTTAGGCCAACCGCAACCGACTCCCGAATTTGTGCAAAAATACAATCGCCTGGCAACCGCGGCGGCCGAGCGTGACATTGCGGTCGATCAACAAAAAACGGGCCGATGGTTTTTTGCCTACAACCGCGTTGGCGGCGATAACGGCCCGGAGTACGCAACCGTACACCGCTATAGCCAATTGCTTCTTTCCTACGGCAACCTGGAAAATCTTCCCGGTTACTCAAAAGAAAACCATCACCAGGCCGTGCGCTATTGGCAAAGCTGGCAGGATCCCACAACGGGTCGATTCCGCAACGTGGACGATCCAACCGCACCGATCAACGGCAAGTACATGCCCGCGTTACTGACGATGCTTAAAGTTGCGCCACTTTACCCGTGGATGGCCGATGGCGGCGCCGGCCTGAACCCGGAATCGGTAACCCGCATCTGTGCCCGCCGGCCATGGTACGCAACACAATTCCATGCAGCGACCTTTCAACACACCTGCATGCTCACTGCCATCCACGAAGGGCACCCCCAGTATGTGCCGCACCTGGAACAAGGACTCGAACTGCTGCTGCCGATGATCAACCCACGGACCGGGATGCTGGGGGGTCCCGATAACCTGGCAGGCTCCAACTGGTCCGATTATTCTGCGACGGCCGACACCCTTAAAGGAGGTGCACGGCTGGTTGGTTACATGGGGGTTGAAAATCTTCCTTACCGCCACAAGCGGGCCGATCACCTGTTGCGAAACCTGGACCATTTCTGTGGAAGTGTTGCCGTACAGCGCAATATGCTCGAAGCGTGTGTTCATTGTATTACCGAGTCGACTTACCGCCGCGAGGAGCTTTATAGGGCAATTGAAAAAATTGCCAACTCGGCGATGCATGGATCACCCTGGGAAACACAGCACACGGCAAGCTATGTGACCTATCTCTTTTGTCTTGCCGGTGGAGTCTTGCATTGGGACATGTACGACGGCCGGCTCCCCTTAACACCGCAGGTCCTCAACAATGGCGTGTTGCACGACTGGCGAATTCTTATTGGGCCCTACGGCCGGGTTGCAACGGTCTATCAAAAGCCAGCTGACGACATTTTTTGGAATTCGCAGTGGAGCAATGAGCGGTACCAACAGCAGGGCTATGCGGTGCGTAATGACCAACATGACCGACGCACGATCCACGAGGTGGTTCCGATGCGCCGTGAAGGATGGGTGTTCGACCAAGGTCCAAATGGCCGTTTCGTTGGCGAAACCACTTTCACCTTGCCGCCGGGGAGCGCGCCGCTGGAGTACCCATTTTTGAAAATGACCTGGGACAGCCCAATCACGATTTGGGTCAACGGAAAAAAAACCTCACACAAAATCGGCACCATGGATGAGCCGGGTGGTATCTTCCTGCCGGAGGATATTGCCGCAACGCTCAAACCCGGATCCAATACGGTCCGCGTTCAAACTACCACCAAGTCTACCACAGCTCCCCAAGTGTCAATTGGACTCATCGACTGGCGACTTGCCCATCAATGATCTTCCCTCAACCGAAAACGCCCCTGCCAGGCGGTGGCAGTTCCTATTCCCCTGTTTCTTAGACCTCTTTAGGCATCAACCCGCGTGGTTCGTTATTTCTCCGCCGCTGCGAGTTGCCACTGCCTGACAAAACCTTTTATCAACCTCGTCGACAAACAGCCATGTGGAACCGTCACACCATCCAACATGGGCTCCTGTTGGATGGTGCCCACTGAAGCACCAGGTCCGTCTTGCAACACGAGTGCCCATTGGTCGATGAATCAATTACCCCTTAAAAGACCCGTTATTGACCCACCCACGATTATCGGGCACAAGCCTACTTTGGGTGATGCACTGGTTGGGCCACAAGGAAAGCCGGATGGTTCAACACTATTACCACCTGCACGATGAAGAGGCCCACAGGCAGATGGGCAGTTTGCGGTTGTTTGATGATCTCAGCGACGACGGTGCCGCTGAGGCGTAGTTTTTCTTTAACTGAGTGGTGCGTGCTGGGAGAAATTGTTCCCAGAGGCGTCCGAGGCGAACGAAAGCGAGGTTGATTGGCACAGTTTTGGCAGAGTTGACTCTGCCAATGAAAACAGCTCTTCGCAACACATTGTTCTACAACACGTTGCGAAGAGCCCATCAGCAAGAGCGGAGAGGACAGGATTCGAACAAGTGCCAAAAACCCCGACAATAACGCAATTCTCGAATCAAGCAGCGCAAAATGCAGCGCACTTTTTGACGAAACACTCTCTGCTGATCCCCTTCTTGGCGAGCTCATTACCCTCTGGCCGCAGTTGGCGGCCAGTGTGCGTGAAGCACTCCTTCAGCAGGCCACTGAGTCGCTTACCAGAGGCCCCTAGGAGGGCCTCTGTGGGCGATTGATCTGGAGGTGTTGCACACCCCCAATAGGGGTGTGCCGGAGACAGGGTTTTTGCCCACGCCCCCCCAGGGTGCAATAAGTACCCTAGTTGTCTGCAAAATAGTGCGCACAAAAAAAGGACCACACCAAAACATAGGGTGACCCAGTCCGGCAACAGGACGACCTTTTGAACTCGACCCACCCCCCGGTTATCCTAGTGACGGCACTGGGTCGCCCCGCTACCCATCCGACACGCGACTACATGCTAGTGTAGGATACCGGCCCAACTGATTCAGAGTCAGTTAGTCTGGCCATCCTCCACCCGATGCAGATCAACACGGGTGAAAAGCTGCGATTATCCGTCGCTACGCGGTCTGCACAGGCGCTCAGCCACACATCACCCGCACCGCACTCGAAGCGGTGCGGCGGCCAGTGACAAGAGGGCCAACAGGAGGGTGGTGGGTTCTGGGACATGGTCTGCCCTAATCGCCGAAGATATTGTTGTCTCCATAGAGTCGGACCAGCGCAATGTTGTCTCCGGAACGACCAGCAATTAGGATTTTTTTATCGTGTAATTGAAGGACAGAGTACCCTGTGTCATCGAAATTGCTGAACGGAATAGTCAACACGCCGTCACTATCAAAGCTTTCGTCCATCACACCGTCGAATGACATTCGTGCAATGAATAAATCTTGATCTGAACCGGTATTTACTACCCCGCTAATGAGAATTTGGCCATCTGTTTCAAGTGTGGCAGCTAGTCCTTGGGCACTGTTTAAGCCAACAGTGAACCGACGTATGCCACCTTCGCCAAATGTCTCGTCGAAACCATGACCCGCTATCGTTTTGAACAAGGCGACATCGGGACCAAAACTTCCTACGAACAGGTGCCCTCCCTCCGGCGTGTCAAGAACGGAATGAATATCGAAACCTGGGGATAATTGCTGATTCCATCCCGGGTAATGATCGGTGAAGAGATCGTTTGTAATTAAATAGTAGCGGTATGGTTCAGCGCTCGCCCACGAATACGTGTGAATTCGCCCTTGCACCTGTATCGTCAAGTGGTCCCAGGCGGTAATGCCTTGGAAACGATATCTTTCCCAGCCATTTCCGCTTGAGTAAATCTGGCCAAACCTTTGTTCGAAATTCAGTGTGCCGTCATAGGTGTATCTCTGCACATGACCATAGGTGCCGTCGTCCCCAGTCGTGACGAACATTCCATCGGCTTGAAGGTCAATGTCGTAAACGACTTGTGATGCAATGATTCCCCCGTCACCAAAGGTCGTGTCGAGGGAGCCATCGGTGAGAAGGCGAGCCATTTGGAAATCTCCCCCGATAAGGTAACGGCCATTATGGTCTTCTATCCACGTGCGCGCATGTAAATTGTCACCAAGATCAAGTTCTAGAGTTCCCTGGTCAGCAAAAGTCCTATCAAGACTAAGATCGGAGTTGAATCGCAGGACTCCAAAGTGATTATTAATAGCGCCAGCCGCCAGGTATTTACCATCGGAAGTAGGTTTTATTTGATGGATGTAATCTATCCCAGCACTTAAGGTGAGTGTTTTCATGCCATCGTCATCAAACGATGTATCCAATGCCGAAGGCAAGGTTGTCCAGGTGGGTGAGTCTTCAAATTCTAGCACGTTGGTTACATCGATCGTTATGACGTCCGTGTCACTCTTGGGTCCACCGAGTCCGAAATAGCCCTGATCGTTCGTGATTATGGTAATGACGTCCTCCCCTAAACTTGCTCCAGGTTAAGTGAGAGAATCCAGTCCGGCCAGAGGCCGGAAAAGGATTCTTTGCGATGCCACAGAAGCGACACACGGTGGATCAGATTATTGCGAAATTACGCCGAGCGGATGTCGAGCCTGGTAAAGGGAAGACGGTTCCTGATGCTTGCAAGGTACTTGGGATTTCCGAACAGACGTATTACCGCCCGCGTCAGAAATATGGAGGTATGCAGCCGGAGATGGCGCAGGAACTGAAAGCCCTTCAAAAAGGGAATGCTCGGCTGAAGAAGATGGTGGCAGAGCAGGCTCTTGATATGGAGATCCCCAAGGAAGCCGCGCAGGGAAACTGGTAAGCCCCGAACGTCGACGACGAACGACCACCGAGGTGCGTCGTCGTTTGGGGCCAAAAAAGGTTTCGGAGCGTCG
>CAUZEA010000179.1:0-8133 GCA_963578605.1 Planctomycetota bacterium
AGAATTGAACTTGACTGATAACGGCGATTTTAATCCCGGTACGGGTTGTTGCAACCCTTGGTAGAGGTGTGTGACGGTCGAGGTGTCACGCGCGTGTGCTTCGATTGTCCACCGGCGCAGGTAAAGGCCGGTACCAACGAGTTGGTTTGTCGAGCAGCGGGAAGATCAGTCGGACCAGCGGCTTGTGTGGGCATGAAGTGCGTGTATAACCATAGTCTTGCCAGGTAAGAACATGTTTTAAAATTCAGGGTTAAGTCAATTCCGGCGGAGATTCCCCTCCTTTTGCCCACCAGCCCAACTAGTGTATTCTCGGGGGGAAATCCCCCGCGGGATCAAAACCGAATCCTGCTTCATGTCGCTAAGTCGTTACGAAATTCAAAACATGTTCTAAGCTGCCATTCGCAGCAGGTCACGTCCCTAAAGATAAAGTGCTATGAGTCAGGCAAAGCCGGTCTTTCCCTACATTCCGAATTCAGTGCCCCAAGTCAAGGCGGAGATGCTCAAGGAGGTCGGCGCCGGCGACATCATGGATCTGTACGAGGAGATCCCGGAACATCTCAGGTTTCCCGGCCGATTGAACCTGCCCGATCCGATACTCGATGAGTATTCGCTGAAACGACACCTGATGGGGCTGCTGGCAAAGAACCAGAACTGCGTCGACAACCTGAACTTCCTGGGAGCCGGCTGTGCAGAACACTTTGTTCCCGCCGTGTGCGATGAGATCAATGGTCGCGGCGAGTTTTTGACGGCTTATGTCGGCGAGTCCTATGCCGACCACGGTAAGTGGCAAGCGCTGTTTGAGTACTGCAGCTTGATGGGCGAATTGCTCGACATGGATGTTTTAAGTTGTCCGTTGTACGACGGAGCTCAGGCCGCCGCGACTTCGGTACGCATGGCATCCCGGATCACCGATCGCTACGAAGTCTTGATCCCGAGGACATTGAGCCCCGAATTGCGACTGGTGCTGCAGAATTACTGCCAGCCGGACCACTCCCTGGTTGAGATCGGCTTTGATCGGCAGAGCGGGCATTTGAATGTGGACGAGTTGAACAGCAAGATTTCCTCGCAAACGGCCGCCGTCCTCCTTGAGAATCCGTCGTACCTCGGTTTTCTCGAGGATGAGGCGGAAGATATCGGCAAGATTGCTCAACAGCATGGCGCCGAGTTCATTGTTTATACCGATCCGATTTGTCTGGGAGTAATCGCAGCCCCAAGCCATTACGGTGCCCGCATTGCCTGTGGCGATTTTCAATCGCTGGGCATGCATATGCAAGCTGGTGGCGGACAGTGTGGATTTATCGCCACGGTCGACGATATGAAATATGTGCGCGAATTCAAGGATTTGATGTTCGGAATCACCGACACTGTTGGTGAAGGAGAATACGGGTTTGGCGAAGTCTTATTCGACCGGACTTCCTATGGTTCCAGAGAAAAAGGCAAAGAGTATACAGGAACAACTACCGGCTTGTGGGCGGTCACTGCCGCGGTTTACCTGTCGTTGATGGGTCCCCGGGGAATGGAGGAGACCGGGAGAACAATCATGCAAATGTCCCAGTACGCCGCCCAACGACTTTCCCAGATCGGCGGAATTCAGCTTGCGTTTCAATCCTCCTTCTTCAAGGAGTTTGTGCTCAATTTTGATAAGACGAATAAGTCGGTTGCCCAAATAAACAAATCGCTGCTGGAGTACAACATTTTTGGAGGGAAAGACCTCTCCAACGATTTCCCGGAACTCGGTCAGAGTTCACTCTATTGTGTAACGGAAACAAAAACGAAAAGAGACATTGACACACTCGTCAGCGCGCTCAAAGAGGTGATAGAACATGGGTAGAGATCCATCGACCCTGCTTCGTAAATACCATCAGGCTAAATGGGATGAACCGATCATCTTCGAGATGAGTGTTCCGGGAGAACGGGGCATCCTCGTTCGCCGGGCGGAGCACGAAGTCCAGGATGAAGTTGGGGATGGGGTTTCCGCGATCCCGGCGAGTCTCCGCAGAACGAACCCCTCAAGGCTGCCGGAAATCAACCAGGTGCGGGTTTTGCGACATTTCCTGCACTTGTCTCAGGAAACGATGGGCACGGATGTCACCATCGATATCAGCCAAGGGACATGTACGATGAAATACAGTCCCAAGGTGCAAGAGCACATTGCAACCAGGCATCCCGGCATGGCGGAAATACATCCCTTGCAGCCCGACAGTTCGCTGCAGGGGCTGTTGGAAGTCATCTATAAACTCGATCATTTCTTACGGGAGATTTCGGGGCTGGATCGGTTCACCTTTCAGCCGGGTGGCGGGGCGCAGGGTGTTTACACCGGCGCATCGATCATCAGGGCCTATCACGCCGCACGGGGGGACACGAAGCGATCCGAAGTGATCACGACGATGTTCTCTCACCCCTGTGATTCCGCAGCACCCGCGACGGCCGGCTTCAAGATCATCACACTGATGCCTGACAACATGGGGTACCCTGAGGTGAACGCGCTCAAGGCGGCACTTTCGGACCGGACGGCTGCGATTTTTGTCACCAACCCCGAAGACACGGGCATCTACAATCCCAAGATCGATCAGTACGTGCAGGCGGCTCACGACGTGGGCGCTCTATGTTACTACGATCAGGCCAACGCCAACGGAATGCTTGGAATCGCCCGCGCCAAGGAAGCGGGGTTCGATCTGTGCCATTTCAACCTTCACAAAACCTTTTCGGTTCCGCACCAGTGCATGGGTGGGTCTGTCGGTGCGGTTGGCTGCCGGAAGGAACTGGCCGGATTCCTGCCCGTACCGAGGGTAGAATTCGACGGCCAGCAGTATTATTTCGAGCACGAAGCCAGCGAGAGCATTGGAAAAGTCCGTTCGTTTTTCGGCAATCCTCAATCTCTGTTGAAGTCGTATGCGTGGATCATGCAGCTCGGAGCGGACGGTCTGCGAGAAGCCGCGGAATGTTCCGTGCTCAACAACAACTACTTGGAAAAGAAGTTGAAAGAGATTCCCGGCGTGTCCGTACGATATTCTGCAGACAAACGCAAGCTCGAGCAGAACCGATACAGCTGGGAGAAACTCTACCAGGACACCGGCGTGGGTACCGAAGACGTCATGCGCAGAATGGCCGACTACGGGCTGCAGCATTACTGGATGAGCCACCATCCTTGGGTTGTTCCAGAACCCTTCACGCTGGAACCTTGTGAATCCTATTCCAGGGATGACCTGGATGAATATGTTGCCGTGCTGCGCCAAATTTCAAAAGAAGCCTATGAGAATCCCGAACTCGTCAGAAGCGCCCCGCATAACCAGGTGGTTCACAAGGTTCCCGAACCGAGTATCGATCAGCCCGAAAGGATCGCCGTAACGTGGCGGCAGTACCTGAAGAAAAAGGCGAAGGCCCAAGACGTCCTGCCCGGTTGAAAAAGTTGGGGGTACTGGTCAACCCGGTCGCTGGCATGGGGGGCCGCGTAGGTCTCAAGGGCAGTGACGGCGCTGAGATACTTCGCCAGGCACGCCAGCTAGGTGCGGTGCCACATTCCCCTGGCCGAGCCATTCAGGCCCTCCAGGCAATTTCCCGCATTAAGGATCAGATCGAGCTGACTACCTATCCCCATGAAATGGGGGAAGATGAAGTCCGCGCGTGTGGATTGGTCCCACACGTCATCGGCTCGATCACGAAGGGCGCGACCACTGCCGAGGATACGCGGCGAGCTGTCCGCCAGATGGAGCAGCAGGGGATCGACCTGTTATTGTTCGCCGGCGGGGACGGGACAGCCAGGGACATCTACCACGCGGTCGGGCAGCGGGTCCCGGCACTGGGCATCCCGGCCGGCGTAAAGATCCATTCGGCCGTCTATGCGGTTACCCCGAGGCATGCGGGTGAAGTGGCGGCCCGGTTCCTGGAAGGCAAGTTGAACGTACATGTTGCGGAAGTCATGGATATCGACGAAGACGCTTTCCGCCGCGGGACGGTATCCGCCACACTGCTCGGTTACCTGCAGTCTCCCAAAGACCGCCGATTTGTACAGAGTGTCAAGTCGGGAGGTATTCAAGGAGAGCGGGAAGCTCAACTGGGAATCGCGGCGGATGTCATCGATCAGATGAATTCCGCTTGGCTCTACCTGGTGGGCCCCGGAACAACTACGCGCGCCATCATGGAGCAGCTAGAGCTTCCCGCAACGTTGTTGGGTGTCGACGTCGTACGGGATAAGCGGCTGGTCGCCAGCGATGTCAATGAGAGCGAGCTGAAGCAGCTGGTGGCCGACCGGTCCACGAAGATCGTACTCAGCGTTATCGGCGGCCAGGGGTACATTCTGGGACGCGGAAATCAGCAACTGAGCCCCGCCGTGTTGACAAAAGTGGGGACCGAAAACCTGATTGTGGTAGCCAGCAAAGAAAAACTGGTTTCTCTTGCGGGGAGACCTTTACTGGTCGACACGGGCGATGAGCAGCTTGACCAGACCCTCAGCGGGTACCTGAAAGTTACGACCGGATTTCGCGAATACGTGATGGTCAAAGTGGGTAGCGAGTAGCCTACCCGCTACTCTCTCCGCACCAGTCTAACGTCAACAGCGCATAGGTCTTCGTGGCTGTGATCAACTCTTCGATCTCAACGTGTTCGTCTGGGGCGTGGGCGGCCAGCAGCGAACCTGGGCCGTAGACGATCGCGGGTACCCCATCTCGCTGCAGAAAAGCCGCGTCACAAACCGCGTAAAAACCTGCCAACTTGGTTGGCCCCTCGAATTTTGTGCCAACCGCCGCCTGTTCATGGGCTTTCATCACCGCCTGGCAGATCGGATGTTCTACGTCGATGGAGAAGGGAGGCCAATGGACCTTCCAATCCAATTTGGGAGGATTCTTGCGCAGCCAGGGATCCATCTGGGTGGCATGGTAAACGTGCTTGGAAAATTCTTCCTTGACGCATTCGGCGTCCTCATCGGGATGATGCCAGATACAGTACTCGATCGTGCAGTAGTCGGAAATAAAAAAGGGAACGTGAACCCCGTGCGGCCCGCCCGAAATGACGCCGGGCAACAGGGTGAAGTGACCGGGTTTGAACAAGGGGTGTTTTTTCTCAAGTCCCCATTCGTCCTCGAGCGCGCGGATAGCGTTTATCAGAAGAACCCCTTTGTCAATCGCATTGACGGCTACCTCCGCACCCAAGCCTCCGGCCCGAATGGTCTCTCCGCGGGTTGCTGCGTGACTGGCCTTTCCTTCCACCGTAACGGTGACCCACCAGAGTCCGGGTGACGTGGGTACCGCGGCCAATGAATAGGGTGGACCCGACGGCTCGGAGACAACGGCGGCGTCAGCCGAGTACCCCCGTTTGACCATACTGCCGGCACCGATCCGGGCACTGTCCATATTCTCTTCGCCGACCGTACTGGAGAGGATCACGTCGCCGGCCAACTGTACGCCGACTCGCTGAAGGGCTTGGATCGCAAACATCTGAGCCACGACCGGTCCCTTCATGTCACAGGAACCGCGGCCATAGATTTTGCCTCCTTCGACCTTGCCGCTCAACGGATCGCCCGATTCCCAGGCGTCAATGCGGCCCAGGGGTACGGTGTCGATGTGACCGTTGTGGATCAGCGACCTGCCACCGCCGGCTCCCTTCCAAATCCCGACCAAATTGGTACGCCCTTTGTCCTCTTCCCACAGATCCACTTCCAAATCCATTTGACGATAGAATTCCGAGAGAAACTTGTTCGCTTCGGTTTCCCCTCCGAGTTCCTCGTCGTAATTCGTGCCCGGATAGCCGGGATTCACACTGCGGATTTTTACCAGACGACTGACCGTCTCGACGATATCGTTCCGCATTTCTTCGATCGATTCCACAATCTCGCGTTGTCGATCTGTCAGAGTCATAATTGTCCCTTGCTTAGGAGTTGTAAAAAAATAACTTGTCAGTTTTCCGTTTGATACTGTCACCCCGCAGGGGTGGAACTATTTCAGCCGGCCAGGATTGTCTCCCGGAGTCGCTTAATATAGTAGAAGGAACTTTGGGATCACACCCACTAACTTGCCCGGGAATGGTATTAGAAAGATAAGAGTCGGCGACCACGGGTACCGGTATGGCCGCAAACAAAAAACAACACAATTGGGCCATTCCCGCGCATTTGTAGGGCATTAACACAGCCAGCTGACGCAAGCGATCACGACGCAGGCAACCGTGAGTCGGACAGTTCTCGGAAGGGATTTCCCGGGATGCACTCTCTTCTTTTCTGGATCAGACCCACGGACTCTCAATAAGCTGCAATCCCCGGGAAAACAGGGTACACGACCGAGTCACCAACCGCTGACAGCGGGAGCTACTTGGTACCCCGCAGCCAGGCCAGCAGGCTCAGCACCTCCTCGCGCGTTAGCACGTTGATGAGGCCATCGGGCATGGGGGAGATGTTCGACAATTGTGTGGAGTGGATGTCCGCACGGTTGAACGCCACCATTTCCTGGGTGAACGGGTTTACCTCCAGCGTCAACGTGTCACCAGACACACTTGCAACGCGTCCGGTCAACACCCGTCCATCTGTGAGCAGGTAGGTGGTGTAGCGGTACTTCGGGTCCATCTCCTTGCTGGGTTCGAGGATCGATTCCAGCAGCGCGCGGGCGTCGAACCGCTGGCCCACGGTCGACAAGTCTGGCCCAACGATCCCACCCTGGCCGCCCTGGCCACCCACGCGATGGCACATCAGGCACATGGCCCTGGCTGCCGCGCGCTGGCCACTAGCCGCGGAGTACTCGCCCGGCGGCTCGTTCCGCACGTCCTGGAAATCCGCCAGCTTCCACTGCTTGACGAAATCCGCCACGACAAAAGCTGGCGGTGGTGGCGGCGCTTTTATTTTGTCGATCAAGGGGGAAAAAGTCTTCAGGCTCTCTTTACTCAGTCGTTTCAAGACGGCGTCCTCGATGAGCTTGAGACTTGGCGCAAAGAGTCTGCCACCCCGGTAGCCCCTGGCCATCACAAGCCACTCGAGCAGTGCACGGTTCTGGGTCATCGACCAGTCGTCCGGCCAGCTTATCAATGTGTGCACGATGAAGATCTGCTCCTCCTGTGACGGCTCATCGGCCAGCTGCTTGAGGGCTGCCGCGGGTGTGCCGGGTGTCTGGAGATAAACCAGCAGTTCGAGCAGCACGTGGTTCACTGCGCGGCTCTTGTGTGGATAAAGCGGCGCGAGCCGTCTGCCGATGGCCTTCCCGTTGTCCGGCCGACCACAGCGGATACAGCTCAGTGCATAAGCCCGCAACACGGCGAGCATTTCGCTTTCGCCCAGGTCACCCAACTCAATCTGGCCGAGGGCGGCCAGCGCTTCCCGCTGGTTTTTGTCGCTCACGCGCGCCAACGCCATCACGCCCTGCGCGGCTGCCATCGGTTGTTTTTCTTTCCACACGCGTGCTTGCCAGAGTTCGGGGTTCTGTCGCTCGATGGCCACCCGCGCCGCGTGGCGAATCCAGGGGTCAGCACTGGAAAGGTGGGGCCAGGCCAGGTCAACAGCCTCCCGGGCTGTACGGGAGTGGAATTGCTCCAGTCGATGGCGCAAGGCGCGGGCTTCCACCGCATTGCGGTCCAGGACGCGCGTCTCATCCGGCACGGACTTGCCGGTGTGTGTCACCCGGTACAGGCCCGACTGAGAGCCGCGACCGCCGGTGATAAAATACAACGCCCCGTCCGGGCCGACGACCATGTCACTGACATTCATCGGGCCGCCTTCGAGAAAGGACTCACTTTCGACGGTGTAGCTGGCTCCTTTGGGCGTGAGATGCACGGCGAGGATGCGGCCGTTCTGCCAGTCGGCCATGAACAGCGCACGGCGGAAGCGGTCCGGGAATTTCAACTGTGTGCCGAACACCATGCCGGTGGGCGAACCGAGGCCGGTGTCGAGCGTGGCCGGCAAGCTGTCGGGATAAAAAGCGGGCCACTTGCCGGTGCCCCAGCGCCAGCCGTAGTCGCCGGCGGATACCACGTGATTGAGTCGCGTGGGCCGATACCACGGCAGGCCAACGTCCCACTCCATGTCGGCATCCCATGTGAACATCTCGCCGTCGGAGTTGAACGCCACGTCCATCTGGTTCCGGAAACCGCCCGCCAGCACCTCCCACGACTGTCCGTCCTTGTCCGTGCGCAGGATGTATCCCACGCGATCGTCTTGGC
>CAUZEA010000180.1:0-7885 GCA_963578605.1 Planctomycetota bacterium
CACGGCCATGATCCCCCGACGCTGGACCTATCGGGTCGCTCACCACCTGTAATCTCTCATAAGGGCCATACAGGTCCTGACACCACTCGTATACATTGCCGTGCATGTCAAAAAGGCCCCAAGCGTTCGGCTTCTTCTCACCGACCGGGTGCGTGCTGCCTTTCGAGTTATCCTTATACCATACGTACTCGCCAATCCCAGAGGCGTCAGCCCCAAAGCTGTAAGCCGTCGTCGTTCCCGCGCGGCAGGCGTATTCCCACTCGGCTTCGGTCGGCAGGCGGTATTCCACCCCTTCCTCGTCGCTCAACTTTCGGCAAAACTCGACTGCAGCGTTCCAGCTCACCTGTTCGACCGGTTTGGTCGGGACTTTGCTACCACTGGGATTACTACCCATCACCCGCTCGTACTGAGCCTGCGTTACCTCATGCGCGCTCAGGTAAAACGGCTTTGTGATTTTGACCAGATGCTGGGTTTCGTTGTCGCGACACCCCGGTTCCGACTCAGGGCTCCCCATCGTAAACTTACCCGGTGGGATCAAGTTTAGTTTCATGCCGATAGAGTTCGTGATTTGAACAGGTATGCCAAGGTGATCGGCCCATGCTTTTTGATGGGCTTTGGCTTGGCGGCTTTTAAACGGAGCAATGGCCGACGGTGGAGGTGGCGTTTCTTTGTTTTCTAGAAACTGCCGGTCTTTTGCATTGAGACTCGCCAGCGGCACCGTGATCTGTTTCCCATCCTGGCGGCGAAGTACTACTTCAGCCCCTCGGACTTCGACCAATTCAGCGGTCATGCTGAACTTCCCGGTAGTGTCCGTCCAGGTGCGTTCTACACCCCAAGCAGTACCGGCAAGCAGGGCAATGGTGATCCCGATTGCAAACAGTCGTTTGTGAGTGCGACCAGTCATAGCGATTTACCCCCCGTGTAAACGCGTTACCATCAGCCATATCCAGCGGGTTCTATCCTACCTTGCCGGGTATACGTCATCCACCGGCAGGAACCGGGTACTGGGTACCGCGTTGCCTCACTACCCAATCGTCACTACGTCTTCACGAGTGTCCGCAAATGGACCACGGCATACGCCAATCGTTGCGCGCTGTTCATCCTCCACCCGATGCAGGTCAACACGGGTGAAAAGCGGCGATGATCCACCGCTACGCGGCCTGCACAGGCCCTCAGCCAAACATCACCCGTGCCACACTCGAAGCGGCACGGCGGTCAGGGCCAAGAGGGTCAACAGCAGGGTGGTGGGTTCTGGGATATGATCTGCTCCTGAACCACTGGCTGTGGACTGGCCAAAGTTCGCCACCCATAGAGCATAGCCTGCCGTTGTCGAATTGGGGCTGTCCCCGTCACGCCAGACCGTGTAGTCGGCGGCGTCAACGATCCCATCGAGGTTATAGTCACCGGGTCCTGGGATGATATCTCCGGGACGCAGGGCGAGGATTCCAACTGAGTCCCGCCATGCTTGATCCATGTCATAGCGCCAGTACGGCTCGTAGTTGGTGTAGTAATAAGCGTTGGTCCAACTGGAGCCTGTCAAATTGGACACGCCTAGATTTGAGCGGGTCAGGTTCGCGCCGGTCAGGTTCGCGTAGGACAGGTCCGTGTAGGACAGATCCGCGTGGGACAGGTTCGCGTGGATCAGGATCGCCAGGGACATGGACGCGCCGGTCAGGTTCGCGTTGGTCAGGTTCGCTTCCGGACAGCCGGCGTTACGATGTGGCAGGGGAAGTGCAGATACAAATCGAAGGCCGCCATTTTCTTAATTTGTCGGGCGCGCTTGCATGGGAGCATCCTGACGGTGGCGGTGTCGTCCACAGCATCTCCGTGCTTAGCAACCTTTTGGAATGGCTCAATCTCTGAGGCATACCCCTGTCCCTTCAGCGGCTGCAGCTCTGTTGCCCTCACGAACCGTCCGTCTTGCCACATCCACACCGCTCCCTGGTGTGCATCGCCGAATATACCTGTGACGCTATGCTCCTGCGGTTGCGTTCCAAGTGATACGAGATTCCACCCGGCATCCAGGTGGATGACGTACCGTTCCGGATCGCTGTTGCTGCGGAACTCCTCGACGTTCAGCATTCCATCGTTGTCAGCATCAGCAACGCCATCACTTTGGTCGAGCGGGTCAAGCCCGTGCAATACTTCCCAGCCATCGGGGATGTTGTCTCCGTCGCTGTCGGCAACTGTCGGATCGGTGCCGGACAGAAACTCGGCGACATTATCGAAATCCGACGGCACGTTTGCTGCACCCTTCTCGGGAACGATTGGCTGGTATTGGAAGAATAATACGTCGAGTACCATTGTGGTTACGTTGAAGGCAAAAGGCTCCTACATCGTCATGGACGGAAGGAGCAAGCCGGAGCTTGATGAATTGATTAGCAGGGAGAAAAAGCGGCAGATGAAGGCCAGGGGCACGGATCTTCACTCTGACTAAACTGAAGCCTGCCTGAAACCTGACTAAATATTGCGACTCGCAGTATGGACGCGAAAAGAAGCAATCACTGAAATGGCGCGCGGGGACAGGTTGTTATATACATTTTTTCAGCCACCTGTCCCGCCCGGCAACCAGCGCCAAAGCATTTTTTCGGCACGCTCGGAGAGGGTGCTGCAATCCATGTAGCTGAGGTCAACCTTGACCCCGAGCGTGTACCAGGATTTACAATAGGCGATCCCCACCTCCGGGCGCGGCCCGCTCGAGCGATTCGGGGTACCCCGGTGAAGTATGCGGGGATCCTGAATGTAAGCGGAGCCTTTCTTCAGATTGAGCCTGTGCGCAGATGGAAACTGTCCTCGCAGGAGAATGTCTTTGTACTGACCTTCCATGTCCGGGTCAGCAATGTACTGGCTGCCCGGTAATACCTCTATGCTGCCGTTCTCTTCCGACGTATCCACCAGGGGAAACTTGAAAGCCAGCACCGGGAAACTGTTCAAGCTCAAATGGGGCACTTCTGTACCCAGGTTGGTATCGCGGTGCCAGATCTGATGGTCGCTGCCGGGATAGGGATTGTTGGAATCGTAGCCGGCGATCTCATAGCTCTCCCGGCCCCAATAGCGGTCGAGAAATTCGAGGATTATCGGATGTTCGAACAGGGCCGGATCGGCAAACGGCAGCACCCACGGTACGGTGACCGTGTATCGTTGCAGATGTGGCATTCGCCCCAGGCCCGTGCGCACGTCTCCACGCGCAATGGGGTGAATTTCGGACTCACGTTCCCTGACATGTTCGAGCAACGGCATGAACGCATCACGGATGCGGTCGATCATTTCCTCCGCGATCAAATTTTCGAAAATCACGTAGCCGTTGATCTTGAACTCTGCCAGTTTGAGGTCGTAGTCGGTGGTGTCACTCATAATGTGTCTCCGCTGCTTTCCGCTTCTCGATCTGTTCCCATATTTCCTTTGCCATCTCCTGACCCCGGACAATTTTAGATGGCTCAAGGTCGTCTTTTATGTAGATATCGCGGACAAGGCGGGCGTCTTTCTTACCGGACGCTGCCGCTAAGCTGTACCAAGCATAAGTAGCCACATGGTCCTCAGCCACCCCTCTGGCCTTGAGTAAAGGGTAAAAACCCTAGCCCCCGCAGTGTAACGACCTGGGGAGCTAATTTCAAAAACAAACCGGTGGAGAGTAGAGGTTTTGCCCGCGACCCCCTATGGGGCTGCGAGGTACCCTGGATGCGTCCTCTATAGTGCGCCAAACTTTTGACCCATGTGAAAAAAAGGGCTTGGTTGCACCACATGGGATTCCCGGTTCTAGGCGGCATGTTCTTTCAGAAGTGGGAGGGGGATTTGCTCAATAAAATCCAGATCCTCGCATTGACCACCGAGATATTTCTAGCCAGTTTTGCCTGTAGTCAATTTGGCGTCTGAAACAGTTCTGATACATCAATATCCTCCGTCTTGCTGTACTCCTTCATCGTAACATTTGGTGGGGGAGACAAATGGACGTGGTAGTGGCGAATTGAACCGTCTGAATTTTTTGTGATGTAAGCCGTGTTGATGTATTCGTCGACCACGGTAAATGGGATCACCACAAAGCCGTCTTGTCCCATGATGAACAAGTGATCCGTACAGCCAGCATCCTTTGCTCGCTCATATGAGGATGGATTGATGCCACACCAATAAGCTTGGTGGCTATCGTAGAACTTCGAGTACTGAACTTTTACGACGCGACCGTCACTCAGACGATAGCACTTCAGTCGGGGGCTAATTAAATCACCACCCCCAAGTTGCTCGATCACATCGAAGATAGAAGAACCAGAGGGGCTTGATTGTTCTGGTACTGTAACAATCGCAGGAGCGTTGTGGTCCGGTGAATAGTACTCGGCTGACCCGTTTACCATTAACTTCTTGACGCGATATATTTCAGTCGAGACGTTTAGGGCATCGCAAAAGTCATTGAGGTCTTGACTCGTATCGTCTATAAACACTGCCAGTGACGGTTTCACGCCTTCCACGAACATTTCAAGCTGCTGCAAGAGCCGACTTGAGTCGGTGTTCAGTTCCTGAACTACCTTTTCTTGAATCCCCTTTTCTTGGATTTCTTCAAAAAGCTTGTCGCGTATTTGCCGCTTGGTAGATTCATTTCCACTGGCCACAACATAGCGTGTGATCTGTTCCGCAATATGTGGCCACACGCCGTGTGCAAGTAGCTCGCATTCAATAATCCACCACTGTCGTGTTGAGAAGTTGAACGCGACACCGTCAGGGATTCCGTGCTTTCCTGAAGGCGTTGTGATTCTGAAACGGCTTAGTAGGATACAGTCACCAAAAAAGGTGCTGATGTTATCGAAGGTCCAATTCTCCAACTCCTGCTCGCGATCAAAATCAGCTTCTGCAATAGCCATAGTGATCCCCCGGTGGTGGCATTCAACTAGTTAGCTTTACGAGGCAATGCTGACCAACATATACTTAATAAGTTCTATCTGATTTGTCCTCCTGGAGGCAATCGCCATGAAGTCAAAGGTCTGGTTTGCAGTACCCACTCTGGTTCTGTCGGCGCTTGTTTCGTGCCAAGCCAACTCAGAAACTAAACCTGCCCCCACGGTGTTTACTGGCAAGGTGGTAGGGATCACAGACGGCGACACGGTCAAGGTGCTACGTGACAACCAGACCGTCAAAGTGCGGCTGTCTGGTATCGACACTCCTGAGATGGACCAGCCATTCGGGAAGCAGTCAAAGCGGTTTGTCTCGAAGCTGATCTTCGGCAAGACGGTCGACGTCAAAGACCTTGGACTGGATAGGTACAAGCGTACCCTTGGTTACATCACAGAGGGTAGCAAATGTGGCTGCCAAAGCCACGACTTGTGATTTATAGGGAATATCTCTGAAGCTAATGAATTTCTGCTTGTTGAGAAAAGCAGCGACGGCGTTAGCCGTTCGTAGCATGCGACAGGTTGTCGGCGCGTTGCAGTAAAGTTGCCGTTGATTGCGGATTCCGCAGAGTCGGGTTGATTGCCAATTCGACACCGCCAGCCATTGCCGCTGCGAAGGTCAAAGTTTCAACTGGACTGCGCTGGCTTTATTAACATACTTTTCAGCGCCCGCCGGCTCCCAGGGAATCTCGGGGTAATCAAGCCACCATTGAAATGGTTGCGTGATGGGCGCGTAACAGTCAGGCCGGCGTTGATGCTGAGTACGCAAATGTTTTCTGATGCGTCGTAATTCGTTCAGGTCGATAGTCGCTGTAATACTATCATCACCCGGCTTGGCGATGCGCGGATGCAGGCGCATTGTTTCGCGCCCTGGGTGTTCGCTGATAATGCACCCATCCGCTCTTGGCTCAGCAAACCCGGTATTAAAACCATCGGATACATTCGCGCCAACGATACACGCATAAGCATGTGAAGCACTGATACAATAAGCATCCTGGACCGCATCCGCCCTGCCGTTAATCCATAAGATAATTTCAGCACCCAGTGCTGCAGTGCATCCCCACGATTCGGGGAACGCGCCGTCATAGCACTGAATAATACCCACGCGAGCAAAGTCCAGATTAAACACTTTAAATGCCGAGCCAAGGTAGCCGTACGCTTCACTGTTATTGGTATCCGACATCGGTGGCCAGCAGTGTTCTCCAACACCAGCCGCAGCGTGCATTTTCAGATAGCGGCCAATAATTTTCCCGTTGCGATCCACAGTCAATGCCGTCGTCGCATAACTTTCACCATGCGCCTCCACCAGCCCTGCCACCGCGTTGATATTAAACGCATCCGCCAGTTTGCAAAACCCCTTGACGTTATCATGATCGGGAGCGATGACCCGTCCTTGTCCAGCGGACAAAGTGTATTCAGGAAAAACAATCAGGTCAGATCCTTGGGCCACAGCCGACTCAAAAAAAGGTCTCATCCGAGCGAGTACTTTATCCTGCTCGCCGGTTTCCGTAAGTTGAACTAATGTAATAGTGCATGTTTTTGGATCCATTATCTTTCTCTTCCGATATTTCCCATATGACCTTCGCCCGGCTACGCCACCGGGCCTTTCGAGCAGCAATATAACGCCGCCCAAGAATCCAAGCGGCGTTGGCCTGATCGTCTCTGCGGACACCGCCCACCCCCGATAAGTCTTCCCGCCGAACGTGGAGATCTGCCGCTTGTCGGCAGTATCTCATGGTTGGCGTGGTTTGCCTTCCGTTAGATCGTTCTTCCTTTATGAGTTTTTTCAGCGAACAGTATATTCTGCGTCAGGGCCTATTCTTGGGGTTGCGCGAAAAGCGTCACCGTAGCCCTCTCCGTTGACAGCTGCGATGATACACCGCTATACGGCCTGCACAGGCCATCACCCGCACCGCACTCGAAGCGGTGCGGCTACCAGGGCCAAGAGGGCCAATAGCAGGGTGGTGGGTTCTGGGACATGGTCTGCCCCTGAACCGCTGGCTGAGGACTGGCCAAAGTGATCTTTCCAGGTTCGTCTATCGATCTGGTCTCCCCCGTTGTCTTGCCACACGGTGTAGTCGGCAGCATCAAATACGCCGTCGCTGTTGAAGTCGCCACTGGCTGGATTAATTCCCACGATGCCCTCCTCCCTAACCCTCATGTTAGGAGGGTAGTCAGGTACGTTGTCGGTGTAGTAATAAGCGTCGCTCCAACTGGCGTAATTCCACCATTTCGCGGAATAGAAATTTGAGCCCGTCAGGTTCGCGTCGGACAGGTTCGCGTCGGACAGGCTCGCGCCGTACAGGTTCGCGTAGGCCAGGGCCGCGCCGGTCAGGTTCGCGAATCTCAGGTCCGCTTGGTACAGGGACGCGCCGGTCAGGTACGCGCCGGACAGGTCGGCGCCGGGCTCCAGGTTGGCCTCGTTGTAGTGGTGAGGTCCGCCGCAGCAATATCCCGGGTAGCTCAAAATCGGATCAACAATCGTACCGTCTCTTTTCTGATACGAAGCAGCATCCACAGTAGACGCCGCAAAAGCGGCGAGCAGAAACAGCGTAACCAGACGCATTAGTGGACTCCAGCGAAAAGGCACCTCCTGCGGAATACCACTGGCCAGTATGACCCGCCCCGAGGACGGGGGCAAGGTTTTGCCCGCAGCCCCCTATGGGGCTGCGAGGTACTTAGAAAGTGTCCTCTATAGTGCGCAGGAAAAATCTGGCACACTCATCACCCGCACCGCACTCGAAGCGGTGCGGCTACCAGGGCCAAAAGGGCCAATAGGAGGGTGGTGGGTTCTGGGACAGCAGCCGTACTTTCTGAACCGGTCGCGAGAGCTTCAAAGTTAGTTTTCCAGAGTAGGTAGTCAACCTGATCGCCCCCATTGTCTTGCCACACCGTGTAGTCGGCAGCATCCACGGTGCCGTCGTCGTTGTAGTCGCCCGTCACGCCAGCCGGGGCGGCAGCCCTGGTCACGGTGAAGTCCGTCGTAATGAACGTTTCGGTTTGTCCAC
>CAUZEA010000181.1:0-7860 GCA_963578605.1 Planctomycetota bacterium
AACGCCAATTCGTCAGCATATTCACCATGTCAGACACTGAGTTCGGCCGAGAACAGCACCATCTTAAGCGTTCCAAATTCGTATTTCGGAGGGCCATCGGCTCGTTTCAGTTTTTTCACCACACGGGGAACTCGCGAGGAAAAGTGCAGAATATTGTGGCCAACTGCACGGCTATTGGTCGTCGCTCACGCAGAGCCCTCCTCAGTGGAACCGGCGGCGCTTGTGACGCGCCACGGCCTCTACGATCAGCCTACCGACGCACGGTGCCTGGATCAAACACATTGGCCTGCTGCGAATCATCCTAACCGAACGTGAGCGAGAAATCGCCAGTTGGTGCGTGGATGCCGATGGCTTGGAGAGTTCGCCAGCGAGCGATGGAAACCGGACAGCATTGGGACAGATTGGCGAAGAATCAACCGGCTGAGATTGTGATGTTTCAGATTTCGGAAGTGCAAGTATCTCCTGCATTTAACGGTCGGCGGAGTTTTTTGACCCTACGGGCTTGATTGTTCTGGTACTGTAACAATCGCGGGGGCGTTGTGGTCCGGTGAATAGTACTCGGCTGATCCGTTTACCATTAACTTCTTGACGCGATATATTTCGGTCGAGACGTTTAGGGCATCGCAAAAGTCGTTTCGCCCTGCGTGGCATCACCGAGTTGAGAGTCTTCGCTTAACCAAATTGCTGAAGAATAATGCCACCCGTACACCCCGTGGAAGCGGTAACCAACGGGCGTTTCAAATCGACTTCACGACATAAAATACCCGACCATCCGGAAGAGGAGCCACGACAACAAGTCAAATTGTTTGCCGTCACTTAAAATGGTTTCCGCATACATCTGCACGCTGCTATAATTGCGGGCGCGCCTTAAGAACAGGTCGCAAGCCGGCCCCAAAAATTTGGTAGCAAGCCGCGCAACGTGTATCCTGGCACAGGTGCCATTTGCGCGGAACTGATAAACCGAACCCTATAAAGAAAACAACTCATGGCAAACATCGAAGTTCTCGAAAGCGGGCACATCGACCGTAGTGATTCGGCTTTTCCGACGCTGGTAAAATTGGACAACGGCGGTCTCGTGTGTGGTTTCAGTGTAGGTGGTGGTAGTCACGCAAATGGCGGAACCCATTGTGCCCACTCGACCGATGGCGGCCGGACCTGGCAACATCGATCGGTCATCCTCGAACGCACGGTCAATCCAGTCCAAACGAACCACCTGCGTCTCTCTCGTGCTGCCGATGGCACACTCCTTGCCTATGGCCAGCGGGATCAAAACCAGGTTACGGCAGAAGCCCGCAAACGGCTCTCCTGTACGGCAACCCTGTGTCGGTCGGTGGATAACGGAAAAACCTGGTCGGCACCGGAACTCGTACCGTTCGAAGTTCCCGGACCTTACGAGATTAGTAACCCGATTGTCGTTACCAATGATGGTCGCTGGCTGGCACCAACCGCAACGTTCCATAACGGGCGATATGGGGAACGGGTTGTGCTGCTGGAGTCGTCCGACAACGGCTCAACGTGGCCAAACATGTATACCATTTTTCAGGATCCCGGCACTGGCATTGGATACCTCGAACAAAAGGTCGTCGAGTTTCATCCTAACCACATCCTGGCGATCGCCTGGGTGCAAGACTATCGAACCGATACCGACTTAAAAAATGAATACAGCTATTCCACCGATGGTGGACGCTCCTGGAACGGCCCACACCCAACAGCAATCCAAGGCCAAACCATGACTCCAATCTGGCTTGGCGACGATCGCTTTCTTGTGCTTTACAACAAACGTTACGGCCACCAGAAAATACAGATGTGCCTGGTCCGCATCTCCGGAGGAAGCTGGATCGTGGAATTTGAGGGCACCATGTTCGATGCCCATGCTTCACTGGAGTTGACCGACGACATCAGTAGCCAGGAACAAATCTCGCTGATCAAATTCGGCTATCCCGGGGGCATGCGCCTCGACCACGAAACGGTGTTAGCTGTCCATTGGTGCGAAGAAGATGGCATCTGTGGTATTCGCTGGACGCGATTGCGAACAACCTGACCTTCTGTCTTTCCGACTCCCCAAAATCCGGTACCAGGTGGCACCGTGGTCGTGGTCAGGTCAGGCACGCAACACAGAGACCGTTCACGCCGATCGTTGGTTGCCCGGGCCAACCGACCTATCGGCACAGCCGCCGATCACCATCAGTGCAATCGAACGAACCAAAGAGCCGAAAGCACGACGAACAAGAGCAACAGGGCCGATGGCTCGGGAACAGCGGCACTGCTGCTGGCACCAAGGCCTGTAAAATTCTGGGCCCACAGAAGGTAATCTGCTTGCACAACCGTCGCTGCCCCGGAGCCGTTGCCGTTAAGGGCCGAAGCTGACAGGCCCAGGTTATCTTGCCACACTGTGAAGTCGGCTGCGTTGACAACGCCGTCACTATTGAAGTCGCCGATGCCTGCCGGCGTGACGGCACTGGTCATCGCTCCGTCAACAATCTGGCCTCCGAGGAAGAAGGTCGCCCCGCTCTGGTCCAGGTCGATGCGGAACTTGTACGTGCCCTGTGCGTTGTCCGAGAGAGTGATTCGGGCGAGCATCAACTCACCCGCCGGGTTCGTCGCGAGCGATGAGACCCAGCTGGCGTCGATTCCCGAAGTGCTAAACGTAACGGGTATGGCGCCGCCGATATCGACCGCACCGCCAAGGACGTCGGGGGCCGGACCAATCGTCGAGGGCAGCTCGGAATCCCTCCGGCCGGTCATGTAACTGTCGTACTCCAACCCCAGGTAGGTGCCGAACAGCGCCGGGTCCGGCGGGTTCTCATCGCCGTTGACATCCTGGTAAATGTCGCCGCTGGTCAACTCGACAAGCAACGCGGCACTGAGCCACGCGTCGCCGAGCGTGTTCACATCCCAGGTGTTTGACGTGTAGCCCTCAGGTGTAGAGCCCGTATCCACCTGAGTGAATGTCGACGTGAGAATCGGCTCCGTCATGGCGCCGTTGACGATGAAACCACCCTCGAAACTGCTTGGTAACTGGCCGTCGACATCGACTCGGTAACTGTAGATTCCTTGGGCGTCGTCCGACAGCGTGACTCGGCCGAGCATCAAGTTGCCCGAGGGGTTCGTCGCGAGCGACGACACCCAACTGGCATCGATCAACGAGGTGTCAAAGGTGGCCGGTATGGCACCGCCGATATCGACCGCACCGCCAAGGACGTCGGGGGCCGGACCAATCGTCGACGGAGCCACGGAATCCGTCCCGCCGGTCATGTAACTGTCGTACTCCAACGCCGGGTAGGTACCAAAGTCCGCCGGGTCCGGCGGGGCATCACTGCCGTTGTCATCCTGGTAAATGTCGCCGCCGGTCAACTGAACGAGTAACGCGGCACTGAGCCACGGATCACTACTGGTGGTAACATCCCAGGTGTTCGAGGTGTAATTCTCAAGCGTAGAGCCCGGATCCATCTGGCTGAACGTCGTGGTAACCGCCGCCGACGCATTGCCGGCCGTCAAAGCCACCAGCAATACCGGAAATATGTAATTCTTCATGGGGTTTCTCCTACCTCGTATGTGTTCACGGCTGTCAGACCCGGTGGCGGCGGCGGAGCACCAGAACCGCGAGGCCGCTCAGCGCCAGCATCGCCAGCGAACTTGGTTCAGGTACACTGGAGGCACCTCCGGGCGGGATGCCCCGATGCCAATCGCTGCGAACGATATCCGCGTCGTCGAGGCCTCCGAAGCCGTCGCCAGACGGATCACCTTGAAGTGGATCGCCGGGGGTGACCGTCTGGCCCCAGAAATTCTTGACGATCTGCAGGTCGTCGTCGTCGACGTAACCGCTCTCGTTTAGGTCGCCGGGATAGAAAAACGATCCAGGATCGACCGTGGCCACGCGGAACCCAGTTGTGGCGTAATGCGGCAGAAAATGCCCGTCAGTCACCAACACGGCCTCCTCGTTGGGCGGTACGGCCATCCAGTCAGCCCGGCGGATCGCATCACGTTGACTGGCAAAGGAGCCGCCGCGTACCTGGAGCGAACTGGCGGAAGCGATGGTTTCGGTCCACTCCTGGACATTACCGCTGACGTCATAAAGGCCGTAAGGGCTATCCGTGATCGGCGGCCCGCTGAAAGCCCCTACCTCTGTCCTGTAGTACGGGGGACCGATCGTATAGCGGTTGTTGTCGTCCGGGCCCCAGAAATTCGCGTTGTTGCCAATCGCGTCCCCCGGCTCAATCCGGTTGCTCGGATTACCGCTGTTGTCGGTCCCATACAGCCAGTATAAATCATCATCAGGATAGCCATCCTTCCTGTAGTGTCCCGCCTTAACCCACTCGTCCTCGGTGGGCACGACCCATGTTGCGACGGGATGACGCTGGATCATGGTGGGGTCATCGCCCGAGTAGCCGTCCAAGGTGTAAGACCCCGTCTCCGTGTCGCTGGCGCCCTGGCCGTTATGGAGCCAGTTGGCAAAACGCGCTGCGTCCCAAAAGCTCACGTGGACAACCGGCCTGTTCGCATAATCAGGTGCCACGCTGTAGGTGTAAGGGCCGAAGCCGGCGCGCACGATATTACTGCTCTCCTCCCCCTCCATGTCCGGATTGTACAGCCCGTAGGGGTCTGATACCTGGGCCTTGTTGTTCAGGAAGTCAACGTATTGCGCGGAGGTCACCTCGTACTTGCCTATTTCGTAGGTGTAGGCCACTGTGCCATATCCAGCGGAGGGGTGCGGCAGGTTCCCGGGCTCGCCAACGAACACGGTTTCCAGGTTCGTGAGCCCCGGACCCAGGTCAAATACATCCGCATGGGCAATCCCGCCCAAGGATAGCAGCGCGATGGCTACTGTTACTACAAGCCTCTTCTTCCAGAGAATCCGAAAAATTTTTGAACCTCTCATGGCTAACTTCTCCTTTTGGTTACAACAAATCGTTCAGTTCGGCAGCCGTTCACGGGGCTTCAGAACCACTCTGGAAATCAGTAACCGTTCACCGGTTTCAATAAGGCTCTCAGAACTGTTTTCCCGGACGGCTGGGCATGGGGTTTCGTAACACTCATTCGTGCCGTTACGTGTCATCAACCAGTCTGGTCCTCAAAGGACCGAAGCATTCTGGCAAGCAACTCCTCGCAGAGCCAGGTTATCCGGCCTGCCTGAAGTTCCTTGGCCCACGTTGGAAACGTACCCCACGGCGGTCAAAAATAACTTTCGAAACGCATTCCAGCTATGCTGGGCGTCTTTGCTTCTTCTTGTCACTCGACATTTCCCATTTGGGTTGAGCTTGGAACCGATCCAAGCTCGGAATGTTTTCTATTCTAACAATTTGCGCCCCCCTGTGTCGGGTGCGTAAGAGTTTTCCTCCATTTTCTTGTCTGCGGCCCCGATTTCGGAGTTCTTACACCTGGAACATACTCCTGTCCCGCATTTCCCAAATGAGTTGCCTGACTTTGGCACGAAATTTGCGCCAGCCTCTTGAAAACAAGGGATTTGACACGTTTCATGCCAATGTGATAGGGGAACCTAATGGGTGACGCCAATAACGACGATTTGCGAGTCAGTTTTGACAGCCGCTTGAAGCTCAAATTCCTGGGTAGCCAGGTCACAACCGACGCCCCGGACAAATTCACGGGTGGCTCTGGCAATTGGCGGTTTGAGGGAACGCTGGTGCGATCGGAGGGCAGAGAACATGATCGCAGCAATCCGCTGAAGCTCGATCGGGACGGCATGCATCCTGGCGGTACGGTCATCGACAAGGAACAAGGGGTGCAATATATCTATATCTATTTGGGCCATTTCCCGGGTCCGGCAGGCATCTTCCAGATCAAGCGGACGCTGGACACTGACGCGCTACGCGAGTATTTGCTGAAATCAAGATCCGCAATATCTCAGCACTAGCCTGGATTCCCACAGGCCCTTTTTGACTTAACGTTTTGAAGTCCTGACGCGTTCAACGGTACGGAGTTTGGCGTACGTCGGGAATTGGTGCTGAATCGCGGATTTCGTCCCGGCGACCCTCGACGGGGTTTGTGCCGCCTTTTTCCGGCCCGTCCAGGGGGGGATCTGGCAGGAAGTCCAGAAAATCTGGCAGGAAGTGCAAAAGAATTCGTTTGCCAAGGGGGGAGCCGTTTGGTAACGTCAAGGGTTACAGTCGTAATAGGGCCCGATAGGCACCGGCCTGAAGGCCCGGCGTTCCGGTCTCCCCGGGGCCAGGATATGAAGCCGATGAACGCTGGCTGGTGCCGCCAGAGCGGCATTGAGGTGTGGCGTTTTTTTTTCGTCAAACAGCGGGAATGTTACCAAGTTGTTGCCAAGTGGTTAATCTTCATCGATTTTGCATGTGGCAAAATTGGGTTCAGCCATTTGCAACAACGAATCCAAAGGGGGGAGTCTGATGAGTAAGGTGAAAAGTTTTCGGATTCTGTGGAAGAAGAGGCTTGTAGTAACAGTAGCCATCGCGCTGCTATCCTTGGGCGGGATTGCCCATGCGGATGTATTTGACCTGGGTCCGGGGCTCACGAACCTGGAAACCGTGTCCGTTGGCCAGCTCAACAACTCGCCGCACGGCGCTGGATATGGCGCAGTGGCCTACCCGTACGACATGGGCAAGTACGAGGTGACCTCCGCGCAATACGTTGACTTCCTGAACAACAAGGCCCAGGTATCAGACCCCTACGGGCTGTGGAATTCGGACATGGTGGCTACGGCTGAGTGGGAGAGCTGTAATATCGTGCGCGAGGGCGACGGCCCTTACACCTACAGCGTGGCAGCTGATTATGCGAACAGGCCGGTTGTCTTCGTGAGCTTTTGGGACACAGCGCGTTTTTCCAACTGGCTCCATAACGGCCAGGGCGCCGGCGACACGGAGACGGGGTCATACACCTTGAACGGCTACATGGGCGATGACCCCACCATGATCCAGCGCAATCCCGGCGCAACATGGGTCGTGCCCACCGGGGAGGAGTGGGTTAAGGCGGGACACTACAGGAAGGATGGCCATCCTGCAATGTACTACTGGCTGTATGGGACCGACAGCAGCGGTAATCCGAGCAACCGGGTTGAGCCGGGGGACGCGTTTGGCAACAACGCGAATTTCTGGGGCCCGGAGGACAACCACCGCTGGACGATCGGTCCCCCGTACTACAGGACAGAGGTAGGGGCTTTCAGCGGGCCGCCGATCACGGATAGCCCTTACGGCCTTTATGACTTCAGCGGTAATGTCCAAGAGTGGACCGAAACCATCGGCCGAGACCCCAACGATTATAATGTGGAGGTCCCCGGTACGCTCCTGGTACGCGGCGGCGCCTATAGCAGTGGACGTGATCGGCTCCGCCGGGCTGACTGGGAGAACATAGCGCCCGACGTGGAGAACGCGCCAGGGCTGGTCCCGAGTTGGGCGTCGGAGCATTACGCCAGAACAGGGTTCCGGGTTGCTCGAGTTCCTGAGCCATCCTCTTTGGTCTTGCTTGCTGCCGGCGTAGTCGGCTTGCTGGCTTGTCCCAGGAAACGGAAGTAACAACAACATCATTTTTTCCTCTTGCGATAGGGATGTGGGCGGTTGGCGGGGTGAACCGCTCTACTGGGCCACCGCCCTCAACCTTATCGGTGCGCGCGGGCACAGGAGGCAGTCCGGTGGTGGAGGGACGGTGTAACCATGGCCTTCTGAGGCCTCCATCACTCTAAGGCCTCCATCACTCTAAGAATTGCGATCGGAACCGCGATGAGAGCAAACGACACGAACGCGAAGATTTAGCTTCCGTCTCTTCGCCTTTGTGTGAGGCAGGAAGACCTCACACAAGGGGTGAAGGCGCGAAGCAACAATCAAACAGGTACGGGTATCCAGAGTATACAAGGAGGTGACATGCAATTGCATTGTTCATGCACCG
>CAUZEA010000182.1:0-7744 GCA_963578605.1 Planctomycetota bacterium
ATCTTCTTCAGCCGAGCATTCTCTTTTTGAAGGGCTTTCAGTTCCTGCGCCATCTCCGGCTGCATACCTCCATATTTCTGGCGCCAACGGTAATACGTCTGTTCGGAAATCCCAAGCACCTTGCAAGGATCAGGAACCGTCTTCCCTTTACCAGGCTCAACATCCGCTCGGCGTAATTTCGCAATAATCTGATCCACCGTGTGTCGCTTCTGTGGCATCGCAAAGAATCCTTTCCTGGCCTCCGGCCGGACTGGATTCTCTCACTTAATCTGGAGCAAGTTTAGGGGAGGACGTCAACGGCACATTAGAAATCTCCCTTGCCGACGGCTTCCTGCCAGAATTAAGCGACACCTTCGCCATACTAGATTTCAACACAGTGTCGGGTAACTTTGCCGAAATGAATCTGCCTGCACTAGAAGGCAGCCTACTTTAGGATACCTCTGAACTACTTACACGTGGTGCTCTTTGTGTAGGTAGCTGCCCTGCGGGTATTGAGGGTGATTTTAACTACGATGGTGTCGTCGACGCAGCCGACTTCACAGTGTGGCAAGATAACCTGGGCCTGTCCGCTTCGGCCCTAAACGGTAACGGCTCAGGTGCAGCGACGGTTGTACAGGCTGACTACCTGCTGTGGAAAACCAACTTTGAAGCTCTCGCGACCGGTTCAGAAGGTACGGCTGCTGTCCCAGAACCCACCACCCTGCTGCTGGCCCTCTTAGTCCTGTTTGTGGTTGCCAATCGTGGAACTCATAACCTGAGCATTTCCGAGCGTTTAACAAAACGACGTGTGTTACTGCACGTGGTTCAGTAGGCCCATCGAGCAAGTCGTTTCATCCGAAGTGATCTAATCGCATCAAAACTCATCACGCCCTGGCGTTTCCGTAGACGTGTTGTGGCCGTCACACAAGCTTTCTATATACCATTCGCGTATACTATTCAGTGCAACATCAGCACAATTAGCGACAATGGGTGAGGGGTTGCATATTGAGAAACACCTTATATAAAGGGTTTTCGTAACGCCTAAGAACAAACCCCATTGATTCTGTGCGTTCTGGATGGTCTGGGGGTCAAAAGGTCGCTGGTTCGAATCCAGTCGGCCCGACTTGCTAAATAAGGGGTTCTTGAAACCTGAAAATTCTTCTCCGCAACGAGTGCCGTGTAAAACCGAGAAACACGCACCCTCTGCAAGCCACTCGGTAGCCACCGCCAGTAGTCCTCTCGGCCAGCCACCACTTTCTCGCTCGTTGCTAGCAAGTTCTCCCTGGTTGCTGGAAGGTCAAACCTGTTCGAACAGGCTGCGCACAAGCAAACCGACTCGCCCGTGCTAGTGCTAGCGATAGCACAGCCTCGGGACATAACTTGGGAAAACGACCGCAATGAAGTTGACTTTGCCGGTCCCAAAACCCGATCCCTAAAATACGCGTCCAAAAACCAATACATTGTTCCAGGAACTCGTCCACATCATGTCGACCTACCTCGTCGTCGGAGCAGGCCTGTTTGGCAGCGTATTTGCGCGCTGCATGGCCGATGCTGGCAAGATGGTGCTCCTCGTCGATCGCCGCCGCCACATTGGCGGCAACTGCTACAGCGAGAAAATCCAAGGCATCGAGGTCCACAAGTACGGACCGCATATCTTCCACACCAATAATCCTGAGGTGTGGGCGTTTGTCAATCGTTTTGCCCAGTTCAACCACTACCGCCACCGCGGGGTGGTTCGAGCCAACGACCGGCTGTTCTCGTTTCCCATCAACTTAATGACGTTGTATCAGTTGTGGGGCATCACATCGCCCGGCGAAGCCCGCCAGTGTCTGGACCAGCTATGCGAGCCATGCGAGCAGGTCCAAAATCTCGAGCAATGGATCGTCAGCCAGATTGGCCGCGAGCTTTACAAGATCTTCATCCGTGGATATACGACCAAGCAATGGGGCCGCGATCCGGCGCAGCTTCCCGCCTCGATCATCCGACGCATCCCGATTCGACTCACTTGGAACGACAACTACTTCGACGACGCGTACCAGGGTATTCCCACGCATGGCTACACGGCTATGTTCAAAAACATGCTCGACCACCCGAACATCCGTGTCGAAACCAACGTCGATTTTTTCGAGCACCGACACGAACTCGTATCCCAGGCAGGCCAGGTCGTTTATTCAGGCAAGATTGATGAGTATTTCGACTATCGATTTGGGGAGCTCGAGTATCGTTCACTGCGTTTCGAAACCGAATGTCTGCACGGCGACTACCAGGGAACCTCGGTCGTCAACTACAGCAGTGCCAAAGTTCCGTACACGCGCATTATAGAACACAAACACTTTGCCTTGCAGCAGAGCGATGCTACCGTCATTACCAGGGAATATCCACAAGACTATACAACTGGGGGTGAGGCGTTTTATCCCATACGGGACGAACGAAACAACGAGGTGTACGAGCAGTATCGCCGATTGGCATCGCAGTCGGGCGTACTCTTCGGGGGTCGCTTGGGAAGTTATCAGTACTACGACATGCACCAGGTCATCGCCCAGGCCCTGTCTGTTGCGTCGCAACAGTTGTCGGAAGATACAACGATGCGGCGAGTTGCCGCTTGACACAATCCACCCACACCGTGCCCCATACGACACGCAGAAATCTCGTCATTGGTATTGTTGGAGATGAGTCGGTTCACTCGACCTGGCTCGACGATCCCGGGTTGCGCAACTTCGATTTATGCCTGGTCTATTTCGGCGATGACGTTGGGCGTTACTCGGACCAGGTGGACTACTACTTCCAACGAAAAGGGATCAAATTCTGGATGTTGTTTGACCTGGCGCAAGAGGAGCTGGGGGAAATCGCATTGCACTACGATCGCATCTGGATACCGGACGATGATATCGCCGCAACGACCCGGCAGATCAACCAGCTCTTTCGGTTTGCCAAAGAGTACAAGTTGCAGATCGCCCAACCGGCAATCGGGAAGGGAGATGTCTCGTTTGAGGCTTTACGCCATCACTCCAAATTCGTGCTGCGTTACACCCGGTTTGTAGAAATCATGTGTCCCCTCTTTACGCTGGATGCCTTTTCCCAATCTTTGCCAACGTTTCAAGAAAACCGCTCGGGTTGGGGAATCGACTGGGTCTGGTCGTGGACACGACCTCAACATGAAGTCGGCGTGATCGATGCCGTACCCGTTCACCACACCCGGCCCCTTAATTCCGGTGGCGTTCGTCATCGGCTCAAGGCCCTGGGCATCAACCCGGGCCGGGAGTGCCGTGCAATTCGAACCAAGTACGGCATTCGCAACAAGCGTCATCGAAAAGGCCTTGTCCGAGGCACGGCACGCCTTCAGGCCATTACCGAAGACGGCGAGAAGGTTTGGACCCGCCCACTCTTTGGGTGGCCCCGCAACGCCGCCTGATTCCGGTTACGCAGCCCGCCGGCGATTCCAGTCCCGCACCCCGTAGAATGCCGCCACGCTCCCTCGACGAAGGTGCTCGTACGGGCCCAGGAGCAGGGGACGTCTTTTGCGTCTGGGCACGACGACTTCTCTCGAAATTGCTCGATAGCGAGCCAGGATATCGGGCGACGCCCTCTCGATGTAATGGCGTTGCGGGTAGAACGCGAAATGAGAAAAAAGGGCCGTGCTACACACGACGTTGGGGCGCCGCAGCCGCGCTGGCAATTCCTCTGTAAGAAACGGCTCTTCCTCAACTTCGTCGATTTCCAGTTCAGGTAGCCCACAAAGATCTCTGCCCAACCAACTAATCGCATTGATCGAGAATCGGCTCGTCCCGTCAGTTTCGATCGCGACATTCTGCCAGCGCGATTGCGTCCCACGCTCGACATCCCTGAGAAACCGGTGATGTAACCGCCGAGCAAAGGCACCACTGCGCCAACCAACTTCGTCCATGCATTCGTTGCCAACCGCGTCCCACGATGTCGGAATCAAACCTGCTCGTTGGTGAGAATAGGAACATACCGCGTTGTTGACGATATTCCCCAGGACCAGGAACGGCTCGGTGTTTTCCTCGCGAAATCTCCGCAAGTTGGCAAGGGCGTCGTCGGTCATGTAGCATATATCGTCGTCGAACCTGGCGTAGCTTGTGTCTTCATCGGTGCAATCGCGCAGGTAACGCCAAATGCTACCTGCGAGGCTGAGCTTGGGATCCATCGGCTTGGCAACGACCCGAAAGAAGTCCGGATATCGATCGGTAAGCTGATGAATAAATGCGATATCCTTCGGCACGCGTGTGTTAAGCCACCAGTGGTGCTCGTCGATGATATCCCGATTTCGAAGCAGGTACGCAGCCAGAACCTCTAAATAGCGCCTTCGCCCCGCAGGCGTAACCGTTATAAATTTCATGACTGCGGCTCTCAGAAAAATCCTTAGTACACAGGATCGTTGCAACACAGGGGCGGCAATAGTAGCCGCAAACTTGCCAAGGGACAATATTGGCAACCCTTCGAGCTAGCACTCCACCCATCTGCAACGGTCGATTCGATCGAGGATTCGTTGAAAGGGGTTAGGTCACCAGTCGCTTGATCACTGCTTGCCGGCCCATCACCCCTTAATCTTCAGACTTCCAGGAGAAGGTTCCCGTCTTACTGCTGGCTAGAATCAGATCTAACTGTTTCTGCTCAAACGGAATCCCGAACACTTCGATAAGGCCCCTTATCGTTTCTGGTCGCACGGTATCGATCCCGCCAAATGCCGTTTGGGCAGCGTGCGTGATCTGAAACTGCCGCCGAACTTCCTCCATCTTCGACCACATCATGAGTGGCTTGTTAGCAGCCACGCTGAACCCATGCGTACCCCACACGACGACTGCAAAACCTTCCGGTTGTTTGACCCGCTTTGCTTCGGCCCCCAGTTGCCGACCAAAGGTTGGATTGCCGGGAACGGCCTCTTCCAGGTAGCCGTACTGCTTCAAATAATCGACTTCCAGAAAACAAGCCAACGAGTCGTTAAGCGACGCCAGGTTCACGCTCGTACCTTGCCCCTGCATCGTTGCACTCAATTCACACAAATGCCCATGCCCGCTGGCAGGCAACTGTGTCTGTGCCATCTGCTCGATGTGACAAAAAATTTCACTCGTTGCTCGAGGCGCACCCCACAAGGGCGCGTACGACTTTCCATCCTCACTGATTTGATTAACGCCAATCAAACGCCGCGGATCATATTCTGCAAGGCCCAGAGGTTGCTGGGCAGCCGTACAAACAATGAACCGACCGCGGAAACTCTCGGGTGCCTGGTACCCATGTGCAAACTCGCGTCCGACTGGTGCGTCGCGTTTCATGGCCTGGTATTCTGCTGGCGCCCCCGACAGCAACAATGCCGCGTTGCCCGAATTACCCGGATTCAATGTCGAACGAAACATTTCAGCACAGGTGTG
The DNA here is from genome assembly GCA_963578605.1 of Planctomycetota bacterium. Classification (GTDB taxonomy): domain Bacteria; phylum Planctomycetota; class Planctomycetia; order Pirellulales; family Lacipirellulaceae; genus JAKVCB01. The sequence goes on from CAUZEA010000182.1 coordinate 5,367, forward strand.
CTGAAAATCCGCCAGTTCAGGGGCAAGTTGTTTGCCCATACCTTGGAATTCCCAATACAAGGACAATCGCTCATGTTCTGATAAAGCCAAATATTGTTGCAGCATCTCATTCATAATCGGTACAGTTCGCAGGTCTTTCTGGTGATTGCTTTCAGCGGTAACCCAACCGTTGTGGAAATTAATAACGTCCACCTGAACATCTCTCGCAAACTACGTCAAGTTGAAGTTGACCACCTTTGGCCGAACAAGCGGACCACACCCAAAACGATCGAAACGTTCTTCAAAACCGAAGAGCTTTTGACCCTGGACCATCAAGCAGTGGGACACGGAATGCCAAAGGCCCCGCTGGCTACGGCCTCCATACCCAGCCGGGATTGCAGACGAGCAACCCCGTCCCTATAAAAAAGGCGGGGCCCCGGCTGCCCCTGTTGAACCGGGTCGACCCGGTTGAATACGAGTCGACCCAGGATTCAATTCGATTTCTCGCCCTTGGCCGTCTGGGTATCTCAAGGCAAACCACTTCACAAAAATGTACCAAACTCAACCGCGCGGTATTCCTGAACGAATTTACGAACCCAACATTATCCACAATCCGTTTACCTGGATGGGAATTTGGACCCCGCATGGGTGGCGGGTTCACAAAAAACGGTGGGGGAAAGCTGAATGCGTAACCGTATCGCTCAGTGGTGATGGAGCAACCACGTTTTTTCCCGAGGCGCTGCTTGATCCTGAAAGTGGCCGGGTCGAGTGGCAAGACGACCTCCACCTCAAAGACGATCCGTTCACCGACGCCGGCATCTATCCCAGCGATCCACGCGTTGAATATCCTGTCGGCCGCCCACGCTGGGCCATTTCGCACACACTCCTTTGTTATCCGATTGCCGACCACGGCTTGTATACGCACGAGTATCGCTGGGACATGACCCACGGGCACCTCTTTACCCATTTTCGCAACCACGTTTCACTCGAAGAGGCGCACACCGATGACCAGGACGGCATGACGGTCCGCGTAAAACAAACACCCATCAGTGAAACCATCGAGGGCAACGTACACTACCCGGCATGCAACAGCGCCGTCCGGGGGGTGTGGTCAACACCAGACAAGTCGGGAGCCAATTACTATTGCCGGCGCATTGCGCAACAGGTCACGATGCACAACGGTGTTTATGCCGTTGCCCCTTGTACCCCGGTGGTCCAATGTTACGGTGTTTATCGCGGGCTGCCAGACAACTTTCGCGATCGATTATTTGATCCACACACGGGAGAGTGCACCGATTACCAAAGACTGATTGACCAACTCCAGATCCCCTTCGATGAACCAAAAATCGGCTGGATTCGATCACCGCGCCGCATGGTCGAGAGCCAGGTCTACGAAGGACCGATCGGCATACCAGCCGGTGATCTAGTGACGGTAGAGCAAAGCCATCTCGACGAACTCCGCCGTCGCCTGGGTACCCGCTACCAGCAGGGCAAGGTTGGCTACAGTCATGAACAATCGGTCGACTCCGACGACAAGGGCTACGAGGGCTACATTGCCGACTTCGACCTGAACAACGACGGTGTGATTGATACCGAGGACGAAGCAAGACTTGCCCCACACGTCGGGCGGCAAGTTCGCACCAACTTGTACAAAGACGCCTACTTCGGCGGCGATTGGCTTACCGGGTCCTACTGCCTGGAGCCCGAACATCGGCCAGGCGTCCAGATCATTGCCGACTACACCTACGGCGGAGGCTATGACGCGCAAACAGGTGTCATCCGCCTGCTCGAATCGCCCGGACCCGGCCAGCGGGTCTGGGTCGAATACCATTACGACGCACCCGCCCAGCCGGGCGAGAACAATATCCGACTCCACCTGTTTCGGGAAACCGAAAGCAGTTGACAAGCGCCCTCTTTCCGGAGACCGCAAAAGAAGATCTGCGCACCAGCCACGAGTGTGCGCCACGAGTGTGCGATGCAGGTCCCATGACGAGACTATCGCAGCGAACGGGTCCGACGGCAGACAAGCAACAGCAGTCCGCTCAACTGCAGTAGAACTGCAGTCGGCTCAGGCACGGCAGTCACCGCGCCACTGGCTCTGTTACCAAAATTGGTTTTCCACAGCTCGCAATCTGCCTGATCGACGATCCCACCACTGCCATTGCCACCCAACACAACACCATTTTCGGCGGCACCCAGATTGTCACGCCAGGTGGTGTAGTCGGCAGCGTCTACCACCCCATCGCCATTGAAATCGCCTTCGATTCCAGAGTTGACCTGCCCCCAGTGACAGTACCAGTAGTTAAGTTACTCTTTGCAGCACCGCTAGGCCAGCCACTTCACTTCGTGGAGGCGTAGCCGGAACGAAGTGAAGTGGCTGGGTTGCCTCGGGGGCTGGA
>CAUZEA010000183.1:0-7696 GCA_963578605.1 Planctomycetota bacterium
GTGGCTCGTTTAACCTCACGCAGGTGGGCAGCACGCTGGTGCTGGAATTCATCGGTGGCACGGCTGGTACGACCGGAGACTACAACGACGACGGCACCGTGAACGCTGCCGACTACACCACGTGGCGGGACAATTTGGGCACGAACAATCCGCTGGCGAACGACCCGATTGGGGGCACGATTGGCCAGTCGCAGTACACCCAGTGGAAAGACAATTTTGGAAACACCGCCAGTAGCTCGGCAACGGCCGTACCTGAACCATCGGCAGGGGCCCTTTTAGGGCTGGGCGTGCTTGGGCTGGGCGTGCTTGCGCGTTGGGGACGAAGGCAGTTTGCAGCACAAGCCCTGACTGGACGATTTGCGTTGGCGATCATCATCCTGTTTGGATCGGCAGGGGTCGTTGGTATCGGGACCGCCGGCGGCGAAACCTATCTCAAGGTCGAAACGTTCGACGGCGATCCCGGCTGGACGGGACTGAACAACCGGGGCCTTTATCAGGATTTTGGGATAAACCAAATGCCTCCATTTTGGGTCGTCACCCACTTCGCCCAAGGCGCCAACCCGGGTGAGATTGGCGGCAGTTTTGCAACCAATGCGCCCGGCCAGTTTCCGGCTTACTTCGCCGACGACGTCGGCTCGATCGATCCACGCACCGAAGCCCTCACGATGGCCGGCAAGGCCAGGAATTACGGTGGCGATGGCCAGATGTTCTACGGTTGGTTCGATAGGGACGGCACCCTTGCGCCTTTTTGGAATTCAGACGAATCCAGGAACTATCTCGACTTCATGGGTATTAGGACCGACGACGATCGCTTCCAGCTGTTTGCCGGTACCGAATATCGCACCATTAACCCAAGACCTGGTACGGAGCCGTTTAGCTACCTGATGACCTACGACCCGAATGCCGGCGACTTCGGGCAATTGAGGGGAAGCATCAACGGCAGCCCGGAAACGGTCCTGGACCTGACCCTGGAGGCCAGGGACATGCTGCCCGCTTCCTTCGATTCGTTCGGGACGTTGGCGCATCAGAACAAGTCAGGCGAAATGCGCCTCGCCTTTTGGTATTACGATGACATCGTTTATTCAACCAGTGTGCCGCAAGACCCGATCACTACCATCCAATGGGTCGCGGACAATTCGCTCAATGCCGCGGCGGGAACTGGTTGGAGTCCACCCGTCAAGCCCACCTCCAACATGCTCACCGCCATCCTCGGCGATGCTATTACGCAGCCGAGGGCCTTGTTCGCCGACTCTGACATCACGCTGAAGGCCGTCGAGTTCGACAGCCCTATTTCCTACAACATCGGGGGACAGGGCAACTTTAACTTTGAAGCGGCAACGGGCAACTCCTCGCTTGACGTGCTGGACGGTAGTCACCAGTTCAAGATCCAAGTCAATGTCAAGAATGATATCGATGTGACGGTAGCGGCCGGCGCCACGATAACGTTTAACGAAGGTCTCTATTTAAACGGGTTCACGCTCCACAAGAGCGGTGATGGTGACCTTGTGATCAACAACCGCCTGATTCTCGACGGCGGAATGATTACCGGTGTCGTGATCAATAACACGGCGGGTGTCCCCGAGCCCTCGACTCTCGTCCTGGTGAGCCTGGCGCTGTTGACCCTGGGACCGACCAGCCGCCACCGGCGGTGAAGTCGGCCGCTTCGAGCGGAGCGTCATGGGAGAACTGGGGGCGGTGTGCCAGAGGTCGCTCCGAAGAAACTTTCCGTAACGGCCCCATCATGGCACATTGCGATACACCCAAGAACCACCGGGCGACGGTACCGGAAATCACGTGGTCACTGCCGTCCTTCAGCATCAACTGGCAGACGCGGCGTGCTCAACTCGACCAATCAGGCGAGAGGTGTCACCGCGAAGGCCGATTACTCGCCACGCATCGCGAGGTAAAGGCCCGGCCCGAAGGCAAAAGCCAGCGGGGCCCCCAAGAAGAAGACTCCGATGCAACATAAAAGTAGGGATCCAAACACGATGAGTCCCGTAACGATTAAACCCCCCAATATTGACCACCGAATTGCCCCCGAGCACGTACCTGCAGTAAGTTCGCGTGCGTAACGCAACGCCGCTCCGGCACTTGCTTACGTCGGTCCGGGGATCAAGGAGGGCGATCCAGGCCCAAGGTATCCAGGTTAGCGAGGCCACCCAGGCGATAATCAATAGCAGCCAGAACAGAACTATGAGGATAGGCAGTACTGAGTCTGAGAACAACGATGGCTGTGCTTTGGCGTCTTCCTGGGCATCTTTTTGCAGCTGATTGGCTTTGTCCTTCTTCCCCGCTGCTTTCGCTTGTTGTTCTTTCTCCTCGACCGGTCAATTTTTTCCGAAGCCACTGATGAGTTTTTGCAGTGCGGGCTGATTCTGAGTAAATGCGCCGAATTCATTGGGTAGGGCGGGAACGACACAATCAGGGCTGGCAACAACAACACAAATTAGAAGAGACCAACCAACACCAAACTACCGTACATGTTAGATTTGGCAGGCTCGGGCGACGAACCGTTGGTGGCACGTTTCTGACGCGCGCGTCGAACGACATCGTACTTCAGGTGCGCCGCGAGTGGGACCCACACCAGCACCGACAGCAACCAGGAACACACGCCGCCGCCTAAGGGTGGCAGACCAGCCCAAAGAGCGACCACAGAACTAACGATAAACAGCAGAGACATAACGATAATCAACAGTAGACTCCACCCGAGCACCGCCCCGTAACAAGACGTAAAAACACCCCACATCCCTTTGTAGAGCCCGTCGAATCTAACGGATTGATTTGTTGACATTTCATTACCTTTCTTTTGCGAATCAGGATACCTGGAACTAGCTGTTAAATACACCGCACCTGATCACTCAGGCCGCCGCTGAACTTTTGCCATGTGAAGGGTCGGCCTGAAGGCGAAGACCAGCACATCCCGAACAAGTTCTCCGGAAAGCAAACCAACGAAACCATCCAAAGATGGTGAGGCCTGCATCGGTATATCCCCCAAACGTCGTTCCGCGTGGGCACATTGAACTCGTGGCCGCTGCGGCAATTATTGTTGCTTCGAATCGTGGAGGACGATCACAACGAAAGATGCGATGAGCGTAAATGCAGGATGTCTTCTCGCAACTCAGACAACTGTTTTAGCTGGGGTAGTTGCCGCTGAGAATCTCGATTCCTGCACATATTGAACTCCCCACCGACCGCCTTTCTCGATTTGCAATTCGGGAACTATTAATGTCCGATACGGCGGGGAGTCAAGTCGCCTGATCCCGCGACGTGACAATCGCTACGACACGGTACAAGGACCACCTCGCGACCTGCAGGCATCCCTCGAGCACAGCTGGAAGACAGTGGCGAAAGCGGCTCGATCAGATCATGAAGGCCCGGCACCAGGAAGCCGGTTGCGACGTGAGCATTGTCACAATCCTTCGTGTATTGGGTGTCGAGCGAACGGCCCACAACCTTTGCGTACGTACCCGGCCGATGGATGAGTTCGGTCTCGATCCGCGACCGGTGAGCATCGAGTCGGTGTGCACACCGCCCGCGGGGCTGGCGGTTAAATCTTGGCGCCAGGGGGTGGGAAAAAGCCCTAAATACGCTGCATTTACCTTTATTAGTTGACATTTAGGATGTCCAGGATTAACATCCGACTTCACCGTACGGTTCGATGTGCGCATGTAGCATATAATAACCGATTAGCGGACAATGGTTCTTAGCAGGACTCGAAAATTAGCGGTTAACGGTGCAACTGCTGCTTAAACTGTAACTGAGGGTACTCATGAATTTCCACAGATGCGATTCTCATTCTCGGCGTGAATACCGGTTTGCTCTTGCGGCGATCTTGGGGGCTCTATCTTTGCTGGTCGCGGCACCCGCTACGGCCCAGGTCTTCCAGAAACAGAACAATTTTGATTCCGATCCAATGTGGGACGGATACGAGAATTCGCTGTTTGATGGAACCGATGTCATCCAGGACTTCGGTTACAGCTCCGATACCAATTTCGCCGGCGGCGCCCCGGGTGAGGTGGGAGGACTTATTCGTCGCGACAGGGCCTTCTACGCCGATAACGTCGGAGCGTTGGATCCTGCGACCACACCCCTTACGATGTCCGGGACAGCATCCTTTGGTAGTGCCGCTGGTTACCAAGGAAATGCAATCATCGGATGGTTTGATAAATTCGGCGAACTGTTATGGGAATCCCGCAGCGGGATAGATCTCATTGGATTTGTCACCGATGAAACCGAGTACATTGAAGTTAAGTTTAAAGGTAGAAACAGGGATGCAGCAGTAGTCACCAATGCGGCAGGCCAAACAATCAAAGAGGTTGGTCTTATCGACTCAGGAACCCCATTTACCTACGACGTCGCCTGGGACCCGTTCGGCGGTATCCATGGGACCGGTTCCCTTACGGGAACCTTTGATGTCTCGGTCAACGGCACCGTCAGCACCTGGACGGGATGGATTGATAACATCGGCGACATCGAAAAGGATCGCCTGCCCCTGTTCAATCGCTATGGAGTACTGGCTTTGTACAATCCGGCGTCCGGTCCCAATACGGTCGACTTTTTTATCGACGACATCAGCTACACCGCCTCCCCGCCGGTGCCCGATCCTACCAATTACCAGTGGAAGCTCGACGGACCGGGGGACTGGAACGTCGACGAGAACTGGGATTTGGGATATGCGCCACTAAACACACACACCACCGTCTTTGGCAGCACCATCAATCGGCCCTCGACGGTCTTCACCGAGACAAACGTCACGACCAATGGCGTGCGGTTCAACAGTGAGTACACCTACGGCATTGCCGGGGCACCGGGTACCAGCTTGACCCTCCAAGGCGATGCCAGCATTCAGATCGATCAGGGGACTCCTGAATTCCAACTGCCCGTGAACCTGGCTGCCGCAACCACCATCGACGCGGCCGCCGACAGTTCGATCACGTTCGAAAATGTGTTCAATCTGAATGGGAACACGGCCACCAAGACCGGCGACGGGACAATGGTCCTTAACAATAACGCCTCTACCGGCACAGGCTCCCTGGAAGTCCAGGGCGGTACCCTCTCCGGTGCGGGAAAGCTCAGCGGAGACTTAACCGTACTGACCGGCGCGACCACCGCACCAGGTACCAGTGCCGGAATGCTAAAGGTGGGCGGTAACTACACGCAAAACGCCGGCGCTACACTGGCTGTTGAAATCGGCGGTACCCTCCCCGAGGAGAATTTCGACGTGCTCGCAATCACCGGGACGGCCAGCTTGGGGGGAACGCTCGACGTGGCGCTGATCGACAGCTATACCCCGGCCATCAACGAACAGTTCACCATCCTGTCGGCGTCCAGTATCGGTGGCTCGCTCAGCCTGGGTGGTTCAGACGGTGGCTTGTTTAACCTCACGCAGGTGGGCAGCACGCTGGTGCTGGAATTCATCGGTGGCACGGCTGGTACGACCGGAGACTACAACGATGACGGCACCGTGGACGCTGCCGACTACACCACGTGGCGGGACAATTTGGGCACGAACAATCCGCTGGCGAACGACCCCGTTGGGGGCACGATTGGCCAGTCGCAGTACACCCAGTGGAAAGATAATTTTGGAAACACCGCCAGTAGCTCGGCAACGGCCGTACCTGAACCATCGGCAGGGGCCCTTTTAGGGCTGGGCGTGCTTGGGCTGGGCGTGCTTGCGCGGTGGGGACGAAGGCAGTTTGCAGGGCGAGCCCTGACCGGACGATCTGCCTTGGCGATCATCATCCTGTGCGGATCAGCAGGGGTCGTTGGTATCGGGACCGCCAGCGGCGAAACCTATCTCAAGGTCGAAACGTTCGACGGCGATCCCGGCTGGACGGGACTGAACAACCGGGGCCTTTATCAGGACTTTGGTATAAACCAAATACCCCCATTTTGGATCGTCACCCACCTTGCCCAAGGCGCCAACCCGGGTGAGATCGGCGGCAGTTTTGCAACCAATACCCCCGCCCAGTTTCCGGCTTACTTCGCCGACGACGTTGGTTCGATCGACCCCCGCACCGAAGCCCTCACGATGGCCGGCAAAACCAAGTATTACCAAGGCCGGGGCCAGATGTTCTACGGCTGGTTCGATAAAAACGGTACCCTTGGGCCTTTTTGGAATTCAGACGAATCCAGGAACTATCTGGACTTCATGGGTGTTATGACCGATGACGAATCTTTCACGTTGTTTGCCGGCACCGAATCTCGTGTAATTACGCCAAGAATTGGCAGGGAACCGTTTGGCTACCTGGTGACCTACAACCCGAACGGCGGCGACTTCGGGCAATTAAGGGGCAGCATCAACGGAAGTCCGGAAACGGTGCTCGACCTGACCGAGGAGGCCAGGAACCAGCTACCCGTTTCGTTCGACTCGTTCGGGGGGATGGCCGTTGAGAACAAGTCAGCCGATTTACGCTCCGCCTTTTGGTATTACGATGACATCGTTTATTCGACCAGCGTGCCGCAAGATCCGATTACGACCATCCAGTGGGTGTCGGACAAATCACTCAACGCCGCGGCGGGAGCTGGTTGGAGTCCCCCCTTCGAGCCCACCTCGAACGAACTGACGGGCGTTTTTGGTCCTCGGATTACGCAGCCACGGGTCCTGTTCGCCGACTCCGACATCACGCTGAAGGCCGTCGAGTTCGACAGCCCCATTTCCTACGGCGTCGCAGGACAGGGCACCTTTAACTTCGAGGCAAACACAGGCAACTCCTCGCTTGACGTGCTCGACGGTAGCCACGAGTTCAATATCCAAGTCAATGTCAAGAACGATATCGATGTGAATGTAGCGACTGGCGCTACGCTCACGTTCAACGAAGGTCTCGATTTAAACGGCCACACATTCACGAAGACCGGTAACGGCGATCTTGTGATCAACAATCGCCTGATTTACGCCAACGGGTTGATTACCGGAGTGGTGATCGATAACGCGGTGGGTGTGCCCGAGCCCTCGACTCTCGTCCTGGTGAGTTTGGTGCTGTTGACCCTGGGGTCGGGGCAACGCAGAAAACCAGCGACAGCGACGTCACTGGGAGCAGGCGATCCATCAGCCCGTTGACTTTACAACTTCGTTCCCAAGCGGGTTGCGCTATGGTCAGCAGTTGCGGCCAACTCGTCATCAAGCGGAACGCATGGTTTTATTGCGGAAATTACTTGATATTCCCGCCTTCTGGGAATAAAATCGAACTTTGTCGCGCCGGTTTGGCGAGTGCACGAGTGTCTCGTGACTGATTCGGGCGACAATAGTTCTTAACAGGACTCGAAAGTTGGCGGTTAACGGCGGAACTGCTGCTTAAACTGTAACTGAGGGTACTCATGAATTTCCAAAGATGCGATTCTCATTCTCGAGGTGTATTCCGGTTTGCATTGGCAGCAACCCTTGGCGTTCTATCTCTGCTGGTCGGGATGCCCGCTACGGCCCAGGTCTTCCAGAAACAGGAGAATTTTGATTCCGATCCAATGTGGGACGGATACGAGAATTCTTTGTTTGATGGAACCGACATCATCCAGGACTTCGGTTACAGTTCCGATACCAATTTCGCCGGGGTCGCGCCGGGTGAGGTAGGAGGATTTATTCGTCGCGACAGGGCGTACTACGCCGACAACGTGGGATTATTGGATCCCAAAACTACGCCCCTTACGATGTCCGGAACGGCATCTTTTGGCAGTGCCTTCGGTTACCAGGGAAATGCAA
>CAUZEA010000184.1:0-7683 GCA_963578605.1 Planctomycetota bacterium
AGAAAACACCGCTACAGGAGCTGTTTTCGCAAATCGATTACAATAATCCACTACCCCCTCGCCCTAACCAGTTGCTACTATTCGACTAACGTTGGGACACTACTGACAGTAAATGAAGGAGAAGAAGCCATGAATTGGTGCGCAGCCGTTGAGGCGATGAAGTTGTCTTCACGCCCTGTGGCCAGAACCCCTGTGGCCAGAACCCCTGTGGCCAGAACCCCTGTGGCCAGAACCCCTGTGGCCAGAACCCCTGTGGCCAGAACCCCTGTGGCCAGAACCCATGTGGCCAGAACCCATGTGGCCAGAACCCATGTGGCCGGGCTTGTGTTTGCGATTTTGAGCGTGCCGGTAGTTGGGAACAGGGCGATGGCCGAAGGTGCTGCTACGCAGGAACAGCCTCGCAAGCTGGAGAAAGCCGAACGGATTGAAGTGGTCAGGGGAGGCGGATACTTCCCAACCTTGATTCGGTTGACTGACGGGACGTTGGCGGCAGTCGTGCGTGGGGGAGCGCGCCACGTTGGCGTTGGCGGACGTCTTGACCTGGTCACCTCCGGCGATGGGGGCAGGAATTGGTCGGCTCCCCGCCCCATCGTGTATATGCCGCCTGACTCTCGCAGTGGGGCCTTCGGACAGGCGCCCGACGGCCGGCTGATCTACGCCTTTTCCGTCACCGGGCCTTATCGCGGGGGGCAGTTCGTTTTCGAGACCCATCGCTACACCCTGTGGGTAACGACATCAGAGGATAGCGGTGACAGTTGGACGCCACCGCAACAGATCAACACTGCCCCCTACCCGTATGCCATGCCCTACGGGAAGATCGTCGCTCTGTCGGATGGAACTCTGCTGATGGCCCTGTACGGTTGGTATCAGCCGGAGCGTGAGGGTGGCGAGTTGCCTGTGGACAAGCTGGGATGGCACACCGCCCTGTGCCGGTCCAATGACAACGGCGTGACCTGGAGCCCGCCGACCCCGATGTTCGATTATCTCCCAGGTGACAAAGGATATGGTTACCATGAGGTCGCCCTCGTGGTGCTCCCCGGGGATAAGGTGCTGGCGGTGATGCGGGGCGGACCGTTGGATGGATTGGACCAGTGCCTTTCGACTGATGGGGGGCGGACGTGGAGTTCGGTTGAGGGCGTCGTGTTCGGCCCAGACAAAAGCAACAAGGCGCGGCTGCCCGCCGACGTGATCCTGCTGAAGAGCGGCCGACTACTGCTAACCTTCGGGCATCGCGAGTCGCCTTTTGGTGTTGAGGCGGTGCTCAGCTTCAACCAGGCCGGCCAGTGGGACCAACTCGCCGCCACGCCGCCACCGACTACGTGGAAGCCGCTGCCCAGCCGCAAGACGGCCCGACAGTGGGACTGGCAGACCCACGTGTCGCTGGAATGGAACGCCGCGTCGGCCGATTGCGGCTACCCGAGTTCTGTCCAGCTGGATGACGGGACCATTGTCACCCTCTACTATGGCGTCGGCGAGGTAGGCAAGCCTCATGAGTTCTCACCCATCGAGCCTGAGCATCGCCTCTCCATGGAGTATGCCAGGTGCATCCGCTACCGTGAAGCCGACCTCGCTGTTACCACGGCCAGGCCGGTAGGCAGTAAGTAAACGTCGGTAGACTCCATTGGTGGGAAAAATAGAAATGCTTTATGGGTAGTCGAATCGTCGGGCATGCGGGTATAAGATTGGTAGGAAGAGAATCCTAACTTGAAGAGGTATCCATGAACTGGTCAGATCAAGCAATAGAGCTGCGAAAATTGTTCACCAACGACGGCTATCTTCTTATTCAGCAGGCCCTGTCACCAGATTTCCTGGGTGAAGTTCAGAGGAATGTCGATCGCTTTATTCGCGAAATTGTGCCCGCCCTGTCCCGCGATCAGGTTTACTACGAGCAACTCAATGACCGCTCGACGATCAAGCAGGTTCCTCACTTGGATCGGTATGATGACTACTTCGACCGATTTCAGAAGCGAGGGCCCTTGCACGAACTGGCCGAGGTGTTGCTCGACGCACCAGTCAGGCCGGATGGAGTTCAGTATTTCAACAAGCCGCCAAGTGTTGGCCAGCCAACCCCGCCACACCAGGATGGGTATTACTTCATGCTCACGCCTTGTGATGCGCTAACTGTTTGGCTCCCGCTTGAAGACGTGAACAAAGAGAACGGCTGCGTGTCCTATGTTCAAGGCTCTCACCGCCAAGGCATGCGTCTCCACGGGAAGACTGAAACGCTTGGGTTTTCACAAGGTATTACCGATTATGGTCCGGAGGATCAGGCCCTTGAGGTTGCCGTTCCAGCAAAGCCTGGTGACCTGCTGGTTCATCACGCGCTGACCATTCACGGGGCCGGCGGCAACTACTCGGAAACGCGGACTCGCGAGGCGCTGGGACTGGTCTATTTTTCCCAACACGCGCGCGAAGACACCGCCGCGCAGGAGGCGTATCAGCAGAAATTAACGGAGGAACGGATCGCGGCGGGAAAGCTTTAATTTGCCCACTTTTTACAAGGCCCACTGGTGACAAGGCCCATTGCAGCGAAGGCCCGATTTTCTGATTATCGATTCCCACGTGTACTGTTTTCTCCCGGTCGACCACCCGGCCGGACACGCGACTGCGGCTGAGCATCTTAAGTGGGTGCAGATTGCCGTGGCGGGTCATCCTCAGCCCGCTTTTCGGATTGCCGATCGCGCGCCTGCCAATGCTGCGGCGCTAGCGCCGCGAGGTCTCTGCGATGTGGTAGATCCGCCAGATGTCAAGTTTCGCGCCGATCACGCCACCGGCCGCGTTGTCTGGACGGTCGACGGAGAGGATCACACCAAGCATTGGATGCCGCCGAACCTCCGCAACCTGGAGTTCACGCCCCACAGTCTGATTGGCGAGATGGATTATGCTGGCGTCGATGTTGCGCTGCTGCACACCGACCCGTCGCTCGGCTGCGGCAGCGCGTTTCTGGCCGAATGCGTGCGGGCCTATCCCGATCGGCTGCGCTCGATGGCGCCGGTGGATGAATGGCGAATCGTCGATGAAACAGATGCCGTCATCAACGAGCTGTCGACGGCGATCAACGCGCACCGATTGCACGCGATCAAGTTTATTGCAGATTTGGCATATTTACACTGCGACAAGCCGTGGGATGACGGGCCGTATCGTCCCTTTTGGGAAGCGGCGACGTCGCTGGACGTGCCCGTTTTCTTTACGCTGGGCACGAATTGTACCGGCCGCGCTGCAACCGCCGCTGAACATCTTGCTGGCTACCTTGACCAACACCGCATTTTAATGCGGTGGATGGAGCGATACCCCGATACGCCGTGCGGATTGACTCACGGTTTTCCGTGGCGGTTGATGCTCCAGGAAGATCGCATTGTTATTCCCGAGCCGATTTGGGCACCGTTCGAAAACCCGAAGTGCCACCTGGAGGTTTGTCTGCCCGTGCGACTGGGTGACTTGTTTGACTTTCCGTATCGCCAGTTGTGGCCAGTGGTTGAAGCGATGGTTGAGCACGTCGGCTCGCGCCAGTTGATGTGGGGCACCGACATGCCGTTTCAGAACCGCTTTTGTACCTACCGGCAGTCGCGCGACTGGATTGAAAAATATTGCACGTATTTGACACCCGGCGACCTAGCTGCAATCATGGGGGGCACGATTTCCCGTCTGCTTAAAATCGGTGGTTGACCGCTTCAGCCGGGTTTTTGAAACTCGTTATCTCCTGTTAGAAAATTGGTGACCTAGTATGATCGCAAAATGTCTCAACATTGGTAAAGCTCTTTTTCTGGCGTGTGCCTTGCTGGCGATCGCGGGTACGACAGGTGCGCAGACGGGGGGCCCTTACAAAGTGGTTGCGAAGGACCTCACCGGCGATGGAGTTCTTGACCTTGCACTTGCTTACCGCACGATCGGCGTGGTTACCGTCGAGCAGGGAGACGGTCGTGGTAACTTCGGGCGGTTAGCTGTCAATCCGTTCGAAAATGAGCAGCCTGCTCACGAGCGGCATGCCCACAATATTTCGCTCGAAGATGTTGACGGTGACGGTCTGGCCGATCTGATTGTGGGGATTGGCGGGCTGACGAAAACGGTGCCCGGAAAGCACGTCGTTGCCCGCAACCTGGGGCAGGGGCGATTCCAGGAGATTGCAGAGTTCAGCGTTCCGAGTCAGGCCAAGGGGGTTCGCCTGGCTGACCTGGACAACGACGGGAAAATGGACCTGCTCTACACGGCTCGGGGTTCCGGGTACGAGGGCGACCTGAAGCGTGGCCGGCTCTATGTTCGCCAGGGCTACGGCGATTTTAAATTTGGTTCGGCTCTGGAGTGTGATGCTGGCCGCTCGGCCTACTACGTCGAGACTGCCGATCTCGACAACGATGGTTTTCTGGACATTCTGGTACCCAACGAACACGCCGATACCGTTCACTACGTGATCAGTCCTGGTAAGGAGATTTTCGGTGGCAGTACGACCCTGGTGGCACAGGCCCTGCAGGCTTCAAAGATTCCCGGGTATCGAACTCACTGTATTAACGACGTACGAGCAGCCGATTTTAATAACGATGGCAACCTGGACCTGGTGACCGCCAATTTGGGCACCAATACGGTCTCGATTTTCATGGGCAACGGCGATGGTACCTTTCAAACCGACAGGCTGCTTGAGGGCGGTGAATTTTGTGCGTTTCTGGCGGTGGGTGATCTGGACAGCGATGGTGACCAGGACTTCGTAATTACGAACTGGACCAAACGTGATGTGACTTCGGTATTTCTGAACCGCGGGGATGCCGACTTCTTTCCCCGCAAGGAGTACCAGACCGGTCTTGGAAACTATGGTGTCGCGGTCGCCGATGTCGACCTGGATGGTCATCTGGATATCGTCACGGCCAACTACCAAGACCGCAGCATCTCGGTCTTGCGGGGCGTTGGCGATGGAACTTTTCACCCGGCCGTCACTACCCCGAAGGGCCTCACCCGGCAGGACGGCAACTGGCAAGCGGAGTCGGATCGTCGGTAACGCATAGCCGGCCGGAGCGAGCAGTTCCACGGGGTGGAGTGTGTGCAAATCGACCCCGGCTCCCTGGGCAACCAGCAGCCTTCAGACCACTCGAGATGATAAGGCCGCACAAGGTCGAAATAAATTGTCACTGGAGTTTGCTTAAAATCACCCGCCCTCAGGGAGAGGCATTCGCTTGGAACCTCAAATGGCGCGACGCTTGGACGAAATAACCACCATTTTTTTGCGCAAGACATTGACAAATCGGGTATTCTAAAGGATATTGGAAACAGGTCGGACAGTTAGCGGTTTCTGGCCCCGAGGCTATAAAGCTATCGGGCTATTGGGCTTGGGCTATCGAGCAGCGGTTTTTGTGCCCATCGGACATTTGCCTTCGGAGGATTACACCATGAAGTTTTGGGTAGGGGTAAACAACCTGTGGATTGTCACCATGGCAGCTATCGTGTTGGTTTCGGCTTCGTTAGCGCTGGCGGGAATCTCAGTTATCGATGAGGATTTTTCAGACGACCTGGGCGGTGGATGGAAAAGTAATTTCGGCTTTGTTCCGCAGAACGTCGGCAAGGCCGGCGAGTGGATTGCCGACGGATACACGGATGCCAATGGTAAGCTCAATAACCCCGACAACGACTGGAGTCCGCTGGTTCAGGGCGAGGTTGGCCAACCCAATACTGGCGGGGCGTTGGATAAATTTGGGAGAGTCTCCAGCGGTGTGCCGAGCCTCAATTTCTTTGGCTCGCAGAATCGTACAGGAACGGATACAGGAGAGGTTGGGGTGTACAACTTTGGTGGAATCCTCAAGTTTCAATTGGCCGATGGCACTGATCGCCCGGCTGTCACGGGTGACAAGATTGCCGGCACCTTTCGTCTTTACCTCCAGACCGGAAACTTCGGCTTTGGCTTTACTGACGACATTACGGCGTTGCAGGCCTATCAGGCCACGATGCCAGAGTGGAGCGGTTTAGTGGGGTCACCGATCATGATGCCTACTGCCTACAGCAATGGAGATTGGGACGTCAGCCCGAATGTTACTGGCCATATGGCCCTCAACGGGGGATACAACAACTTATACACCCATGCCGTGGTCGACATCGTAGAAAATGATGGTGCGGGAGATGGGCAGGTTGATGTAGGCGGTATGGGCGTGAACATCCCGAAGGTCGACCCCTTTGATATGATTGGAACGGTAAACTCGCGCACTCCGTCAATCATCCACTTTGAATACACTTTGGGTAACAGCAGCTATGATGTGCTGCAAGTGGATCAGGGCAATGGGTTCGAAGACATCGTCCAGTGTAATTCACAGGATTGCCAGGCCGACCCTGGAGGGGCTTGGGGTTCCGCGGTACCGGATCCGGGCGGCCCGATGCCGGTCGGTAGAATCGTGAACTCGATCGAAGGAATGTTTATCACCGGTGGCAATGGCCAACTCACAGAGGCCTGGGCCGACGATTTTTACGTTGAGATTGTGGGTGACATGCCAGCGGTTACCGGTGACTACAACGAGAACGGCACAGTCGATGCCGCTGACTATACGAGGTGGCGGGATAACCTCGGTACTGACAACGTGCTTCCGAACGATAACATTGGCGGTACAATCGACGTGTCGCACTACACCCAATGGAAAGACAACTTTGGGTCGACTGGCGGCGGTTCGGCAGGAGCTGCGGTTCCGGAACCTGCCACCTCCGGTTTGATCCTCTCGGCAATCTGCATTGCAGCTTCCTGCCGAGTCACCATGCGAATCACGAAACCGACCCAGTGACCGCAAAAGCAGGAAGCCACGAAGGCATCACCAATACTGGACCAAGTGAAGGCCAAAGCGATTCGCGTGCGGCTTCATGGGCTGATTGATGATCGCCTAATTAAGTCGAAACATGGTTACGTGATGAGCGGGCAGCGAACTTCTGAGCGGAACGATGCCCTCGGTTTTGCTGAGTACCTCTTTGGAGTTGCCGTCCGAGTCGATGCTGGCCACAGTGACCGATGTGCCCTCGGATACCCCGCAGCTGCTTAGATCCAAATCGGCGTAAATTCTCAAATCCTCGCTGCTTGCATTGGCGACGAAAACTCCCAGTGCACCGTCGGCCGAACGGAACACCCCGCTCATTAACGCCGGGAACTTGCCTTCGGAATTGTTGATACTGGACTTGTAAGGCAGCATCGGCATAACGGCCGGTTCCTTGAACGTCAGGGGCCGCAGCAACTGCCCGTAGGCCAGAAATTCTCTGGCCTGCTCCTGCTTGTAATTGACCACCCCCCCGTCTTTGTACCAGTCTGAGTGAGAGGATCGGGGTTAAGTAACTCGACTGTGTTCTGGAGGCTGAGGCGTAGCCGAAGCTGGAAGAACACAGGGGAGCCGCATACGCGGCGGGGGTCTGATAGTTCAATGCAGTGTGGATGCGGTAGTGGTTGTAATCCAGTCGCCAACGGTCGATCACCCAGCAGGCCTCCCGTAAGCTCAAGCATAACTCTCGATTCAAGAGTTCGTCGCGTAGCTTGCCGCCCGCCGACTCGACATAGCCATTCTCCCAAGGGCTGCCTTTGGCGATGAACAGCGTTCCAACCTCCACTTGGGCCAGCCAACGGCGAACGGCTTTTGCTACGAACTCTGGACCGCGGGCACCGACGCGCAGCGTTGGTCGGCTGCGGATGTGTTCGGGCCTGCCCCGAACGGCAAACAGGTATTGCAACACGCC
>CAUZEA010000185.1:0-7665 GCA_963578605.1 Planctomycetota bacterium
GGCCAGGTAATTGGCAGCAGCCCGGCCTCCACGGCTACCGGCCAAACGTCCTTCATAGGCGTCGTCCGCCAACACCGAAAGATGCTCATGCAACTCATGGGCCGTGATGGAGAGCGTAGCGGCATGGAAACGATTTTCCGCCCGTCCCCAGGTAGCAACGCCAACCAGCAGCACGCAGGAACTTATGGAAGCCAAGCTGGATAGCCAGCTCATGAGCTGCCGGTACGACATGCCAACCCTTTTTTGAACCGAACAAAACCAACTGGGACCGTGCAGGCATTCTATCGCAGTATCCACCATCACCAACGGCATTTGGTTGAAAGTGGCCAAAATTGGATGGTGTTCGACCATGTTTTCGGAATTGGGTCGCCGGGTGACACCGGCGGCAGCTCTTCTTCGATTCCGATTTATTTCCCGATGCAGAACGAGCTGAAGACACGGTCAAGAATGTCGTCGGTATAGACAGCGCCGACAATTTTGCCCAACTCCTGGAGAGCATTTCTCGTTTCGGCTGCGATGAGTTCATCACCACCCCGGGCCGTCGCCAGGCCATGAGCCCTTTCGATGGCTGCCAGGGCGAGCCGGAGACTATCGCGACATCGAACCGCCGTAGACGCCACCACCTCTCCTGCCGAATTCGGATCGTCAGCCAACTGCTTTCGAATGGCTTCGGCCAACAGGTCGATTCCACTGCCCGTGACGCTACTGACGGGGATTGCCCCCTGAAGTTGCCGCGGTGCGGCCAGATCGGCTTTCGTGAGAATGAAAAGATCTCGACCCGGCAAGGGATGGCTTTGTGGTAAAGGGCTGTTGGGATCGAAGCAAATCAGTCGTAACGTGGCGCGTTGACGTTGTGCGGCAGTGTGTGACTGGGTAGCTCGAGTAATTTCCGCCACTTCGCCAGCCGGAACGTTGCTGGCTGTTTCGATACCAGCCGTATCTACGAGTTGGCATGATAGATCACCCAACTTGAGTGTGGCGGTGAGGTAATCGCGCGTGGTGCCGCCCTGGGGTGCAACGATAGCGGGCAACAGTGTCACTCCCTGGTGAGCGGGATTGCAGCCGAACCTGGCAGTTAGAGCATTAAACAGGCTGCTCTTTCCCACATTGGGTGGTCCAACGAGAACAACCAGCCACGTGGATCCACGTTCCGCCCGCCCAGCCATTTGCTGTTCCAGGCCGTGCAGTCGTTGTCGAACTTGAGCGAGGCGGCGCGCGATCTCTTCAATGGCGATGAACTCGATATCCTCCTCTACGAAGTCAAGTCCCGCTTCCAATTCAGCGAGCAGTTGCAACAAGTCACTTCGCAGTTGTTCCATTGGCCGCGCGATACCGCCTGCCAGCTGTGCCAGCGCGGTATTGAGTTGTGCGTCGTCGTCGGCATCAATCACACCGAGTACCGCCTCAGCCCGAGACAAATCGATGCGGCCGGCCAGAAAGGCACGAAGCGTAAACTCGCCGGGTTCGGCAAGCCGCGCACCACGTCGACAGAGAGCGTCGACCAGCAGTTCCAACAAAGGGGGTGAGCCCAGTGTGTGCAACTCAATGACGGGTTGGCGGGTATAGCTACGACGTCCAGGCCAGAGGAACAACTCGCAAGGCAGCGTGAGGGGGGGGCCCGGGAGGTTGGAAAACTGCAATTCCCCAGCCAAATTCGAAGGTTCGGTGATACCAGCGACGTCAACACCACCGGTGGCGGAGAACAAAGGTGCCACGAGGTCGACAACGTCTGGCCCACTCAAACGGACAATTCCGCGGGCAGCCCCCCGCGATGCCGTGGCAACAGCAGCGATTGTATCTTCGGCTTCAAACATGGGCCTGTCGGTCCCTGCGACCTCCCACCCTACTTCTTTCGTTTGGCCTTCTGCCGTTTTTTGTCTTTGGGACTGCCATTACGGGTGGACACGGCATTACGTGGCTTGTCACCGGCACGATCCTTACCTGATTTGATCTTCGCAGCGGCGGTCATCCCCCCTGCAGATTTCCCCTGCTGGGCAGTAGTTCCCTCAGGGGTGGTCGCTTTGGGGAGCAACTTTCGCTCAACGATGCCCCACAAACTGGAGACGATGAAATAAAGGCATAAACCAGCAGCCACTTTGTAAAAGATAAGGCCCATAAAGAGGGTCATGTATTTCATCATTTTCTGCTGCAGTGCCGCCTGTTCATTGGTCGGTTCTGGCATAAACATTTTTTGTGAAATCAGGAACAAGAACACCGTGACCAATGGCAGTACATTCAGATAGGGGCCCAAGCCGAAGAAGCCCACCCCGTCATTGATCATTTTGGGCATGAAAGCCGACCAGTTGTAAAACATGTCTGGCGCAGCCAGGTTCGAACACCAGCGAATTGAATCGCTGAACAAGGGTGATTGCCGTAGCTCGATATCGATCATCAAGCCACGATAGAGGCCCATAAAGATGGGTAATTGCACGAACAACGGCAGGCATCCGCTGAGCGGATTGACTTTATGCTTGGCGTACAGCTCTTGCATCGCCTGCTGTTTTTTCTGCTTGTCATTCTTGTGTTTTTCCGTAATGCGATCGAGTTCCGGTTTGAGCGATTGCATGCGGGCCATATTCTGCGTTTGCTTGTAGCTCAGCGGAAACATGCAGCCACGGACGACAACCGTGAGCATGATGATCGCGATTCCATAGTTGCCCACCCATCCATAAAACGTGTGGAGAACCGAAAGCATGCCCTTCGCAATTGCGCCGAACCAGCCATAATAGATCAAATCCCCCAGGTTGTACTGCTTGGCATCGGCCACGTAGTAGTGGGCCAGTAACTTAGGTCGTTTCGGACCCGCAAAAACACGATATGAATCCCGAAGTGCCTGGCCAGACTCGATTTTCACAGGTCGGCGTTCAACTTCAAAACTCACGTTGGTATATGTCTTGCGCTCGCCTTTTTCAGGTTTAGGCCCAATCCGTATTGCCTGTGTTTCATCGAACCAAAGATCACCAAGGGCTTTCTTTTTGGGGATCAAGGCGGACGCAAAATACTGTGCATCAACACTCGCAAAGGCAAGCGGAACCCCCTGCCCCATGGGGTCGGGATCCTCATCGGCAAGGGTCGAGCAGCGCACTTGCTCAGCATCCTCTCCTTCAAAACGAACAACCACATCGCGCAAACCGGCGGCCGCCCAGGTGCGACTGATGCGGTTGGCATACCACCAGCTCTCGATGGGTAAACCGTTCGGACCCGCCAACCGATAGGCAACATTTCGGGTGTGTGGCGCCAGATTTTTCACCTCCACATCGAGGTCAAAATCGTACCCGGGAAATGTTGTATTCTTGAGCTGGTCGGCGGGCACCGGCTTCAGCGTGTACCGCTTGATCACCTCCAATTGCAGCTCTGGCAGGAAACGGCGCATTGTCACCGACCGCACATCGTGCTGAACCACCTCCCAGTTGGTGTCGCGTAACAGTGCATCCACGCGGTTTCGTTCATTCTCACTCAAAGCCACATCGTCGATCGAGGTAATCGTCGCCAGGAAGGACGGCGGAGACTCAAATCCTGGCGGGATGTTCGCACCGCGTATTTTGAGATTCTCGATTTCCGGCCGAACCAACTCCAGGGGGCGTCGAGTAAGCGTCGTGCTCACCGATTCCAGAAGCCCTCCCTTGCGTTGGACTTCCAACACTACGGACTGCCCTGGCTGATAACTGCGGAGAGCCTCGTCCAATTGCTGGCGGTTTGTGATCGGGCGATCGCCACCGATACCCACAATTCGGTCCCCCTGCTTGAGACCCGCCTTATCGGCTGGAGTCCCCGTGCCCACAATCTCAACGACGACGCCGTTCTCACCGGCATCGGCATCCGGTTGATCGGCTGTCAAAAAACAGGCGGGAGCAATGTGGCCAAGGTAACCACCCCGATAGTCCAAATCGCGGTAGCGAGGACTGGAGAGCTCGATACGTTGCACGGCCGCTCCCTGGTTGGTGAGCGTGATCAGCATTCGATAACCACTCTCCGGGTCGACCGATCCAAGCGTATAAAACTCAAGCGGCACTTCGATCGCTTTGGCCATCTCGCCAGCCACAGCCCCGTCAGCCACAGCCCCGTCAGCCACAGCCCCGGCAGGCGGTTTATCCTGCCCACCGGGGGCAGGGGGCTGTGGGCCTTTGTCGGCAATCTGACCGCGTGGGCCGTCCTGGACCCGATCCTGTGCGGCAATTTGTTGAGCTGCGTCCGGCTTTTCAGGCCGAGGTGGGGGCGGGAACAGCATCTGGCTGAACATGAGAATCGCCAACGAAAGGAGCAACCAAGAAAGAAAGCGGCGTTGGTCCACAGTGATTCCTCAGCAAGTGACAGACGAAGAAATTTCCCAGGGCAACGAGAACCAAAAGTCAACCAAACCCAAGGGATACGAAAATGTGAACTCCGTCATGAGGGTTTCGCCAATGGCGTGCGATTCTTGGTCACCGCAAAGACGTGCAGGAATGATTTCTACCTTGAACCTGGAATCGCAAAGCCACTTCAGCGACCCTGCTTGATACGATCGCCCAAAAAATCGTCTAACTCAGGGATTTTGTAGATCTTCTCCACCGTCGTATCGATATCGTAATCGACACGGTGATACGTCAAGTGGTCATCCTGGAGGACAACATAGCAAGAACGATTGTCACCATCGCGGGGCTGACCAACAGATCCCACATTGCACAAAAACTTTTGGTCGGCGAACTTATAGTTGTATCCGGCTTCTTCGGGCGTCACAAACCCGCGGCTTTCAGTAAAGATGCCAGGCACATGGGTATGACCCTGAAAACAGCCTTGTGGCACCAGGCTGAAGAGTTTATCCATTTTCTTCTGATTGTAGATATCCTCGGGAAATACATACTCGTTAACCGGATTCCGTGGCGAACCATGTACAAACAACCAGGGATCATCACGGTGAATCCTCGGCAAGGCCCCCAGGAAATCCCAACGGCGATCACTCTTGGAAGCGTCGTCCCGTGCGTTCTCCAGTTGATCGCGGGTCCAAAAAATAGCCCGTTCCGCACCACTGTTAAATCCTTCCGGATCAAATAAGGCCCCCTGATCATGATTGCCCAGCAGGCACACCACACAGTCGTCGATCACCGCATCCAGGCATTCACACGGGTTCGGACCGTAGCCGACAATGTCACCCAGGCAGTAAATCTCCTCGATGGACTGCTCACGGATATGCGCAAAAACGGCCTGAAGAGCCTCGTAATTGCCGTGAATGTCGCTGATAATGGCGCGTTTTAACAAACTAGTCGTCTTCGCAAAGCAGGATCTGACCGACCGCGGGCAATCGATTGAAGTGCAGGATTCGGGGAGTGGCCTGGAAGGATCTCCGCCCAGCGGCAAGCGGCAGCGATCCCAGGCGGAAACAAATTACCGTTCCAGCACTGGTAGCCAACCAGCGGTGGAATCCCTAAGTTTAAATTTGCAGAGTGGGTCGGTCAAGCCGGGCCAACACCAAGTAACCACCCATTCTCGGCAGTTGGGTGGCCCCATCAGACACACCCAGTTTGCCATCGCCACGCTTTGGCAACCGAAGGTGCCCTGATCATCATGACGAGAATCCTAGCGGTGGAAACCTCAGGACGGTGCGGGTCGGTTGCCCTGCTGGAAAATTGCCACGATGGGTTGCAAACAGCGGGTCAGGTGATGCTGCCCCCTACCCAACGGACTGCGCAGGCCCTGGCCCCCTCCTCCCGACACCTGCTCGAAGAGGTCGATTGGTTACCACAAAGCATTGACGTTGTCGCCGTTGCTGCCGGACCTGGATCATTTACCGGCTTGAGAATTGGGATGACCATGGCAAAAACCTGGGCCTACGCCGTCGGTGCCAAAATCCTTGGTGTCAACACCCTCGAAGTGCTGGCCAGCCAGATACCACAAACAGCTGGTCCACTTCACACGGTACTGGATGCCCAACGGGAAGAACTCTTTGCCGCCAGATTCCTGCCCGCCGTGTCGGGAGGTTGGGACATGGTCGAACCAACTCACATCATCTCCATCCCCGCTTGGCTGGCGGACCTCTCCCCGGGAGACACCGTCACGGGACCCGGCCTCGCGCATCTCGCAGATGCCCTCCCCACGGGAGTCGAGATCGCCGGTCAACACGCCTGGCAACCGGTTGCGAAAAATGTCGGAAATGTCGCCTGGAAACGCTTTCGCCGGGGGGAGGAAGACGATCTTTGGCAATTGGTTCCCGATTACTACCGATTGAGCGCTGCTGAAGAACGGAGGGGACCGGACTGACACATCCCGCAGAGCCTCCGCAAAGCGCCGCCTTGAAGGGCGTGGGCTACTGGCTGTTTCGGTCGGCATGGTGATCTCCTGATGAGATCTTCACCATGGCCAACGTGCACGGTGGATACCTACTCCTGGTGTTTCAACCCGGCAAGTACGACTTCGGCAGCGGCTACGGTCTGATCGATATCGTCTTCCGTGTGCGCGGCAGAAATGAACATCGCTTCGTACTGACTGCAGGGAAGATAGCTGCCGTGATTCAGCAGCCCCCAAAAGTAACGTGCGAACCGGTCGGTGTGGCACCGGCTGGCCGTCTCCCAATTCGTAACTGGTTCCTCACTGAAGAAAAATGTGATCATGCTGCCGATACGGGCAATCCAGTGGGGAACCGCCGCCCGACTAGCTGCCTGGCCGAGCCCTTTTTCCAGGCGTGCAGCGAGCGACTCGAGGTATTCGTAGGGAGGCTGGTCGCGGAGCGCCCGCAAGGTGGCAATCCCGGCTGCCGTCGCCAGCGGATTTCCGCTCAACGTCCCAGCCTGAAACACCTCGCCGGCAGGAAGCACATGGTTCATCACCTCGGCCCGCCCACCATAGGCCCCAACGGGTAACCCTCCCCCGACGATTTTACCGAGTGTGGTGATGTCGGGATCGATCCCCAGTCGTTGTTGCGCGCCGCCGGGGGCAACGCGAAAGCCAGTCATCACCTCATCACAAATCAACAGTGCCCCGGTACCCCGGGTTTCCTGGCGAAGTGCTCTCAAAAACTCTGGCGTCGGAAGGACGACCCCCATATTTCCCGCCACCGGCTCAAAGATCACGGCGGCGATTTGATCACCATGTTGGAGAAAAGCCTGCTGCAACCCTTCCGGATCATTGTACTGCAACACGAGCGTGTCCTGGCTGGTTCCGACAGTAACGCCGGGCGAGTTGGGAACTGCCAGTGTCGCGGCAGAACTGCCAGCCGCGACCAACAAACTATCGACATGCCCATGGTAATTCCCTGCAAACTTGACAATCAGATCGCGCCCCGTCGCACCACGCGCAAGTCGAATCGCACTCATCGTGGCTTCGGTCCCGGAATTCACAAGGCGCACTTTTTCGATGCTGGGGACGACCGCGGTGATCAATTCGGCCAGTTCATTTTCGGCCTCGGTGGGTGCGCCAAAGCTCGTACCGCGCGCGATAGCTTCGTTGAGTTTCGCCACGACGGGCGGGAACGCATGCCCCAGAATCATCGGGCCCCAGGAACAGACATAATCAATGTAGCAATTCCCGTCGACATCCCAGAGATGAGCGCCTGCGGCCCGCTCAATGAAGATCGGCTCTCCTCCGACCGCGCCAAATGCGCGGGCAGGGCTGTTCACGCCCCCTGGAATGAGTTCTTTGGCTCTGCTAAATAGAGTTTCGCTACCCCCGCAGCCACCGGTCAGGTGCGCAAAT
>CAUZEA010000186.1:0-7628 GCA_963578605.1 Planctomycetota bacterium
GTTGGATCGTTACAGCGAACCAGGAGTGTCAACGGGCAACTCGATTCAGCAATCTCCCCCCATCGCAGCTCCTCAGTCATCAGCTGGACCTGTCAGGGCTCCTCAGTCATCAGCTGGACCTGTCAGGAATACTCCTCCGGTAAGCTTGCTGCGCACAAAGCAAGCATTTGGTGAACCTTTGTTGGGCCGCGGTCCGGCGGCAGTCACCAACTCCGCAGCAGCCACTCAAACTCCGCCGGGACTGAACGATCGTAGTCCAAATCAGCTGCCATTTGCCCATCTACCTGTCAGCGGTGTTGCGCCGCTGGTCGCGGGCAACGCACCGCCGCTCGGCACCCCACCAGCAATCAAGGTGAAGCCTTCGGCGCTGGTCAGTTCCATACTGCAATCCCCTTCCGCGGCACAACTACCGGGCCAAAAGGTCACGCTTTCGGAGGTCCTAGGTACAACTTCTTCGCGGCAAGAACAAACCGAGCGAGTGGTTCTCTACTGGGAACTCTCGTCCACGGTCGCCGATCATTACCTTGCTCTGCGCGAACAGCAGGACCTGCAGGGCTGTAGTAACATTACGACGGGGGGTTCCGAAGTTTGGCAAGCAGCCAACGACCGCTTGAACGTGCGTGTTGAATCCACCCGTCGGGCTGCCATGGCGACACAACTACGGTTCGCCTCAAAGCTGGGCCGACCTGCCACTGCAGCGCTCCCTTTACCAGGAGATCTGCCTCACTGCGGCAACTACAAGCCGCAATACCAAGAAATCTTCGCCGGTCGAAAGTCTACCGAAGCTGAGCAACTCAAGGAATTACTGCCCCTTCGTTACGCTGAAATGAAACTGGCTGCGGCGAGGGTTGCAGAAATGCAGGACTTGCTTGCCATGACGATTGTCAGCATTGGCCCTGGTTCCGGCGCACGCGAAGCTCAAGTCGTCGTCGATGCGATGGCTTTACTTTCTCTAGAGCGGCGGGCGTTTTTACAAATAGCAAAGGACTACAACCAACGAATTGTCTGCTACGCGATGCTTGCCAAGCCGCAGCCGCTGCAAACATCCCGGCTGGTGGCTATGCTGATCAAGCAATCAGCCGGCGAGCCAGCAACACGTTCTCCAACACCCAGCCACATTCAGAGTGGTGCCCCTGACGAGGGGAACGGCCGGGAGACCTTCGCTGATGGCCAGCAATGGCAACCTCAGAGCCGGCCAGGTACTCGGGTTGACGCCGCGGTCGTGCCCGCCAGCGGCGAAAGCCTGCAAACGTTCCGCCCTGAAAAATCGGTCCTGGTGCACCCCGACACCTTGTGAACCCGCTGAGCTTCTCCAGACGGACTCGACCCTGAATTGGCGCCACACCAGGTAACGGGGCATAATAGTTTCATGAGTTCGGCTCCTTCCGCTATCGATGCGCCACCGCCACCCTCAGGCGCCAACTTGCCACGCGTTGGGCCGCTCTGGATCGGCTCGGTGCGAGTCGATCCGCCGCTGCTCCAAGCGCCGATGGCCGGTTTTACCAATTACGCCTTTCGGCAAATCGTCCGCGAGTTCGGTGGCGCCGGCCTGCTCGCTACCGAAATGGTCAATGCCCGCGGGTTTGCCTGGCTTGATGAACATGAGGCCGAACATCCCGATCGGCTGTGGGGTGTCAAAGAGGAGCCGCGACCACTGGCCGTGCAGATTTGGGACAATGACCCGCCGACTCTGGCGAAAGTCGCCGCACGACTCGTCGACCAGTACGAGGTGAGCGTCGTCGACATCAATTTTGGCTGCCCGGTGCGCCAAGTCACCGAAAAGGCCCATAGCGGATCCTACTTATTGAAGCATCCGGACCGCATGGGAACCATCATCGAAGCAGTCGTGGGTGCCTGCTGCTCGACGCCCGTCACTGCAAAAATTCGCTTGGGTTGCACCCGCGATCAGATAAACGCCATTGACGTGGCCCAGGTTGTTGAAGGTGCCGGAGCCGCGGCCCTAACCGTACATGGTCGTACCGCAGCCGACATGTTCAAGGGAAGTGCCAACTGGGATCGTATAGCAGCAATCAAACCCCATTTGCAACGAATACCGCTGATTGGTAACGGCGATCTTGATACGCCCCAAAAAGTTGTTGATGCCTTCCGCTATTATGGCGTCGATGGGATCATGATTGCCCGCGCATCATTGAGCAAGCCGTGGCTTTTCCAGCAGGCCGCTTGCGCACTGCGCGGAGAGGAAATTCCACCTGACCCCACGCTGGACGAAGAGCGAAACTTGTTGCTGCACCACTATCGCCTGGTGTGCGCCCGGTTCGGAACGGAACAGGGTACCATGTTGATGCGCAAATTTGCCTGCTGTTATGCGCAGGGCCGCCGCGGAGCACGTGAATTTCGCAAGCAAGTGGCACGCGTTTCTACCGTCGCCGATTTTCAGCACGTCGTCGAGCATTTCTTTCCGCGTGGCTAACCTGCCGACAGCCACATCACTACGCGCGCGGCAGCTGTGATCGCCGCCAGGTGGCGGTTGCATCGGAGCCGCTGGACGAATTGGTTCGGTCATGCCTTACTCCCTGTATGCCGATGCAGCTAAGCCGCCCGAGAATTCGTGGCCCATTTTTTGATTTAAGTCGACAATTCTGATGGTGTGAGGATTGATGTTTGTTATAGATGGGGCAGATCAATGCGAGCGCAGATTGATTAGCTCGATAGCAGAGAGGCGCTTCGTAGCTGTTCCGAAGAATGTTGTCCAGTTCTATGACCTACACAAGTGACTCGGTACCTGCAGCAAGCTTCTTTCTATGTTTTTCGCCCATCCCCGGGTGTGGAGAGGAGTCCCACGCTACGTTTTCTCTCCTGGCTGCCATAGCGCTACCTAGCAAAGAAGTTTCGGCGTGACTGCTCTGCCTATCAAGGATGAATGATGCCTAAACGTAAGATCACTCGCCAGATGATCATCGCTGGCATCGTCGGCAACATCATGGAATGGTACGACTTCGCTGTTTATGGGTATTTCGCGCCAATCATAGGAGCGCACTTCTTCCCCTCCGAAGATCCTAACGTATCGGTGATCGCGGCTTTGGGAGCGTTTGCTGCCGGCTTTCTAATGCGCCCGTTTGGCAGTCTCATCTTCGGACATATTGGCGACAAGCTGGGACGGCGCCGCGGGCTGACCCTCTCGGTCATCTTGATGGCAGTGCCCACTTTTATCATCGGGGTGTTACCGGACTATGCCGCAATCGGTGCCACCGCTTCGGTTCTGTTGGTCATCATGCGTATGCTGCAGGGACTCTCGGTGGGCGGCGAGTACACAACGTCGATCGTTTTTCTGGTCGAGAATAGTCCGCCCAACCGGCGGGCCTTCTTCGGATGCTGGAGCATCTGGGGCGCGGTAGCCGGGATTCTCGGGGGATCCGCCGTCGGCGCCCTGATCGTGAACTTCTTGACTCCCGATCAGGTCACCGCTTGGGCCTGGCGACTGCCGTTCCTGTTTGGCCTCGGGATCGGTGTGACTGGCCTCTATCTGCGACGCCAGAATCTAAAAGAAGACCAGGTTCCGGTAGACCACGTGAAATCTCCGGTCGTCGAGGCCTTTCGTGACCAGTGGCGGGCCATCCTCCAGGTCGCCGGAATCAACGTCGTCACTGCCACCGCCTGCTACATGTGCTTCGTGTATGTTACGACCTGGCTGCAGGAAACAGCCCACCTCTCCTCCGCGCAAGCCCTCGACATCAACAGTCTCAACATGTCGCTGATGTTGCTGCTCATTCCTCTCGCCTCTCGCAGCATTGCTGGCCGACCGAGTCGGACGCAAACCGATGCTGGTTTCTGGAACAATCGGCCTGCTGCTGTTGGCCTATCCACTCTTCTTTCTCATGCAGCATGACGACAGCCGGAACATCTTCTTGGGGCAGTTCGGATTCGTCGTCCTCATCAGCGTGATTCTCGGAACCTATCCCGCTATCCTGGTGGAAATGCTACCATCCAGGGTTCGGGTGAGCGCCCTTTCCATCGGCTACAACCTCTGTTTGGGAATCTTTGGCGGCACGACACCATTGATTTCCGCCTACCTGATTGTCCGCACCGGCGACGATTTGTCACCCGCACTCTATTTGATGGCAACGGCCGTGGTTTCGCTTTCCGTCTTGCTGACCATCCCAGAAACCTCTGGGAAGGACATCCACGCGCCGGCCGGGTAAAGCTGTCGACTTCACCTCTGGCCCCCATCCCTGGTGTCGCCCCTGCCCCCTTCCTCATCGACCGGAGGCAGCGTCAGCACCCGGTAAAGGCAAAAACCGGCCAACGTCAGCACCGAACCGACCGAGACTAACATCACGACCCATCCACCTATTGTCATTGCGAGACCTCATCCAAGCGTTGTTTTCAATTTCAGTCTTCCAGATTCTCGAAGCGTCCCTCCGCCTCCCATCGCCGACCGGCAAAGTGCACCAGCAACAAAATAAGACCGAGTAAAATAGCAATAAAGATGATCGAAAGCAGTGCGGTGCGATCCTGAAGAACCGTGCGGGCATGATTAGGAACTTTCTGGACGCAAAACGTGCAAAAGATCACCGCGAGATAGACCGGCACCACATATTTCAGCATGATTTGCACGAATCTCGGTATCCGAATGTGCGCGCCCCGGTGAGCTTCTTTTTCGCCTTTTTTGATCCCAAAAATCCAGCCATAGAGAATCGCCTGCATCATCGCGAGGACAAAAATAAGCACACTCCCCACCCAGAAGTCGAGTGTGTCAAGCGCCACAAGGCCCTTCGAAAAATAAACCACGAAACCGCACCCGACTGCCGAAATCAGGCCCAGGATGGCCGCAGACGCGTGGCGCCGCAGTCCGAAACCCTCTTCGAAGAATGCGATCACCGGTTGCAGCATCGACACGCTGCTGGTGATGGCCGCGATGAAGAGCATAAAGAACCACAAAAAACCGAAAATCCTGCCCGCGGGCATCAAGGCAAAGACATTCGGCAGGGCGTTGAACCCAAGCCCGAAGGTGCCGAACTCTCCAGCCGCTACACCGAGAAAGATGAACGCCGCTGGCAGGGTAATCAAGCCGCCCAGGCAGACCTCAAAAACTTCGTTCACACTGCTCGAGGTTAGCCCGCTGAGTACGACATCGTCGTTTTTGCGAAGATAGCTCGCGTAATTGATGATGATTCCGAAACCGACCGAGAGGCTGAAGAAAATCTGACCGGAGGCAGCAAGCCACGTCTGTGCATCTAAGAGTTTTTCAGGCTGCGGGTTCCACATAAATCCGAGACCCCCGAGCACTGACTGCTCGGGATGTTCTGGGTTGGGCGTGCCCAAGGTCAACACGCGGACCAGGACGATAACCGCCAGCACGACCATTAACGGCATGGCAAAGCGACAGAAGACTTCAATCCCCTTCGTAATCCCGCGATAGATGAGGAAAAAATTAAAGCAAAATGTTCCTACCAGAACCAGCAACCAGACCCGGTTGCTGCCTGTCAGCATCGCCCCATTCTCCTTGGTGCCAACGAAACTGCCGAAGAACTGGCTGTAGGCCTCCGGATTGCTCCCCTTCATCAGGTCTCCGGTGAGATAGTTGATCGCGTACCCCAGACACCAGGCCTCGATCAACACGTAGTACATGTAAATCACAAGCGGAATCAGCAAGGCCAAGCTACCGCAGTACTTGGCGGCCGGATGGCGCCAGATGACCGAGTAGATTCCCGGTGCGGAGTGGAAACCCCGCGTACCGGCGTAGCGGCCCATCGTCCATTCGGCCCAGCAAAGCGGGATACCCAAAACCAATAGCGAAATGAAGTAGGGCAACAAAAATGCCCCACCTCCGTTCTGAGCCGCCTGTCCGGGGAAACGCAAAAAGTTCCCCAGGCCAACCGCCGAACCGGCTACAGCCAGGATCACGCCGATCCGGGTTGCCCATCGCTCACCGCCAACCCGCGGCCGTTTCGCCGAATCGGGAACGGCCAGACCACCCGGTCCACGAGAATTGCTTTCGGCCACGTTCGCTCCTCCTAATCAACTGGCCAAGCTCAACTGGCCAAGGGATCCGTTCGCCCTGGGCCCCCGCCGACCAAATACCCCGAAAACCCACACAAGCTAAGATCTACCCAAACGGTCTCAAACGGCCCCCTGTCTAACGCATCAAGGCCTTCCGTGTCAACGTTTTACGCCGACCGGTCGAATTTTACACATATTGGGTTGTCAAAACTGTGGAAACTCGTAGTATAAGGTAGAGGGTGGTGTTAACCCCTTTATCAAACAGGTGTTAACCCCTTTATCAAACGACAGATACGAGCCATGAATCAGACTGATGATACAGTCGATCAACTGAACTGGGGCGGCCCGGCGGATCCACCCAGATCGGCCACTTCGACCTCCGACAACGCCCTGCTGAACGAAATGCGGCGGAACGGGTCGGCAAGTGTGTCGGAGCTGATGTCCGCCACCGGTGTGACCGCCACGGCGGTCCGGCAACGATTGCATCGTTTGATGGCTGCCGGCTTGGTGTGCCGGGCAACGTTGGACCACGCTTCGCCTACCGAGGTTAAAGAGCCATCGAACCGCTCGCCAAAAGGTCGTGGTCGACCTAGTCACCGCTACTCGCTGACCGAGAAAGGAATCCATCGGGCAGGCACGAATTACGCCGATCTGGTGATGGTGCTTTGGCAGGAGATCCGTTCGATTCCGGACCCTGAGGTCAAGCGTGACTTGCTTCAACGGTTAGTAGTTCGCCTGACAAACCACTACAAGAACTCGATCCAAGGCAATACGGTCAACCAAAGGCTGACATCTCTGGTCGGGCTGTTGGGGGAACGAGAAATCCCGTTCGAGTTCAACGGCTCGGGCAAACTTCCGGTGTTGACCGCACTGGCATGCCCTTACCCGGATCTGGCCGAGCAAGACCGCAGTATCTGCGTCATGGAAAAAATGTTGTTCTCAGAGTTGATAGGCGATACGGTGCAATTGACGTCATGTCGACTCGATGGAGCAAGTTGTTGTACATTTGAACCTGTAAACCCGTAAACCGGGGCATAACCCAACGTAATTTGCTGCCGTTTTCCCCCACTTCACAAACAGAGAGAAACAAGAATGGGACAACCCTGGATCGATGGCCGGTTTGAAGAAAATGTGGTTACGACCACCATCGAGCAGGCTGTGAATTGGGCCCGCCAATCGAGTATCTGGCCAATGACATTTGGCCTTGCCTGTTGTGCGATCGAAATGATGGCGGCTGGCGCCAGCCGATTCGACATGGACCGATTCGGGGCTGGCGCATTTCGTGCGACCCCGCGCCAGGCCGACCTGATGATCGTGGCCGGAACTGTCACGTACAAAATGGCCAGCCGCGTCCGTCGTCTCTATAACCTCATGCCCGAGCCAAAATTTGTGATCGCAATGGGGGCCTGTACGGTGGGTGGGGGTCCCTATTTCAAGTATGGGTATCACGTCGTCAAGGGTGTCGATCTGGTCGTGCCAGTCGATGTCTACGTCCCTGGTTGCCCACCCCGCCCCGAGTCTTTGCTGGAAGGTCTGATGCGGATCCAGGACAAAATCAAGGGCCACAAGATCCATAAGCGGCCGGGGTCCAGTGGTTTTGGACAACTCGGGCCAAAACTTGATGACGAGCTCCCGGTTCCTCATCATTCGGGGTATGTCGAGGCACC
>CAUZEA010000187.1:0-7617 GCA_963578605.1 Planctomycetota bacterium
ACTCATTTCTCCATAGTACTGGGAACTTGTGAACGTGTTCGGTTCTCCTGTTCGTCCGCCCGGTCTCCCGGCTTCCCTCCGAGTTGGACGGTAAGTGGCGTCTCTAACTCCATTCG
This sequence comes from Planctomycetota bacterium, assembly GCA_963578605.1. Taxonomy (GTDB): domain Bacteria; phylum Planctomycetota; class Planctomycetia; order Pirellulales; family Lacipirellulaceae; genus JAKVCB01. The sequence goes on from CAUZEA010000187.1 coordinate 117, forward strand.
TGCGAGGTACCTGTGTGCGGTTCGCTCCGGTTGAGAATGCGGCCCGGCTTGTGTTGGGGTAGTTCCACAGTACGGCTGATGATCTGCTAGCCAACCGGTTTTCCACGGCGGCAACGCGCTCCAGAGACCGCAGGCACCACACACAGCCGCAACCCTCAGTTTGCCATACTCTTTCGCCGAGGATCTCGAATAACGACCGATTTTGGAACAGCACCTTCCGCCAGTTGATTATAGTCAAACCATCCGATAGCATGGCGTCTTGCAGTAGGACAGCCTGAACACAGTGTTCGGGCAACGCGGCAGGACACTTTTTGTGGAATTGGACAAATGGCAGAAGGCATCATCAAGCGACTCACGGACAAGGGCTTCGGATTTATTGACGTGGGGAGCGAAAAGGACCTGTTTTTTCACTCGTCAAGTCTTGAAGGGGTGAGCTACGACGACCTCCGAGAAGGGCAACGAGTGTCATTTACCGAAGGACGTGGACCTAAAGGCCCATGTGCCGAGAACGTCACGCTGGCCTGAACGGCACGTAGTACCACTCGTGACGTGCGAGACAACGCAACAAAGACCGTTGAACTAAAATGCTGCGCGGTGTGTGGTGCCGCAAAGCCATTCCATGACGTTTCATGGCATGCCAGGGCGGCACCGACAAAGGAAGGTGATTCTTGTCTTAGCCACTTGCGGAAAAACATCGCTACTTCGATTTGAGGTTGGTGCGATGAGAATTCCTATCAGAATCAGGAAACTTTGATGCCGAATAACGGGATCATTTCGGTCCATCGAGACGATTCGGTATCCATCGGTGAGACACCTGTGGGCAAGGGAGTTTTTTCGAAACGCAGTTATCCGGTGAAGGCGGTCATCGGTGAGATTACCGGCGACGTCGTCAGAGATTGTCCGAGCGGGTCCAGCTATTCATTTGAAATTGACGACCGAACTCAGTTGGAACCGCATGCACCGTTCCGGTATTTGAACCATAGTTGCGAACCGAATTGTGAGTTCGACTGGTTCGACGATGACGGGATGAATGGAGATGTGGCCCCGTTGTACTTGATCGCGCTACGCGACATCTGGACCGGCGAAGAGTTGACAATCGACTACAACTGGCCCGCAATCTCTGCCGTTCCCTGCCATTGTGCCGCGGCCTTGTGTCGCGGCTGGATTGTTGGTGTCGACGAATTGGATTCGCTCGTTAGGCCGCGCGAAGACCATCGATCAAATGACCGATGATGAGGGGTCGCATCTGACGCTCGACTGGGTCGCTTGCAGGATTGCTGAATGTGCCTCTGTTGGATATTGACATTCTTGATCAACGGTTCAGTCTTGCCCGACGACGTTGTTGCTTTTCTTCGAGAAGCTGATTTGTGAGTCAGCCAGTTTGTCAGGAATAGCCCCGTCCGCGTCACGGGCTTCGTCCCGAGTGACTTCGTAACGTTCTACCACTCTCTGTGATCCATCGCCGAGGTGAACCTCGCCTCCGGAACTTCGTTCTGCGAATGGGGAAGCGGTTTTGGCGTGGTGGCGTCGTTAGCCGCGCTTGAGTTTACGCGCCACAAAAGCAGGGGCCCCTGCTTCCTCCTTGTTGCTTGCGGAAATCAAATTTCCTATCATTAAGACACTGATGGTCTGGGATGCCCCAACCCACCAGACGCTCAGACTCAAGGGACACCCAAATAACGTCAGGAGCGCGAGTTTCAGCCCCGACGGCAAGCGGATTGTCAGCGGCAGCAAATGACAAGACGGTGAAGAGCTGGGATGCCCGCCCGCTGGCCAAGTCCAAGTAGCTTCTCATCTCCCCTGCCGCACCGCCCGACGCCGGGGGGCGTGGTTCGTATCTGGCGGTCAACGGCCCTGAGCGAACGCCCGTTTGTACGTCGCGGTGAACACGGGATATGTCAGGGAGTCCCTCCCAAACGGCGTGGGGGACCGGCTCAACTTGAATGGTCGGCTGCAGTGAGAGAAGATCGACAGGCGGTACCGGGAGGTAGGACGCAGTTTTCCGCCCGGTCGTCCGGAAAGGTATGAGTTGATGGTTGAACCGTCTCTTTATCGTCGCATTCTCGGTAATCAACTCGACCAGCTTGCTCCGGCTCTGCGTCGCTTCCACGATTCTTCAGTGACCCGACAAGCCTCGGGTACCTTTGAAGTGATACGGGGGGCTGGTCGCTGGCGTGGCTGGCTGGCGACGCTGATGCGACTGCCACCTGCCGGCTTGGAGGTCCCGGTTACCCTTGAAGTGGCCGTGACGGGAAATCAGGAACGATGGGTGCGGTGCTTCGATTCCCACCTGATGCCGACTTGGCAATGGCAGTCCGGTGAGCTGTTGATCGAGGCGGGGGGGCCCTTGCGGCTTGGCTTCGAACTGCTTCCCGAACAGGATGGGTTGCGGTACCGGTTACGGCGGACCTGGTTCTGCCTGGTGCCGCTGCCGTCGTTCCTGGCGCCCCGGGTCGAGGCGATTGAACTGGGCCGTGATGATGGCTGGGACGTCACGGTGCAGTTCACGTTGCCCTTGATCGGCCTGTTGATCCAGTACCAGGGATCCCTCCGCCTGCCTGCATCGGCCGCACTCACGGTCTGATCTGTTGGTGGGCAGCCAGATAACCCCGGTAGTGTTCCTCGACTCGATCGGCCGTGCTACCAAACGGATTTTGTCGAAAGAGAGACTCGAGCGTGCCTTGGACGTCCCGTGACCAGGGCGAGGACGGGATTAGGTCGTAGGTGGACCCCGCAGCGAAGAGCAGAATGCGTTGGTGCCACAGATACTCGGATCGCTCCAGTGCCGGAAGATACGGGTTGGCCACCGGCGATGAGGCAGTTTGTTTGGGATGCAATGCCCAGCAACGGTCGGGCAAAGGGTGTAGGTCTGCGAGCTTGGAGAACGAGATAGCTGCGGCCGGAAAGAGTGCCAGCACAGCCACGACCCAGAGAAATCGATGTGTGGAGAGAAACGGCCAGCCAATCAGGAAAGCTGCCGCGGCATGCAGGGCTGAAACCAGAAGGAGAAACCAGGGATAGATCGATGTCGGGATGTGGCACACCAGGGCCAATGCTTCGGCATAAGCAGCGCCGGTCCCGCTAAAGACCATCACGGGAAACCAGGTAAGACGCCAGGAGACATACAGACCAGTGCAGTAAGCCAGCCGTTGCTTCCGGGTCTTCAAGCGTGGCCAGGTCGACAGGCTTCCCCAGGCTAAACCGACCAGGCTGGCTCCGGTGAAGGCACAATAGAATGCACTCGTCGAAGTGAGTACGACGGAATCGAGAATGATGCCCGTCACCAGCAGAATGCCAAGTGAGCCTGCCAGGGCCCACAACCATTGTCGCGACGGCATCTAGAATACCTCTTTGCCGCGAAGATCTGGTGCTGCGGCACCCAGACGCTCGGCCAGTTGGGGCAGGTTGCGGGTCGGCACGGCGGGAAACAAGTGGTGTTCCATGTGCAGGAACATGTTGAATGTCAACCGGTTCTTCCACTTGCCTTCCAGGGTCCGGGCAAACACGTGATCTCGTTCACAGTCGTGGTGGACTGTCCAGACGGCGAAGAAAGCCGTCAGGCACTCACCGATGGCCATGCAGCAGACGTGAAAACGTAACCAGTGGATGTCGAGGATCAGGAAGGCCGTGGCCACCAGCGACAGCAGAGCCAGGGATTCAAACATAATCCATTGCCGCCGACGTGCGTTTCCAAAGTAAATCCCATAGCCCAACAGCAAAAACGGAAAGATCGGGCCAAACAGCAGTGCCCGCCAACCACTCATTCTGGCACTGGCGGCCTCGATGTCCTCATCTTCCATGCAGTACTTGTGGTGTCTCAGGTGGTTGACCTGGACCGCGTGCAACGGCCATCCCATCAACAGGCTCAGCCCGAAGATGACCCACTCGGTTGCCAGGCGGGGAATCCCCAGCGCGTAGTGATATCCATTGTGGACCACTCGCAGACCAGTCAGAAAAAAAATGAAAGAAAAGACCAGCGCCGGTCCATAGAACAACCAGTGTGTGTTGCCTGCGAAATGGGCACAGAGCAGCGCACCGGCCAGCCAGGGAAAGACAAACACCAGTTCGCAGAGCACCTGCGTTCGTGACAGTGTCACCAGGTCCCGCCAGACAAGATTGCGGACACGGGGATCGAACGGGTTTTCGTTTGCCACAGGTCGGCTACCGATCTCTTGTGCTGGTTCCGTGCTCGGAGGCCTCGGTGGTCCTTGGAGGCGTGTTTGAGTTCTTCGGATAGTGTATTAGTTTTGCGCCAACGTAACAACGTTGTAGATGGCGCCGAAGAAGAGTAGGGCGCCTTGGACGAGCAATAACTCGATTCCGAATCTATCGACGTCTATGTGGCCGGCAAAGAGCAGGGTGCCAGTCAGGGTGCCGGCGAGTAAGAGTAGGAAGCGGATCATGGTTTGTGGGAAAATCCCCGACATGCAAAAGGCCCCGTGTTTGAATAAACGCCTAAGTCCTAGGGCGCGAGATGGTTGAAAGGGGTGTCCCCGTTTTGCTTTGGCCTGTCACTCTTGGGTCCCATGCGGTGCTTAAACAGTTGCATATAGTCCATGTTCTAGAGCTGAAAAGAAAGCAGTTAACAGAATGGCAGTTGCGAGAGATGAGCAGATATGTAACCAATAATGGCAGTTCCTGGTCTTAACGAGACTGTAGATTCCGTATACCAGCTGTACAAGGGCGACACCTGGCATAACGAACATGCATGCAATGAAGCAAGGTATCTGGAGCTCCAAGAATCGCATGCCCCCGGAATAGAAATCTCTAACTAACAGGTAATAAGTAAAGAATGTGCAGACATAGAGAACAGCGGGCCAAAATATCCTAATGTATTTCATGCTCTTCCTTAGCATAACGTCATGAATGTGGCTGCGCTCCGAAAACTGGAGTGTTCCAAATGTGTCATTTATCATTTCTGTTCGTCCAGACGTTCGTCCGGCGAGTGGTCGACGTCGATCAAGATCACGATCACCTGGCGGGTCAGCGAGTCGCCGGTAAACGTCGCCCTCGGTGACAATCAAACGCCGACGTTTCCCCATCTCCTCTTGCAGTTCGGACGATCGTGGTACCAGCCCACTCGCGAGCCAATCGATGACTTGTGGCAGTAACTCCACCACTTCGACCCGCGCGACGCGGCCCGACAGAAGCGCTTCGCGTGCCGTGTAGCCCAGTTCGAGTCCTCCGACCAACACCTGTAGTTTGTCGCCGGAGTGCATCTCGAGCGCCGTTCGCGCCAAGGCCCGTTCCGAATCGTATACAGGCTGCTCATTAGAAACTCGTGATTCAATGTCACCTCGGTCACGAGCGTGCCGGGTTGTGAGAGCAGTTCACGTCTTCGCAGACACAGGGGTCCCAGCGGAGTCGATTCGTAGCCAAAATTTCCAGGTTCGAGCCAGACATGTGCCGCTAGCCTAGTGGGGCTTGGGCCGATTTGTCGACGGCCGCCTTTTCGGTTGTCCGCGTCGTGCGCGGTCACCCTTTCGACGGCTGCCATATCGATATTGTGCTCTGTGGTTAAATGTCATGCACAATGCGGGTCTCGATAGCCGCCCACGGGCAAGAATTATTTAGCGAATCTTTTACCTAAACAGCTTGTCTTTGTCACTTAGTCCATGGACCTACACAGGAATACGCGTTAAGATGGTCTGAGTAAAGAAATTAGAGTCCAGTTGCTCTTGCTACTTTTCTTGCCGCTCTTGTGGCGAAACCCACCCGCTGGGTTTAAGAGAATCGAGCCAGAAATGGCTATTAACCGGATCCAGGCTTGGCTGCCCTGCGGACTGAACGGCGAAACCACTGTCTGCTAATTGCCATTTTTACGCGCCGCTGAACGACGCCGGTCGCCTTGGTTTCAGGTATTCGTTCCGCGCTACCTTTGTGGGCGGTATTTCCAAGCAGTCTTTGGTTTGATGATTGTGGGTGCAGGTCAATTGATGAACGATAAACATAAAAGACCAGTTCCGATTACCCCGAAAAGCGAAACGAAAGTCTGTCCCGTATGTGGACAGTCGTCGTATTCCGCAGCGGGGATCCATCCACAATGCGCCACCGTGCTCGCCGACGCACCGAGAAGCGAACGTCTTAGGGCTGCCAGAAAAGCCGACGCGGAAAAGAAAGTAAAACCGTCCCCCAGTCGGTCGTGGCTGAAGAAGTGCCCAAACTGCGGGACAGACGTTCACGTGCGCAAAAAGCTCTGCGATTGCGGAGCACAGTTGGACGCGCAATCACGATAGGCTGCCGCCATCGGCTGGCATCTGATCGTATCGAGTATCGGCGTTCTTGGTTCGCCGTATCGCTAACGAACGGCGGTTCAACTCTCTGAGGTTGTGGTGATCATTTCGTGCGGATAGTGAATCGCGTGAGCGGTTTTCCGCTCATGCGAAAAACTCACGTTCTCTCACGGACCGGCAACCCTCGATCGACGCTTTGTAGGCTTTGTAGAACCGGACGTTTTACGTCGCTTCGCCTGATTGCCCTGGGCGGGCTTGCCACGACCGGGGCGGCCGCTACGCTGACCTGCGGAGCGTTTGCGCCCGAGGGCGATTTTCTGGAGTTGCCCCAGTTCGATATGGAGAGACTGTTGGTCGCTTGGCAAGACGCGGTTTTCGCGCTGTATCTGGCCGAGGAGAAGATCGAACCGGAAGTCGTCGAGAACATGCGCAGTTGGGAGCACAGTGGGTTCAGTGTGGATCAGTCCGTGTTTCTGCCAGCGGGCGATCAGGCCGGTATCGAGCGTCTGATCCAGTACATGACTCGTTGCCCTTTCAGTCTTTCCCGGCTGGTCAAGGTGAGTAACACGGGACAGGTGGTCTACCAAGCCGGGAAGCAGGCTTGCCGCGCCTTTCCCGACCCGAAGGGAAACGGAACGCAAGCGGGAGTGAAGCGGAATTTCCAGATCCTGCCGCCACTGGACTTTCTGGCCGAATTCACGCAGCACATTCCGGCGAAGGGCTCGCATCTGATTCGCGGGCACCGACCGAAGGTTGGTCGCGGCTGGTACTCCAACAAGTCGCGAGGCATGCGCAAGAAGGCGGAAGTTGAAGCATCCGCCGAGCCATCAAGCGAGGGTGAGAACAGCGCTCCTGCGGTGGCAGCGACGCGCTGTAGCCAAACATGGGCGATGTTGATCAAGCGGGTTTATGAAGTAGACCCATTGTCTTGTCCGCAGTGCGGCGGCCCGATGAAGGTCGTGGCGTTCATCGAACCGCGGGCACCAGAGCGGAGCAATGGTCGGGGCGAGGTCATCGAAGAGATTCTGAGACACTGCAGCCTGTGGCGGGCATCGGCACCGAGGGCGCCACCTGACGTGGAGGATTTGGTCCTTGATCTGGATGCCGCCTACTCGGACAGCTCCAGCGGCTCTCCGGACCAACCCGACCAGTCCCGGGAACTGACCTACGTCGACATCGACACGTTCCTGGCCACCTTTTAAAGACCGGCAACGGCCGTTAGAACAGCCAGTCTGCACCGCTGGCAGTTTGGGGCGATATTTGCTCGC
>CAUZEA010000188.1:0-7587 GCA_963578605.1 Planctomycetota bacterium
TACGTCTGCTGAGCGATCCCCAGCCGTTTGCAGACCTCCGGAACCTTCTTTCCCTTACCGAGTTCGACATCGGCTCGACGCAACATCGGGATAATCTGGTCAACTCCATGACGTTTCTGTGCCAGCTAAAAAAATCCTTTCCGGGCTAAAGCCCGGGCTGGATTCTCTCACACGCACTGGTACTTTTCACGGGGGGAAGGTCACTACCCGGGGCTCTTTAAGCATCATTGTCGAGTGGTAGTGATACACCTCGGCATCCAGCAATTGTTCGACCCGGTCGACAATCTTGTGGCTCCGAGAAATCATGCCGTAGAGGTCTTCTCCCGGATGATCCCAGAGAGCAAGCTTGGAATTTCGGCCACTGGTATCTTTGACATTGTGGGCATTGCCCATCAGTACATAATCTTTTTGCGAGACCTCCTGCAGCAAGCTGATTTCTTCCTTGTCAAGAAAGTTGTCAACCATGATAAAGCTGTCTCGGTGGAATTGAAGAACTTCAGCATCAGAGAATGGTTGGTTTGTCATCAAGAAAGGTTCCAGTGGTAGAGCGTAAATTATGGTGCTTTTTCCAAAGTTGTTACTTGCGGCAAGTTGGCTGCCAGGTCGATTTGAAGGAGCCCGCATAGCCCGCGCGAATATAGCACGATTTGGTGTGAATGTTTAGAGCGTGCGTAAAGAAGAGGCGCACATTTTGTTGGAAGCGAGCGTTCGGAAAAAATTAACGAATCAGCCGCGGTGATCGGCTTTCTTGTCACGTGCCGCATCGATTGTGTCTAGGGTGTTGGTAGATCGTAACCTGCCGAACCGCATGAAGTTTTTGGAGGTATCAGGCATCCTGTTGGTAGTGAACCGGATCGACCGGGCGGATGAGCAGGTTCGCCACGAGCGCGGCTCCCAACAGGCCGGCCATCACAAACATCGTCGAGTTGTAAATCATACTCGACGGATCGATCGTGCCGGCGGGCGCAATTTCCATCAGCCGAGAGATCGTAACCGTTTTGGAACGAACCAGTGATTCAAGCTGCGAAACAGGAGCCCCAAAAATGTTTTGAAACCGTTGGGGATCGATCGTTGGCACCAGGTCGTGAATGGCCCCATGAATCGACCGCTCGCGAAGCCACGTGATGCACCAGGGGCCCAACACCCCGGCGGCGCTCCAGGCAGTGAGTAGTCTTCCATGAATTCCGCCGACAAACCGTGTTCCAAACAGGTCGGCCAGATAGGCCGGGATCGTGGCGAAGCCACCTCCGTAGAGGGTGAAAATGAGCATCACGGCTGCATAAAAAATGACCAGCCAGATGAGGCCCGGGGCCGTGCTGACACCAACGGCGGTCAGGGGGATCAGCAGGTAGAGCACAATTCCCAGGACGAAAAACAAGGTGTAAGTCGTCTTGCGGCCCAGGCTGTCCGAAGCACTGGCCCAGAAAAAACGCCCCAGCATGTTAAAGACGCTGATCATTAAGACGAACGTGGCCGCAAAGCTGCCGCTGACGATATCCGGTAGCGTACTGCCAAAGATCTCGTTCATCATCGTCTTGGCGATCCCCAGTACACCGATGCCAGCGGTCACGTTGAAACAGAGTACGATCCAGACCAGGTAGAATTGCGGCGTGCGGAGCGACTGGTCGATCCCCACGTCGTGCTGGCTCACCAGGCGGCGTTTGCGGTTCTTGTCGGGCTTTGGGTCCCAGCCGGCCGGTCGCCAGCCGGGTGCCGGGATGCGGTAGGCAAACGAAGCAATGAGCATCACCAGCGTGTAGAGGGCAGAGAGGGCAAAAAATGTCTTGGCGATTCCGGTCTGCCCAGTTCCGACCACATAAACCCCTTCGGGCCCGGGCACGATCATCTGCGAAACCTCCTGCGGGGCGATGACAACGACCTCATGTTGTTGGCCATCGACTTCCGCGAATCGCCGGCCCGCTTCGGTGGTGAGTGCTACCTGGCCGGACTTGCCCAGGTATTCGGGGGCTTCGTAAAAGTGGCGTATCAATGCCTCGTTCAGTGGTGCGGCGATGATGGCCCCGCCTCCAAAACCCATGATGGCCAGTCCGGCCGCCATGCCCCGCCGGTCGGGGAACCAGCGGATCAGCGTGCTCACCGGCGATACGTATCCCAAACCCAATCCAATACCACCCAGCACGCCGTAGCCCAGGTAGAGCAACCACAGCCAGTGCATCAAAATTCCCACTCCGCCCACCAGGAACCCGCCTCCCCAGCAGATGGCCGATATCACTCCCACCATCCGTGGACCCACCCGCTCAAGCCATTTGCCGGCGACTGCCGCCGAGAGTCCCAGGCAGGCGATGGCGACGGTGAAGATCCAAACAACTTCCGACAAGGTCCAGTCCCCTGCGGCACTGGCGACGACGCCGCGAATCTTGATCAGCGCAGGGTTGAAAATGCTCCATGCGTAGACCGACCCAATCGAGAGGTGGATCGCAATCGAAGCCGGCGGAACTTTCCAGCGATTGAAACCGGCAGGGGCAACAATGCGCTCTTTCGACAAAAGGTTAAACATGTCAGCAGTAAGGTGGTGAGAGATGCAACTGCCAGGATTGTGCCCGACGACCAACCTGGCGCCAACGGTCATTTGTAGCGTGAAGTTGCGAAGCCTATTCTTCGTGGAATTGCTTGGCTTCCGTCTCTGCCGGCCAGATGGTCAAGTAACGCCAACTCGCCCGAAAGATATTCCGTGTGTAGCTTTCTCTAGAAATCGTTGTTGGTCGGGTCGATCGTTCCACTGAAAAACGATGCCTTCATTGTGTGTCGTTTTGGGTCACTTGTAGAGTGCGTGGGTAGTGATGCTCTATTTGTTAGTGTCGTTTCAGACCAGTTTTTGATTGCTGGAAACAAAGGTGGAGATTTTTCACCGCCTTGGGTTGATTCGGTTAGGGTTTGGCATAACTTATCTGTTAGGCCGTTGTTTAGATGCAGTGGCCACATGGTTCGGGTGTGGGCAAACCACAAGTAGTCAACGCTGTTTTAGCTGTGGATTGTTGGAAGGAGCAGGCTAGTGATTCGGAAGCGACAATTCGTGGACCAAGTCGATGGCGACCAAGGTGTTTTCAGGGGAGCCGGGCAGGGTCGAGCAGGCAGTTGGGTTGACCGGAGTTTAGGTGCGCGATGGGGACCAACCGACCTGGCTCGATACTGCGCTCTGTGCTGCCCGAGTTTTGTTTGTTGTTTACTTCTGTGTACGCCATCCTGGGTCGTGGCAGGTAGGTTGAGTCTTTCGGATGTCACGTTAAGTCCCGCGGCCAGGGTGAGCATGGAAATCTCTGGAGTCGGTGCTGGCCAATACGACCAGCTTGTGCTGGGCGGTAACATTGCACTCAATGGTATTTTAGAAGTCCAGTTGTCTGGTGATTTTGTGCCACAACTGGGCAATCGTTTTGAGCTGTTCGACCTGCAGCCGGGCCTTATTCTCACAGGTGGTTTCACCCAGATGGTGCTGCCGGATGCGGAACTGGGTTACTGGAATACGAGTGATCTACTGGTGACCGGAAGCGTGGCCTTAATTCCTGAGCCGTCAGCTTTCATGCTCGGTGCGCTGGCTTCGGGTCTCTGGGCCCTGAGGCGATCAAAAGCCCGATAGCAATCCGCACTGCAGCAGGCTAGCTCCCGATTGGCGTTGAAGCCCTTGGGATTGTCTGTTGTACGGCACGGTTTTTCGACAGTTTGGAGGGCTGCACAAAAAGCGGCACTCAACGAGATACCACCTGCCTATAAAATAGCCGGGCTTATCCAGTTGCCAGGAGAGTTTTTGGGTAGGCGTTCTGCTGGAGAAATTTTACCCGGCCATTTGTAACATTGTAGAGAGCGCCAATGACCAGCAAGTTATTCGTATCAAGCTTCGTGCGAACGCACTGACTTTGTTTAATAATTTCATCGACCGTCCGCAACACGTTGCGCGTGGCGACTTCATCAATGTATTTTTCTTTTTCGTCACCCGACAGGTTGGAAATAGCTTTTCGTTCTTCCCAGGGAACGGAAGACCCAATTTCTTTGACAATCGAACTGAGGTGATCCCCCCCAGAGGCTGTTTTTCCATTTCCATTTTTGGACAGCAAGTCCACTGAACGGGAAACGGCTTCACACCGCGTATTTCCCAGGACCACAACCAACCTGACGCCGGATACCTGGACGGCATATTCAATACTTGCAAGTGCTTGCTCGCCGGTCACATTGCCAGCCACGCGAACTCCCACAATATCGCCAATCCCCAGGTCAAACAGCACTTCGGGCGACACACGTGAGTCGATACCGCTGAGTACAACGGCAAGCGGATTTGGTTCCTCTGATGTGGCCTTCACCAGGCGGTTTAAATCTCGGAACAAACGGTGATTGGCATAAAACCGACGATTTCCGTCCCGCAAAATGTCAAGCACTTCTCGTGGGGTTAATTGCATTTGCAGTTCCGAGGTCGAGTGAGTTTCAAACTCGGTGGTATCTTCAAGTTGATATTTTCTGCGAAAACCGCGTAGGTTCACGGAGATGTGATGGACCGGAGCGATCTCTGTACGAAACTCGCGAATTAAGCTCAGGACATCCGGGTCGATAAAGTCGGAATCACTTCCATCGATTAAAAGATTGGTACCTGGTGGAAGCTGTTTCAGTATTTTGCCTACAGAAGCGCGATTCAGAAAAGTGACTTGATTGGCCAATTGGAGATGCACGACTTCGCCATTGAGATGGTTTTCTGTCACTGTACGGACAGGGCGGGAAAAGTTACTTCGGAGGATGAAGACCACGCTTACAGCAAGCCCCACAAGGATTCCGATGAGCAGGTCGGTAAATACGATTGAGACCAAAGTGGCAACGAATGGCAGGAACTGGTAAGGTCCCTCCCGCCAGATTTGTACGAATAATTTAGGGCTGGCCAGCTTGAATCCGGTAGCCAGCAAGATGGCCGCCAGGGCGGCAAGCGGGATCATGTTTAGATAGACCGGGAAAAACAAAACACTCAGCACCAGAAGGAGCCCGTGGAAGATTGTCGAAAGCTTTGTCTTGGCGCCGATGTTGACGTTGACAGAACTGCGGATGATGACTGAGGTTGTGGGGAGACCACCGATTAATCCAGCGAGCATGTTGCCTGCACCCTGAGCGAGTAATTCTCTACTGGCGGGTGAAGTGCGTCGTTGTGGATCAATTTTGTCAACCGCTTCGAGATTCAACAAGGTTTCCAGCGATGCCACCACTGCGATGGTGATGCCGCCGATGTAAATTGCCGGGTTGACAAGTTGGGACCAATCTGGAAAGCGGAGAAATCCAAAGCCTGCATCATTAGGATCCGCAAAGGGTATTTGTACCAGGTGAGTTTTTCCAATCGCCCAGGTGTCACTTAAGTGTGCTAACAACCCGTGGAGCAGTACTCCGAAAAGGACCACAACCAACGGAGCTGGCAAGATGGACTTTTTAAGAACTGAGATTCGATTCCAAAACAACAGGAGCAGGAGCGAGCCCACGCCGACGATCGTTGCGCCCAAGTGAATGTCGCCAGTGATCAAGCTGAGCAGTTCTGAAAAAGTATTGTGATCATCAGGCTGCGCAAAAGACATTTCACCTTCCGGGTCGGAGTCGTGGCCGACCAGGTGTGGAATTTGTTTGAGGATAAGAATTATGCCGATCGCAGCGAGCAGCCCCTTAATGACGCTGGAGGGAAAAAATGAAGACAGGGACCCTGCTCGGCTAAGGCCGAGGGTAACTTGAACAATTCCGCCCACGAAGACGGCTAATAAAAACGCCTCAAACGAACCCAGGTTTGCAATTTGACTGGCGACGATGGTCGTCAGTCCGGCTGCCGGTCCACTGACACTTGTGTGTGAACCACTCAATGAGCCAATTACCAAACCGCCGATGATTCCCGCAATCAGTCCAGAAATCGGGGGCGCTCCCGATGCGAGGGCAATTCCCAGGCATAGCGGTAGCGCAACAAGAAAAACGACAATCCCTCCCGTGAGGTCTTGCCGCAAAGTGGCTGGAGATACCGCTATCGCCGCAGGCGGTAGTTGTGATTGTGGCATCTGAAAAAAACCCTTCGTGTCATGGAGATATCTAGTTTACTCTTGTGGAAAATCTTTCAAAAGGGTCAGTAGGTCAGGTTTTCGAAGCGATGGGGACGATAGATCGTATCGGTATCGTTCGGGGACGGGCCGGCACCGAAGATTTGTTCATGAGTTTTCCTTAAAAACACCAGGTTTCTCGTTGTTGCCAGCCGCCCAGAAGCTGTGCAATGGGGCTCACCATGCCTTGCAATGGAAGAATGGGGGGAATATGGGTGCATGCAGTCAGGGGTTCCCGGTGAAAACCGGCTGGCCCTTTGCACTTGCGGAAAAAATAGCTCCCCACTGTTTTCCGGGCGGCACAGAGTTTTCCGGGTGGAGCAGGACACAACCGGGGAAGGTTAGCAAGTATGGTCGGAATGGTGTTATAGGTATTCCACCCGTGTTTTGCACCAGCCGGTGACAGGTGGTCTGAATCGCCATTGGCTCTGGTCGGAGGGTGTTGCCGTAGGTTCTGGAAGTAGTTCCTTGATGGCCCTGGCCGGTCAGGGCCAAGTCGATTTATACGCCGGCCGTGTCGTTCGCCTGTTGTCTGGCATAACCACGGTACACGCAGGCATAATTGATCGCGATCACACAGGTTGACACCACAACAAACAACAGCAGCAAATCCCAAAAATGGTGCATATTCATGTGAGATTCAATCCAGGAAAACGGACCCACCAGAATGAAGTTGATCGACCCCAAAACGGCAGAGGTAGAGCCTGCGAAGTCCTTGTGCAAATAAACGGCCCCAATATTGGCGCAACCAAACACCAATCCTGCCATCGTTGCCCAGGCACACATGGCAATCACAATACTCACTGGGTTCACCCATCCCAATAATTGGCAAGCCAAGGTCCATGCAACAGGAACGATGCTCAGGCACAAACTACGCCACAGCAGCCGCTCGAGGTGCATACGTGTGAGTAGCCAGCGGGCGATCATCAAGGATGTCAAGTAGCTACCAACACTAAATGCCCCTAGCCAGGCATACGTGTCCTCCCGGTAGCCATATTGACTCACAAACCAAAATGGCATGGCGCCACAGTACCCCAGCATCAAGCCCGAACAACCAAAATAAACGACGGCATAACCCCAGAATCGCTTGTCGCGTATCACCCGTCTGTATTGCCGCATGTGTCAGCCTAGCCGCTCCCTTATGCGTCTGTCTCTTGCCTGGTGACTGGAGGCAGGGTTAGTTTCAGGCAAACGCAAGTAGCATAGGCCGAACACGCCAACCAGCATCACCAGGAATATAATGTAGATGGTACGCCAGCCCATGAACGTCAGGATATAGCCGCCGACAATAGGTGCTAAAACAGGCATGGGACCTGTCACGCTTGCAGCCTTGGATAACACTCTGGCGCTTTGTTTGCGTTGGTACACATCCACAATCAAAGCGCGACCGGTGGGTGTTGCAACCGAGATTTCTACTGCTTCGACACAACTGGGCTTCCCCCGATCTATGATCCAGGGCCTATGAGAAAATCTAGGTCTAGGGATCCGCTGGCTTGCCGTAGCGGAGAAGATTGCTGAGGCGTAG
>CAUZEA010000189.1:0-7501 GCA_963578605.1 Planctomycetota bacterium
AGGACATGAGGAGATCGCCGTTGAGGGTCCCCTCGCCGCCCCAGGCAAGGCGCCGGGCACTTGATGGATGTCGATACCCTCCACGAAGTGAATCCTCACATACGCGGGCTCGACCACCACGGCAACCTACACCCGGGCGGTATGTGGGCACACAGTGTTGGTCACACCGGTGGCTACTACCTGGGTGCGCAGCTCGACGCCGCCATCCACTATCAGCGCGGAATGCTACAGAACCTGGGTCACGTGTGGATCGGAGGCTTAAGCGACTGTTACCTGCTAACAGGAAATCGACGGACACTGGAGGTGGCACAACTGGTTGCCGACCGCGTAGCGAGTGAAGCGGTCGATACTTATTCGGACCACCTTCGCACAGTAGGCTGGCCTTTAAACCTGCTGGTCACTGCCTACGAACTGACCGGAGACGACAAATACCTGGCCGCAGCTGACAGGCAATGGGAAACGCTCCAAAAACATTTCGACCCCGACCAGGGCTGGGTCGTGATGCTGGCCTACGGCCATTGTTCACAAAAAAAGAAATATGAGCGGTGCCGGGGACAGTGTTCTTATATGCTTGTCTTGACGCTCAGCAGCCTGGCACGTTACCACCAAATCACCGGTGACCCGGAAGTGCTTGACGCCATTTCGGTGGGACTGGACCAGATGATCCGTGAAAGTTGGCATGAAGAAGCGGGTTCCTTCTATGCAACCGCCTGCACCCATTATCGCAATAATCCTCCCCCCCCTACTCAACAACGACTATGCTGGCTGCACTCGCTTTTGCACATGAAATCAACCTCAAAGGAAACCAGGAGCACCGGCGGATTTTTCAGAAGTCGTTTCGAAACTGCATTTTGGCCGGACATGACGATTTCCGGTCCGGCCACCCCCAGGCGCAAGCTGCTTACGCGGGCCGCGGGTTTCACTTTGCACCCTATGGTTTGCGGGCAGTTGAGGATTAACTAAATAACAGAACTGGCATTCGCTTGTTTGCCCAGTGTGTCTCACATCAATAAGGACTACCGAAACTCCGTGCAAACCTGTGACTTTACCAAGTCGTTTTTCCATTTCGAAACCAATCACGAGGCACAATCGCCGCTGACGGTCACAGTCCAGCAGCCAATCACCCGAAACCAGGTGCGGATACCTGTCGAATGTCGCTGTGAAGTAACCAACCCCCAAACCGGCACAACCACCCAGTACGTACTCGGTGCTTCCTGTAAGACCGAAAAAGTGAATGTCGACCGCGACGTGTGGCTGGTTCCCAATGCCGATTTCTGCGTGGTTTCGTCCGAGGAGACCTTTTTGATCATCAAGCGGTTCGAGCGACTTGATGTGGAGGTGCCCACCGAGGCGAACATGGCCAGGCCGACCTGTCGCCAGGTGGGAAAGTCCGATCGCGCGTGGACCCGCCACAGCAGAAATCTGCACATGGTCGCAGGACGCCAGCTCGAACTTCCCGACGAGGTGATCACCGCTACGCTTGCCGACCGGCCCCTGAACGCACGTACTGAATTCGTGCTTGCTGACGGTCTGCAGGTGATGATCGAATACCCGGTCAAAACGATCAATGTCAGCGAGCGCGACCGCTATTACCAGGTCGACACCGGCCCGGTTCTCTTGCCCGATCTATCGATCGGCCACGAATCCTTCGTGGGAAACTTTCGACTGGCCTACATTGCCCACAACTGCGCCGACTGGGCAGAATTGGTTGTCAATGTGCCGACCCCCGTCGCCGAGGGTATTTCTGTCGATCATTACTCGCAGCCTGTGCGGCTGGAGACCCGAAACTACATGATCGAACCGGAATGACAGGAGTTATGCCAACCCGAAAGAGTTGGGTGCCACCCCAGTGATCACCAGCCCGGTCACTCTGCAGGCGAACTTTCCAGGTGTTGCGCAAGGAAATCGTAAGCACGTTGGCGTGACTGGGGCGGAAAATCGTGCTCGCAATCGGGATAATCGCTCACAAGCGCTTCGGGATTCCCGTACAGAGCATAAATCGGTAACACCGCTGCCATCACGTCACGAACTCCGCCGTTGTTGAAATTATCATCGTGAAGTGGTGCGACTGCCAGGAAGGGGCGGGGAGCCAGTGCGCCAATCAACTCGGTGAAATCAAACGGCATCTGGTCGGGATGACTTCCATAGCAGCTGGCAATCCGCGGCATGTACCGGGAACCGGTCCAGCCAGTCAGGTCCCCTCCCTTGTATTTGTGGAAACACGTAAATCCACAGCAAGAAACCACGACCCGAATCCGTGGTTCAAAGACAGCGGTGAAAATCGAATTGTGCCCACCCAGGGAATGCCCAATACAACCAATCTGGCCTGGTTCCACCACCGGCAGCGACTGGAGGAAATCGACCGCCCGAATGTTGTCGTAAATCGCTTTCATCGAGCCGCTTGGATAGTCTCCCTCGAACGAATAGTCATGCTCCCCGAAGGATGGATAGTCGGGCATAAGTGTGACAAATCCCCGCTTTGCAAGCTCCAAACCATAATGCAGGTTAGGGCTACCTCCCAAACCTGCCGGTTCGTCTTTGCCAATGGTGACCGTTTGGTGCAAGCAGAGCACGGCAGGCCGTTTTCCCACTGACCCAGTTGGCAAGAAGAGCCAGGCATGCACCCATTCATCGGGGGAGTCGGTGTGATAAGCGACCTTGCGGCGAATTAATCCAGGCAATTGTGATTCGGACAACGTTGCCGCTTCAAGCGGTACCGGCTCTTCCGATTGCGGCAGAGGGCCCATCACCTGCTGAACATTTTGCAGGATGTGATCGCGCCGCTGCTGCCAGTCGGAGATGGTCTCGACCGGCCGGCGTGTCCCATCCTGGTCAAGAAAATAGGTAAGTTCAAGATGCTCAGCATATTCGGGCGAAGGATCAGCCATGGCGAAGTTGGCAGACAGCAATAACGGTACGAATAGAAATCCAAGGATTCTCCACTGCATGGTACTGCCTTGCGTATTGTCGTGATACTCTACTGGCCACTCATCCAGGCAACCATCAAAACGGTCACATCAATTTGAAAAGTGAAATTCTGGTTGAAGCAGTACTGGTTGCAGACTTGTGCCGGCTTATGGCACCGGTTTCAGCCACAAATAAGTCCACCGCTCCGACTTGAGGGGCAAGGAGACTTCGCCACTATCGCTGATGGGTAGTTTCCTGTTGTAGATAGTATCGAGCACTTCCAGATTTTTGCCCGCCAGCCCCAGTTCCTCCAGGTTAAATTTTACGTTTGCGGTTTGTTCGTCAATTGCATGATTCGTGACAAACGCCAACACACCGTTGGTTGGGTGGATAAAAAGCGTGGTATAGCAATCGCTGGACGTCGGCGCGATGGTGGCATATTTTTCCACGCCTTCATAATACAGAACGCGTTGGGCGTCTTCGGTGCCGAACCTATCGCGTATGCGACAGATCAACGAAAAGATTTGCGCATCGCCGCTATATTTGTGGTGCGATGTTTTGCCGGCCTGGTCAATACTTTCAATCCACGGCTCGCTGCCATCTACGCTGGGATAAACCGGGATGTCCAGCAACAACGTTGTGGCAGAGATTCGTCCATAATCACCCAGTCGATGACTCGCGACGCTCATCGAAATATTGTGTTGCCGGCCGGTGAACTCGTGGCGAGCCACATCCAGGGGTAACGCTTCGGCGACGTACGGCACACCCCCTTCGGTCGTATTCAGGTGATGCCACCGCTCACCGGTGGTCATCACGTCGCCCCAGAAGAGTCCCGACGAGTTAAGGCCAAACGAGTCGTGCAGGTCGATGATATGGTCCTGGTTAAAGGCTTTCACGGTCACGTAAATGCGCTTCATGTAATCACGAATGCCGAAAATTGGTCGCGTGCCTTGCAGTTTTCCGTCTGCGTCGACATACCCGCAGCCATGTTCGGTATTCTTGCAAAGCCAGTGATAGCTGCTCGTGCCATCGAGATAGACGCCGTCGTCGCCAAAGTATTCCAGGCGTTTGTGCAGGGCGTACACATTGGCGTCGCGTAGTGCTGCACTTGCCGGACAAACGTTGAAAGCACCATTGGAGTCCACACCATAAGTGATCGTACTGTGGGTCCGCGGCGTGTTACGCGGATGGCTTCCCATACCATAGGTCTGAAACGGGGCAACAGCCATGTGCCCGGCATGGAACTCGAACTCCGGGGCGGCCAGCGCAAACCGCTGATGAATCATGTAACTGTAGACCTTAATGCCACTATCATGAAAAGCCTGCACGTTGCGCTTAATCTGCTGGGCAAACCATTCATTACCCAGCGGCAGGGGATACGGCCAGAGACAACCACCGATCGTCAGCACCGCACGAATCTGCATGTCCCTGACATGGTCGAGCGCCGGCTTGCCTTCAAACTCGCGGTCTGGCCAGGAAAAGTCATACACCATCGGCTCGCTTCGCGCCATCCGCACCTCCCACGGTGACCTGGCCATCGGTTTGCTGGGAGTGGCAAAAACGGCAAATGTAAATGTCCGATCTTCACCCGCCTGGAGCACGGTTGACTGGTCAATGAAACGAATACGCAGCGTATGCGCAAAGGCGTCTTTCAGGAATTCAACCGCCTTGTTCTTGTCCTGGTTGTTCCAACCGGCGGGGCTTTCCGCCTGCCAGACCAACATGCGATCATCATCACCTACCGATGCTTCACAAGTGAATGGAAATGCCATGTCCTCCTTCAACAGACCCGACTGGTCCATCTTGCTGTAGTCGGTTCGCGTGACGCCGTCGACCTTGGTTGTCGTTGGCGGCCGGACGTCGTTGGCATAAGCATAAAACGAATGCTGTGCAACGGCCGGCATCTCCAGGAACAACTCGGATAACTCCGTGGCCTCACGTGCCTTGACCTTGCAGTCGAAACGCGTAAATCCGTCGTATTCGACATGGCCAGTGATTTCCAGGTCCATGCCGCCAGAGGAAAAACGCTGGACGAAGGTGGCAGCCGTATCGTCCGTCCTGGGCCACTCGGTTGCCTCATGCAACCAATGCACGGGAAGGCTGGCCGTATCGGCCCCAACGATGTCTGAACCGACCGGCTTGGCAACGGCCTTTAGCGACATTGGTTCGGCCAGCATGTTCGCCCCCTGGGACTGCACCTGGGTGTAACAGGGGGTATCCCCCACGCTGTAGCGCCTGCCCCAGATGTGAATGTCGTTGCCCCCTGCTGTCTTGTTTACTTCAACCGGCGTCCACGGCTTGGGAACACCCTCCAGGTAGCCTACCTGGTTGTGTACCCAGGCAGGTTTCTCCAGCAGGAAGTCCTTTTCGACCGTACCAAGTTTGTCGCCATCGGCCGAAAAAACTTTGATGCTGGCTCGAAAGGCTTTATTCGTGAATTGCTTGATCGGAAAATCGGCAGCGGCCACAGTTCGCGGTGTACCCAAGGTCCTGGATCCGGTGCAGGCAACCTCTCTGGTTTGGCTGTCACCGCCGAGTGTCGTCAGCGTCACTTGCGCCTTACCTTGGTTGCCTTTCAGGTCAAACTGGTGATGGGCACTGAGCCGCATGGTCAACTTGTCTTCGTACCAGAAGGGCTCCATCAAAATTTCTGCCTGGGAGGTCCGGGGCAAATTCGCAGGATCCGCTCCTGCGGCCAGCAACTTGACCTGCTCTCCCGACAATGCACGATTGAAAATCGCCACTTCATCCAGGTCAACAAAGCCATGACTGCGGGCGTTTGAACCCAAGTAAATTGTTTTTGCCTCCTCCATCGGGCTCTCCATAGAGTAAGGCATCCACCCATCTTTAATTAACACCCCGTTTCGATAGAAACGCATGCGCGGATATTCCGCGACGATCGTAATGTGCGACCAATCGGTACCGACCATATCCCGGTCGATCGGCCAGAACATCCCCAGGTTGGCGCCGCTGGGGTCCCGCTTGTAGGCAACAAAAACCAGGTTAGTGTACCCACTGAGCGAAAAGAAATGCTGTGAGGTGCCAAAAACGGTACAGCTACCATGTTTTTCGACGGCATTTAGGCGCATCCAAAGCGCATAAGTGAAATCGCCTTTGAGTTTGAGCGAATCGTCGGCGGCTTTGACGATGGCCTTTTCTCCGTCAAAGCGCATCACACCGCGGCGACCACGAACTTCTTGGAGGAACTGGCCAAACTTGTTTGCCCCGTCATTCTTGTGGCTGGAATGGTCGACGACTTTGTCGCCGTCGTCCTGGTCGAAACGGTAATGCAGCACCAGGTCCGGATCAGATGCAAAAGCGATTGGGGTAACGATTGTGGTCGCAATCACCAGCCCGAAAATATTCGACCATATACAAAATCTCACCGGTGCCTCCCTATTGGAATTTTTAGAATACGAGATCGTAACTTTGGTTGTTAAACAGAAGTGTTGTTAAACAGAAGAGAATGTTAAGTCCAAATCTTATTTAGGCCTGCACAAGCGGTTGATTCTAACACGGCAATTACTTATCCGTCAAAGCTAAAGTCCCGGCCGAGCTCCAACCATACTTTTCCGCCACTTGTGTAAACTGCGCCAAACCAACATGCTAACAGATTTTCCGTCAGTTCTCCACGCGGTTACTTTTTGATCGCCTTCCTGGATGATCAACTAACGCCCTGTGGCAACCCAAGCGAAAACCGCGCGGCATCAAAACCAGGAAAAGGAGCGAAGGTGAGCCGAAGCCGACTAGCAGCGACGCCGGGCCAACAGGCCTAAAAGCCCGAACAGGGCCAAGAGCGCGGCCGAGGGTTCGGGAATGAGTTCCAAACGGACATTGTCGAAGAAGATGTCCGGGGTTCCCTCCATTTTTAGGCTGAGGTAGTTCACGTCCCCTGCTGGAATGGTAAAACTGGCCTCGTACAATTTCCAATCGTCGCTGTCCCAAATCAGGTTGTTCGCCGGGCCCAACACCACCATGTCAAAAAACCCTTCTGGTTTTATGGCGCCGACGGTTTCGAAATCGTTGGTAGCTCTATGACCCATCATCCATTTTTCGCGGATGTAAGAGGAATCGTCGTTTGAACCAAACAGGTTGAAACCGACGTATCCTTTCCTCGTGGCACCAGCAAGTGTCTTGAAAGCGATATGAAGCCGATAGGTCATCCCTGGAGTAACGGCGATCCGGTCGGTAAAAGCACTTCCCCCGTTGATTATCGTATTAAAGGTGGCACTGCCCGAGCCCTCAAAAGACTCACTTTCGGTGATCGACATATGGGCTCCCAGGTGTCCATTAAGGTTCGGAGAGGGGAAGCTCCATTGGCTCAAATCCGATTCGAAGTCCTCAAAAAAGACTTCCGAATACTGGGACGTGTCCGATTGCGCGATTGACCCGCGACTGCTGTCCAAAAAAAAGAATACCACCATCACGCTTACGTAAAAATACTTCGTCTTCATCATTGACTGGTCCCTTGTTTCTATTTCTTCTCTACACCAGACTTCTCTACACCAGACTTCTCTACACCAGACTTCTCTACACCAGACTTCTCTACACCAGACTTCTCTACACCAGACTTCTCTACACCAGACTTCTCTAC
>CAUZEA010000190.1:0-7456 GCA_963578605.1 Planctomycetota bacterium
TCAACGTGAAAAT
Organism: Planctomycetota bacterium; assembly: GCA_963578605.1. Taxonomy (GTDB): domain Bacteria; phylum Planctomycetota; class Planctomycetia; order Pirellulales; family Lacipirellulaceae; genus JAKVCB01. The sequence goes on from CAUZEA010000190.1 coordinate 14, forward strand.
CGACCAGGCGAACGCTCTGCGCGTAAAGCTGGTCGAGGTTAGGGGTCTGAATGAACGGATTACCGTGGCAGGCCAAGTCACCGTAGCCTTGGTCGTCGGTCATCACCAGGACGACATTGGGACGCACGCCCGAGGATTCATTGCTGTTTGCCCTCAAAAGGCCGGCCAGCGCCGCAGTCATTCCGGGCACGACCAACACCCAGACGATTGACCTCAAAACCGCTTTTCCGGGCAACCTCATGGCAGTCTCCTGTCTTAGAGCGGGATGTAAAAAACGTTGTCTTCCGCTTCTGCCGCGGTGGCTACGAGGAGGCCGGACTTCTCTATCGATCTATCGGGAACCGCGAGATACCTGCCCTCAATTCGCGTCCGCCAGTTGCCGTGCCACCGCCATGGCATTTTGACTCGTGGTCGACGTGCCGTGCTCCATTCCCACGAATCCGTTGTAGCCGGATTCTCGAAGCGTGCGGAATATGTTGGCGTAGTTGATTTCGCCCGTGCCGGGCTCCTTGCGACCCGGCACATCGCCAATTTCCACAAACTGAATCCAATTTTTTTCCAGTCCGAGTTTTAGATTGTTGATCAAGTTGCCTTCGCCGAGTTGGAGGTGATAGATGTCAAAATCCAATTTGACGTGAGGGTGGTCAACCTCGGCCACGATCTTGAACCCTTCCCGGGCAGAAAGTACGGTCATGTGGGACGCATGGATCGGGTTGAGCGGCTCCAGGCAGAGACAGACCGCGTGCTGCTGAGCAATTTCTCCTGCCTTGCGCAATCCAGCGACGATCTGCTGGTATTGCGTTTCCCACGGAATGTCCTCCTGCACCTTGCCGACAAAGATAATCACGTTGGGGGCCCCGAATCGCGCGGCCACCTCGCAATTGCGGGCGACCGTGTCGAGATACACCTGGTGATGGTCGGGATGGGAAAGTCCGGTCGTCCAACCGAATCTGCCGCTGCCGGCGATGCTGCCGCAGGCGAGTCCGGTACGTTTCTGCGCGGCAAGCATGGCCTTTTCCTCCTGCTCGTCCACGTTCCAGAAACTGAAGGCCTTCATGCCTTGGGCGGCAATCTGCTCGATCCTCTCTGCCCGCGGCATGTCGCGGGGAAACATGATTTCGGTATTTACAGAAAGTGTATAGCGACGCGGGGGAGACAGTTCGCCAGAAGGTTCAGGGGAGCCGGTGGCCCGTTGGGAAATCGCCAGCGGCAACATGGCTGCAGCGCCCATTACCCGGCGGCGGCTGATCTTTTTCACCGCACCGGCACCGAAAGATCGATTTCCCTCAGGCTCTGAGCCGGTTCGTTGTGTTGTTGGTTTGTTCATGCTCCTTTGCCTTTTTACGTTAAGGACCTTTTATGGGTTAAGCGGTGGTGGGCAGGACAATGTGGGACGGCTGTGCCTGGTCGTGGCAGGCCTTCGTCGCGCCCTGAATGGGCGGCGCGACTTTTTGGTGGAATGTTTCATTGCGCTTCGGCGCGATTCACTCCTTGCTCTTGGATGGCCAAATGGGCAAGGTGATGTGCGATGTGCCGCTGGAGTCGTGGTGGATGGTGTTATTCGCCACGCGGGCACGGCGGTCGTTCGGGTCACCGGTATTGGGGTTGATGTCGAAGTTCGGAAAGTTGCTGCTGCAGATGTAAATCCGCAGGCGATTTCCAGCCCGGAAAAGATTCGCGGCCGGTTCGAGCGGAAACTCCAGCCGGTAGACATTGCCCGTCTCCAGGAGAACGGACTTCTCGAAACCGTCCCGATAGCGGGCTCGCAGGATACCTTCGGACACTGGAAACGAGTAACCGTCCGGGTAGTCATCGCTGGGCGGGTAGACATCCAGCAGTTTCACGTAGAAGTCGGTATCAGGCGCATCGGAGGAGATCCACAAGTCGATGTCGATATTGCCGGCAATGCGAAGGTCCTCGGTCAGGATCGGAGTTTCAAACACGACGACGTCAGGTCGCTCGGCGATCCGTTTGCCAGGAAAACCGTGGCCCGGTAGCGTTTCCAGGTCGATTTGGTCACGTGGCCCCATGCCGGAAAAGCCAAACCCTTTCGCCGGCCCATACGAAATGATGCAGCGGCCGTTACTGGAGACGGTATTGGCCGGATCGTAGCAATACGTGGTGGAGGAAGATTCCGCAGTCGGCTTCCCCGGAGTTAATCCTCCGCCTGGCGACAGATAATACTTCGTCGGTTCCACGCCGCGGGGAGGCCAGGCACTTGTGTGGCGCCAGCGGCCCCCGTGGTTTAAACGCCCGTCTTCCCCTCGCTTGCCGTCGCCGCCGCCCATCATGAAGAACTTAACCGGCTTACCTAGGTCGACGGTTTGATCACCCTTCATCCAGTGGTCAAACCATGCCAGCTCTTGACGCAGAAAGTCGTCATAGGTCTCGAGGGTGCCGCCTTGGTTTCCAAAATTGACATCCCCAACGGTGGAGCGGAAATTGGCGTGCGTCCATGGGCCGATCAACAGATGCTGGTCTTTTCGCCCCATTGCCACCATCTTTTGATAACCGTCGCTGAGGGTGCGCGGATACCAGTCAAACCAGCTCGTGACCCACAGGATCGGCATCTCGGGAAAGCGGTCGAAGTGTTCATCCATGCCGAGTCCAGGTTGCCGCCAAAAGTCATTGTATTCGTAGTTGTCGAAGTACAGCTCCAGCGCTGCGTTTTCGTAAGCGGGCAACCTGGCCAGTGGCGTCTTGCCGCGTTGCCACGGGATCTTGGTGGACCACTCAAGAAAGCTCTGACTTCCCATCATTTCGCGAATTGCTTCGGCGATTTCTGGATCTTGTGCGGCTTTCTGGCTCGTAGCAGCAACACTCAATATCCACTTCAGCAGGCCCAAGTGCAGCGCCCCGCCTCCGCGGAGACTGTAGTGATAGGCGTTAATGGGGCCTTGGAAGGGGATCATCGTGACCAGGGCGGGCGGATTCATAGCGGCGGCTTCCAATTGGGTCCACGCCAGGTAGGAAACCCCGTGCATGCCAACTTTGCCGTTGCAAAAAGGATGGTCGGCGACCCACTCAATCGTGTCGTAACCATCGTCCGATTCCTGCTGCAACGGAACGAAGACGCCTTCACTTTTGAAGCGGCCACGGACGTCCTGCGCGACCGAAAAGTAGCCATGTTCGGCGAAAAAGCGGGCCATTGGCTTGCCGCCTGCTTGCTTGTTGTAGGGAGTCCGAAATAAGAGGGCAGGCAGCCTGGTCGTGACCGGATACCCGTTCTGCGCGGGGACGTACAGATCGGTGGCCAACTTCACCCCGTCGCGCATGGGAACCATCACGTCCTCCATGACGATCACGTCCCACGTCTTGGCGTTGCTGTGCGAGGGCCCGCCGAAACCGGCGGCCAGCAGAAACAGCCAGGCCAGAATTATCGCCAGGCGACGTCGGTTCGAAGCTCCGTATGAACAGTGATATCTCATGCATGTCTCTCCAATTCAGGTGTGCCAGTACAGCCCTCTAGAGAGTGCGCCGTTACCGCTGAAGGTTTTTTCTCGAGTTGACTTCGCGTCGTGGCATGTCAATTAGCGAATTCCTCCGGAATAGTGCCGTCGCCGGTTGACTCTCCTTGCAACAGCCAGGACAGGTTGAACCGGGCTACTCGAAGAGGATCTCTCTCTGCATGGACATCGAAGAACAGGTAGATCCAGCCTTCGCTGGGCGTTCCCGGTCGCCCGGCAGTGAGCGATGAGTAACAGAAGACATCTGCGTGCGCGAGCCGCTTGAGCGGCCAGGTCTTGCCACCATCGAAACTCACCCACACGGTCCCGTGGTGTCGGTTTCCCCCCTTCTTTGCTCCATAAAAGTCATCGGGGTCGCTGTCGCGGTTGGGGTTGTCGCAGTTGCTGTAAAGCAGGATATCGCGACCTTCAATGGGCAAACGTACCAGGCCAGCCTCGCAGCCGTAATCCGTGTTTTGCGGACCATCGGGCAGCGCTTCGCAGACCGCGAGGTCTTTCCAGCTGGCGCCGCCGTCCTCGCTCCAGGCAGTCCACCGCCGACGCACGTTTTCGCCTTTCGGGGCCCAGTGCCTGCGTGAGTTGTAGTAGATGCGCCCGTCCGACAACTCGGCTACGGTCCCTTCGCCGGTGCCCAAGAGTGGGAAAGGCTCGCTGGCCTGCCAGGTCTTGCCTCCGTCGTCGCTATAAATGGCGGTATTGTAGTGACTCGGCCAGGTAGATTCAGCTGGCGATCGGAACAGCGGCTCGTTACCACCGGCATAGTGCCGTGCGGGCCGCAGGAGCCGGCCCTTATGTGAGCCATGTCGCAGCGTGATGCCGTGCTCGGCCATGTGCATCGAAGGCACGTTGCCGTTGCTATCCGGCTTGACTACGGTCTGCTGAACCTTCCAGGTCTTGCCGTGATCCTCGCTGCGATAGACGGTCAGCGGGGCAGGCGGATGGTGGTCTTCCACAAAGGCCACGATGTCACCGGTCGTCTCATCCACCGTGGTTCCACCCCCGGTGAACCCCTCGGAAATGACGATTTCCTCGCCCCAGCTCTTGCCGCCATCTTCGCTGCGACGAACGCGCACGTTCTTGCCGTCGTTCGCTTGAAAGACGCCCTTGCGCCCTGGCTGTAGCCAAGTGACCATCACCGTCCCGTCGAGAGCCACTACACAATCCGGTTGGCGTCCGTATTCTCTCGAGATATCCTGCAGCTGGAAACTCGGTTTCCCCAGAAAGGACTCCTGCTGGCCTTCTAAAGGTCGGTCCGCAGCAACCGCCGTCGCCGTCAGCCAGGCAATCGCCAGTGTACCTGCAGTGAGTGAAATAGGTCGCTTCAGCATGGTCTTGTCTCCCTGGTTTGAAATCTCGAATGCCCTTAATAACCACTCACGATTTACGGCAACCATCGACCGTTCAAAATCTCAAATCTCAAGCACCAAATTCCAAGTCGCCATTCCCAATCAGTCAAAGCCCCCTATTTCGCCGTCCTGTTTTTTGGGTTATTGGAATTTGACGAGTGGAATTGGTTTGGGACTTACGTTTTGGTGCTTGTGGTTTGTCAGGTCGTATTGCTCGCATAATTACGATGGGTCATTTCATCGCCTCAACCACGGCGCCGCCTAAAGGCAAAAGTGGCTGTTGCTCCGGCTTCCTCCAGCACGGCTGTGTACGCCATTCGATCTTACCTGAGGATAGCCGACCGGTAACTACTTGGGAAAGAGAAACATCCATGGCGTGAGTAACGTTTGCCGGACTTTTGGGTGCTGTCGTCTACCTGGTTTGCGGTCCAAGTGACACGCGCTGCGGGTGCGAACATTGTGTAACCACTTTGGGGTAAGTTTTTTCTGTCGAAGCTACCCCAGGGTGCGCTTTGCAACCCTGGGCTTTAGAGTGAAACCGCTTCGCGGTCATGTAAGACCAACGACTGACCTTCTCGCCCGCGCAACGTGATGGTCCGCGTGCGCAACGGGGTGCAGCACGGTATTAGTGAGAGTCATATTTCACGTTTGTTTCTCCGGAATAGTTTACTACGGTCTACGGACTGATGCCCACCCGTCCGGCCCAGTCATTGTACATCCCAGACATCTCTTGCACGCGTGCTGACTCTTGATTCGCCAGATCGTCCATTTCGGTACGATCTTTTTGCATGTCATAGAGCTCCCAGGGTTGATCTCTCTCGGAAACCAACTTCCACGAGTCGGCCCGGACGGCGCGGCGGCCTGCGTATTGCCAGAAAAGCGTCTTGTGGCCCTCCCGTGTTTTTCCCTTTAAAACCGGCAGCAAACTCTTCCCTTCCAGGGGCAGGATTGGCTTGTCGTTCCACTGGCGGGGATAGGCGATCCCTGTCGCGTCGAGGCAGGTGGCCATGATGTCCATCACGTGACTGACTTCGTGCGTAATGGCTCCGCCTGGGGTGACGGTGGTCGGCCAGTGTACGATCAGCGGCACGGCGATTCCGCCTTCGTGGGTCGCCTGCTTGTAGCCGCGAAAAGGCGTCGTGCTCACGTTGGCCCATGCCGGGCCGTAGGTTGCAAAGGTGTCGTGGGGCCCCGGCATGATCGAGGGATCGTTACCGGCCCGCATCGGATGGTCGTCGCGGCGCCAACTGCCGCCGCGCACGGACCGATCAAGCCCCTGGCTGGTAGGTCCTCCCCGGTCATCTCCTTGACTCGCCGCGCCGTTGTCCGAAAGAAAAAGAATGAGTGTGTTTCGCTCGACCTCGGCGGTGCGAAGTGCCTCAAGGACACGGCCGACGTTCTGGTCCAGGCAATCAATTTGCGCCGCGTACACCGCCATTCGCTCGGCTTGCCATGACTTGTTCGTCTCATCCTCCCAGGGCCCAATGCGCTGGTCGCGCGGCGGAAGCCGCCACGCCGGATCGATCAGCCCCAGTTGGAGTAATTGCTCGTGACGCTGCTTCCGAATTGCGTCCCAGCCCGCATCGCTGTACAGCTTGCGATACTTGGCAATGTCGGCCGGTTTGGCGTGCAGCGGCCAGTGTGGCGCCATGTAGGCCAGGTAAAGGAAGAAGGGCTGCTCTTTTTCAACCGCTTCATCAATAAACTGTACGGCGAAGTCGGTCAGCTGGTCGGTGTTGTAATAGCCCTTAGACGGGATCTCGTAGGGCTCGTCGTCCAAAAACCACCATGCGCAACGGACGCCGTCGAAGTAACTGTTCGGGCCGTTGCCCTGCAGGCCGAAGTAGCGGTCAAGGCTCCGGTGATCTGCAACTTCCGGGTTTGCCCACTTGCCCACCATCAACATGTTGCCCGCCATCATCGTGTGGTAGCCATTCTCATGGAGCACCTCGTCGATCGTCACGCCCCGGTCATTTCTTGTGCCGTTCCAACTGTGGATGTCCACCTGGTGGTGGTACAGGCCGGTAAGCATCGAGGCCCGCGAGATTCCGCACACGGAACAGCTGTAGAATTGGCTGAACCGCAACCCTCCCGCCGCGAGGCGGTCGATATTGGGCGTCTTAATCTCACTGCCGTAACAACCCAGGTCCGAAAAACCCATATCGTCAGCAACGATGAGCACTATATTCGGACGCGTGGCCGCGGGCACATCACCCGCACCCATCACGCAAAAGAAAACCAGCGCTGCCGATGGTCCCATACCGCGGGCGAATAAATCTTTGGTCTTTACCATTGCTCCAGTCAACCGTCCAAGTGTACTCCAGTCAACCATCGCAAGTGTACGCCCAGGAGAACTGCAAAGTAATTTTCACCGAACGCTAGGCTGAATTTCTGGGTAGAGGCTTTTGCAGGGGGGTTCTTTTCTTGGAAGGAGCCTCTCCCGTGCATGCAGCTACTCTTCTCGATTCGTTTTCTCAGCTCGCCGATCCCCGTTGCCGCCGGAGTGTACGGCATCCCTTTGCTGGTATCGTCGTCTTGATGCTATTGGGCATGCTGGCGCGAATTCGTGAAATGGAAGTGCTTGTCCGCTGGGCGGTCGTTCATTGGGACCAGCTCAAGGAGCCCTTGGG
>CAUZEA010000191.1:0-7364 GCA_963578605.1 Planctomycetota bacterium
CATCGGGCCGAAGTTGGCAGCGAAGATCGTCTCGGTCTACAAGGAACGCACGCTCGACATTTTCGAGAACTACTCCGACATGCTGCTGCACGTCAAAGGCATTGGCGCAGAGCGACTCAAACGCATCCGGCAAAGTTGGCACGAGCAGAAGGAAGTCCGCAAGATCATGCTCTTCCTAACGGAGCATGGGATCACTTCGGGACGGGCCGTCCGCATCTACCGCACCTACGGCCACGAGGCTATCGCCAGAATCAAGGAGAACCCCTACCAACTGGCTGACGACATCCGTGGTATCGGCTTCAAGACCGCCGACGAACTGGCAGCCAAGCTGGGCATCGACCGCAACAGTCCCTATCGTGCCAGGGCTGCGGTACAGTACACGCTTCAAGACTTGGCTTCCCAAGGACACTGCGGCAACCCGGAGCCGGGCGTGGTGAAACATGCGATCAAGCTAATCGAGATCGAGCAGAAGATTATCGAAGATGCAGTGCAGTTCGTTGTCCGTGATGGAAGCGTGATCCGTGAATCTGTGGAAGGTGAACCGTGGCTTTATCTCGCCAGCCTCTACCGGGCCGAAGTCGGGTTGGCGCAGTCGGTTCACCGTATCGCCTCGGCGACGCCGCATCCTTTACCACGCATCGACGTGGAGAAGGCTCTCGCCTGGGTCGGGCAGCGATTAGGCATCCAGTTGGCCGCAGCGCAGCAGGAAGCGATCCGTCAGGCGTGCCAGCACAAGATGGTTGTCATTACGGGCGGGCCAGGAGTCGGCAAGACAACCCTGGTCCGCAGCATCTTGGAAATCTTTTCCGCTAAGGGACTCAAATGCGTGTTGACAGCACCCACGGGTCGGGCTGCAAAGCGGTTGGCCGAGACGACGGGTCGAACGGCAAAGACCGTTCACCGTCTGCTCGAATTTGATCCGGCCAAGGGTGAATTTAAACGCAATCAAGACCATCCGCTCACCGGCGATCTGTTTGTGTTGGACGAAACGTCGATGGTGGATGTCGTGCTGGGTCACCAAGTTTTGCGAGCAATTCCCAGCGAAGCGTGCGTCATCCTGGTCGGAGATGTAGACCAACTTCCCTCAGTCGGCCCTGGCTCTGTGTTGGCCGATCTGATTGCGGCCCATGTGGTACCGGTCGTGCGCCTGACCGAGATTTTCCGGCAGGCCAGCGAAAGCCGAATCATCACGGCGGCCTACGCCATCAACAATGGGCAGATGCCAAACCTGTCTGCATCCGAGGAACTTACCGACTTCTATTTCGTCGAATCCAACGAGCCAGAGGCGATTCAGGACATCGTAGTTCGTCTGGTGAAGGAGCGCATTCCCACTCGCTTTGGCGTCGATCCAAAGTCCGACATCCAAGTGCTGACGCCGATGAATCGTTCCTTGCTGGGGACCAGGAACCTGAACCAAGTATTGCAAGAGGCGATCAATCCAAGCGAAGGTGATCCCGAAGTGCAGCGATTTGGCTGGACTTTTAGGATCGGGGATCGGGTCATCCAAACCGAAAACAACTACGACCGGGACGTTTTCAATGGCGATTTGGGGATCGTCGAAAAGATCAACCGCATTGAGCAAACGATGACGGTCATTTTCGAGGGTCGGCCCGTCGATTACGACTTTGGTGACTTGGACGAATTGTCCCTCGCCTACGTGCTGTCGATCCACAAGAGCCAAGGGTCGGAGTTCCCCTGTGTGGTGATACCACTTCACACACAGCATTATATGATGCTGCAACGGAATTTGATCTACACGGCGGTCACAAGAGGTAAGAAGCTCGTCGTACTGGTAGGGACCAAAAAGGCACTGGGCATGGCGATTCGCCGGGAAGATACCGGGCAGAGATACACGGCGTTGAAAGCAAGACTAGAGCACGCTACGGCAGTCAGCGGGCCGTAATTCGGGAGCGGTAATCGGTTCAAGAGCTGCTGCATGCGGAAGGGACGCTTTTGACGGCCCAACCACTTGATACCCGCCAGCAGATCGCTACCGTTTTCTGGCCTCAATGACGCTTATCTCAGTGCTGGTCGGCACAATTCGTGACAGCTCGAATCCGGCTTTGTCGAGCAACGACCGATACTCGTCCTCCGTCCGCTCCTTGCCACCGGGAATTAGCAACATCACGAGATCGAGGAGCTTGCCACCAAACGGTTCATTACCAGGAGGAATCACGCTTTCGACGATCAATAACTTGCTTGTCGATGACATCGCTACGTGGCAATTCCGCAAGATCGTAAGGGACTTGTCGTCGTCCCAATCGTGGATGATATGTCGCATCAAGTAGGCGTCTGCGCCTCCCGGCACGGACTCGAAGAAGTTGCCGCCCTCCACGTCGCAGCGATCCAAAAGCCCCGCCCTTTCAAGTTGTTCTTTTGCTCGATCCACAACATGAGGGAGATCGAAGAGGATGCCCTTTATGTTTGTGTGCTTTTCGAGCACCATCGTGAGCTTCGATCCGTTGCCGCCGCCGATGTCAGCAACAACATCCATGTCAGAAAAGTCATAGGCGTCGAGAACGGCATTCGACTCACGACCGTGAATCCCAACCATTGCAGCATCGAATATACGTGCCTTTTCAGGGTTGTCGCCGAGGTAGTCAAAGATCGGTTTGCCAAACACCTTTTCAAAGGCGATGTCTCCCGTCCGAATCGAGTATTCGATCTCAGCCCAAGAACGGAACTGTTCGTCGCCGGACATCAACGCCAAGGCACGCTTCGATCCCGGCACATCACTTTGCAGAGGTTCGGCCAACGGCGTCAGAGAAAACTGACGTGACTCGCCTTCGGCAAAGATTCCCACGCTCGCCAAGGCCCGCAGGAGTCGGTACAGAGCATCGACGTTAGTGGACGTGGCCTCGGCCAGTTCTTCGACCGACTTCGGGCCATCTTTGAGTTGGTCGGCAATGCCGAACTTGGCCGCAGCATAGATTGACTGCGAAATCCAGTATCCGGTTATCATTCCGTCAAGCTGCTCGTGCGGCGATTTGTCGTTCATTGTTTTCCTTTCTTGAGCACCTCCAGCAAGAAACTCGTCGGGCGAATAGGTGTTTCCACCGACCTCGACTACATCGCCCACCGCCAACTTTCGGCGTCTTCTTGTTTCAATCTCACCATTGACCCGAACCTCCCTGCCTTGAATCATCAATTTCGCCTGCCCACCCGATCCGACAATTCCAGTTAGCTTTAAGAACTGATCCAAACAAAGTGGGTTTTCTGACGTTGCGTCTGGCATAATTCCTCATTTGTCGGTCATCGCAGTAGTAGTTTTCTCTGATTCTACCGACATCGATGAGGCTCCGATAGAATATCGGTGTTCAACGAAAGAAGTAAGAGAATGCCTCACCACATCTGCAAAAACTGCGGTACCCAGCACGCTGAAAGTGACAATCCACCGACCGAGTGCGCAATCTGCCAGGATGAACGGCAGTACGTTGGCTGGGATGGTCAGCATTGGACGACGCTCGCCGAGCTGCGGCGCTCGCACGAAAACACCGTGCGGCTGGAGGAACTTGGACTGTACGGGATCGGAACGGAACCGTCATTTGCCATCGGCCAGCGAGCGCTCCTGGTGAGTCACCCGGCTGGCAACGTCCTGTGGGATTGCATTCCATTGATCGACGACGGCCTCGTGGACATGGTTCAGGGAATCGGTGGTATCTCGGCCATTGCCATTTCGCACCCGCATTACTACACGAGCATGGTCGAGTGGGCTAAGGCTTTCGACTGCCCAATCTACCTTCACGCAGCCGACCGCCAGTGGGTGATGCGGCCTGATTCAGCCATCGAGTTCTGGGAGGGCGAGACAAAGGACATCGGTGGTGGGCTGACATTGATCCGGTGTGGCGGTCATTTTGATGGTGGGACTGTTCTTCATTGGCCTGATCGCACGGCGGCGGCGGTTCCGGCAACTCAAACGGCAGCGGCTCGGCGGCCCCGGTAGCGATCGTCGCGTGAACAGCTACTCGGCAAACTGCACGGGTTTGTCGAATTGGACCGCCTTGGTGAACTGCACGCTGCCCCCGGTGACTTTGATGCCCGGCATGATCAAGGGTGTGTACGAGGGATCGTACCCGCCCACCACGTACAACGGTTCCACGCCGCGTACCTTGTCCTGGCCGAAAGCCAGATTCGATCCGTAGAATTCGGTGTACCCGTTGCGGTTGTCGAGATCGAGCCGGTTGCCCTCGAAACGGTTGCCGACGAAGGTGTTGTTGTTGTTGTGTGCACCTGCGGTCGAGGCCTTGTGGATCACGATCGCGGTGGGCACTTCACTGGGCGTGGTTCCCTGGCTGATCCCCTCGAACGAGCAACCGAAAAAGCTGTTGGTGTCGCCCGCGTCGATCTGGATTCCGGTGTTGACGAACTGGCCGATCCGCACCGAGTAGAACTGATTGCGATTGACACTACTGCCGCGGTCGCGGACAGGGCTCTTGAGCCAGATACCCCGCGCACAGTAGATGATCAGGATCGTCTCCAGCACGTTGTACCAGCAGCCGCTGTCCCCCTGTCCGTCGACTGTAGACCCGGCTTGCAGGGTGATCGCGTCGCGACAACCGGCAATGAACAAGTTGCTGAACCGGTTGTAGTTCTGGTGGGCTATCTGTTTGCTGTTGTGGTCTTCAGGAGGCTCGATGCGCAGCGCCGTCACCTCGCTCGATCCGCCCTGCAGAGCCATGTTCTCGACGCCGCCGTGCGAGCCGCAGAAGCGAATCAGCGTCTGCCCCTCCACGGTGCCGCGGAGCATGGTCGCCCGTGATTCGCCTACGATCCGGACCCGGTCACCGCGGATCACCAGGTCGCGATCCAGTGGGTAGGTCCCAGCGGTCAACGCGATCGTCCCGCCCCCCCGTTTTTCGACCTGGTCGATCGCCTGTTGGATCCGTCCCCTGGCATCGTCACCTGGGAGTACGGTCTGGCCCGTGGCGGGGCCCGCGGGAATCGCGGCAGTCGCACCGGCACCGAGCGAGGACAGGAAGTCTCTGCGAAACATATCGGCTCCTTCTCTGGGGCGGCGGGAAGGCCGTCCGTGGTGGTTCGGGTTCAAGTGTCAGCGGGTGGCGGCGCGGCCTCTCACCTGCCCGGCGCACCGCGGGTACGGTTCAGCCGCGCGGTGTTTTCGCTTGCCACGGTTGTTCATTATGCCGTGCTGGACTAGCGTGCCATCGTTGTTTATCGTGCCATAGTCCCACAGCAAATATTGGTTGAGCAGCGTGCCGTTGTTGGTCAGCGACTGATAGTGATTTTAATCCCCATCCGGCGACTTTAATAGCGATAGCAGGGGTCTTTTTTTATTTCAGTAGTGCTCGAGGTCATTTTTTAGTAGGCGGTAGCTGGGTGACTTCGAGGCATTGCGTGTAATTTCAGCTGGGATTTTGAGCCGTAACGCTCATTCGGCCCGTCCGTGTTAGTGGTGCTCGCTGGTCACGCTGGCAGCGCGCCATCGAGCGTTGGAATTTCAGCCGTTTTGCCGGGATTCGACAGCATTACTTGGATTTGCCACGCCTCGCGGTTGCCCAAAACAGACGCGCACCGCGACCGTAACGGTCAACACGGACCATCAGGATTGCCTGGCAACACGGCTGGACGGTGAAAACATGCCCGAGCGTCTAAAGAAATTCCGGGTCGAGAACCAATTGCAGCTCCCGAGGTTCGTCCAAACTCTCCTCGAAACGGCCCGGTGGACCCCTAGGACCCGCCAGCGTCCGCAGTGGACCCTCCCACAGACCGCAATGCCGCAGAATCTTTTCCACGACGTCTCGCTGACAGCGTTCGATGAAACTGACGACTTTCATCCTGGACCCACATTGAGGGCACTCCAGCGGGTCGACTTCAAACACCCGTTTGACCAGAGCGGCCCAACTCGAAGCCGTCCCGCTCGATTTGGCCTTTGCGGCAGATCGTGCCTCACCGACAAGCCGCCGGTCGATCTTCACTTCGTCGCACGACGCCTCCTTGGCGTGCATTCCTCGGCGCCGATACGAATACCATCCGAAATATCTGGCTCGGGACGGCTTCGTGGTCCGACGTTGTTAAGTCGTTCGGCCACCTAATGGAAAAGCAAGAAGGAATGTTTCCCATTCGCTATCGCGTTCGGGAGTTTCCAGACGTGGAATTGGGCAAGCGGTTGTGCAAGCCAGTCTAGGGCGACCAATCTGGCCCCTATTGCTCTCCCCTCTGGCGCGCATTTTAACGTTTTTCGGCACTTTGATTTTGGAACGGGTTTTGAAACTTTTTTATGACAGAGCCTGCAAATAAAGGGGTTTGCGGCGACGGTCGGAAAGCTCGAAGGATTTGGACGAAAACGGCCCCATACCGGCTGGAATGCCCCGGTTGGGGGGGGGTAGCTGCAGCGGGGCTCCGAAATAACGAACGAATTGGCACTCGTCGTGTCGACCGCTGTTGCGCGCCTAGGAGAGGGCGTCCTAAGCATCGAACGCTCATCGGCTTGCGCGCGGAGGTCGTTTTCACCTCTGCGAGTTGGCGTCGAACGCAAGTCGCGTCGGTTTGTCCAACCTCCGTCAGTTCGGCCGACCGAAAACTGCGGGCGGTCGATATGACCGAAGCAGGTTTCACTCGCGACCATGGACAGCTCGTCTGTGCGCAACAGTCAAACGTCACCCCCCCGGACTAGTCCCGAAAAAGGATGGTTTGAGGCGTCGGTTCAAAAAAGGGTTGAGTTGATGACAAAAACTAAGCAAGTTTCGCCGCAGCGGTCTGCTGTACAGGCGATGACTTGACTTTAATAAATGCGTGCATTCAAACGGGTGAAGAAAAGGTGTACTTGATTACCGGCCCATGAGTGCGATGGTTATCCTTGGCCGAGCGGTTCGCTGATGTAGCTGATGATTGCCAAAGCGTTCCACTGGTTCTGTTGAGCGTCTGGCAAACGAATTGAGGTCTCTTTGCACTTCAGCCCCCACCTTTTACAGCGGTGGGTGCGATTTACTAAGCGACAAGATCACGGAGATGTGTTTTGGTCTGCGACACCTGATCCCGCTGCTGGCTCGGCACGGGGACAAGTTGCAAAGGAACCATCCGCACGAAAACGCCGAAAGCATTCTACAACACAGCCCGGGATCGCGCAGCACCACGGGGCTGATGCGTTGTTTACAAAACGTCCGAACGCAGTACCTTCGCGGCTTCGACCATGGCCTTGAGTTTGGCGGCGGCGATGTTTTCTTCGTTCACGCAGCGGTTAGCAAAGCAACCAAAACCACAGTCCGGATTGAGGAAAATATTCTCAGGCGACCAATATTGCAGTGCCTCGCGAGAACGCTCAACAATTGACTCGACGGATTCAGCCACGTCGGTGCGTGGATTGACACAGCCCAGTCCGATTTCACGATCTGACAACGCGCGAC
>CAUZEA010000192.1:0-7233 GCA_963578605.1 Planctomycetota bacterium
GTGGCTCGTTTAACCTCACGCAGGTGGGCAGCACGCTGGTGCTGGAATTCATCGGTGGCACGGCTGGTACGACCGGAGACTACAACGACGACGGCACCGTGAACGCTGCCGACTACACCACGTGGCGAGACAATTTGGGTACAAACAATCCGCTGGCGAACGACCCCGTTGGGGGCACGATTGGCCAGTCGCAGTACACCCAGTGGAAAGACAATTTTAGAAACACCGCCAGTAGCTCGGCAACGGCCGTACCTGAACCATCGGCAGGGGCCCTTTTAGGGCTGGGCGTGCTTGGGCTGGGCGTGCTTGCGTGGTGGGGACGAAGGCAGTTTGCAGGGCGAGCCCTGACCGGACGATCTGCCTTGGCGATCATCATCCTGTTTGGATCAGCAGGGGTCGTTGGTATCGGGACCGCCAGCGGCGAAACCTATCTCAAGGTCGAAACGTTTGACGGCGATCCCGGCTGGACGGGACTGAACAACCGGGGCCTTTATCAGGATTTTGGGATAAACCAAATACCCCCATTTTGGATCGTCACCCACCTTGCCCAAGGCGCCAACCCGGGTGAGATCGGCGGCAGTTTCGCAACCAATGCGCCCGCCCAGTTTCCGGCTTACTTCGCCGACGATGTCGGCTCGATCGATCCTCGCACCGAAGTCCTCACGATGGCTGGCAAGGCCAAGTATTACGGTGGGACTGGGCAGCTGTTCTACGGTTGGTTTGATAAAGACGGTACCCTTGGGCCCTTTTGGAATGCAGATCAATCCAAGAACTATTTGGACTTCATGGGTGTTATGACCGATGACGAATCTTTCACGTTGTTTGCCGGCACCGAATCTCGTGTAATCACGCCAAGAATTGGCAGAGAACCGTTTGGCTACCTGGTGACCTACGACCCGAACGGCGGTGACTTCGGGCAATTGAGGGGAAGCATCAACGGAAGTCCGGAAACGGTGCTCGACCTGACCGAGGAGGCCAGGAACCAGCTTCCCGCTTCGTTCGATTCGTTCGGGGGGATGGCCGTTGGGAATCTGTCAACCCTTCTACGCGTTGCCTTTTGGTATTACGATGACATTGTTTATTCAACCAGCGTGCCGCAAGATCCGATTACGACCATCCAATGGGTGTCGGACAAATCACTCAACGTTGCGGCGGGAGCTGGTTGGAGTCCACCCTTCGAGCCCACCTCTAACGAACTGACGGCCGTTTTTGGTCCTCGGATTACGCAGCCACGGGTTCTGTTCGCCGACTCCGATGTCACGCTGAAGGCCGTCGAGTTCGACAGCCCCATTTCCTACCGCGTCGCAGGACAGGGCACCTTTAACTTCGAGGCGGCAACGGGCAACTCATCGCTTGATGTGCTCGACGGTAGCCACGAGTTCAATATCCAAGTCAATGTCAAGAACGATATCGATGTGAATGTAGCGACTGGCGCTACGCTCACGTTCAACGAAGGTCTCGATTTAAATGGGTACACGCTCAGCAAGACTGGTGACGGCGATCTTGTGATCAACAATCGCCTGATTTACGCCAACGGGTTGATTACCGGAGTGGTGATCGATAACGCGGTGGGTGTGCCCGAACCCTCGACTCTCGTCCTGGTGAGTTTGGTGCTGTTCACCCTGGGGTCGGGGCGACAGAGAAAACCAGCGAAAGGGGTACCGGCACTTCAGCGAATCCTAGCTTGACGGTTTCAACCGATACATCGCAACGAGCTGGCCGCACGACATGCCTGGGTAATTATGCGTAAAATAGAAAGGATGGCAGGGTTTGTGACCGCAAGTTTGCATGGAGTACCCAGAGGCTGATTTCCCAAAGATGGTCGTGGCGCGGATGGAAGTATGTGAGATTGGCTCAACTTTGACTTCAACTGCAACGGAGAGTACTGATGAATTCCGATAGACGAGTTTGCCATACTCAGCGTCGATTTCGGTTTGCTCTTGCGGCGATCTTGGGGGCTCTATCGGTGATACCTGTCGAGCCAGGCGTTGCTCAGATCGTCCAGAAAACCGAAAGCTTTGGTTCTGATCCGGGATGGGAAGAATTCAACAATCGCTTTGTGGACGATTCGATGAACGTCCTTCAGGACTTTGGCTTAAGTCCAAACACTAACCATGCGGGTGGCGAACTGGGTGAGGCGGGGGGACCTATGATTCGTCGCTACCCGTTGGCGTACTTTGCTGACAATGTTGGGTTGCTTGATCCGTCCAACACGACACTTTCGACTTCTGGCGTGGGGACTTTCGATCCTGGAGGTTCTAGTCATCCAGAGGGAAATATAAGGATCGGTTGGTTTGACAAATTTGACGATCTGAGATTTGACTACGTGAAAAGTTACATAGGATTTCGTACCGATGAAACGGAACTTATCGAATTGAATATGTGTGGAAGGTGTGTTCGGGCCGAGGTCGTAAATGCAGCGGGCCAAACGATTAGACAAGTTGGGAATATGGACGTCGGCGTGCCCTTCACTTGGGACCTTACTTATAACCCAACCGGCGGTTCGAGTGGAACGGGATCACTCGCGGGAACATTTGTGGTCTCTGTTAATGGCACCGTCGACACCTACTCAGCAGCGGCCGAGTGGGGTGAGAATACCCGGGACAACGTTGGCCCTTACAACCGCTTTGGCATTCTGAGCTTGTACATACCGGGAAGCCCCCACAACGTTGGTTTCTACATGGACGACGTAGAATACACGGCGGGGCCTGCCGTTGCTGATCCTGTCGATTTCACTTGGGTTGTCCCGGGGCCGGGGAATTTCTACGGCCCAGGGAACTGGGATCTGGGAGTTTTTGTGCCCAATGACAATCGTGAAACGGCTATCTTTGGCAACACCAGTAACGCACCTGCCACCGTGTATTCAGAAAAAGACATTGTTCTGAAGGGAATTCGATTCAACAACGCCTACTCGTATGGGCTTACCGGAATCTCCGCGGTCGATGTCACTTTGGAGGCAGCGACTGGAAACGCATTTGTCGAGGTCCTTGATGGAAACCATGAGTTCCAATTGCCGGTAAATTTAGCCTCCACCACCAGCGTCAACGTAGTAACCGGAAGTGAAGTTATCTTTGACAGTGCCCTTAACCTTGGCGGGAACACGGCCACCAAGACCGGTGGCGGGACAATGGTCCTTAACAATAACGCCTCTACCGGCACAGGCTCTCTGGAAGTCCAGGGCGGCACCATTGCTGGTGCGGGAAAGCTCAGCGGAGACTTAACCGTGCTGACTGGCGCGACTACCGCACCAGGTACCAGCGCCGGAATGCTGAAGGTGGGGGGTAACTACACCCAGAACGCTGGCGCCACACTGGCCGTTGAAATCGGCGGCACCCTCCCCGAGGAGAATTTCGACGTGCTCGAAATCACCGGGACGGCCAGCTTGGGGGGAACGCTCGATGTGGCGATGATCGACAACTATACCCCGGCCATAAACGAACAGTTTACCATCCTGTCGGCGTCCAGTATCGGTGGCTCGCTCAGCCTGGGTGGTTCAGACGGTGGCTTGTTTAACCTCACGCAGGTGGGCAGCACGTTGGTCCTGGAATTCATCGGTGGGACGGCTGGTACGACCGGAGACTACAACGACGACGGCACCGTGAACGCTGCCGACTACACCACGTGGCGAGACAATTTGGGTACAAACAATCCGCTGGCGAACGACCCTGTTGGGGGCACGATTGGCCAGTCGCAGTACACCCAGTGGAAAGACAATTTTGGCAGCACCGCCAGTAGCTCGACAACGGCCATACCTGAACCATCGGCAGGGGCCCTTTTAGGGCTGGGCGTGCTTGGGCTGGGCGTGCTTGGGCTGGGCGTGCTTGCGCGGTGGGGACGAAGGCAGTTTGCAGGGCGAGCCCTGACCGGACGATCTGCCTTGGCGATCATCATCCTGTTTGGATCGGCAGGGGTCGTTGGTGTTGGGACCGCCAGCGGCGAAACCTATCTCAAGGTCGAAACGTTCGACGGCGATCCCGGCTGGACGGGACTGAACAACCGGGGCCTTTATCAGGACTTTGGGGTAAACCAAATACCCCCATTTTGGATCGTCACCAACTTCGCCCAAGGGGCCAACCCGGGTGAGATTGGCGGTAGTTTCGCAACCAATACCCCCGCCCAGTTTCCGGCCTACTACGCCGACAACGTTGGTTCGATCGACCCCCGCACCGAAGTCCTCACGATGGCCGGCAAGGCTAACCATTACGGTGGGACTGGCCAGATGTTCTACGGCTGGTTCGATAAAGACGGTACCCTTGGGCCTCTTCAGAATGCAGGCCAACCCAAGAACCATCTAGACTTCATGGGCATTAGGACCGATGACGATCGCTTCCAGCTGTTTGCCGGTACCGAATATCGCACCATTGACCCAAGGCCTGGTACGGAGCGGTTTAGCTATTCGGTGAAATATGACCCGAACGCCGGCGACTTCGGGCAATTGAGGGGAAGCATCAACGGAGGTGGGGAAACGTTCCTCGACCTGACCGAGGAGGCCAGGAACCAGCTTCCCGCTTCGTTCGATTCGTTCGGGGGGATGGCCCTTGAGAATCCGATAGCCGATATGCGTTTCACATTTTGGTTTTACGATGACATCGTTTATTCGACCAGTGTGCCGCAACCGGCGATAACAGAGATCAAGTGGGCACCCGACACATCAACAGGCCTTTCGGGTGGTTGGAGTCCACCGCTTCCACCCAGCAACACGATGAGTGCAATTTTGGGAAATGTCATTACCCAGTCGCGAGTCCTCTTCACCGATTTGCCGATCACGATTAAGAACCTCACGTTTGACAGCCCGTACACCTATGTGTTGGCCGGGCAAGGTTCACTGGACATGGAGTCCGATACGGGCGACGCCCACCTCAATGTATTGCGGGGCAGCCAGGACGTTCGAATCCAGGTGAATTTGAACAGCAACCTCAATCTCGACGTCGCAGCCGGTTCGATGTTGACCTTCAACAACGGACTGGATCTGAACGGCTACACACTCGCAAAGACCGGTGACGGCGATCTTGTGATTAACAACCGGCTGATCCTCGATGGCGGAATGATTACCGGCGTCGTGATCAATAACGCGGCAGGCGTTCCCGAGCCCTCGACCCTCGTCCTGGTGAGCCTTGCGCTGTTGACCCTGGGGCCGGGCAGCCGACAGCAGCGATGAAGTCGGCTGCTTGAAGCGTGGTGGCCGAATTCAGTTCCAGGTGGTGATTTCTTAGCCCAGGGAAATGGCAATAAACCGTTTTCCACTTGGTCAGCCGGTTTGTAAACCGTTACAATCTCGGGCGGTCGGATACCAATAGCCAATCCTCTCCCTTGAAACGGGTGTCACATGCGTTATCAAATCGCTATTCTCTGCGTCATTTCACTACTCGTTGCCGGGTGTGGCGGGCGCTCGCAGGATGACCAGACATTAACGGTGATCCGCGAGGGAAGGGGAGATAAGCTAAACAATCCTTCGAAAAAAGTCGTTCGAGGGCTGCTGCGCGATCCGGCCGCGGCAGCAAACGTGTCCCACGTTTGGCTGATGAATATTGACCTGGCGGATCCCGAATGGTCCCATCTCCAGGAGTTGTCCAAGCTGGAGGGGGTGACAGGATTTAGCTTTTTTGACACCCAAAACACCGATGCCTTTGTTGAGACAATCCTAGCGCGTGAACAGCTCAAGTTGCTCGCTTTCTACGAGACCGATCTTTCCGACGTGGGTCTCGGTCAGCTGGCACAGGCCTCCCAGCTTACCGAGTTGCGGATTGACTCCGCGGGGGGCGGCATTTCCACAACTGGCTTGTCAAAACTGGTAGCGATTCCTGGTCTCAAAAAGGTGCACCTCATCAGCGACAAGAAGCTAGACGCTAAAAAATTAAAATCACTTTTTCCCAACAGCGAAATTATCACCGAATACGTTCCGCCTAGCCTTTGGGACAAGTGACGTCCGAGGAGAAGGCAAACCGTGGATGGGCATGGGAAAAGTGGGGGTACCGCTACCAGGTGGGGTATGGTGTTCCGGGGGCCGCTTAGAAGATACCGTCCCCAATCGCGTGGCCATCCTTGCGATTCGCCAAGTAACCGAGCACCACCGGATCGATAGCTACGGAAAAAGCGTGGACACCCCCATCCCCCAGTACGAACTGGCAGACGCCCGGATGCCAGCTCCCAAAACTTCGCTCACAGCCCGCCTCCGTGCAGGCCCCGCTACCCGCACTACCGTCATCGCCCCGAGAAGCTGAAAGTTGTAACGGGTTGTTCTCACCGGCAAAGCGCCCTACCATCGTGAGGTGGTCAGTGTTATAGATGCTGCAGTCCCCCCCCGCCAACGTGTTCAGTCGCCCAAGCGGGATATGTTTTTCACCTACCATCAGCTGTTTGCTCAGGCCGTCCACCATCTTCGACAAGTCAAGAAAGTGATCACAGTGCCGTCTGTAGAGTAGCCTGTAGGGCCACGCGCCTTTGCAGTCTAGCGGATAACCTTCACGGCAGCAACGTGCAGTTACAAATGGACCAGTGGCCTTGATACCCTTTACCAATACACCGTTGCTTGAATAATCCGGATCCCACTTATCCCAGGGCCCGATGTTGTCACCCACCACACCTGCGTAATCACCCAGTGCGCCGGGCCTGTGCACTGCCCCATGTTCGGGTCTGGCCTCACACGGATCCGCACTCACTTGTGGCGGGCTGCGGCGAGTAGGGCACAAGTAGATGGACACTTGGAACTCGATGTTCTCAGCTGCCTGGAAATGATACGGTCTTTTTTCAATTATCGGGTTGTTGGACCAGGCATCGGCAAGGGCCTGGTTTTCAATATAAGGCCAGAGCTCCTTATACCAAGTGCCGTGAGACTCATAGCGACTGGAGGGCAAATACTTGACCCGGTCATCCATCAGATGAAGAGCCAGGCCGATTTGCTTGAGGTTGTTGGAACATTCTATGCGCCGGGCGGCTTCCCGCGCACTTTGCACCGCCGGCAGCAAGAGTGCGATTAGAATTCCAATGATGGCGATCACGACCAAGAGTTCGATAAGCGTAAAAGCTGAACGTCTTCGCTCGTTCAATGTCGGCAGTAGGCCCGGTGTGAGCGTCCGTTGCTGACCACTTTGAATTCCTGGCTGGCGACTTTGAATTCCTGGCTGGCGACTTTGAATTCCTGGCTGGCGACTTTGAATTCCTGGCTGGCGACTTTGAATTCCTGGCTGGCGACTTTGAATTCCTGGCTGGCGACTTTGAATTCCTGGCTGGCGA
>CAUZEA010000193.1:0-7221 GCA_963578605.1 Planctomycetota bacterium
AAAAGGGCCGAACCGATGGCAACTCCCATCAATAAAAAGACCACCGCTGCCGAAAGACTCGCGATGCGGGGATTGCGGCGAACCGTTCGCCATGTTTTTTCGACCCGCCCTACCGGCCGGGCCTCGATCGACTCACCGTCGAGAAATCGCTGCAAATCATCTGCCAGCTCTGTGGCACTGGCATACCGCCGTGCAACATCCTTGGCCATGGTTTTGGCAACGATCGTCTCCATATCGATGGGAACTTCATCATTTAAATGTCGGATCGGTACGGGATCTTCGTGCAACACCTGCATGAGCGTCATTCGTACTACCCCCCGAAATGGGAGTTCACCGGTTAGCATCTCGTACATGGTCACACCCAGACTGTAGAGATCACTGCGTCTGTCCACTTCGTGCGGATTAATGACCTGTTCGGGACTCATGTATGCGGGTGTCCCGGCAATCATTCCCTCCATGGTCAATCGCGTCTGATGCTCGTCAGACCGAGCCAGACCGAAATCGGTAATCTTGGCGCGCCCGGTCGATGCTTCCAGCAGGATGTTTGACGGCTTGACATCTCGGTGCACCAACCCAACCTGGTGGGCCGCGTCCAGGGCTAAAGCGATCTGGCACGCAATCCGAGCTGTCTGGGAAGGCGATAGATAATTCGCACGGCGGAGCCGCTGTGACAGGGATTCACCTTCAATCAACTCGTAGACGATGTGAGGCGCGTCTCCATCGGCCAGGGAAACGTCATAAATGCCTACAATGTGGTCATGCTTCAGGCGAGCCGCTGCCCGCGCTTCCCGCTCAAGTCGAACACGGCCTTCGTCCGACTCCGTTTGACTTTCGCGGAGAATTTTTAGCGCGACCGACCTTTCCAACCGCTCATCGATCGCCCGAAACAACCTCCCGCTGGCCCCGCTGCCAAGTTCCTCGATCAGCCGATAGTGCCCCACCCGGCCACCGCACGGTACACCAGAAGTTTCCTCCTTTGCGCTATCCAAACCCGCCGATCGTGGACCCGACTGGGAATGGCTCGAAACTTCTTCCGGCGGGTGGTCACAGAGACGATCAATCAGGCTGCTGAGAACCACCTGCTCGCTACTGGAAAATGTATCTTGGCTTTGTTTTTTGGCGGCCGTTTCCTGCGTCCGAGTCAAACGATCCAGGTGCCTTTGACAATCCGGGCACTGCTCAAAATGCTCATCGAGTAACTGAATCTGCGATTCGCTAAGCACTCCCTGCAACAGTTCTTCAAAAACTCTCTTCGGAGGGCATTCTCCCGCTTTGTTCATCCAAGCCCCAGCTTGCTAGATAATTGCATTGCTAGAAGCCCCGTGGTCTGTGATCTTCCAAATCCGCAACTGTCTCTCGCAACATTTTAATGACGCGGCTTTTGGCCACATAGACTTCCGAAATTCGCATTTCAAGCTCCCGGGCAACCTGGGCCGCCGGTTGCTGCTGGACTGCCGTAAGCCGGTAGGCTTTCCATGTGTGCGGCTCGACCCGTAGGGAAACGCGTGCCTCGGCTTCCTGCAGAATCTCTTCTCGGTGAGCTCGGTTGATGCCCTCTTCCAATGCCTGAATTGATGCCGTGTCTTCGACCGAAGCCGCCAACCGCTGCAGCTGTTCGTCTCCAGAAGCTCTCCCTTTACGCTGCCAATCGCGGCCCAAATCTCGCACCGCATTGGCCGTAACCGTTTTCAGCCATCCCCGGAAGCTACCGCGGGACGGGTCGTACACAAAAGATTGCATCGCTCCGACGAGTTTGACCAATACCTCTTGAGTTACGTCCGAGGCATCTGATTCTTGCAGATGAAATCGTCGACACCACAAAAAAATTTTTGGCGTATAACGTTCTACAAACTCGTTCCAGGCCTGTTGGTCGTTCACATCCCGAACCCGCATCAGCAGCGTACCACTGGTTTGCGTGTCGGTAGCCGGCTTGATTACCATCGATTTCTTCTCGTTTGCATCGACCCAGGGAGTGAAAAAATACCCCTTCGGCAGCTAACCTTCTTTGACCGTCAATCTACCTGATCTTGCTAAAACAGGCGGTCTCCCTGTCACGATCCGTAAAAAGATACGAACCAAGCAAAGGAACGGACGTATTTTAGGAAGCATCTCTCGGTTGTGCGACCGACTTGCTGAAGAGGTTTTATTATACAAATATTTGACATTCACCCCTGTTTTCCACTGGGGGTGTACTGCAAAATCATCCTGTTTTTAGGCAGTCAAACAACTTTATTTTCACCATAAACTCCAAGGTCCTCAAAACCCCATAACAAACCTGCGCGTTCGAAGAGAACGGTCCTTCCAACACCCCGACGGAAACCAAGGTGTCTTGCCCGACGCCCGGGAGCGAACGCGGCCAAAAAGTTGACGCCTGTACACCATTCGTTAGGATGGAAATAGGTTTCCTGCCGTCTGCAATTTGTGCAGTCGGCTCAACCGGCTCTTCTCTTCGGAACTCATGCTATGGCCAGAACCTCGCAACACCGTCACAACCGTCGTCGATCACCGGCGCAAAACCGTCCTTTGCGAGTCGGCGAACTCGTTCCTGATCTGCTTGCCCGGTATGGTCTCTCTTTACCCGACGACTCCTCACTTGAGGACCTTCCCGCGGAAAGTGCTCCGGTCGCGACCGAGGAATCTACCGGGCCGTCAGGTCGGAGCCTTCCCCTGTTCGATTCGCTACCAGCTGATGGGACTTACGAGCGGGCGTAAGGCCGTTTGAGGTTCCTTTTCATCCTGGCCCTCACGTTATGGACGTGGCCTGGAAGCTCAAAAGTGAAGATTTCCCCTGGTTGGGCGTTAAGCTTGTTGTGGTACGACGTATCCTCCCACGGTAGAAACCGGGGAAGGCCAAGTGTTAGCATATTGGGTGAGCCCAGCCTGGGATTGCTTCACTGCCAAACCGAACTGGGAAATGCCAGCTCCGACTTCCAATATCGAACTCACCCAAAAACCGTTGACGATGATGCGCCGGGTATCGTTGCTTTGTGTCGCCGCTCTCTTGGCGACGGTGATCCATCTGGGCAGTTCGGTTGCGGGTGATACCATCCCCGTCGGCAAAAACCGCCAGCTCTTGATCGACGATTACGCAATTGCCGAAATGGAGGGGCTCAAGCGCACCCTCCAGCAGCCAAAAAAACACAACGACAACCCGGTTCTCGTCGGTGAGAACCCGTGGGAGCGGGGCGTGTGGGGGCCAGCGTCGCCGTCGGCCCTGTACGATCAGGGAAAGATACGCCTTTGGTATCGGGCCGTCTACTTCACCCGGCCGTTCAGCTTTGTCGAAGCGAGCGCTGATGCGCAGGTGCGGGGCCGGCAAATAGCCGATCTGCTCGACTCGATGATCTGCCAAATGGCGTACGCCGAGAGTCATGATGGCGTTCACTTCCAAAAACCGAAACTGGGCATCATCGATTACCAGGGCAGCAATGAAAACAACCTGGTCTGGGGCCGGTATGGCGACTGGGCCAACATGGTGATGAAAAGTCCGGGTGAAGTTGATCCCAAGCGGTGCTATCGCTGTATTATTTGGGCCAAAAAAGAGTATGGCGGGTATTACGGCAACATCGCCATCTACTCTCCCGATGGTCTGCATTGGAAGCTCGGGCCAAAACCCACGCGGGGTGCACTCGATCACGCCTACAACTATTGGTACGACCCGCTCCGCAAGGAGTGGCTTTCCCTGATCCAGTTCGGCAACGCGCCGCGAACTGCGGGACGAATGGTCAGTAAAGATTTTGTCAACTGGTCCGACCGCAAGGAGGTCCTGGCTCCCGATAAACACGACCCGCCAGGCACGGAGTTTTATATCCCCACGATCATGATGATCGACGACCTCTACCTGTGTTTCTTGCATATCTTTCACACCGGCGCCGATGTGCCCAACGACCGAAATCCACGGCAGCATGGCGCGATCGATATTCAGTTAGCGACAAGCCGGAACGGCATCCACTGGGAACGGGCCGCCGGCCGGGAGGTTTTTCTGCCCAATGGAGCCGAGGGCGAGTTTGATCAATCGATGGTAATTTTCGTAGGGCCGCCGGTTGAATTCACCGGCCAACTTCTTTTCTATTACAGCGGAACGAGGGGCTCGCACGGTTCGACCAATCGCACCAGCGGCATCGGGCTTGCCACGCTCCGCCCGGACCGGTTTGTAGCCCTCGAGCCAACCGGCACCATGGGCCAGATGATCACCAGGCCATTTCGTGTTTCGGGCAAGACGTTGCTCGTTAATGCGGATGCCCACCACGGCTCTGTGACCATCGAGGTAATCGACGCCAATGGAGTGGCCCGCAAAGGCTTTGGTCTCGCAGATGCCAGGCCGCTTGACTCGAACAGGTTAGCCCACAAGATTGCCTGGAAGAATCACCCCGATCTGTCATCGCTGGTGGGAGAGGTGGTGCGCCTGCGGTTCCGCATGAAGACGGCTAAATTGTTCAGTTTTTATTTTCGGTAAGGCTTCCAGGATTCGCTTTACCATCAACAGCATCAGGGTGCCAATCAGGCGACCTCCTCCAGTGCATCCCTGAGACTGCGATCCACCAGCTCCACGAGCTCATCAATGTCTCCCTTCGAGGCAATGATGGCCGGCGCCAAGGCAAACCAGCTGGGATCAATACGCATAATAAGCCCGTTTTTTAACGCCGTCTTTTTTAGCGCGTGCCCAAGTTCGGGATACGGCTCCATGCTCTGGGGGTCTTTGACCAGCTCCACACCGCGCAACAGGCCCCGGCCACGCACCTCGCGTATCACTCCATATTTCTTGAGCCCTTCCAGCTTTTCGGCCAGGTAGTTTCCTGACTCGAGCGCCTGGGCGGTAAGATTGTGCTCGAGAATCTCATCGATCACTGCCAGGCCCACGGCACAGCCCAGCGGGTTACTGGCATAAGTATGCCCATGGGCAAAGTTCACCTGGTCCGCCGGGCTACCGCGAAAAGCCTCGGCCATATCGTCCCGGGCGATCATCGCACCCAGCGGCATGGTGCCACTCGAAAGTGCCTTGCCACCGCAAATAATGTCGGGAGTCACGCCAAAACTTTGCGCTGCGAACATCTCCCCGGTTCGCCCCCAGGCCGTGATGATCTCGTCAAAAATCAGTAAAACGTTGTGACGGTCGCAGATCTCCCGAAGAATCTCGAAATACTCCGTCGTCGGCGTAATAATGCCACCTGTATTACCAATCGGCTCAACGATGATGCCGGCAACCGTGTCTGGATCTTCGTTGACAATGGCGTCTTCGAACAGCTGCGCACAAAAACGGTTGCATTCTTCCCACGAAGAAAATCGATCTCTCATGTAGGTCGGTGGATAGACTTTCACAAAGCCGGCCATCTGGGGTTCGAAGGGAGATTTGCGTTTTCCCGTGCCACTGGCCCCCATCGCACCAAAGGTCCCTCCGTGGTAACCCTGGTAACGGGAGATAAATTTGTACTTGCCCGGCTGCCCGGTCTGCTTGTGGTATTGGCGAGCGAACTTCATTGCCGCTTCCATCGACTCCGACCCGCCACTGAAAGCTTTCGCAAAGTTCAGCGTACCGGGGGTCACCTGCCCGATGCGCTCCACGAAATCGAGTGCAACGTCCGACGGCCCGTGCATGGGAGGTGCCAGGCTCATTTGATCCAGCTGCCGCTTCAAAGCTTCCACAACCCGCGGATGGCCATGCCCCAGGACGGCGACAAAAATGCCGCCGATACCGTCAAAGTAACGTTTACCTTCGGTGTCCCAGTAATGGAGGCCCGAGGCCCGCGAAAAAATAAGCGGGGTTTCAAAAAAAGCCTCGTTCGACTGGTAGTCCAGGAAAGAAAGACCCAGCAGTTTCTTTTGTCGTTCGTTAAGTTGCATCGATTGCCTGTAAAGTAAAGTCTGTTGATGCTTGTTCAAAGGGGCCATACCAGCGGGGAAGGGCAGGTCGCTACAGGTTTCAGCCACAGGCGCTGTTGGAAACGGTTATCTTTCCTCACTCAGCCGACTTATCTGGGCTGCAAGGGCTTCAATAAATTCCTCCAGCGCACCCCGGTCAAACGGTGTTTGCCATACCTGGTAGATATCCTTGTCGTAATCTTCTTCCGGGGGAAGGTAGCCGATCGAGCCGTTAATTAGATTCAAACAAATTACCGCAAAACCGGGAAACCGATGGCAGGACTCGGTGCGAGCGGAATGCTACCTGCCAATAGCAGCACCACAACCACAAGCGCAAGGCACTTGCCAAACCGCAGGCCGCGGAAACGAAGACTATAGTTCATCTGGTGTTAGCTCACGCCAAGAAACCTAAGTGATGCTGTGAACGATTGGTTCTTCCTCACGAATTTCCAGTGCTGCACAATTCTACCGCGTGGACGGCTTAGCCGTCAAAGCTAGCGTGCCCCCCGAGGTCTCCAACAATTTGCTCTGTTTCCAGTATCGTTTACATGTTTCGAAAGTGTGGCAATTTGAAGGGTTGTAAAATCAACCGGAGAGAGACTTGACTTGGGTGAGGCTGCCGTCACCACTGCCCGGGTAGCGGCAAGAGATTACCAGTAAACCGCTTCACAATCAAAATCCCCAGACGGTTACCCCAGTAGCACGATCTCGGCCATCACAGGAAAATGATCCGAGCCGCCTGGTGCGTCGCCTCGGATCGATGCGCCCTCAACGCGGAACGCAGGCACGGTGCGCTCCTGGGTGTAGATGTAGTCGATTTTCACCCCAAACCCGGTGTCACCATTGGCCTGGTCGCCAGCTGCCACGCGAAAAGTGTCCTCAAAGGTCACCGGCGCGGTCCAATTTTGGCCGAAGGCGTCGATCGCCCCGTCGCGAATCAGGCGCATCGACTCACTGTTTTCATGGGCGTTCATATCGCCCAGAAAAACTACCGGCGCCTCGCCGGCGTAGGGACGGGCTGCCATGTGCGCAGTCGCCATCTCGATATTGCGGAGATGAACGTCCTCGCTCACTCCGGCCAGCGGATGCATGCCGTACACCGACATCTTCTCACCCGTGCTAAGGTGCTCGAGCGTGGCATGCGACATGCCGCGCGAGCCGTCGTAGGTCACCACGCCATCGTCTAAAATCCGCCAGCGATCGGCCCGGTAGAGGATATCGCCGTCCCAGGTGTTGCTGCCGACAGAAAATGCGTAGTCCAGGCCGGTCTTGGCCTCGGTCGCCGCAAGAATCTGGTCCTTCTCTCCCCACATCTCCTGAATGCTGGCGATGTCGGGTGTGTAGTCGGCAATCGCCTGCGCA
>CAUZEA010000194.1:0-7138 GCA_963578605.1 Planctomycetota bacterium
GGGTTCCCCATCGGCAAATCGTCTGGACGATCCCGAAGCGGCTGCGTATCTTTTTCCGGTTCGATCGGCGCCTCTTGGGCGGGTTCGCCCGCGCGGCGTGGGATACGGTCGTGGAGGTATTTCGGAGCGTGCTCGGAAGCGATGACGTTCTCCCCGGCGCGATTGCCGGTATTCAGACGTTCGGCGACCTCATCCATTTCCACCCGCATGTTCATGTGATCGCGACCGATGGAGCTTATCGTCCCGATGGCACATTCATCTGTCTTCCTCCCATGGACACGACGCGACTGCTGAGCGTCTGGCAACGGAAAGTTTTTGACTTACTGCTTGGAGAGGGCAAGATCGACCAGAAGCTGGTGGACCAAATCAGGGGTTGGCCCCATTCTGGATTCAGCGTTGACCATAGCGTCTACCTGCCTGCAGGCGATGCGTCCGGGCTGCAACGACTTGCCGAGTACATGGTTCGTTGTCCGTTTAGTTTAGCGAGGATCGTTCGCGTCACAAAGTCTGGTTCGGTCGTGTATCGTGCGCAGAAGGGAGACTGCCGGCGCTTCCCAACGCCGGCCAGCCGTGATTTGGCTGGCGGCGCCAGCCGCAACTTTCAAGTTTTCGACGCGCTCGATTTCCTCGCGGAACTCACGCAACACATCCCGGACAAGGGAGAACATCTGGTCAGATATTTCGGATGGTATTCGTATCGGCGCCGAGGGATCCGCGCCAAGGAGGCGTCGTGCGACGAAGTGAAGATTTACCGGCGGCTTGTCGATGAGGCACGATCTGCCGCCAAGGCCGAATCGAGCGGGACGGCTTCGAGTTGGGCCGCTCTGGTCAAACGGGTGTTTGAAGTCGATCCGCTGGAGTGCCCTCAATGTGGGTCCAGGATGAAAGTCGTCAGTTTCATCGAACGTAGCCAACGCGACATCGTGGAAAACATTCTCCGGCATTGCGGTCTGTGGGAGGGTCCACTGCGGACGCTGGCGGGTCCTAGGGGTCCACCGGGCCGTTTCGAGGAGAGTTTGGACGAACCTCGGGAGTTGCAATTGGTTCTCGACCCGGAATTTCTTTAGACGCTCGGGCATGTTTTCACCGTCCAGCCGTGTTGCCAGGCAATCCTGATGGTCCGTGTTGACCGTTACGGTCGCGGTGCGCGTCTGTTTTGGGCAACCGCGAGGCGTGGCAAATCCAAGTAATGCTGTCGAATCCCGGCAAAACGGCTGAAATTCCAACGCTCGATGGCGCGCTGCCAGCGTGACCAGCGAGCACCACTAACACGGACGGGCCGAATGAGCGTTACGGCTCAAAATCCCAGCTGAAATTACACGCAATGCCTTGAAGTCACCCAGCTAGCGCCTACTAAAAAATGACCTCGAGCACTACTGAAATAAAAAAAGACCCCTGCTAGCGCTATTAAAGTCGCCGGATGGGGATTAAAATCACTATCAGTCGGATGGGGATTAAAATCACTATCAGTTAAAATCACTATCAGTCAGTTCATGTTGTGTGGCGAGTTTAGTCGAACGCCACGAATGAATAACGGCGGCAATGGCGGACCACCGCTGAGCAAAGGGACTCCCGGCCGGGATCACTGGGGGAACTCCATGTTCTGCCTAATGGGCGGTGGCGGAGTTCAAGGGGGCCAGATTGTCGGTTCCACCAATAGCAAAGGGGAAAGCCCCAAAGATCGACCCGTCACACCCGATCAAATCCATGCCACGGTGTATCACTGTATGGGCATCGATCCTAAACTTCAGATTATGGACCATGCAGGGCGACCAACGCCCGTACTAGAACACCCCGAGCCCATCGAAGAGTTGCTCTGATCTCTCCCTATGATGATAGCGATCGCCAAATTCGGACAGGAAACCAGTAGTTTCAGCCACACCCGAACTACGCTGAAAACCTTTGAGAAATTCGGCTTGCTCCAGGGTAATGCTTTTCGCGAACAAGGATTCCAGACCGGTTCGATCGGTGGCTTTATCGATGCGGCAACTGAATCGGGAATTGCCTGGGAACCGATTCCTATCATTCGTGGATGGGCAGGTGCCAGCGGACCAATCACCGATGAAACGCTTCATTTCTTTGTGCAATCCATCACCACGGCGCTGGCCGAAGCAGAAGTCCTGGACGGAGTCTTCCTGGACTTACATGGTGCAGGGCAGGCTGATTCTTATCCGGACTCCGAAGGGTTTTTATTACAGGAATGTCGTAAGATCATCGGTCCAGAAGTGCCCCTTGTACTGGCATTGGACCATCATGCCAATCTTACGCAGGCCATGGTGGACTCGTGCGACGCGTTGGTCGCCCATCGCACACAACCCCACCACCCCGCCGACACCGGTTATCAAGCGGGCAGGTTGTTGTTTGATATTCTTGCGGGACACCTCACACCGAATCTGGCCTGGCGCAAGATACCAATGCTTACCCATCAGGAACAGTTTCTAACGGATCCCCCCGGACCGATGCGGGAATGGTTTGAAATGGCCCGGCAAATGGAAACCTTGCCCGGTGTTGTATCCGCGTCAACTTTCCCCATGCAACCCTGGCTCGACGTACCGAACGGAGGTTGGGCGGTTGCGGTAGTCACCCATCAGGATCCTGATCTCGCTGACCGCTGTGCCGGCGAGCTGGCACAATTTGCATGGGACCAGCGTGAACGCTTTCTTAAATTAGAAAGCGTTCCTGCACCTCAGGCGGTCCGCCAGGCCATCGCCGCAGAACGCGGCCTCGTGATCCTCTCCGACACGGGGGACAGCGTATTCGGAGGCGCACCAGGCGACAGCACGATTCTGCTCAAAGAAATGCTGGAACAACACATGACCCAAGTCGCTTTGCTGACGATGGTTGACCCTGAAGTGGTTGATCTGGCAATCAATGCCGGTACAGGAACCTCGATCGATGTGCACCTGGGAGGTAAACAAGATGATCTTTACAGTTCGCCCGCCATAGTGACCGCAGACGTGGTTGCAATCGGAGGTGGCGAAATCATGGCGCACTGTATTGGCATGGAATCGTTTAATGCAGGTCGCGCCGTGTTGTTGCGTATCGGCAGCATCCAGATTGTGGTGAGTGAAACGGAGGGAATTGGGGGAAATCATCCGGCTGTATATCGCCATTTCGGAATTGAACCGGGAACTGCAAAAATGATCGTCTTGAAAACCGCAAGTAACTTCCAGTATTTTGCCGATCTGGCGTCGGAAATTATTCGAGTCAACACGGCGGGAATGACCATGTCCAATCTTGCCGAATTCGATTGGCAACAGCTTCCACGGCCCATCTATCCACTCGATCCTGAAACGTCTTTTTTAAACGGTCGGAAATCTATCTGATTCTCCTGGCAGGCAACGACCGTGGTTTCGACTGCATCCGCCGGCGGGGTCTATTGCGCTTTTTTTACGTCAACCGCCACAATGGACTCGTCATCACGCAAAACCAAAATACCATCCGATAAGGCCGGCGACTGGCGAGTGCCTCGTGTGATTTTTTGCCGACCAAGCTCGATATATTCGTTGGGGTTAATCTTAATCACGATCAAGTCCCCCGACATCATACTTACGAATAACTTACCGTCGGCGGCCATCGCATTGCCTTTGCCAAAACGAGCCTGTTGCCAAGCCACCTTTTCGGTCGCCGCTTCAATGCATGTCAAATGGGTAATGGGGCCAGCCCCTCCGACATTGTCAAAACCGTACAAATAGCCATCCACGAGAATCGACGTTTGCCATTCATTTCGTAACACACTGTCCGAACCCTGCGATGTCTTCCCTGGTTACCCACGGAAGCCCACCTTCTGTCGCCTTAGCGGATTTGATACCAGGCCAAACTCGCCGTACTCCACGTTGAAGCATTTCTTGGCCAGCGGAGAAATGACGTCTGTCGGGCACGCAAAAAAAGGGCAAAACGGTTTGTCGTTGGCCAGCAGAATCCCATCCGATCGAATCGTCATGCGCGTGGGTTTCGGTGGCTCGGCCGCGGGTTGGATGTCCCGCCTGAAGAAGACGCGGTGAATCGAGTCGGTGGGATCGTCGCCAGCGCCTTTCACATGTGCTGAAACCACGTAGCGGCCTTCTTCGAACTCTGCAACGTCAATTGAAGCCGATGACTTCTCCTCTCCCGCAGCAATCGGGTCGTACTGGATGCGAGCACCTTCGACCCCGGCTGCTTGCTGATCTCGATTCTGAGGTTCGAATGGTCCGCTTTTATTCCGGTGATCACGACCTCGATCTGCTCAACGTCTTGCGGATAGTAGTAGCGAGCCAATGAGACTTCGAGCGGAGACGGTGCCTCATCTTCGGCGGTCGCGAGGGAGTCGCCCAAGCCAACTGACATGATCACAGCAGCTATCATTCGTGCACAGACGCTCTGATATCTCATTTGTGGTTCCCTTTCTCAAAGTATGATTTCTGATATCATAGCATCGCATTGTGCGTCGCGGGGAGGTTTCAACCTGCCCGTGAAGTTTCAATATCGGAGGAAGCAGAATGGAGACCCGTGAGTTGAAAACCAAAGAAGACTTCGACCGCGACGGTTACGTATTAATCCGCGGCTTCCTGGATGAAGCTGATCGCGAAGAGGTATTCAGCGCGTTGGATCGCTACATCGCCGAGACGATCCCCACAGTGCCGCGCGAACACAAGTTCTATGAAGATGTCGATCGCGCAGAAACACTCAAGCAGATGTGCCACATCAAAGCACATGATCCCTACTTTACCGATTTGATGGGGCGTGAGAAATTCCGCGGACTGGCCGAGTTGTTGCTCAACGACGATGTGGTTTGTCATGAATGTGAGTGGTTCGACAAACCACCGGAGAAGAACGGCCCCACGCCATCTCACCAGGATGGCTATTACTTTCCCATCGAGCCAAACGAGGCGCTGACCATGTGGCTGGCCATCGATCCAGTGGATCAGACCAACGGCTGCCTGCGTTACGTCCCGGGTTCCCATCGCAAGGGGTTGCGCGCCCACAACCGCACCGATACGCTGGGGTTCTCTCAGGGCATCGCTGACTACGGCCAAGAAGATCGCGAACTGGAGCGGTGTATTGAAATGCAGCCCGGCGACCTTGCCGTGCACCACAGCGTGACCATCCACCGTGCAGAGGCAAATCCCAGCAACCACCACCGCCGCGCCCTTGGCCTGATCTATTTCGCCGGTCGTGCCAGATTCGATAAGACCGCTCAGAAAGCCTATTACGACCAGCTGTTTTCCGATCTTGGCGACCGTGGCAAGATCTAGCCCGGGGTATTCACCACAGAGAGGAAGGGATCGGGAGCCTTATCAAGGTACTGCCCGGAAAGGCTCCCGACCCCTTCGCACGCGAAAGAAACGTGAAACGTGCTGGACGTTTTTAGTAGGCATTCTAAACTACTCTTTTGTGTGCGTTAGGCGGAATGATTGATTACGGCGATAGCTCTGCAGGCGCATGAGGATTTGGCCTTCCAGCGGTTTGGCTTGGCGATCCACAGCCAAATCGAGCGCTGCTTGTGCGGTTTTAACTGCCTGCTCAAAATTCCCGGCCGCCGCGTATGCGGCACCCAGCACATCCAGAATCTCTGGATTATTGGAATCGGTGAGCTCCACCGCCTGTGTCGCAAGCGCGACGGCCTGATCGGGATTGCGCACCGATGCACTCGGATGTGTGGCTAATATCCACGCAGCGCGATACATCGGCGCCGAGGAATCGGGACTTAATGCCAGCGCCTCCAGATATTGCTTCAGGGCCGCTTCAAGATCACCGTGTGCTTGCAAAGCCATGCCGAGGTTGTAGTGCGGCATCGTAGCCTCGGACTCGGCATCCACCGCTGAGCGGAAATGCTTGATCGCCTCAACGAATCTGAGTTTCCGAGCCAGGATAACGCCCATGTTGTTATGTGCGTCAATATGGCTGCCCTCGATGCGAAGCGCCGCGCGAAAATGCTTCATCGCCAGATCTACCCGGCCCGCTTCGTGTAACGTCTTGCCCAGATTGTTGTGGCCGCGGGGATTGTCCGGGGATGCCTCAACCACCGATTGCCAGATCGCGACCTCACTATGGTAATCGCGGTTGCGCGCCAAAGTGAGCACCGTCAAGCTGATTATGACGGCGCCCGCGACAAAAACGCCAACCATCACGTGACGGCCAATCAGTTTGTCGACAACCAGCACGGCCAGCACACACAGCCCGGCAAGCGGCAGATACATACGGTGTTCAAAAGCCAGATCTTGCATCGGTACAAAGCTTGAAGTCGGTGCCAATATGAGAAAGAACCACGCGGCCGGATAACTCCAGCGTCTCTGGTTGATCAATCCCCAGAAGGTGAATATCGACAGCGCCATAACAATCAACATGGCCGGCAGGATCTGCATCCAACCACTGGCGATGGGCCAACCATAATCCAGACACAAACCAATGGGAAACAAGCAGAGTCGCAGGTAGTGCAGGATTACACCGAACTGGCTACTGGCATACTCCCAGGGGGTGATAGTTTCCAGGCCAAACCCTACGGTGCCAGTACGAGGTCCCTGCAACATCAGCGCGAAAAGCACCAGCCAGCTTACCGCCAGGCCAGCGTACAAAGGCCAGCGCTGCCGCAAAGCCTCACGAATCGACCTGGCGGCAAATGCGCGGTCGTACAACAATACCATCACTGGCGCGGAGACCATCACTTCTTTGCTGGCCATTCCAATGATAGAACAAGTCGCTGCGAGCAGGCTCCAGCTGATTGAGCGTTCAGAATCCATCGACCGCATTGCTGCATATACCGTGAGCAGGTAAAACAAGCCCACCAGTGACTCTGCCCGCTGGATGACATAGGTTACGCTTTCTGTCTGGATGGGATGCACAATCCACACCGCCGCAGCAACGGCAGCCAGCACACCAGAGCGACTGATAGGAAATTTGATTTTCTCTAGGAGTTTACTGGGAAACAACAGGCAAATCCTGGCCCAGGGCCAGGATTTTCGGCGCGTGTTGGTGCTGGTGATGCGATGTGAGGTCCACCAGCGATGGACACCAGAGAAAAGTAGCGCGGCAGACAGAGTGATCCTGCGGGTTGTGGCCTTCCCCCAAACTATGTACCAGCCTTAATGAGAGGATCTAGGGTTAAGGGACCGCTGCTGTTCTGGAGTGAGGGCGTAGCCCGAACGGAAGAACAGCAGCG
>CAUZEA010000195.1:0-6978 GCA_963578605.1 Planctomycetota bacterium
GCTTCCCTCCGCTGCAAAGGTTGCTTCGGCTACGCCTCAGCAACCTTCTCCGCTACGGCAAGCCAGCGGATCCCTAGACCTAGATTTTCTCATAGGCCCTGGATCATAGATCGGGGGAAGCCCAAGTCTCGTTGTTGGGGTCACCCGAAAAGCTTGGGTAGTCGGACCACCAGCGGCCACCGGATGGGAGAATCTTGTACGTGTCATGGTGGTTATGAATAGCCAAGCCAATCTGTTTCAGATGGTTGGCACACTCAATACGCCGCGCCGCCTCGCGCGCCGCTTGAACCGCAGGCAACAGAAAGGCAACCAGAATTCCGATGATGGCAATGACAACCAGCAGTTCAACGAGCGTAAACCCGCGACAGTTTGTCGACATGACTCTTGTCTCGTCCTGCAAACGGACACCATTGTGCACGAATCAGCGAACCAACGGCAAAAACCTCACTTACATCCAATCAGTGCTGCCGACTCACCCCCTCACATTGACCCATTTCGCTAACACGGAAAACACTCCGGTGAGTTTACCTGTGGGATGACTATCTGATAGGAAATTTGATGTCCGACACCAGGAGTGATTGTACCACACCAGGAGATGGTGATTCAAGAGAGCAGCGAGCCCCCGAGGCTCGTTGCTCCTGCCGGTGTTTGACTGAAGGCTCGTTGGGCTGCACGGCCACGGGAGGGTGCGCTAGTTGCCAGCCTCCCGGACTTCAAACCCGGTTGGGTGTGGCGAGTGCGGCGTACCTTCCAAAGCTGATAACCTTGTCGCACTGCCAACATTTAGTTTGCGACATATATTTAGTTTGCGGCATAGAAAGATCCTTGGTGCGAGTTGTGTCCCTACAGACTTGCATCGGAAGAATTCGGTTACCAGCAGCCCGAGGGTGGTTGAAAGGCAATGCAGATCTGCCTTGTTATCCCACTTATAAACTGTCCAGCTTAAAACCGGTCAACTTGCACAGCCCATTTGATACACCACAAATCAGCAGCCAGAATTAGCCATTCGACGGTACAGAGGCCGGGGCGGTCCAACACTGTCTGGATTTTGCTTGCCTGATTCGCTGGGAGTGACTGGCCAGACCGGTTGTCGATTTCCAAAACACGGTTCAGCCACCCGCCACCGGTACCAGTTCGATGCCAGAATGATCGGACCTGACGCGCAGCTTGACCGACCAGATCATGTTGTTTCTGGCATCCTCAAAACGATGTCCGCCGGTCCCAATGTAGGCCAGGTAGGCGGCACCGTCGGGCATCAGGCAACTGCGGGAGTAGCCGTACGTGTCGTCGACTGCAAACCCATATCTCTTGTGAGGTGCGACCCAGGTTGCTCCACCGTCGCGGCTGAAAATGGCCCGCAGCCCGCCCCCACCCAAATTCCCGTGGTAGCAACCATGGATACACAGCAGTGTCCCGTCGGCAAGCACCTGCAGCGTTGGGGCAAACATCCGGAACCCGAAAGTTACCGGCGGTGTCCACGATCGTCCGTCATCGGTCGACCAGCTCAACGCCCCTTCGGGCCGGGTGATCATGACCAACCGACCGTCCTGCAAGCGGACCATGCTGGCCTCATGCTGATCGTGGTCGGCCACAACCTTCGAAAGAAGTTCCCAGTGGGCGCCGCGATCGGTTGAGCGAAACACACCGATGATCCAGCGGTCCAACTCTTTATCTCTCCCGTACGAGGTCAGCAACACCGACTTGTCAGGCATTTCAAGCGGCGGACCGTCGGTTGCCTCTTGCAAGAAAACCGGTGGCAACCGGTGAGGGTGGGACTCCCACGTCTGGCCACCGTCACGTGATCGCACGACCGCGGTGCGAGCACCCTTTGACGGATCGAGCTGTTCACAATCGCCTTTCTCGCTGGCCGCCGTGAACAGGCTGCACACGAGAGTCCCGTCGGACAATTCCGTAATGGCCGGATGGCGATCGTCGTAGGGGGTATCCAGCATCGTCACAGGCTTGCTCCATGTCACACCGTTGTCGATCGACCGCGAAATCATGGCCCGGCCACCCCTGGGGGCCTGGACGTCGAAGACCGGGCCGTACTCCTTCTCATACTGGTCGATGTAGGTCTGCTTCAGGGGCGTTGGTCGCGAACCGTGCCAATAGCCGGCGTTGAAACTGACCAGCATGGTCCCGTCCCGCAAGCGTACAGGGCATTCCCAGCCCACAAACCCCTTATATCCTGGGAAAGGATCTGGTTGATTGATGCCCGGCCCCACGATCATCTTGCGACACTCCGCCGCTGGCAGGTGCGACTCCCCCCCTCGGACAACGGTGACTTGCGGGCGGATTTGATTTTGGCCTGGTTCCACCGCCCGGGCACCCGTCCCAACGAAAATCCCGCCCAACAGCACAATCAAGACACATGTTTTATAGGGTGCCGTACACATAAACTCGTCCTTGTGTAGAAGTCAAAGGTGCTGAAACTCTGGCAATGCCCCCGGCCCCAAAAGGCGACCGGGCGCGTTCAGTATACCCTTAATCTAAAACAGAATGGCCCGGCGCCAAACCACGGCCTTTGGGCCAGGGGCGCGTTTTCTCCGGGCAGGGGCGGTTGTGGTTGGTACAGGCAGGGTGACGCGCGTTTTGGGCGACACACCGCCCCCGCAACACCGGTGGCTTAATGGCGATTTTTGACACTCGAGGACTGTTGGGCGAGAACCACGTAAATCGCTTCTGCTATCGCTGGCAGCAGGTGCAATCGCGACCAACCGGCGCTCCACCGGCCTTTCCATAACTGGTACCAGGCCCGCACGCTCCCACACCAAATCCTTCTTCCAAATCCTTCTTCCAATTCGCTAAGGTTCCCGGTACTCTTCGCCGGCAAAACTCGCGTGTTGCGGTAGCTATTCTCACAGGAAAAATAGATGTCTGGCGCTTGTCGAAACAGGGTATGTCTTGTTGTCTTTCTGCTCTCCGCTCGTGGTACGTCTGCCGAGCCGAACGTTACAGCACCTTGCTGTGATGCTGCACACTGTGATTGTGAACGGGCTACCCCAATTGACATCGAGCGGGGTCAACCCCGCAAGGTCGTCGACGGTATCGGTTGGTTCTTTGGAATTCCATCAAAAGTTCTGCTCTGGAACCGGCGAGCGGACAATCACCACGTTTCGCCCCACACGCAAAACGCACTGGTCGAGTACATGGCTGCCAACGGGCTCGTTTCGACGAAGGTCCGCATTAACCAGTACCGCCCCTTCGACGACTGGCGACGCTTGCGAAAGAACAAACGGGTTGGTGCCGGGTGGCGATATACGGTCGGCACGCTACACACGCTGGGGGATACGATCTTCCCGGGTCGAATCTTTGGGGGAGATCACTACAACCCTTATACTGACACGGTCCATGTTTACTCGGACATTCCCTCCTTGGCGCTCGAGCAATCGGCCTATGCCAAGGACGTACACCACCGCCCGCACCCCGGGACGTACGCCGCGGTGCATGGCTTGCCACTGGTCCGCTTGGGGCGGGAGCGTCGGAACAAAAATGACGTTTTATCCTACGTTGACAGGTACGGGACCATCCAAGAACGCATTGAAGCCCGGCACACCCTGCAGCCGCAGTTCGGCTCCGAAGTAGGAGGTGATATCGGCCAACTGTTGCCACAGGTGCAACCACTGGTCAAATTGACCGGGGCCATAGTTGGCCATGCCGTGGGACGAACCCAGGGACACCGCATCGCCAAAGCACCCTTCGTGAACAATGCCACCTACCAATCGGCTACAGGCCCCCAGGACGAGATCAACCAGCAAGAGTGACTCCAACCACCTTTGCGGTTTCATCCGAACGTGGTTGTTTCAACAGGCCACGATCCCAGGCGTGTTCACTCTGTGACCAGTGGCCAGCAACCGGTCCAGAAACTGCAAACAGCTCCATTTCTCCTGCCGATACTAGAAGCCGCCATAAGTTGGTCGGCGAGAGGTTGTCCCGCCCCAGAACAGGGCCACGTTGATGAACCCCCAAGAAGAGATCGGTGGGGCTTCAGACACGACTAAACATCGAAGTCAGCAAATTGGCTGTGCTCCACGCATATCCGCATAACCACCGCCCTTGGAACCGGTCGGTTTTTCGCCGAAGTAACGCGGATCATCGTACCGTTCGCT
Organism: Planctomycetota bacterium; assembly: GCA_963578605.1. Lineage (GTDB taxonomy): Bacteria > Planctomycetota > Planctomycetia > Pirellulales > Lacipirellulaceae > JAKVCB01. The sequence goes on from CAUZEA010000195.1 coordinate 4,110, forward strand.
TGCCGGCTGGTATCGCACATCACATGATAATCGAACTCGACCAACTGGCGAATTATTGTCGACCGAACCGTGCATCAGAAACCCCGAGAAAATCACCAGGTCGCCAGCTTTAAATTCCGTCGAAAGGAGCCGAACCCCTCGTTGCTCGGCAAGATCTACCGGGTGCATCGCATTTTGAGCCTTATAAGCCGCAGATTGAACTGCCTCGTTTGAGTGGTCTGCCGTGAAACCTGCGAGTCGGATCGGACCGAGCAAATCGTCGAATTCAAAGGACCGTTCGATCACCACTAGCGGTCCATCACTCAGTGGGACGTCACCCAGGGGAATCCATGCCGTCACGATATTCGCGCCGAAGCCCGCAAAGAAGGGAAAGTCATAGTGAAGCGAAGTCGTCTTACCCGGAGCAGTTGGGCGCAGAAACATTAAATCATGCGGCCGGGATTTTGCGCCTAACAAATGACCGATGACATTGCGCGTCCAGTCGCCATGAGTGACCTCGCGGAGTGCGGGCCCATGATTCACACTTGTCCAGAATTCTCCGCCATCGTCTTGCGGGCGCGGACGTTGGCTGACGCCCGTCGCGATTCCTTCAATCGCCGGTTCCTGAACTTCCCCCACGGCATGTAATCGGGACATGACTTCGCTACGTGCCGCAAGTACCTTTTCGCAATCAATCGCACCTCGAATCAGCAAATAGCCGTTTTCGGTAAACGACTTCTGTAACTCACTGGTCGACGTCAGCGATCCCGAGTATTCAAGCAGACGCCCCAGCAATTCGGCCGGGATTTCCCGTTCTTGAATCATGACACTTGACATGGTTCACCCTTAATCCAGCGTTCACCTTTAATCCAGCAAAATCACGTTTAAGGCTCCGCCGTCGACCGGTATGGTATGTCCGGACATGTAAGCGGATGCATCACTGGCAAGAAACAGGACCACAGCCGCAACGTCCTGGACTTCTCCCCATCGACCCGCTGGCACCTGCTTCAACATTCGTCCGCCACGTCCGGGGTCATTCTGCAGCGCCGTTGTCATCGGAGTGCGAATCCAGCCGGGAGCGACCCCATTGACCCGCACTCCCTTGCCTGTCCATTCTGCAGCAAGGTCGCGCGTAAGTGCCACGACGCCGCCCTTGGACATTCCGTACGCCGAACCGGCTCGGCCTAACCCGATGAGGCCTCCACCGAGGGCCGAGATAATAACGATGCTTCCTTGTCCCTGCTGCACCATGACTTTCCCAGCAGCACTACAGCAGTTCAGGCAACCCTTCAAATTGACATCAAATATCGCGTCAACGTCATCGTCGTTGAAATCGAGCGGGTCAACTCGGCGGTGAATCCCCGCATTACTGACCAGGATGTCAATCTTGCCCGAGGTTTCAACCACCGAGGCAAAGACCGACTCGACTTGTTCACGCACAGTCACATCACATTCGTAACCCGAAGCGTTTGCGCCAATCGCAACGGCCCTCTGGCGGACTGCGGCCCCGTTGATATCCACGAGTGCCACTACGGCACCACACTCAACCAGGGCCCGAGCAAATTCGGCCCCAAGTCCCTGCGCCGCACCAGTCACCACCGCGACCTTTCCTGACAAATCCAACAGTGAAGCATAACCATTTGTCATTCGTCGTTGCCCCTGGCAGCCGGCTGGAACATCTCAAGGATATAATTGTCCGGGTCATAAAAGTAGATCACTAACCCACCTTTGTTTGGGCCCGCGCTAATTTCGACTGGATCCGATCGGAACTTCACTCCTTGATCAGAGAGCTCTTCATACGCGGCTCGCAGGTCGTCTACGACCAGGCACAGGTGCGTGTTACCAGGTTTATTTGAGGAAGTGTCAGCTGGTTCGCCAGGCTTGTTAAGATATTGAACAACTTCCATTGAACTGGAGCTGTCGGGACGCACGCGAAACGATGCAACACTCAGTTGCACTCCATCGTACCCCGTCTGCTTCATGACATAGCCTTCTTCGACCTTTTCCCGACGACCAACCAGGGTCATCCCAAGGGTATCTCGATAAAACTTGATCGATCTCTCGATGTCTGCAACGGTCATTCCCAGGTGGTGGATATCTGCGAATTGCCAGTTTGCCATGGCTTTTCCCGGATCGCTGTTCTCTGGTCGTACAGTACGGCCCCGATATCATACTTTTCCCGGACTTCCCGGTCGACTCAAACAGTCTGGAGGGTCCGATTGGTCACCTATTTCACCTGCAGGGACACGCTTTGATGGTGTGTGGCGAGGAGTCGTTCATGTCCGCTTTCGATGCGAGAGCACCGTAGTATGATGGTTCCATGACAAACCATGAATAAACGGGGACTAGAAATGTCCTTGCAAAAAACAATCACCACCAGTAGCCGACCACAGACCAAGGGGCAGCGAGTTCATTGCGGACGTGAGACAAACCATGGTTTAGGCGGGCCAACGTGATAATGTGATGTTTTTGGTAAGGCGTGGCCCACAAGCTGAGAACCTAGGACCGCGTTTGTTCAAAAAATGACGTAAACTGACCTGCCCCCAGTGACAGTACCAGTAGTTAAGTTACTCTTTGCAGCACCGCTAGGCCAGCCACTTCACTTCGTGGAGGCGTAGCCGGAACGAAGTGAAGTGGCTGGGTTGCCTCGGGGGCTGGAGGTCGGTAGCCCAGTGATCCATGGGGCCTCACCGTGTTGTAGTGCCGCCGCCAACGCTCGATGAGCACCTTGGCCTCCAAGAGCGTGTCGAATTGCTCTCGGGCCAAGAGCTCGTCGCGGAGCCTGCCGTTGAAGCTCTCGCAATAGCCGTTCTCCCACGGGCTGCCTGGTTCGATGAACAAGGTTTTCACGCCAACCTTGGTGAGCCACGCACGCACCTTCTTGGCCGTA
>CAUZEA010000196.1:0-6890 GCA_963578605.1 Planctomycetota bacterium
AGATGGCGTTGTCCAGGGCCTGATCTGCCACCAGCTTCTTCAGCCGGGTGTGCTCCTGCTGGAGGGCCTTCAGCTCTTTGCCCATCTCCGGAGCCATCCCGCCGTACTTCTGACGCCAGCGGTAGTACGTCTGCTGAGCGATCCCCAGCCGTTTGCAGACCTCCGGAACCTTCTTTCCCTTACCGAGTTCGACATCGGCTCGACGCAACATCGGGATAATCGGGTCAACTCCATGACGTTTCTGTGCCAGCTGAAAAAATCCTTTCCGGGCTAAAGCCCGGGCTGGATTCTCTCACATGCACTGGTACTTTTCACGGGGGGAAGGTCAGACCCGGCCAAAGTTATCTTTCGTCAAAAGGGATGGGTACCAACAAACCAATATCTTGATGGATTTTTGGGTTTCTTACGCTTCAGTCAACATCGATCCGAAACGACCCTGGCCCTACGAAATGTTTCTAATGTGCGATCCCTCATACCGCACAAGCTCCGGAAGGATTCCAGGAATGCCACTTCCTCCCGGTAAGAAAACACATCCAGCCGGTATCTATCGTTTTCGGTCGAAGGACGGCAAAGCGTGGCAGGCGTTCGAGGGGCTAATCAACTTGGAAACTTCCGATAGCTACTACCTGTACCGTACAGCCGATGATCAGTACGTTGCCTTTCATAAAACGGAACGATCAGCGTTTCCAGGCGCCGTCACGCCATATGACATTGCCGACGGCGGCAAGGTTCGTCGTTGACCCATACGTGTTCTTCCACAAGTCATAATCGTCAATCGTAACGGTACCATCGTTGTCGAAGTTGAGCATGGCGAGAATTGCCCGAACCGATTCCAAACCAACAGCCAACTCCGAGCAGTTGTCATCGGCACCGAACTCGTCGAAGTGACCCACGATCGCAATCTCCTCGGCGATTTTTCCTCGCAACCTACCGCTAACAAGTGGCAAAACCCCATCGTAATGCCTCGTTTCGACCATCGCCTTGAGCCTGACCGTTTCCCCAATGGCAATTCGGCTGCGTAGCCGTCTGCCTTGCTCGGCAGAGAGAGCAAAACCAAAACCCTTGTTCGGTTCGTCCCACGGAGGAATCGTGTAGTTGTGCCAGCGATTGACCCGATTGAGGTATTCTCGGTCTGAAGAAAGTTGTCGAGGCCCGAACGGTGGCCCGTGATCGCTGATCATTCCCAAGCCACCTGCTTTTTGGATCGCTCGACTGAAAGGAATTCCCATCTGTGAGGTCAGCACGAGCCGTCCCGAAACGCGGTCGGAGATAATTTCGGCCATCGAGTCTGCGATCACGACTTCAGCTGCGATGCCCTCGGAAGGTGTTGGTTGGCTGTAGAGTATCAAACAGGTCGGGTTCTCCCGGTAATCAGCCAGGATCTCTCCCTCCCCTTCGTCCGAGAGCACCACCAGTCTGGCGCTGTCGACATCATACGCCTTGGGAAGTTTCCAGCCACCGTAGCAAGTCTTACCGTCGGCAGGGAATTCGAGCAGTTCCACTTCCATGCCGATGGCTTCCAGCTTGCCGGCGATTCGTTGTGCCAGGGTGTTGATGTGATCAAAAGACGACCAGCGCGACTCCTGAAAGAACTCGGCCACGTCGGCCTGCATGCGATCTGAAGAGAGGTGATCGGCAACTGTATTCCAGATCGTTTCGTACATTTCACACCCATTCAAAGCCGTACAGGAATGCCCGCGTAATCCAGAGCCTCAGGTGAACACTGTCGCGAGGAGGGGCGTTATTGCCTCTCCAGGCGATCGTCGCGAACTTGTCGTCCCCCGGAAATACCTGGCACTCCTCGCGAGAAAATCCTCGCGTAAATATCCCCGTGAAGCGCGTCGTAATAAATATAAAGCCGCCCCTCGTTCTCAATGCGTGTGCGCGTCGCCCAGATCATGCCACCCGCCGCCGAGCCAGATAACAGCAAGTTGCGGCTTCCATCAAGCCGATGCCCACAACGATCACGCCGAACCCCTGCTTCACAATCATCCTTTCTTGCTCGCTACCACTTGGGCCGAAAACCCGTAAAGACAAAAGGCTGTTTCAAGACCTCCAGCGATGGTCACCCAAGAGCGTGAGAACTCAGCCTTTCGCGCACCCATTGAGAAATCCCACTCCTTCTGTTACCGTTTTGATACGCTTCTTTAATGTACTGCTTGCCTGACAGAAGCGAAATACAGAATGCGTGGTTCCAGCGAAAACGTCATGGGTATTAACGTTAGCCATTTTCTCATTCCGGACCGATGCGGTTGCCCCCATGACGAGCTGGCCGAGGGTTCCCACTTCAACCCGAACGTGCTTCCACGCGTCGAACAGTCTGCACCCGAGGGGCTGGCCCAGGTTCCACGTCATCACGAATTTTGGTTCTGATCGAGTCACGGTTTGGCAGGGACAACCCGGTCTACGCGCTTGCCGTAAAAGCCGAACGGTAACTGGTCATGCTCAAGGAGGTGTTGGGATCGATCGGGGACCAGGAGAGTCAATGCACATTCAAGCAGACAAGCAACGATTTTTTAAAGACTTTAACCGATGTGCGCATTCAAAATCGTATCGAACGAAAAGGTAAATATGGCCGCTGACAAATTAGCACCTGACGCCACCAAACTCACTGGCGCGGTCCCCGTGATTCCCACGCCCTTTCGGGAAGATGAGAGCATCGATTGGGACGCGTTGGCGGCGTGTGTTGATTTCGCGGCCCGAGTTGGTGTTTCGGCGGTCTGCTTACCCGCCTACGGCAGCGAGTTCTACAAATTAAGCGAGGCGGAGCGGGAACAAGTTGTCGAAACGGCAATCCGCGCTGCAGCAGGCCGCACACTGGTCATCGCGCAATCGAACCACCCCGGCGCCATCCATGCTGCCGAGATCGCCCGCGGCAACGAAGCCCGCGGCGCCGATTTGATATCGTTTGCGATGCCCAGAACATTCCCGCTGCCCGAAGCCGACTTGCTGTCGTACTGCCACACTGTGTGCTCAGCCGTCAAGATGCCGGTGCTCTTACAGGACTTCAATCCCGGTGGCACGACGATTGGAGGCGATTTCTGTCGGCGGCTGGTCGACAGCTGCCCAAACTTCCGGTACGCCAAGCTTGAGGAGCCGCTCATGGCGACCAAGGTTCGGGAGGTACGCGAGGCAACGTCCGACCAGGTGGGCGTGTTGGAGGGCTGGGGTGGCATGTATCTGATGGAACTGATTGAACCGGGCATCTGCGGCTTTATGCCTGGTTTGGGCATGGCGGACCTGTTTCAGTCCATCTGGCGGATGGCCCAAGCCGGTTTACTGAGCGACGCGCAAGACCTGTACGAAAAACTCTTGCCGCAAGTCGTCTACTCGCTGCAGAGCATGGAACTGTTCCTGCGGATGGAGAAGGATTTACTGGTGCGTCGTGGTGTCATGGATGCCTCTAGTGCCCACGTGCGTTCCGCCAGCTGGAGGCCGGACAAGCAGTCTTGGCGCCACGCACAAATGCTGAACGAGCGCGTGGCTGACCTCGGCCAGGAGTTGAGTAAAAGTTGAGGGTCGATTTCTTAAAAGCCGACCAGGTTGCCAACAGACACTGACCACGCTCCACGGGGATAAGCGATCAAGATTCCTAATCTGTGTTCGCTGGAAGGTCACACGGATTATTGAGCCGTGTAACCTCCGTCGGCTGTCAGCGCGGCGCCGGTGATGAAAGAGGCTTCGTCGGACGCGAGAAACAGGATCGCGTAGGCCACTTCACGGGGATCTGCCAAACGACCCATTGGCAAGAGTTCTAACTCCTTTTCAAGCAGTTCCTCGTTGCCCCCTTCATCAATCTCGCGCTGTGTCATCGGTGTTTTCATCCCTCCGGGGAGCACGCAATTAATGCGAATCCCCTGGCCGGCGTAATCGACAGCCGACTGGCGGGTGAGTTGGAGAATAGCCGCCTTGGTTGGCGCATAGATACTTTGGGTGATCAGCCCGACCACCGAAGAAATCGAACCGATGTTGACAATGGAACCACGACCGGCCTTAACCATCTGGGGAATTACGGCCTTCATGCAGAGAAACGGCCCACGCTGATTCACCTCGACGCAGTGCTGCCACACATCTAAGGGGGCATCGACAACGGTGTAGTTGTAGCCAGCACCACCTACGGCAGCATTGTTGACCAACACGTCGATGCAAGCACCGTGGTCAAGTGCAGCGTGAACCATCCGCGCGACGTCGTCTTCGCGAGACACGTCCGCCCCGATGGCAATAGCCTGTCCGCCTCTGGCGGTGATCTCGCTTGCCACACGTTCCGCACTCTCCTGGTCAACATCCGCAACGACGACCAGCGCCCCTTCCTCAGCAAACAGGTGGCTGGTTGCTTCTCCCAGGCCCGCGCCGCCGCCGGTGACGATGCAAATTTTCTCGTGTAGCCTGTCGGACATGCTGTTGCTCCCTGATTAACAATTTAGATTTTGGATACCGAACAACCAGCGACGAAATGTCGTGCCTCACGATCGTCCCACGACCGGCTCGACAAACCTAATTGCATCTTCCGACGCAGGTCGCAGGAAATCGAGGTCACACCCCTCGTGGGCCTGCAACACATGGTCAACAAACAGCCGCAGATAACCACGCAAATGCGGCGACGGTGTTGGTGACCACTGCGAAAGGCGGCTGGCAATTTCATCGTCGGAAATCAGCAGGTTGAGCGTTCGCTTTGCGGCATCGAGGCAGATCAGATCGCCGTTCTCGACCACCGCCAGCGGTCCGCCCACCACCGCTTCCGGAGCGGCGTGTAAGATCACCGTTCCGTAACTCGTGCCACTGGTGCGGGCGTCACTAATTCGAACCATGTCTCGCACTCCCCGGGCGAGCAACTTCTTTGGGATGGGGATGGTCCCCCACTCGGGCATACCTGGCACCCCCTTGGGTCCCGTGTTCCTCATGACCAAGACACTCTCTGGCGTGACTTCCAGGTCGTCGGAATCGATGCGTTGGAGCATATCCTCATAACTATCAAACACCACGGCCGGCCCCGTGTGACTGAGCAGCTGCGGGGTTGCAGCCGAACTCTTGAGCACCGCCCCGTCGGGAGTCAGGTTTCCTGCCAGCGTGACCAGTGCGCCGGAAGGAAAAACGGGGTTACATTTCTGACGAATTACGTCACGATCATAACAATCAGCCGACTCGATATTTTCACCCAGCGTCGTGCCCGACACAGTCATACAGTCCAACAGCAAGAGGTCGGCGATCTCTTCGAGCACGGCTGGCAATCCCCCGGCTCGGTGGAAGTCGTCCATGAGGTATTTTCCGGACGGCTTGAGGTTGACGATCATCGGTGTAGTCTGAGAGATCTGGTCGAACAACGACAGTGGCAGAACAATCCCTCGTCGACCGGCGATGGCAATTAAATGGATCACGGCGTTGGTGGAGCCGCCAATAGCGCAAAGCGTGCGGATTGCATTCTCCAGGGCTTCACGAGTCAGGATCCTGCTTGGCCGCAAATCTTCGCCGACCATCTCAACAATCCGCCGCCCCGCTGCTTCGGCAGCCGTACGACGGCGAGAGTCGTTCGCGGGAATACTGCACGTGCCGGTTGGCATCATTCCAATTGCTTCGGACAATGCGGTCATGGTCGACGACGTACCCATCTCGTTGCATGCACCGTAGGAACAAGAAATGCAATGCTCCAATTGGTGCCAGTCCCGATCGGCCAGCTTGCCAGCCCGGTAGTCATCCCAATACTTCCAAACGTCAGTGCCGGAGCTGATCGGTTGGCCGCGCCAATGGCCAACCGCTTTCGGGCCCGCCGAAAGCTGCAAGGCCGGAATATCACAGCTGGCAGCGGCCATCAATTGTGCCGGGGTGGTCTTGTCGCAACTACACAGCAGGATCATGCCGTCGATGGGATAGGAGCGGACAGTTTCCTCAATGTCCATCGACACAAGGTTTCGGTAGAGCAAGTCGGACGGCTTGAGCAGTTCGCCACCCAATGTCATCGTAGGGAACTGCAGCGGAATGCCACCCGCGGCTGTGACACCCCGCTTGATCACTTCGGCCAGCTCGCGAAAGCCAATTTCACAATTGTTCAAGTCGCTGGCAGGATTACAGATGCCGATAATCGGCCGGCCTGCAACCGATTGGGGATCAAAGCCCATGGTGGAGAGCACGCTGCGATGACGCAGGCCGACCTCATCGTGTCGGGCAAACCACTGGTCACTGCGAAGCGAAGTTGGACTCATGACGATCGCAGTGGGTAAATGCTGAAAATAGTGTTTCTTCCATGGACCGGTCGCCAGATCGCGAATGATCGCGTCAGGTTAGGTATGATAACGCTGTTGGGTGGCTCAGTCGACCACGATCTGATCCGGTGTCACTTGTCGCGTGGTCGCGTCGAAACTATGTTCGAAATCCGGAGCTTCGCGGAGCGACCACACGACAAGACTCGTTTGATGAAACGCGATGGTAGTGAAGGTCAAGGAGTAGTCCAAGATGCAGCTCAATGAACTCAACCTCCAGCTAAGTCAAAGATGGCAGGAAACGCCCGAGCGCGATCGTCTCCTGGTTGCATACGTGGGTGATGCCCATGTACTCCGGCAGGAGGAAAACCGCCCCAGAATTCTTGCGCAATTCCCTTCGGTCGATTGGGCGGTTGAGCACTTGCAGCCTGTTTTCCGGGAACTCATGGAGCTGTCGGTCAAGCCTGAGCTGGTCATCCTGGGAGGTGACATGACTGATACCGGCAGCACGGGTGAGTGGCAGCGATTCTTCAAGCTCTTGAAAGTCCTCGAAATTCCGTACCTGCTAATGACCTTACCCCCGTGAAAAGTACCAGTGCATGTGAAAGAATCCAGCCCGGGCTTTAGCCCGGAAAGGATTTTTTGCGATGGCACAGAAACGTCATGGAGTTGACCAGATTATCCCGATGTTGCGTC
>CAUZEA010000197.1:0-6655 GCA_963578605.1 Planctomycetota bacterium
CAAGGAGGTGCGAAAGTGGCTCGACCAGGCAGACGTCCAAACGTTGTTCATTGCCAAGGGCAGCCCCTGGGAGAACGGCTACGTGGAGAGCTTCAACGGCAGGCTTCGTGATGAGCTTCTCAATGGTGAGTTGTTCCTGAGCTTGGCTGAGGCACGCTGGGTCATCGACCGCTGGCGACTTGACTACAACCACCGCAGGCCCCATAGTTCATTGGATTACCAGACCCCCGCCGCGTATGCGGTTGGCTGTGTTCTTCCAGCTTCGGCTACGCCTCAGCCTCCAGAACACAGCCGAGTTACTTAACCCCGATTCTCTCACTTAGGCTGGTACTAAAAGCGGGGTAAGGTCACGTGGCTTGGCCAAGCAGATATTAAGGCATGATTCATCGCCCCCGACAGTCCTTCGGAAAATGGTTATGCCGAGTCGGCGGGCGGCAAGGTAACTGACGAACTTTTGAACCAGGAGTTGTTCTTGAGCTTGGAGGAAGCCCGTTGGGTGATCGATCGCTGGCGATTGGACTACAATCACCACAGAGCTCATCGTTCGTTAGATTACCGGACTCCCACGGCATTCGCCGCCCACTGCAACCCGATTCTCTCACTTAAACTGGTACTAAGACCGGGGAAAGGTCATTCGAGGCTGAATACGTTGACCAGGCGCACTTTGTCCTCGATCGGAACGTACGTCGGTTTTCGATATCCCTGTTACAAATCGAGCACATGGTTCATCCGGGTGGCGATATCCTCCAGTCGATGGCGATCACCACCAGCGACTTCGGCAGTGGCCCATCCCGTGAAATTGATTTTGGCCAGCTCGTCGCGCACGCGGGGCCAGTCGACACTGCCTTCTCCAATTTTCACATCAAAGCCGGCACCCAGGCCCTTCTCGTTTTGCAACTTGCGGCTGTATTCCTTGATGTCCAGCTTGCCGATGCGATTGCCTAAGACTTCAATCCAGTGGCCGGCATATCCCCAGCGAATGTTGTTGCCGACGTCGAAATAGACTCCTACCAGCGGACTTTTTAATTCATCGACAAAGCGGGCCATACTGAGCGGCTCGTTGAGAAACGACGCCCACACGTTTTCGATCAGCAGATTGATCTCTTGTTTCTCTGCATGCGGAATCGCCCGGCGAATGATGTCTTGTCGTTCGGCATAGTTTTTTAAGTACGAGCCTTTGGCGTCGGTCGGGACAACCAGTAAAACCGAGGTGGCTCCCAGGTCTTTGGCCACGTCGACAGACGTCGTGATGTCGGGATTGGAGGCACAGACAATCCCGTGGACGGCGACACCAGTTGCCTGGCTTACCTTGAGCAACGCATCACGATGTTTAACGGCTTCGGAGGTTTCAGGTTCGACACCATCGAATCCCAGATCCTTCAGCATCTTCAATTTGTCCATGACCGAAAGCGGCTCGGTAATCATTCCGTACTTGACCGCTTTCTTGATTTTGCCAGTAAAGGCTCCTGCGACAGCTTGATGGGGTTTGGAAATCACGGCGGTAGCTCCGAGTGTGGCGGTGGTCTGCAGAAAGGTCCGGCGGTTATGTCGTGTCGGCATGATGTTATTTTCTTGTACGTATTGGGTGCGGCTTGTACGTATTGGGTGCGGGTGGAACCTAACTTTCGTCAATATAGCTGATCTTCCCGGGGTTGAGAACTTATCACAACAGGATCTACGGCGGCCAGTTTTTGTGCAGCTCGCCACGCTTTGCGCTCAGATTGAGTTTTTCGGTTTGGGTTGGTAACTTTGAGTGTTCGTGATACGAACTGGTCTCCTTTATCTTACGGGCAGTGTGCCGCGGAAATGGTATCCGTGAGACGAACCAAGGGGCAGTGCCTTGATCAGGTCCTGCGCGGGCTGGTCGCAGGTTTTGCCCAGATCCCACGGAAAAATGGTGATTGTGATAAAACCAGTATGACCTGCTCCGACGCGGGTTTCGGAAGGACTCTGAATCATGAGCAAGAAGATTGTGGTTGTCGGTAGTTCGAACACCGACATGATCATCCAGACGGACCATATCCCTCGACCGGGCGAAACCGTGATCGGGGGAACCTTTTCGACGGCTGCCGGCGGCAAAGGCGCCAATCAGGCCGTCGCCGCAGCGCGTGCTGGCGGGGAAGTCACCCTCGTTGCTCGCGTCGGGACAGATATGTTCGGTGACCAGGCCATCGAAGGCTTCATTAAGGACAACATCGATGTCAAGTATGTGATCAAAGACCCTCACCAGCCATCGGGGATGGCGTTGATCTTCGTGGATGAACAGGGCGAGAACAGCATCGCGGTGGCTTCCGGGGCAAATGGCAAGCTGAGCCCTGCAGACGTTCAGGCCGCCAGTGGTATCATTGCTGGAGCCGATGTCATCCTGATGCAACTCGAGACACCGCTAGATACGATCCGCGTAGCGGTAGCCATTGCTGATCGGGCTGGCGTCAAGGTGATCCTCAATCCTGCGCCTGCCCAACAGCTCGACGAGGGGATTTTGAGCAAAGTCTCTATCCTCACGCCCAATGAGAGCGAGGCAGAACTGCTCACTGGAATTGCAGTTAAAGGTGACGCTGATTCTCGGAACGCGGCCAAATCCCTGGCCGAAAAGGGGGTCGGCACAGTGCTCATTACCCTCGGTCCACGCGGCGTGTTTGTTTGCGGCGAAGGTCTGAACCAACTGGTCCCCGGCTTTGAAGTGGAGGCGGTCGACAGTACGGCGGCCGGAGACGTTTTCAATGGCACTTTGGCAGTCGCCCTGGCCGAAGGCAAGCCACTTGACCGGGCAATTCTCTTTGCCAGCGCCGCAGGCGCTCTATCGGTGACCAAACTTGGCGCCCAACCCTCGGCTCCAACCCGGGAAGAGATTGAGCTGTTCCTGGAAGCGATTCTTTGATCCGATGGTGTGAGCAAGCAGTTGTTGACCCGGTGGTTCGCATGCCGCTGCAGGGGAGACTGGTCATACTGACCGGTGGTATTCCGCAGGAAGTCCCATTTCGCTGGAGTCCACTAATGCGTCTGTTTACGCTCTTTCTTCTCGCCATGGCGCAACAAGATCACATTCTCCTTCCAACCGTTCGAGGTCACACTCGGCGATCGTTGCGGGGATGAATATTGCCGGTCTCACGGCGTGTCCAATTCCTTGAGATAGTTGATTTGATTAACAATCTGCCGATCGCGACGTTCAATCAGCGTCGTGCCGTCACGTTTCGTCCAATCGTAAAATCCCTTGCCGTTTTTCATGCCTGACTCGTGGCGCCTGACCATCTCTTCCAGCAGTTTTGACGGCTGATGATTGTCGGCAAGGTCGGCCAGCAGATAGTCGTGAATGTTCTTGACCAGGTCCAGGCCGACCAGATCCATGTTTTCCAGCGGCCCCACGGCGGACAGTCGCAAACCGAACGTGAGCCGCACAACGCGGTCAATATCTGCGGGCGAGGCAATACCGCGTTCGACGAGGTGGATCGCCTCGCGCCACAACGCGTGTAACAGACGATTACCGATAAAACCAGGTACGTCCTGGTTCACACGAACCGGAATCTTGCCAATCGATTCGACTAAATCACAAACACGATCCATCAAGCCCGGCGGCGTGTCGTCGCCACGAATCACCTCGACCAACGGCATCAGGTGCGGAGGGTTCCAGAAATGCGTGCCGACCAGCAGGTGCCCCGTGCCGCTCTGCCGACCCAGCTGCGTAATGCTCAATCCACTGGTGGTAGTGATGAAGATCGAACCGCGGCTGAGACAGTCGGTCATGCGTCTGAAGAGTGCGACTTTCTGAGCCATGTCCTCGGCAATGCAGTCCATCACGAGATCAGCGCGCTGGTCCACAACCGGCAGTTCATCGATGAGCTCGGTCGTTCCCGCTTCGCTCGGAGCCGGGCCAACGTGCTCATCCATCCAGGTCTCGAGGGAATCCAGGGCCGGCTCCACCGCTGCCAGCTTGCCGGGATCACGCGTCCACAACAACACACGATACCCCGCACGTCGAAAGGAGACGGCCGCGGCAGCGCCCATCTGTCCAATGCCGCAGATAGCGATATTTTGAAGCGTGGAGTGGTTCATAACAACTCCCTCCATAATTTCCAGACCGTCGCCCTGGGGAATAGGAAAACGGGACTCAACCGGAGCGTTTCGGCGGCGCCGCAGAAACCCCTTCGAGGCCACCATTGACCGAGAGAACCTGTCCCGTGATCCAGGACGCCTCGGAGCTGCACAGGAACGCCACACTGCTGGCGATATCTTCCGGTTCTCCCCAGCGGGAGAGTGGGATCGCCTGGCGAACGCGCTCGATCATGTCCTGCTCGCTGAGATCGAGACTCTTTGCCCGCTGGGACATGACGTTCTTGTTGAAATCCGTATAGACCGGTCCGGGACTGATCGCGTTGACGCGAACCCCGTACGCCGCCAGCTCGAGCGCCAGGGTCCGGGTAAAGCTGATCACGGCCGCTTTGCTGGCGTTATAGGCTGCCACCAAGGCGGCGGGATTCTGTCCGTTGATCGATGCCAGGTTCACGATGGCGCCAGACTCGCGACGTTCCATGATACGGCCGGCAGCACGACAGGTGTGAAACGTGCCGGTCATGTTCACCTCGAACACGCGCCGCCATTGGTCGTCAGTCAATTCGACAACGGGACACACGTCCTGCCCCAGGCCGGCGCTATTGACCAGGATATCGAGCGGACCATGCTCTTCGACGAGGTGACGAAACAATTCATCGACCTGACGGCTATCGGTCACGTCCAGCGCGGCGGCCTCCGCCTCGAGGCCATCGGCCTGTAGTTTATCGGCTGAGGTCCGCGCTTTGTCGAATTGAAGGTCCGCCAGCACCGTTCGTGCGCCGTCGAGCGCAAGCTGCCTGGCGATCTCGAAGCCCAGCCCCTGGGCCGCGCCGGTGACCACTGCAACCAGGCCATCTAAACGTCGGGATGGATCAGCAGGAGCACTCATAGCAATTTCACATCTTCACCCACACTGCGCCTTGGTTGGCAGATTCGACGGCACGTTCAATAAATTGCATGCCGCGCAGGCCATCATGGACCGTTGGAAATTCGTATTCGTCAATTTTCAGGGGTTTGCCATCAATGTGTCGGCGGACCGCGGTGGTGACACCATCATAAACTGTCGCGAACGCTTCGAGATAGCCCTCCGGATGGCCGGTGGGGATACGCGTACAGGCAGCAGCCGCCTCGGAAAGGTATTCCTGGCCTCGCGTCAAGGTCTGCCTCGGCTGGCCGTGCCTGAACAACTCGAGGTAGTTTGGATTTTCCTGGGCCCACAGGATAGCGCCTTCGGAACCATAGACTCGTAGCCTCAATCCATTCTCCTCACCCGTCGCGACTTGACTGATGATCATCACTCCTTTGCCGCCCCCCTGGAAGCGGAGCAGCGCATTGACGTCCTCGTCCAACACGCGGTCGGGAAGAAAGGTACTTTTGTCCGCGCACAATTCCGTGACGGGGTCGCCGGTCACGAATTCCAGCAAGTTGAGACAGTGAGTCCCCACGTCGCCCAGCGTTCCACCCTCGCCCGACTGGGCCGGATCCACCCGCCAGGTTGCCTGCTTCTGTCCCAGTTTCTCGTGCGGCACCATCAAAAATTCCTGCAGATATTCGACGATCACCTTGCGCACCGTTCCCATCTGGCCCGATCGAAACAAATGACGGGCATGGCGTACCAGCGGGTGGCCGGTGTAATTGTGCGTGAGGGCAAACACCAGCCCACTTTGTTCAACCAGCTTGACCAGTTGCCGCGCCTCCTCGAGGCTATATGTCATGGGCTTGTCACACACGACGTGGAATCGGGCCCCGAGAAAAGTTCTGGCGATCGGAAAGTGCAGAACATTTGGCGTCACGATCGTCACGAAGTCGATGCGTTTGTCTTCCGGCAGACTGGCTTCCTGGCCCGCCATCTCTTCGTAGGTTGCGTAGCAGCGATTCGGATCAAGGTAGAGGGCTTCACCAGTGCGCCGCGTGTTCTCCAGATCTCTCGAGAAGCAGCCCGCCACCAATTCGATTTGTTGACCCAGCGCCGCGACCATCCGATGGACCCCTCCGATGAAGGCATCTTCGCCTCCACCCACCATGCCCATTCGCAGTTTTCGTTTCCAGGATTCCATCAGAAGCCTCCTGTTTGGTTATTTTCCAATCTAAACCGAGCATCCCGCGATTATTTTTTGTGTCGCTCTCACCTCCTGCGGAATCGCCGGAGGCCAGCCCGGTCGTTTCGATAAGGAGTTCGGCAATAAATTGGTGCCCCCGCGGCACCGTGCTCAGGACTCTTAAACCAGCATTCCCATTCCCGCACGGCCCCGCCATCATACCTGGATTCGGTCATTGAAGTGAATGACCTTACCCCCGTGAAAAGTACCAGTGCATGTGAGCGAATCCAGCCCGTGCTTTAGCCCGGAAAGGATTTTTTCAGCTGGCACAGAAACGTCATAGAGTTGACCAGATTATCCCGATGTTGCGTCGGGCCGATGTTGAGCTCGGCAAGGGAAAGAAGGTCCCCGAGGTTTGTAAACGCCTGGGGATCACTCGGCAGACGTACTACCGATGGCGTCAGAAGTACGGCGGTATGGCTCCGGAGATGGCCAAGGAGCTGAAGGCCCTCCAGAAGGAGAACACACGGCTGAAGAAGCTGGTGGCAGATCAGACCTTGGACAAC
>CAUZEA010000198.1:0-6655 GCA_963578605.1 Planctomycetota bacterium
GCCGCTCTCTCGATCCATCGGCTAAGATCTGACCCCGATCTACCCGTCCGAGCAGCGGCCGACTACATCGCCTGGAGCCCCGCCATTGGACTGAAACTGCTCAATTCCTGACTTTGCAGTTCTCCTGCTAGCTATTTGAGAAGTTGAGTGTTCGAAGCAAACCGGCTCCCGTCAATTGCCACTTCGATATCAGTCGGTAAAGCCTGTTCATACCCGAGGCTATAAAACGACCGCGAGCTGCAACTGTGGCGGCAAATTTGTACCGGCCCACGTCGGGGCCGGTTCGACCTTCAGAAATGTGCATCGATGACAATCGCGCACCTGTTCCAGCCGGAACGGATCGAGCACCGCTAACCCGGATTATTCATGAATTCGCTCATTTGCGACGTAACAACGCTGTCCGCAACGAGTTGCGGCCATCTTATCCTATTTGGCACTGCGCCAAGAGCAACACTAGCCCGACGCGCAAGCGAGGAGAGCGAACATTGTCCCGCCAATGCACTAAACGCTGCCATACGTGTTCGAAACCGGAGCCGCGTTGGCAATTCCAGCCGCGTTCTCCTCGCTCGCGCGTCGGGCTAGTGTTGGTGAAGAATCCGGGCTAAAGTTGCGCGGGTCAACTCAGCCGTCACGGCGCGCTCTGCGCCAAAACAGGCCCACCAGGCCTGTCGTGAACAGCAGGCCGCCCGCCGGCTCGGGAACCGCTACCCTGCTGCCGGTGCCGATCACGTTGCCAAACCGATCGTTCCAGAAAACGTAGTCGGCCTCGTCGACCATACCATCACCAGTGCCATCGGCACGCAGGTCCAGTTGCGAGCCGAGCGTATCACGCCAAAGGGTGTAATCAGCGGCGTCCACCACGCCGTTGCCGTTGTAGTCGCCACTGCCCGGCACGATACACGCACCTGCACAAAGGGTGCCGTCGACTGAAAGTTGCGACGTGTCCCACGCCAGTCCGCCGCCCAATACCGGCAGGTTCATCGCCGCAAAACTGCCCGACAGGGTGGCGAAGTCCAAAATGTCGAACAGGTCGCCAGCCTCGGGTGCGAATCCATCAAGGAGGTTAACATTCAGCTGGCCACCCACCTCGAGGTTGCCCGCGATGAGCAGCTGGTCGTATTCCCCTGCGTCCGTACCCGCCAGTTCGATCAAGGTCGCAGAACCGGTACCCAGGACCACGTCGCCGCCAAAACGGATCCCCGCCGGACTGTTACCGGGCGAAAGGCTACCTTCGAAGAAATTCGTGCCCGAGCCGGTAAAATTATCACCGCCGGTGACCGATCCGAAGTAAACGGCTGTTGACCCTTTACTCACCTTCATGACGCCATTGTTGACGAGGTCGTCATAGAACGTAACGTTACTCGTTCCAGAAACAATAATCGTGCCCTCGCTGTTATCGATATCGCCAAACACGTTTGAAGTACCAAACGAAACTCTGACGTCCCCGTGGTTGGTCAGGCCACCATTGAATCTCAAGGTGGCATGGCTGGCGGCAATGTTTCCCGTGATCTTGTTGTTCGTCAGTTCGCCGTCAAATTCGATTTCGGCTGCCTGCGTGGCATTGCCCACAACGTCAATGCGCCCCTCGCTGAACTGGTCGCCACTGTTGGTCAGGTGCATCCGCTGGCCAGCCGCTACGCGAACTTCACCGCCCGTGGAGTTGACCAGAGCGTTATCGATCGTGCCACCGCCACGCACCAAGCCCGTATTGGTCAGCGCGCCACCGGCCACATAGAGCCCTTGGCTACCCAGGTCGATTTCACCTTGATTGGTAATGCCACCCACCGCGGTCACCGTGCCGCTGCCGGCCAGTCTGCCACCGGCGGCTATCGTCAATGCCTGATCGATCAGCAAGTCACCTGCAGGATCGACCAGGAGATTTACCGTTCCCGCCTGGTGGACCCCCAAAGTGAGTGATTTCATCTGGGTTGCCGAGGTCGGACCGCTGACGGTCAACCCGTTCACCGGATCGATAAACACGTGGTCCTGCGGCACTGGTACACTGGGCGTTGACCAATTGAAGCTGTTGTCCCAATGCCCGCTGCCCGGACCAATCCAACGGCAATGGTTCCCGCGCTGGCCGTACACCCGATAGGTCTCGCCACGGTTGCTGCCGTCCGCATCGGCCTGGTCTGCTCCAATCACAAGATCGTCCAGCCCATCGCCGTTGACATCCCCCGCAGCGGAGACAGAGATGCCAGAATGGTCATAGTTCTCAACGCCACTAAAAATGGCTCCCGCCAGGGTACCACCCACGTCGGCCAGGTCCAGCGAGCCTGAGAGCGGGTTGATGTTCGATTGACCATAAACCAGGTAGGTCTCGCCCCGGTTGGTACCACCTCCAGCAGCACTGTGTGCTCCGATCAAAAGATCATCCCACCCGTCCCCGTTAACATCACCCGCGGCTGCGACAGATTTTCCAGAGTAGTCGGTATCATCAATGCCGTTAAAGATAGCCCCCGCCAGGGTACCCCCTACCTTGGCCAGACTCAGCGCACCCGAAAGTTGGCTGCCGGTCGGCTGGCCGTAGACCAGGTAGCTCTGCCCCCGGTTGTAGCCGCACGTAGTGCCCCGATCAAGAGATCATCCAGCCCGTCCCCGTTGACATCACCGGCGGCCGAGACGGACGTTCCAGAGATGTTATTGTCCTCAATGCCACCGAAGGTGGCTCCCGCTACCGTGTTTCCTACGTCGCCCAGGTCTAGCGACCCCGAGAGCGGGTTGCCCATCGCCTGGCCGTAGACGAGGTAGGTCTCGCCTCGGTTGAGGCCACCCGCATTTGCCGCGTTGGCCCCGATCAAGAAGTCGGCCAATCCGTCGCCGTTGACGTCACCCGCGCCCGAGACGGAGAAACCAGATTGGTCACCGTTAGCAATACCATCGAAGGTGGCTCCCGCCAATGTGCCACCTACATCGCCCATGGTCTGCCAGGCGGAGAGCGGGCTGCCTGTGGGCTGGCCGTAAACCAGGTAGCTCTGGCCCCGGTCGTTGCCCCCGGCATCGACAACGGGTGCGCCGCTTATGAAATCGGCCAGCCCGTCGCCGTTGACATCCCCCGCGCCCGAAACAACGTGGCGAGAATTGTCATCGTCCAAGATGCCACTGAAGGTGGCCCCAGCCACCGCAGCCCCTACGTTGGCCAGGTGCAGGACACCCGAAAGCGGGCTGACGCTTGGTTGGCCGTAGACCAGGTAGGTCTCGCCCCAGCGGTTACCTGCATTCGTTCGGTAGGACCCAATCAACAGGTCGTCCAGCCCGTCACCGTCGACATCACCCGCGGCCGAGACAAAACGGCCTGATTTGTCGTTTTCGGAAACCCCGCGGAAGGTGGCTCCCTCCACGTCGCCTCCCACATCGGCCAGGTCCAACGAGCCTGAGAGCGGGGTCTGACTTGGTTGGCCATAGACCAGGTAGCTCTCACCGGAATCACCCGGTGCGCCCCAGTATGCGCCGATCACCAGGTCGGCCAGCCCATCGCCGTTGACATCACCCGCAGCGGAGACAGAGCGGCCGGCATGGTCATTGTCGCCAATGCCGTTGAACGTGGCCCCGGCCACCGCGGTGCCCACGTCCGATAACGAGATCGTGCCGGACAGCTGGACCGCGATAGCAGATGTCGGTGGGACCGTTAACTGAACGCCAAGGCCCAACGCCCCGGCAGCCAGCAAAGAGACTCCCCCCACTCGCCAGAACCGCAGTGCACGGGCGCGGCGAAACGCGCGACGATAAACGGCAAGGGACCGATCGAGCCGGGAACGAGAATGAGTCCCTCGAGTTTGCTTTCGCGATGTGCGCATCCTGGCCGTCCTTCTGTTGTGAACGATCTATCTCATTCGCCGCGCGTTGTACTCTCAAAAAGTGAACCTCAGAAGGGCGTCGACCACCGAACGCCACCCACTTGAGAATCCACCTCTTATAAGTATGTTGCAGCTACCAGAAAATATCAACTTTTCAGCTGATATATTGGAGTACGGTTTGGGGAGTCAACGGCCGCTGACGCATTTATACATAGACTGACTCTCTCGGAGCCAGGCCTGGTTTTTGATGGGCCGACATTGCTATGTGAACGCCCTGGTGCTATATGAATGTCCTAACAAGGAGCAACCATTAAATGCGCGATACCGAGTGGAGTGACCAGATCAGCGGGCGTAGCCCGGGAGCACCGCTGGATGTTGAACGTTTTTTTAAACTCGATATCCTTGAGCCGGCAAAGCCCGGACACGTGGAGCCGCTCATCCTGGAAGGGGATCAAGACGGCGAGCTGTGGTTTGTCTACAGCGAAATCTACACCGACCGGTCCATACATTTCAAAGCGTCCAACGATGCCGGCCGCACGTGGCAGGAACAGTGGCGGGCAAAGGACGCCGACGGCAACGACGTAGTCGGGTTTCACATCAGTGTGCTGCATTTGAAGTCCGGCGGCCTGGGGATGGTCTATACCGATATCGCCAAGGAATACGGGCACCCGGGACGCGAGGAGGGTAGTATGGTGTTTTTTCGGGTCAGCGATGACCGTGGACACACCTGGTCCGACCCGGTGCTTGTTGACACGGTACACTCATGCTGCTGCACCGGACATGCCATGGTGCTGCCCGGCGGGCGACTGATGGCGCCTGTTTTCCGGTGGATCAGCCCACAAACGGGCGGCGAGGCGGAAAACTGGAATGCGGAAGATGGCATCCCCTCCCCGACGTTCTCCTACAGCTACACGTGCATCTCCGACGACGAAGGTAAGACCTGGAAGCGCAGCCTGAGTGAGCTTTTTACAAGTGTGAACCGGGCTGTCTGGGACCTGGAGGAGCCGATCGCGGTGGAACTGCGGGATGGCAGGCTGCTCATGTATCTTCGTTCGGGGATGGGAAGGATGTACAAGTCCTACTCTTCTGACGAGGGGCTTTCCTGGACCAGGCCGGAACCGGTACACATCGCTGCTGCCAACGCGCCCGCCTTCATCCGGCGCATACCATCCACAGGCAACCTGCTGATGGTGTGGAACCAGGCATCCCGTCAGGAGATCGTCACTAACCGATGCAGGATCCGCCTCTCAAGCGCAATCTCCACCGATGAAGGAGAAACCTGGGAGAACTTTAAGAACCTGGAGGCCCTCGATGATGTGAACATCGTCACTCCTCCGCCCGCCTACGATGCGATCGCCTGCCAGGCCTACGAGATTTACGGTGGCCTCCAGCCGGAGCCTGCCGAGAGATACCACCGGGCTCCAGGCGCTCTCCGAATATGTTATCCGACGATTGCCTTTGCCGGGGACGAAGCCGCGATTACCTACGATCTCGGGGGTGGCATTTGCAACGGAATGGGAGCGCGATTAAGGGTGATACCCGTGGAATGGTTCAGCGAAGCATCAGCATGAGAATCAACCTCTTATTGGCGTGATCCCAGCTGAATCGAGACTTTCGAGCCAATACCAGGATCGTGGCAACTGTGACGCTTTGCGACACGGTGCTCGAAAATTGCGCAAGCTGTTCGAGTTCTTGCCACCCGTCGCAGGCAGCCAATTGCTTGGTAACTCCTGGAGGCGGCATCTGTCATTGAGACAACCCTGTTTTTTTCCTCCGTCACGGGCACCGGCCCCTTGCCCTTTTGAAAGTGGAAAAAGAGACATGGAAACCGGTCGTATTTGGCCCAATCCTCAGGATGCACGAACCAGCCCGGTGGCGTAGAATAACATGTGGGACCGGCTTTTCGAAGCACCTGCGTGCCGGTCCCTGGACCGCTATTTCCTGTCTCGACTTTTGTTCCGTTGGAGCATTCAAATCGTGGAAACCGAAGGTTCTGTCACTCACTGGATCTGCGAGCTCAAGGATGGCGACGAAGGGGCAGCCCAGCAAGAGTTGTTCAACCGCTATTTTCAACGGTTGACTGGCCTGGCACGGTCCCGGCTGCGCAACATATCACGTCGCGCTCAAGATGAAGAAGATGTTGCCATGCAGGCTTTGGCCAGTTTCTTTGAAGGCGTGAAGGCGGGACATTTTCCCCAACTCGACGATCGCACACACCTTTGGCCTCTTTTGGTTAAAATTACGGTCCACAAGGCACTCGACCAACGCGCTCACACGCTAGCCCAGAAACGTGGTCGCGGACAAGTTCGTGGCGACTCGGTGCGCATCATGCCCGGCCACGAAAACGACTCCAACCGAATGCTCGAGTTCGTGGGGCACCAACCAACGCCATCCCTCATTTGCGAATTGGATGAACAGTGCGGTTTAATGATGTCGCAACTGGATGATGAATTGCAAACCGTCGCGCGTCTCAAGCTTGAAGGCTACACGAACTCTGAAATTGCCGAGAAATTAGACGTGGTCGAGCGTACCGTGGAACGAAAACTAAAGCGGATTCGCAATCGTTGGTCGGAAAACCTTTGAACCATGGATAGCAGGCCTTCCACGGGTGAAAGTGCGCCAATCTCGTCATCCGACGAAGATCAAGTCGACCACGTTTGCGACGTGTTTGAACGGTGCTGGAAGGACGGTGAAACACCGGCCATTGAAGATTACCTGAAAGATGTCGGTAACACGACCCGCCGGATGCTGTTACCCGAGTTGATCGGGTTGGAGTTGGATTATCGCCAGCGACACAACGAATCTCCAACGGTGGAAGAATATCACCGCCGTTTCCCTCAACACCAGGCCATCGTCGA
>CAUZEA010000199.1:0-6522 GCA_963578605.1 Planctomycetota bacterium
GTGAGCAAAGCCCCGCGCTACCGTCATTGCTGCCCTGAAATTCCTGACCGTGCAGCAGCCGGTGCAGCGAAGATTTCAATGGTGCACGAGGTGAAAGTTGGTAGCAAGCGTGCCGGGGTCGGCTAAATGTGGTTCATCGACGGCCAGTCGCTCGTGGAAATGCAGATGATCTCTGGGAACACGGGTGCGGGCGACTAAATGTTCGACGGCATCCTCGTCAACGCCCCCTACACAGTCTGGCGTGATACTTGTTGGTCAGTACGTAGAACCCGGCACGACTACCAGTGCCAGAAAGACGCTTTTGGCATTGGGCACGCCGCCCAGGCATGCTAAGAGAAGGTTTCCTATTGCTTGACATTCCCTCTCGCCGGCATGGCAATAGGCAGTCATACTGCAACCCTGGAAATTGCCAACCAAAATACGAAACACTGTCACGCCCCCACAGAACGCCACAGGAACTTTACAAAAGGATCCCGCTAATGAGGTGCCGATTTAATTGGTTTCATGTTCCACCATTGGTGGTTATTTTTTCTCTGTTCATCTGCAGCCCGACGGGATGGACAATTCCTCCGCATTCGCACGGCGCAGGCAAGGTTTTCTACCCCGATCCACTTCCGGGAGGCTTCACACCCCACACGGGCGGCGCGAACGATGCCAATCACTCGCACGTGAAGGGTATCGCTGTTAAGGAGGTATCTCCGAACGCGTTCGGCGGACTCGGGCCACACCTGGTCAACGACGCAGCGACGCCCTCGTGGAACACCTACTCGACTTAGGACAACCGCGTCTACCGTAATGGCGATACTTCAGCTGTCAAAACCTACGGGCACGGTTACATAGAAGACAATGACGCCAAGAAACCACGGTTCAAGTTCGGAGCGGGCATCCCGAGTGGGAATCTTGCGGATCTGAAAGCTCGCGTAGACGACGCTTGGAAGGGGTGGCAAACGGGCGCCAAAGCCGAGGGTGAGGGTTCTCGAACAACGCCAGATGGTACTGCTCTAAGGACAAATCTTTCATCTCGAGAATGGATCCCGGCGGACGGAAGTGGGGCTCTCAAAACAGACTATGAGATCGCGATCGACCTTGTTGATTTGTCATCAGATGAACTCGGAGCGTGGCATCCGGCAAATCAGACGCTCCACCTTACCGATGATCCGGAAATCAAGTTCTTCGTTGTTGACCCTCTCAATGCCGGATCTCTCCATCCGAACTGGAAAGTCAGCCATGATGCTTTAGCGTTAGATGCGGCCGGGAAAAGCTGGGCCGAAGATACGGACCTGATTTCGATTGGCTGGGAATTTGGCGCGGCTGCTCCCACAAATGCCGGTGCGCCAAATATGGGCGACATTGACTACCGGTGCGTCAAAGTTAGCGGGTGTGGTGGTGGGATTGGACTAAATGATGTTCGTGAAGGAACGGAGGCAGATATCCTCGGACTGGGGCTGAAAATAAGTAACGACTTCACGACCGCGTGGAGCGTTGCCCTTTCAGACAAGCCGATCACAAAAGGGCATATAGGAACCATTATTAATCACGAATGGGGCCACCTCCTGGGACTGGATCACGCACCGGCGGGAATCATGCACGCACAGGCCGACTTTCTGATGGGAAACACGACTGGGATTGATGACGATGCCAAGAAGGCCGTCGCGGCTTTGTACTCCATACCGGTCCCCGAACCGTCAACGTACGCCCTCGCCACACTCGGCCTATTCACCTACCCCTGGCGACGGCAGCGGGCCTCAGCCACCGTAAGCCAAGCGAATCAGAAACCATCAAGGCCCTGCCAAATTCGGTGGGGCTTTTTTAGTGCCATCGTCTAACTGCTCTGGTTGAATGTTGCCGGTCTGGTTTTCTCGTTTGTTCCATCGGCAGACGTCGCCAGGGGGCCAGGAACCGCTTTCGGAGGGTCTTCAACCGCCCCGCGAGAGACTCTTTGTCGAGTTCCAAGACTCTCGTGCCAAATGTCGCAGATCCTTATTCCGTTGGTATACCTGAAGCCAGCATGGCTTCAGGGTCAGTCTGGAAAAAATTCCAGCATTGGACAACTTGCCTTGATAGTTTCCATGCCATAGCATGCCGCAAGTCCCAGGAGAGATAACACACACAACGGTCTGGGCGGACAATCGACCATCATTTACGAACCACGTGTGGTGGGGGAACTCTTCGCGCAGGCGGTTCCCATCACCGTCCCGTCACACGGCAGCCCAAATGACAACCTGTGTTCGGTACCGACCGCTGGCCTGAATACGCCGCGCTGCTGGCCTACCTGATCGCGCTGATGTGGATTGGCATCCGCAGTGCGCGGGAGGTGCGAACCTCGGTCGATTATACGCTTGCGGGACGTCAGATTCCGTGGATCGTGGTGCTGGCCACAACAGCCGCGACGATGGTTGGTGGTGGAGCCTCGGTCGGGTCGGTCGCAAACGTGTACCGCTTCGGCATCGCCGCCGCTTTCGTCACATGTGCCTGGGGGCTGCAACTGATCTTTACAGGTTTGTTCCTGGCACCCCATTTGCGCAGGCTAAACCTGATCACGGTCGGCGACTATTTCGAACTAAGATTCGGCGAGTTGGCCAGACGGCTGGCGGTCCTGAACTGCCTGATTTTCCTGATTGGTGCAGTGGTCGCCCAGATGGTGGCCATCGGGAGCATTCTCGAGGCGGTCCTGGAAACCAATTACTATATCTTGGGGGTCATGATCGGCGGAGCGGTCGTGATTTTCTATTCCACCATCGGCGGCATTCGGGCCGTCATTAAAACCGACGTGTTGCAGTTTGTCATTCTGGTTGGCGGCCTGGCGGTGGCTTCGGCGTGGCTGGTGATTCGCCAGGGTGGTTTTGAAGTGATCGCCGAAGGGATCGCCGGCTCCAGCGATCCGGTGACGCGAAACCCCAACCCGTTCAGCCTGACCAGCGATCGCTGGCCAGGAATCCGCGTGACCACGATGTTCTTCGCCTTCTTCCTGGGCGAGATGCTCGTCCCGCCATACGCCGTCCGTTGCTTCATTGCCCGGGATTCTCGAGCGGCGAAATGGGGAGTGGCCGGCAGCGGTATTTTTCTGTTGCTGTTTCATCCTATCGCAATCTTTGCCCTGGGAGTTGCGGCCCGGGGGGATGACAACATCCGCACCGAGATCAACACAAAGTTTGAAGAACAGCACCAAAAACTCGTGACTGCTCAAACGACACCCAAGACCGACAAAGACCATCAGAACGACAAGGCACTGCGGGAAAAGGCCTCGCAAGAGGCCGCACGGTTCACCTTTCCCCTGCTCATGCGTAAGGCGTTCCCGCCGGTGTTCGCCGGTGTGATGATCGCCGCGCTGATCGCGGCGGTCATGTCATCGGCCGACAGTTGCCTGTCGTCTTTGGCGACCGTCGTGATGGAGGACATTTATCGACCGCACATCGAACCCGGCGCCAGCGACAAGCGATTACTGATGGTGGCCAAGTCAACCACGCTGGTCACCGGCATCGCCGCAATCATTTGTGCGTTAATCTATCGAGATATTGTCGAAATCCTGGAATTCATCTACGACTTTTGGGCCCCCACTATGGTGGTGCCGTTTGTGGTCGGAATCCTGTGGTACAAACCGTCTCGCGTGTATGCCGTCGTTACGTCGATGTTGGGCGGAATGATCGCCACTATCGTGTGGAAGTTCGTCCTGAAGTCGCCGTACCAGTTCAGTCCCGCGTTGTTTGGCTTCCTTGTCGCCGTGCTGGTATTTTTCCTGTTCTTGCCCGTGACAAGACATTGGCAATTGACCTCGATGTTCCGACCGCACAATCCGAATCCGGAGCAGCCATGATCCCCTACTGGCTTCTCACGATTTTGCATTACGCATCGGTTACGGCTGCAGTGGTGATCTTGGTCGTGGTGGGATGGCACTATGCGCGACCGAGGTCCAAGAACAGCAAGGACTAAGCCTGCGTCCCTGCACACGAGGGTCTTGACGATCTACAAAACAGGTCCGCAGGCGTCTTTATCGGATTGGCAACAAAAACAATGTTGTCCAGTTAGCGAAAACGCCCGGGGCGGAAGGGGCCTGGATCGACGCTCGGTGTCTGGCCCGTGATGAGGTCGGCGACGAGCTGGCCGCTCGCGGTGGCCAGCGTCATTCCAAGCATCGCATGTCCCGCGGCCAGCGTGAGGTTCTCCCAGTCGTCGTGTCGGCCAAGAATTGGCAAGCCGTCGGGCGTACATGGCCGGAGTCCGCGCCAAACCTCGATGACCTTGGGATCCTCCGGAATGTTGAAGAACCGCCGCGCGCCCCGCACGACGGCGCGAACTCGGCGCATGGTGATCGATTCGTCGAGACCGGCCAGTTCTAGCGTGCCAGCCAGACGCAGACTGTTGGCGCGGGGAGTGATACCAACCTTCACCTCATTGAGGAGTACCGGAATCTTCGGCATCGGATCGATCCGCTCGATGGTCACCCCGTACCCCTTACCGGCCTGGATCGGAACTCGCAGTCCCAACGGACGGGCAAGTCGCCCAGACCAGGAGCCACCCGCCAGAACGAAGTGGTCGGCCCGCAGGGTGCCACGTGTTGTCCGCACCGATTCAATGCGACGTCGATGAAACTCCCATTCGATGAGCTCGGTATGCGGCCGAACGCTCGCACCCTGCTCTTCGGCGAGCCGCATCAGGGTCCTCACCGCTGAGAGCGGTTCGACGTGC
Source organism: Planctomycetota bacterium (assembly GCA_963578605.1). Classification (GTDB taxonomy): domain Bacteria; phylum Planctomycetota; class Planctomycetia; order Pirellulales; family Lacipirellulaceae; genus JAKVCB01. Next base: position 4,687 of record CAUZEA010000199.1, read on the forward strand.
GGCTCACTTTCGAAGTACGTCGCTCCGCAAACCGGGCCCGTGATCGCAGGCTCCAGCTGGCGGACTTCGTCCTCTCCCAGAGTCCGGCCTTCGACGCCGTACGCGCGCAGGATTTCCATCTCGTCGATAGCGTGCTTGAGACCTGCGGTGGTTGCACACGGGTAGAGGGAGCCGTTTTTCTTGAAGTGCATCTGGGCGCCGTTATCCGCGGCGAGTTCGTCGTAGAGCGCACTGCTGTGGAGCGACAACTCCGCCAGGGCGCGGGTGGCATGCGCCAGATGCGCCTTCGTCGAGCAGCTGAGAAAACGCAGCAGCCAGCGGACCAGGTCCCAGCTGGGAGGTGGCTTGATATGGAACGGACTGTCCGCACGGAGGAGCCAGAACAGGGCCTGGTGAATGGCACCGGGCATCGGGAGAGGGAAAGAGTGACTCGGGACAATCATGCCCGCGTTTCCGTACGAGCAGCCATGGCCTACCTCCCCCTTGTCGATCACCGTCACCTTCGCACCGCGAGCGGTCAGATAGTAGGCGCACGCCGCGCCAATGACCCCTCCGCCCACGACGAGAATATCGCGATCTGTTTTCATTCGAGGTCGTCTTGTACTTGTTTTCATCTTTCGCTCGCCGCGCACACGTGCGCCGCGCGGCGCATGTTACACTTCCAGCACAAACGTGTACACTCCTGGAACAAATATTGATGACCTGCCGCGGAGTCGATCCCTCGGTGCCCCCCCCTCTTGACCCGGGAGAAAAAGCAACGAGCAGGATTAAAGATCATAAACTATAAAACAAACCAGACAGAGGAGATAAACCAGACAGGGTACCTATGGGAATTCTAATTTTCCTGCACACTACTTTAAAGACGTCACAGGTATTTTCACGGTCCCTACGGGCCATAGGCAAAACACTATCTCCAACACACACCCATTGGATATGACCAACCAATATCCCGTCATGTGGGCTAAGGATTTCGCTCGATGGTCAGCTTGCGAGCGTCCAGATCAAGACGATCGTGGTACAGGCAGAGTACCTGGCCGGGGGAAACTTCAGCCAGTCGGGCCTGGCCAATATAAGCAAATGCTGATCGGCAGCTGATGAAACAGGCGTTCTTGTAGTCCCAGGTTCGTCCACCGTCCAGGCTTGCCATGACATACAACTGTTTTCCGTAGACCAACAGTAACGTACCGTCGCTCAACACGAGGAGATCTCCATGGCTGGCACCTATGTCCACCTTCTCCGGATCTCCCCAGTCCTGGTAGTCACCGGAGGATCGAGACAGCCATAACGGGGTGTTACCATCTCCATTACGCATCAGGCAGACCATTTCACCGTTGGGCAGCAATGCGAGTGAGGGATATCGAAAACCTTCTGGTCCGTACTTTGGATCCGGATCGCTGGCGATCGTAGTCACGTACCTCCACGTGTCTCCCCGGTCCTGCGATCGGACCAACAGGACACGGCTTTTTGTCTGGCGCAATTTGTGCCATCGATCGGGGTAACCCGAGGGCGTTTGGTCCTCGCCGAACCAGCCCCACATGACCGACACCAGGTCGCCGTCGGGTAGTTCCACAATCGATTGCCCGAAAAACGGTCCGTTCACCGGCTGATCGTACTCATCACTAACGGCAGTGCTACCGGCAGTGGCCTCCGGAATGTGAACCAGACCACGTTGGTGGTCCACTTCCTGGCGATGCTGAGCATGGCGACTGTGTTAGCGCCGGCGATGGACATGGGTGCAGAGCTAGCCAGTCGCGCGGCATGGGTTGCCGATCATCCTTGGGTGTGGTGACTCGGCTGGTTGCCGTGGCAAGGCTGTGCCCTGAGCGACATCCTGGT
>CAUZEA010000200.1:0-6514 GCA_963578605.1 Planctomycetota bacterium
GACGAAGCTTCTCAATAATCTGCTTGGTCGTGTGTCGGTTCTTCTTCATCTGAGGAAATCCTTTCCGGGCTACGCCCGGATGCGATTCTCTCATAGACCTGGATCAGTTAAAGGGGGGAAGCCCAGTGTGGGAGTAATGGGTTCGGCCCATCTAAGAAAGAAGCCTGTACCTCTATTTCAGCGAGAAGTTCACGCCAAAACGAAAGCGGTGTGGGGTTCTAAGCGGGGTTCTAGTCAAGGGGTTCTAACAGGGTTTCTCAAAGTAGCCTGTCTGGCTGCTTGTCTTTTTTAGAGTTCGTTCCCAACCTCCTCAAATACCTGCTCGAGGATAGTTGGTGCGATGTCCTGATCACCAGCCGGGCCATCGATGGCCAAAGTGGAGATGCCCGTGTACGGTGTCAACTCGATAGCGCCGCGATATTTGTTGGTGAACAGGCAGTACCACAGGTCATAGTTGAGATAGGCCGCCTCACCGCCATTGTTCCTCATCTCCGGACGTCATTGGATCAAGATTTGCAAGAAGCTACCTGTCCCTGGCTGCACGTCTCCACCGTCAGCCGACCGATTGCGGCCTTGCCGCCTTAGGGTCTGCGCAGAAATAACGTTACGTTTTCGGGGTGTGAGTGTGCCTGATCTCAGTAAACGCGTAGACAGTTCCATCGTACGCTGCAACAAAAACGGTATTGCCGGAGATCGCAGCGGAGGACGTAATGGGAATTCCCAGATTGTGACACCACATTTCCTTCCCGCTTTCGGTATCCAGCGCGTACAACCTCCCATCGGCAGAGCCAATGTACGCTGTATTGCCAGATAAAGCTGGGGAGGAGATCACCTGACTGCCTGCCCGCATGCAAGGTCCGAAGGACGCGATCGCCTCCCCCGTCTGATGGCACCAGAGCTTTGCGCCGCTGGACGCATCCAAGGCAAATACCGCACCTTCCAGAGAACCGATGTAGAGCCTTGAACCCGAAATAGCCGGCGACGACATCGTCCACCAGGGAAAATAAGAATTTTCTGCCGGCAACGGAAAGCGCCACACTTCTTCGCCCGTCTCCGCCTTCATTGCGCGCAGCTCGCCAAAGGCTGGATGGTAGAGCATATCCTCGCACAAGGCGGGAGACGCATGGAGCGGATTGTGTTTGTGCTTCTTGTTCCAAAGTTGTTTGCCATTCTGTTTATTGAGCGCAACGAGTCCACTGGCCAGATTGAAACCCACATACACCATGTCTTCGCCGATACAAGGAGACGAATAACAGCCCATATACTCCGTGCCCAGCGCTGATGTCAGCCCGTCGAAGGTTGCCTGCCATATTGTCTTCCCGGTCTTTGCATTCAGCGCGACAAAATGCTGTGCCACGCCAAGATAGACGATACCGTCGGAAACAACCGGAGAAGCGTACGCGCGACAGTCAATTCGACTGCCCAGGCTATACCGCCATTGTGCTTCTCCAGTTTCTGCATCCAGCGCCCATACCTGTCCGTCGACCGTTGTTGCGTAAACAAGATTGCCGGCAACTGCTACGGTGTTCTTCACCGAAACCGGAGTTGCAAATTTCCACCTGGTGCCGCCGGTCCGGGCATCCAGCGCATAAACCCCGGCGCTGCCTTTCATCTCTTCATCCTGCAGCCCGATATAGACGGTTTCATTGGCAAGCACCGGCGAGGAAATGTGAGCTGTGCCGCCAAGCGCCTTGCTCCAGGCAAGGTGCAACGGGGGATTAACCGTATCACCGGTCGCGCCGGTCCGGGCAGAATCATGTTGGAACATCGGCCAGTCTGATTCGGGTATCGGAGCAGCAACCAGGTCAACTGCGACCTCAAAATCGGCGTGATCCCGCAGAGTCACACCTGACGCCAGGCTTGCTTTTACGTCTATGGCATAGCACCCTGACGCTTTTCCGGCCCACTCGCCTTCCCAGGCCCACGTACCAACCGCGGTCATTTCTTTCCACGGTTCTTCTGCGATCCGGTACTCGACCCTGGTTACCGTCGAAGAGACATCGTAAGCGTTTGCTTTGATCTGGATCTTCCCGGCCGGCATGGCCGCTCCGTTTGTGGGAGAAACAATCGTCAGATGCTGCCGGCAACCGCCCAGGTGGTCTTTCAGATCTATCTCACCCTTGTGGAATGTGACCGTTCGAAATCCCCGGGGGGCCATGGCAAAGCCGCCATAACGCAAAGGCGGCGAGTTGACGCACAACATGTTCTTGTATCGAAACACCCGGCTTGAATGCCAATGGCCGCTGATTACCGCTCTGGTGTTGTACTGAGACAAAAGGTCCAGCAGCGCCTTGTCTGGTGGATAGTGCTGGAAAACCACGAGCTCGACGTCTTCCGGCTGCATCGCGATTTCCATCTGAAGCCAGTCCAGTTGCGGCGACACGTCAGACATGCAGTTGAGGACCACAAAGTGGCGACCGCCATAGTTAAAGGCGTAATACGGCGGGCCGAGGAAATCCTCGTAAGTCTCTACTGGAAGATCATGATTCCCAACAACATTAAAGATGGGAATAGGAAAGCCTTCAATCGCTGCCTTGTAATGCGGGTACATCCCGGCAGCCCGTCCATGACCATTGTTGATTTCATCGCCGGTTGCGACGACAAAATCGGGCTGTAACGGCAATATCTCCTCGAGGTCCTCAACCAGCTCTGCTGTATCGAGCTCGTTGCGGACATGCATATCGGTAGCCTGCACAAACGAGAAATCGGCCTCACTCGTTTTCACCGAAGGCGACAGGGCAAAGTCTGCGACGAACTGCGTGACGCCAGCAGGAATCCGCTGAAAGAACTCCGAGCAACATTGATAACCGGTGGGTGTGACAACAAAGACGATGCGGGACCGCTCGGCGTTGGTCTTGAACCGATATCGGCCTTGAGAATCGGTAAGGACACAAGTCAATCCATCGGAAACGCAGACCTGCGGTATGCCGTGTTCGCGATTGGCCTGCGTTTGATTTGCGTCATGGTCGTTATAGACAATACCTGTTATTGCGACTGGAGAATCCGACCCTGCCGTTGGATTCTCTGCCGGGTGGGGCATGACATTAACTTTCCGCTAAAAAAAGGAGGGGGCTGATTGGCTACAATCTGCAACTTTGCACTGCTACCCAGTACTGGCCACGGAGACGAAAAACAGCAAGCTCGACTTTGACCAAGGGCGACCTGTGGAGAAAGCAATGCGCCAGCAACTGGGCCACTGAGCCGCTGGGCGGCCAGGCCGCACCGAGCGTACCTTGACGTTCTTCCTTCCACAACGTACCGGCACGAAAGGAGTCGACCCGGCACGAAAGCAGTCAACACAGTGTTGCAATTACGCGCTGGATTCTACCATTCGGAGCTCTCTTTTCGAAAGTCAAGACCGGTCACTCGCTGAACCACTCCAGGAGAATCTGCAAAAAACACGCGAGCCCAGCCCTTCGGCATAGGCTGCCCTGGGATCGTACTGACAGACTGGTGGTCGTCAACCGCCAAAGCCCGAGTCTAAAAGCGCCTCCACCAGCACGTTGTCGATATCGTGCAGCGAGATCGCGGCACCATAGTCGGCCCACAGGGCAGCCCGGTAATCCTCTTCAAAATCGAACCCGGGGATCACCAGTTCCTGGACGATTTCGTGGGTCGTATTGCCTGCAGTTGCGGTTAGCGTCAGCAGTGCGCCCTGGGCATCCGGAACCATCTGCAGGTCGACAGTGTGCCATTGCCCATCGTTGATGTCGTAGGGAACCGTGTAACTGGCCAGCCAGCCGGCCTCAATGTTCGCATCGCCGTTGTAATTGATTTCCAGATGATTGGCATTGGGCTCCCGCAGGCCGACAGGGGTGCCCGCTGTGCCCTGTGCGTTGTTGAAGGTGTCGAAATGTACGTGGAAGACACCGGGGAATCCCTCGCCTTTGTCAATCGTATAGACGTTGTGCGTGAGAAAAGCACTGTTGACATCCGTAATGGACTCCGCCGGGTACAATGTGAACCGAAGCCCCTCGGCCCCACCGTTGGTATGCACGGTTTCCCGGTAGTCAAAACTTGCATGGATCGTCGCGTTCGATACGTCGATCACATCATCAAACAGCAGCAAGTCGGGTTGACCGTTTTTCGAGGCGTTCGATGTTGTTCCATTCAGGCGGAAGTAATTTCCGCTCGGTCCATTGGCCAGCACACCATGTGAAGCAGCCACCACCGGTTCGATCAATTGGTAAGGCGAACCGGCCTCGTCAAAGTTCTGATAGATACGGCTGCCGGTCGCACGCGGAGTAACCTCAACGGTAAAGTTGCGGCTGAAGCTGGCGTTGTCCCCGGGCGTGGCGAGATTGTTATCCAGGCCGCCATCAGTGACCCTGACTGTGATCGTCGTGGTCCCAGTCTGATCGGCCAGCGGCGTAAACGTCAGCGTGCCAGTGGCGTCGGCCGACGTGTAGGTGACCGTTGGATTTGGAATAATGTCCGCCCCCCCCAGTAGGATGCTCACCATGTCATCGTCGATGTTGGCGACGGCCAGATCCTGGACGCCGTCGCCGTTAAATTCCCCTACCGACACGGAGTTCGGAGTATCACCGACCGCAAAATTCGTCGCCGCACCAAACGAGCCGCTACCTGTTCCCAGCAGGATGCTGACGTTATTACTGTTGTAGTTAGCAACGGCCAGGTCCTGGTTGCCATCGCCGTTAAAATCACCTGCTGACACAGCAGTGGGGTGTGTACCCACCGCGAAATTCGTAGCGACCGCAAATGAGCCGGTACCGTCGCCGATGAGGATGCTCACGTTGTTGCTGTCGATGTTGACGGCGGCTAGGTCCTGGTTGCCGTCGCCGTTAAAGTCGGCCACCGACACGGAAATCGGCTGTGTACCAACCGCGAAATTCGTAGCCGCGCCGAATGATCCGCTGCCGTTGCCCAGCAGGATACTCACGTTGTCACTGCCGGGATTGGCAACGGCCAGATCCTGGTTGCCGTCGCCGTTAAACTCACCCACCGACACGGAGATCGGCTGGTCATCAGCCGCAAATTTCGTGGCCGCGCCGAATGCGCCGTCGCCGTTGCCTAACAGGATGCTCACGCGGTCCCCTGTGCCGTTGGCGTCTACAATCACCAGATCCTGGTTGCCGTCACCGTTAAAGTCACCCACCGATACGCCCCGCGCATCAACAGCACCAGTTGCGAAATCCGTGGCGGCACCAAACGAACCGCTGCCGTCACCCAGCAAGATGCTCACGTCGCGGCTGTTTCGGTTGGCGGTCGCCAGATCCTGGACGCCGTCGCCGTTAAAGTCACCCACCGACACTTTATGCGGACGGTCGCCAACCGCGAAAGCAGTGGCTGCGGCAAATGTGCCGGGGGAACTGCTAGTGGCGGTGACGCTTAAGGGTTGCGTTTCACCCCCACCGGCGGTGATGCTGTTCAACCCTATCTGCACCTCACCTGAGTCTTCAAGCAAAGTCAGGTGCCTGCTTTGCGAAAACACCGCAACTCGACCAGCGTTACCGTTGTAGTGAGTCGATCCGGCTGCAAAGACAGTACCTTCACCGTTCATAGACACAGAGTGCCCAAAATAGTTACCCGACTCACCCGACCACTCGAATGCCATGTCCCATTGAGAGTCGCTAACATGGTAATCATACACCCGAACGTATCCATCGTCAGGCGAGTCCAGGGTGCCAAGATACGCGGTCGCAACCAGACGCTGCCCGTCTCCGGACAGCGAAAGGTCATAGCCAAACCAATCTCCATTTGCATCACCTGAAATCTCATTGCCACGCAGCAGCCAATCATTACTATCACCATCAAAGTGATAGGCTCGAACAAAACCAGGTTGATTGTTGAGATTGTAAATATCACTCAACGCTACGGTATGGCCATCATCACTGAGCTGCATTTTATTCAGATAGCTACTGGAACCATGGGCGGGAATCGCACTCCCTGCCTGAACCCAATCCGCGCCGTTTGTATCCCACCTGTAGATTTCGGCATATCCATCCACAACACCAATCCCAGATGCAACGACACCAATCGTATCTCCTCCAGGATTGATTGCGACATTTCGCCCAAAGCCATTTGTTCCGGTAAGTGTCGACCCAACTTGAACCCATTGCTGGGACTGCTCATCGAAGTCATAAACACGCACGTAGTTCCCAAGATTCGACCCAACCACGATTCGAGTACCCGAATCTGACATACCCAAACCGCCCGGTTTTCCGTTGGCATCAGCAATCGCCTGCCCCATTGGCACCCATTGCCCACTCGCCTGGTGGAAGCGGTGCACGTAGTACGCACCGGCGCCTGAAGTAGGATGATTTTGGGCAGCTAAAACCGTTCCGTCCGAATTGATTGCTACGCCATACCCTAGCCGCTCACTTGCGACTCCCAAGACAGCACCGCCCATCGGCTCCCATTGTTGGCTTGACCTGCCCCCACGGGTGAAACCAACGTTTAAGTTACATTCTTGGGGTTTTCCTTTAACTGCTTGTGGAGCGTAGCGGAACAAGCAGTTAAAGGCAGCATCGTCTCCGGGGCTGGGGCACGGTAG
>CAUZEA010000201.1:0-6462 GCA_963578605.1 Planctomycetota bacterium
TCAAGTTAGCGGTTGATTTAGATGCAGGTGGCAACCCGACGGAAGCCAGGGCCTTGTATCGCGAAACGCCCGACGAAGGGGAGTGGACACTCGGAGCCACGCTATCTCCCGGGCCGCTTGATCTTGACTTGACCCATGTTGCAGTGGGCCCTGGCTTATATGCCACTTTGGACAACCTCTGGATCACCGGGCCCGCCCCGGGACTCGCGGGCGACTTCAATGCCGATGGTACGGTCGATGCCGCCGATTACACGATCTATCGAGATAACCTGGGTGGTGACTCTGCGGTCCTCAACGGCAACGGTGCGGGCGGCACGACTGTTAGGCACGCCGACTACGCCCTCTGGAAGCAAAACTTCGGCAATTCCAGCACCGGCACAATGGTTGCTGTGCCCGAGCCAGCAAGCCTCGCTTTGGTCCTGCTGGCTGGCATCATCGGCATAGTTTCCACACGCTCTCGTTGAGCAACTGTTGGCGGCGAGTGACGCTTGCTATCGACCAGTTTCTCACGACATGCTTCGGTACCGTAGTGCGAAGGCGGCATGGCCGATGAGTAACAACAGCACCAGGCTTGCCGGTTCGGGAACGGCCGCACTGCTGCCGGTGCCGGAGGTACCGAAGTTTTGCTTCCACTGGTTGTAGTGGCCGACGTCAATGACACCCGCGATATCGTTGTTCTGCAGCACACCGCTGTCGGCTCCAAGATTGTCTCGGAACAGGGTATAGTCAGCCGCATCGACGACGCCGTTGCCGCTGTAGTCACCGGTCAGCCCACCGCCCGTGCCGGCGGCCAGCAGTGTGATCCAATCGTTGGTGGTATCGATACTCATCGTGAACGATGCGGCACCGGAACCGCCCAGCGTCAGTCCGGCGTCGGTCAGTTCTCCGCCTGCGGTAAGCACCTTGAAGGTGTTGCCGCCACTTGGCGTAAAACCGTCAATGAGCGAAACGCTCAGGGTCCCAGCCAGCGAGGTATCGCCCAGAACGTTGAGCACGTCAAAGTCCACTCCGGCTTGGATACCGCCGATTTCGATCGCCAACGTTCCGCCCGATCCCTGGTCGTAGTTGCCATCGATGGTCAGCATACCGGGGCTGTTGCCTGGCGCGACGGTGCCGCTACTGTTCACTAAATTTCCCCCGACCGTTCCAGCTCGGCTGCAGGTTCCAACGACGCAATTCAGGGTGCCGCCATTGCCGAACGAGAGTATGTTGTTAACCGTCAGAGTCCCGTCACCAATTTTGTCCAGTGAGTTTCCACCAAGGTCCAATTGATTGTTGAACGTCAGCGACGCACCACTCGCGACATCAACGGTCGCACTGTTTGCCAGCACGACTTGTGCTTGAAACTGAGGATTCCCGGAGGTTACGTCGATTCACGGTATCTCCTGGCCTGAGCCCTCGGCCAGCGTCACCGAGGAGTTACCGGCAATGTTGTAAGTAGTCTCGTTGCTGAACTGAATCGATCCAATCGTCACGGGTTGATCCACCACGACCGTCCGCGGGGAGGTGATAGCGCTGCCAAAGACTGCCTTCAAGTCGTTTCCATTGGGCACCGAGGCCGGAGCCCAGCTCTGGAGGCTGTGCCAGTCGCCCAGGTCGTCATGGTACCATGTAAATTCACCGACTTGTGGAATCGTTACCGGCCCGGCCGCGAAGTTTGTGGATACCTCGGCGGCGGTTAGCACCTGGTTGCCGTACAAACGAAACTCGTCTAGTTCGATTTCACCCTGGAGCGTCGTTCCCGTGCCGCCGGGGCCCGTAGCGAAACGGACCGAATGCAGGTTTTGGAGGGTGTGGTTGGGCGAAGCGTCAAACGGGCTGCCGGCAATCTCTGCTCCATCGAAATAGAGCCGCATATTTTCGCCGGCTACGACAGGGGTGTGATCGTAGGTATAGACAACATGGTGGAAGTCACCCGTACCATCGGTTGGACTACCGGGGCTGAAATCGGTGTTGCAGTTATCAGGACCGCACGCTGTATCTGGCGCACCGGTGGCACTTCCGGCCGCGATAGGTACCGAAAGGCATAGTAGTTCCGATCAGCTTCACCGGCGGCCTCAGCTATTGCAGGTCGCCAGCCAACCGGGCCGTTCAACAACGCGGGCCACAACAGAAGGTGCCAGAACAGAAAGGCCCAGCACCCTGTTTCGGTAGACTTTATTTGGTACCAGCGTCGCATAAAAGAATACCTCGCCACGGCAAGAAGTAAGGCACCTCTTATTTTTACCTGGGATATCGCAGCCGTGGCAAGCTGGAACCCGACCGCTCGCCACGAAACCGTGGCCCGCTGCCTGCGTGTTGCCGGAGATGGGTTCGGTGTGCCAGGACCGTCGGCAGGTTTGCAGCGTCGTCGGTCTTCCTTACGGCTCACTTTTGGAACGGTTGTTTGCCAGGCGTTTTACCTGGCTTCGCAATTGCCGCAGCTCACGGCTTACATGCGCAATGTAAAGGTGCGCCGTTTCAAGTTCCTTGGCCAGCGCCCCTTGGTGCGCCACCAAGTCGACGACTTCTCGATCTGGCGTATCGAATTGCAAAGTCGGTAGTGCAGCACAGCGGTTCTCGCGCCGCATTTGTTTGGCACGTTGCGAACACTGAACGAGGTCATTTCCAAAACCGGCAGACTTTGCTGATTCGGAGACTTACTTCACGGTAAACGCATACAGTTTACTTCCTGGTTTCACCTCAAACTGCAGCCGAATCCCGCCGGCACCTTTAAAACCGGCAATCTCTTTTCCGCCGAATCGCACCGGGTGTTCCAAGGAATCACCTTTGACCGTGGTCGTGGCGAGCGGGCGGTTGCCCACGTCTAACAGAGCGACGTTTATCGTCCCCACACTGTTGACCAACAACCGATCGCCCTCGAGTTTCAATGGTTTTGTGGTAAGCTGCCCCCGATCCACCGCTACGAATCCATCCGGACGCAACCGTGCACGAAAAACACCTCCCCCGGTAACACGTACTCCGGGCGGGTGATTCTTACCCCACGACGAGGCCCCGTAGTAAAAAATCAACTGGTCCCCGATCCTCAAGGGCGGATTGCTGAATTCAGTGATGTACCCACCGTCATTACGACCGTCGTTTCCGCCTTCCTGGCCATTGGCGATAAAGACTTCCGGGGCGGCCTCATCGTTGTCGAAACGAACCTTGTTCCAGTGCAATCCGTCCCGGCTGGAGACCAGCTTTAAATAGGCGCAGCCGGCCGCCGACCACGGATGGTCACCCCCCCCCCATGCCAGATCTTCAACGTTCCTAACCACATCGAGCCATACCGCCATGCCGTCGAGCCGTAATACTCATCGTGAGGGAAGTCACCCCCGGCCTGTTCGGCACGAGGAACCAGGTCGACATGTTGCAGACGCTGGGGATCAACACGGGTGGAGATAGAATCGACGAACAGGTAGCTACGGGAACGCTGTCGATTGCCGGGCCCAATGGCCTTCTTGTTGGCAAATTTCATGAGGGCGAGAAAATTATTGTTCCTGGGATTGTTGATGAAGGTAGTGACGTCCCCGGCACCGTACAACGAAAAGCCGTCGTGTTTGATATGCCAATCGTCGATGTTCATAATCTGCAGGCCTCGTTCCCACTGGATCCCGTCGACCGACCGCATCAGGTAGGTCCCTTCGCGGCCGTCCTCCCAATTGGCAAACCATTGCCAGCCTTTGCAAGAAAAAGCTTCATCCTGCGTGTCGTAGCAATAGGAAAAGACATCGATATTGGTGGCGTACGCCACCCATTCCGGGTCGAACAAAAAGTCGCGATCCAACGGATAGATGCATTGTGGTTTCCCGTGGTCTCCTTTTGTCCAGGAGATTCCATCGCTGGAAGTAAAGCGATAGAGACGGACACGGTCCGATCCTTTTTTTTGGGCCGAAAGCCCAAGGGCAAACATCACATATTCCTTGAGCCTTGGGTCGAACACAATCGTACCATTGGCTTCCAGGGTCGCCGTGTAATCTCCGAATTCGTCCGCCAGTTCAATGACAGGCTGGTTTCCACCGTCGTCTTTAACCGGCTGGCAAAGGGTGCGATGCAAGTTGCTCCCGCGCTCGATCAAATAGTCGTCGACGAATAACTGAGCAACCCCGGACTCGATGGTTAAGTTCGAGTCGGCCCCGGCGTGCGACTGGCACACCAGCAAGCGGCAACAACAGTCATTTTGACATTCATGGATTCACTTCTGTTTTTAAAACGCATGATCAAAGAGTTTGACTGAAGGAATCGAAACGACGGTTGCTTATTCCTGCAGTTTGCAGACTTCGTGCGAAAAAGACCGCGATCACGGTATAAAGGTTTTGTCTTGCCGAGTGTCGCAGGCAACCTTGGGAAAAGTCGCTTCCGGCCAGTCGTGTAATAATGTTCCCCCGGTTGTCTCCGGGCTGGGATTGCTAATCCTGCCGCCGGGATGACGGAAAAACCAGCGAAACTGCCGGGTCGACAAAAGACCCAAGGTCCCCAATCTGCTCCTGTGTGGCGTCGCCCAGCGAGTGGTATTACAATCAAAGGGTGCTGGCCACGCTAACTAATCCCAGCTTGACGATCACCGCTGCATACCAACGACCTGGCCGTACGACGTGCCTGGGTGGTTACGTGTGTATGGTGGATCCCACTACCGGGCTGTGCAATGGTTGGTTGGGTTCGCGTCCCGAAGTTTACGCGGAGTACCTATAGGCCCGATTCGCAGGAGATGTTCCTAGCGGGACTCAAAGCATGTGGGATTGGTTACTTACAACTTCAACCGAGGGTCCTCGTGATTACCGGTAGACAATTTTCCCATTCCTCGTGTGGATCCCGGTTTGCCCTGGCGATGATCTTTGGGGCTCTATTGCTGCTGGCCGTCGCACCGACTGCCGCCCAGGTTTTCCAGAAACAGGAAAATTTTGATTCCGATCCAATGTGGGACGGATATGAGAATTCTCTGTTTGATGGAACCGACGTCATCCAGGACTTCGGTTACAGTTCCGATACGAATCTCGCCGGCGGCACCCCAGGTGAGGCGGGAGGATTTATTCGTCGCGACAGGGCGTACTACGCCGACAACGTCGGGGCGTTGGATCCTGCGATCACGCCCCTTACGATGTCCGGATCAGCGTCTTTTGGCGCCGCGGGCGGTTACCAGGGAAATGTGCTGGTCGGATGGTTTGATAAATTCCGACCTCTGGCAGGGAATGGCGGACACGATCTTATTGGATTTGTCACCGATGAAACTGAATATGTTGCGATCCAGGTGGATCCTATTCGGTCTCTTGTAGTCACCAATGATGAAGGCCAACCAATTAAAGAGGTAGGTCTTGTCGATGCGGCGACCCCATTTACCTACAACGTTTCCTGGGACCCGTTCGGCGGCACCAATGGCACCGGCCTGATCACCGGAACCTTCGATATTTCCGTCAATGGTACCGTCAGTACCTGGACACAGCGGATTGATCATGTCACCGACGAAATCAAAAATAACTTGTCGGTGTCCAATCGGTATGGCATCTCTGCGCTATATAATCCGTCGGCCGGTCCCAATACGGTCGAGTTCTTTATCGACGACATCAGCTACACCGCCTCTCCGCCGGTGCCCGATCCTACCAATTACGAGTGGAAGCTCGACGGACCGGGGGACTGGAACATCGACGAGAACTGGGATTTGGGATATGCGCCACTAAACACACACACCACAGTCTTTGGCAGCACCATCGATCGGCCTTCGACGATCTTCACCGAGACAAACATCACGACCAATGGCATGCAGTTCAACAGTGAGTACACCTACGGCATTGCCGGGCCGGTGGGGACCAGTTTGACCTTCCAAGGCGATGCCCGTATTCAAGTCGACCAGGGGACTCCTGAATTCCAACTGCCCGTGAACCTGGCTGCCGCAACGACCATCAACGCGGCCGCTGGCAGCTCCATTACCTTCGAAGATGCGCTCAACCTTGGCGGGAACACGGCCACCAAGACCGGCGACGGGACAATGGTCCTTAACAATAACGCCTCTACCGGCACAGGCTCCCTGGAAGTCCAGGGCGGCACCCTCTCCGGTGCGGGAAAGCTCAGCGGAGACTTAACCGTGCTGACCGGCGCGACCACCGCACCAGGTACCAGTGCCGGAATGCTGAAGGTGGGGGGTAACTACACGCAAAACGCCGGCGCTACACTGGCGGTTGAAATCGGCGGCACCCTCCCCGAGGAGAATTTCGACGTGCTCGCAATCACCGGGACGGCCAGCTTGGGGGGAACGCTCGACGTGGCGCTGATCGACAGCTATACCCCGGCCATGAACGAACAGTTCACGATCCTGTCGGCGTCCAGTATTGGTGGTTCGCTCAGCCTGGGTGGTTCGGACGGTGGCTCGTTTAACCTCACGCAGGTGGGCAGCACGCTGGTGCTGGAATTCATCGGTGGCACGGCTGGTACGACCGGAGACTACAACGACGACGGCACCGTGAACGCTGCCGACTACACCACGTGGCG
>CAUZEA010000202.1:0-6417 GCA_963578605.1 Planctomycetota bacterium
AACTTCGGGATCACCTCTTCCGGACCGTGTTTCTTACCTCGTGGCATCGCTTGCCCTCCTTGAAATGCGTCCTGACACCCCGATTGTCTATCAGGGCGTGGACTCGTTTAAGGGGGCTGGGTCAGTTTTATTTGCGGATTGACCGACACGATTGAGTACGTCATCACTCCGGCAGTGATTGTCTATTACATCGGCGGCTATATGGACAAACTCGTAGCTGGTGTGCCGGGACTGGAGAGTGTTCCTAGTTTCATTTGGTGGCTCTTGTTTTATTCGATTTTTGTCGCCATCAACATCCGGGGTGTCGAGCTGACTTTAAAGGTGGGCTTAGTGGTCACCGGAATTGCCATGGCGATCTTGGTGGTGTTTTATGTCACCGCGCCTCTTGTCGGCGCATTTGACTGGGAATTGCTGTTCAATATCGAACCGGAAGCCGGTCATTCGGCCAGGGGGCTCCCCAAGGGCATTTGGGGCATCTTTGCCGCTTTGCCATTTGCAATCTGGTTTTACCTGGCGATTGAACAGTTGCCCTTGGCCGCGGAAGAAGCTCACGACGCGGTCCACGACATGCCTAAAGCCTTGATCTTCGGCATGCTGACTTTGTTGTTATTGTCATTGTTTACGTTGGTCATTAACACGGGCGTCGGAGGCGGCGCTCAAGCAATCGGGTCGTCCGACGCGCCCTTGGGGGACGGTTTCGAGGCGGTTTTTGGCATCAGTTCGGCCAGCAAAGTCCTGATTTTGATCGCCCTGACCGGCTTGATCGCCAGCTTTCACACGATTATCTATGCCTATGGCCGAGTTCTCTTTGCGCTCTCCCGCGCGGGTTATATGCCACGTTGGATCTCGTTAACGGGAGAGACTCAAACACCGTATGTCGCGTTGATTCTCGGCGCGGTGGTTGGGTTGCTGTGTGCGATTGCAATCAAAATTTCCGGGGAAACGGGAGTCGGTGCGGCGCTGCTGAATATGGCCGTATTTGGTGCGGTGATCTCTTATTCTCTGGTGATGTTCAGTTACATTGTTTTGCGAATACGCCAGCCAGATCTACCACGCCCGTATCGCAGTCCGCTGGGAATTCCCGGCGCCGCCATTGGATGTGTCTTGTCGTTGATCGCATTGCTGGCGACATTCGCAGTCGAAGACTATCGGCCTGCCGTGGTCGGCGTCATCCTGTTCTTGATCGCCGGGACCGTTTACTTTTTGTTGTACAGTCGTCATCGGCTGGTTGCCCAAGCACCCGAAGAAGAGAATGCGTTAATCGCCGAAGCTGAGCGAGAACTTGCTCACCGATAAAAATGGAAACCAAGATGTTATCAATCAGTCAATTGCGCGAATCCACTTCCGCCGGTGAAACCGATACGGTCCTGGTCGTTTTCACCGATCTTTACGGCCGCTTTGTGGGAAAACGCTTCGACGCGAATTTCTTTATTGACCAGGTTGCCGAAAACGGCACCCACGCCTGTAACTACCTGCTGACCGTCGACATGGAAATGGAGCCGGTACCTGGTTACGCCACCGCCAATTGGGATCAAGGTTACGGCGACTTTCATCTGGTTCCCGATCTCAACACGCTGCGGATCGCAAGTTGGCTCGATCGGACTGCCATGGTGTTGTGCGATGTCACCCACCCAAATTCGCACGAACTGGTGGCCTGCGCGCTTCGGTCGGTCCTGCGCCGTCAAATTGAACGAGTGTCCACGGCAAAAATAGAAACCAAGGCTGGTTCCGAACTGGAATACTACATTTTTGATACTTCGTATCGAGCCGCGTGGGAGTCGGACTTCGCCGAAGATTCACTGCAACATGCCGGTTGGTATATCGAAGACTATCACGCTCTCCAGGGCACGCGTGAAGAACCGTTTAATGCCGACGTTCGCCGACACTTGAGCCAGTCAGGTGTGCCGGTCGAATGTACCAAGGGGGAATGGGGGAAAGGGCAGCACGAACTCAATATCCAATACGCGGACATCCTCAACATGGCGGATAACCACGCGGTCTATAAACAATGCCTCAAAGAGGTTGCTGACCAGCAGGGCATCAGTGTCACGTTCATGGCAAAATATTCGCACCAGCACGCCGGCTCCAGTTGCCATGTGCACATCAGCCTCTGGCAGGATGGCCAAAACGCATTTGTCGGTGATACGACTCTGGGAAGCATCAACTGCTCGGATACTTTTCGGCATTTTCTGGCCGGCTGGATCGCACACGTTCCTGAAATGATGGTGATGTACGCACCAACCGTGAATTCGTATAAACGATATCAAGTGGGGTCATGGGCGCCGACACGAATCGGTTGGAGCGGTGACAATCGTACCGCCGGGTTCCGAGTGGTCGGCAGCGGACCCAGTTTGCGGATCGAATGCCGGATCCCAGGCGCCGATTGCAACCCCTACCTCACGTACGCCGCCGCAATCGCCTCAGGCTTGGACGGGATCTCACGAAAACTCGAGCTGCCACCGATGTTCGATGGCAATGTGTATCAGGCTGAAGAGTTGCTCCACGTACCGACCACGCTTGATCATGCCACCGACCTTTTTAAAGCTAGTGCGTTTGCGCGCGAGGCACTGGGCCAAGACGTGGTGGATCATTACGCCCATTTTTTCTGCACCGAACAGACGGCATTCGATCGGGCAGTCACTAACTGGGAAAAACGGCGCTATTTCGAGCGAATTTGAGTTGCTCTCCAGACCGATCTCTCCACCCATACGAACCAACCGATCATGACACGGCCAATCATCGGGATCACGACCTACGCTCAGGATGAAGATCTGGAGTTCAAGCTCCCGGGACAATACGTTGATTGTGTGCGCCGAGCCGGAGGATTGCCATGGTTGCTACCGCCGGGCGAAATGCACCTGAATGACTTCTTCGCTGCCATCAACGGGTTGATCCTCACAGGCGGAGGGGACCTCAATCCGGAATATTATCACGGGAAACCTCATTCCACTGTGTACATGGTTGATTCCGAACGCGACACAATGGAATTGCAGATTGCTCGAACGGCGATTGCGACCGGAATGCCAACTCTCGCAATCTGTCGCGGGGTACAAGTGATCAACGTCGCTTTAGGCGGCACGTTGTTTGAACATCTACTCGACGTCGTCGGGAACGAAGTCACTCATCGGCTCCCACCGCGCGAGCCTGCCGAACATCCGATCCGTGTCCTACCCAATTCACACCTGGCAAAGATCCTTACCGCGACCGAATTCTCCGCGGCTTCCTGGCATCATCAAGCGATTCGGGATGTCGGGTCCGGACTTGAGCCTGTCGCTTACGCCGCCGATGATACAATCGAAGCGGTCGAAATGAGCGGACACCCGTGGTTGATCGGCGTACAATGGCACCCGGAACTAACCGCGGCAACCGATGCAATTCAGCAGCGGTTGTTTGACGAGTTTGTCACGGCTTGCAAAGACCTGCGAGGAAACGCATGAGATTACAAGACAAGGTTGCTGTGATTACCGGAGCCGCTAGCGGGATCGGTCGTAAGTCGGCAATACGATTCGCCGCCGAAGGCGCGCAAATTGTCGCCGTCGATCTCAATGTGCAAGCGGGACAAGAAACCGTTGAACAAGTTGAAGCCGGAGGTGGTGAGGCGATCTTTGTTGAGGCCGATATTTCTCAAGGGGACGATTGTGAGCGGATGGTTGCCGCCGCCCAAGAGTCGTTCGGCAAAGTGAATGTGCTGTTCAACAATGCCGGGATCATGCTGGGCGACGACAGTGACGCGGAAAATACAACCGAATCGGTTTGGGAAAAGACGCTGGCGGTCAATCTGCGAGGTGTCTTTTTAGGCTGCAAATACGGCATTCCGGCGATCCGCCGGGCCGGAGGCGGGTCGGTCATCAATACCGCTTCGTTTGTGGCCCTGATGGGAGCCGGTACACCGCAAATCGCTTACACGGCAAGTAAGGGTGGGGTGCTCGCGATGACTCGAGAACTGGCAATCGTCCACGCCCGCGAGAACATTCGAGTCAATGCGTTGTGTCCCGGCCCGCTACATACTGATTTGTTAATGAACTTTCTCGACACCGAAGCAAAACGACAACGGCGACTCGTGCATTTGCCGATGGGTCGTTTCGGCGAAGCGCAGGAAATGGCCGAAGCAGCCCTGTTTCTGGCATCCGATGAGTCCTCTTATGTCACCGGCGCTGAATTCATGGTCGACGGAGGACTCACCGCCGCCTACGTCACACCGGAATGATGGGGTCAGACCCTGTTTTCGGTTTTCGCGACTCGTCAGACCCCAGCGGTTTCAAAAAAAAGGCGTAGCTGACAGGACGTCTAATCCCAGCTGATTCCACCTTATCCCCCAAACGCGTTACGACTTGATCCTGGTAGTGGTCGGGAACCAAGAATGCATGTTGGATTTCCCATGAATGATTCAGCTTTTGCTTCGGGCCTGGGAGGCCAGGCAGGATCGACACCGTTACTAGCAGGAGGTCGTGCTCTGGTGTATCGTAACAAGCCTGGCCGTGTTACCAGTCGTCATGTCCAGTTTGTCCGGAGACCTCCCGGCTCCGGAGAGTCTGGACCACACAGCTAAAGGCTGCCAGATCGTCTGTCATCTGGCCTGGCGATCGCAAAGGTGACCATCGCAGTCTTCAAGAATACGAGATCAGCAACGCCAAGGCAGGCCGGCTGCTTGGACATCAACCGACCTCTGACATAGAGGCAATGATCGATAAGGCATTGGCCAGGCGAGGAACCGATGCCAGAACGGAAATAATCTCATGAGAATCGCTATTGGTGCAATGATGCACGAATCCAATACGTTCTCCCCGATCCCCACGACCCTGGAGAGTTTCGAAGCGACTACGTGTCTCACCGGTGAAGATATCCTTGCGAAACATCGGGGCGAAAACAGTGAGCTTGGGGGGGTACTCAAAGTCCTCGAGGAGGAAAACGCGACGATTTGTCCCACCCTTAGCGCGTGGGCTATACCTTCAGGTGTTGTTACCGCCGAAACGTATGAACATCTGAAAGGAGACATGCTCGGGCGAATCGGCGATCTTAGAGACAGTCTGGACGGTGTGCTCTTGTCACTTCACGGGTCAATGACGGTCGAAGGTCTCGAGGATCCTGAAGCGGACCTGCTTGGCACCATACGACGGGATTTCCCGCAGATCAAATACCTGGGAACCACACTGGATCACCACGGGAACATCAGCAAAGAAATGGTTTCATATGGGGATTTCTTCGTTGGTTATAGAACGCATCCTCACATCGACCAGTTCGATGTCGGGAGCCTTGCAGCCCGTCACATGGTCGAACTTAACACGGATGCACCGATATTAACGAAATCATTTGTCAAGCTTCCACAGATCACCGCTACTGAGAACAGAACCAAGCCGGTCGACGAGATGCACATGGAGATCAAGCGTATTCAGCAGGATCCCGCTGTGTTCTCCTGTTCGTATTTCGTTGGCTATGCCTGGGCCGATGTTGGTGTTGTCGGCGCAAGCGTTTTGGCAATTACACGCGATGACCAGGCCTTGGCAGACAAGTACGCGGATCAATTGGCCTGCGGTATGTGGGACAGGAGAAAGGATTTTCAATTCCCGTTGTCCACAGCCGATCAAGCTGTCAGAGATGGTCTCAAGGAGGGTAAGTATCCTGTTGTGCTCGATGAACTATGCGACTGCACGATGGGAGGTGCCTCCGGTGATATCGTTGTTACCGCCCGTGCTCTTATTGACCAGCAGGCCAGGAATTCGCTGGTCACGGGTATTGTAGATCCCCAAGCCGTAGCCGAAGCCCAGGCAGCGGGTGTGGGTCACACTGTCAAGTTGTCGATAGGTGGTAAGATATGCACCAAGGATAATCCTCCGCTGTCGATCAAAGGGGTGGTCAAGATCATCTGTGACAGCGCCGTCGGTAACAGTGGTATTCTTACAGGATATGAATCGGATCTTGGAAAAATTGCCGTCGTCGACGTCAATGGTGTTGAGATTCTTCTGATCGAGAACCCCGGCATGCTCGGCGGACCTGGTTTCCTTGTCAATCTCGGCATCGATCCCCGCAAGAAGGATTTCATTGTCGTGAAGGAAGGCATGAACCCGGTTCTGGAGTACAAGGACATTGCCGCCAAGTTGGTCATGCTGGATACCCCGGGATTCAACAAGCAGACGTTGCGTGCTGAGGATTACAAAAAGATTCCCAGACCGATATACCCGATCGATCGTGAGATGTCTTGGAAACCGGGGCGTTGAGATAGCCAGGGTTGTGAGTGAGCCGGTTTTAGAACTTACAACCAAATAGGTATTTCTATTTCAGGAGAAGTATGAGCGTGACCCAGCCCCCTTAAACGAGTCCACGCCCTGATAGACAATCGGGGTGTCAGGACGCATTTCAAGGAGGGCAAGCGATGCCACGAGGTAAGAAACACGGTCCGGAAGAGGTGATCCCGAAGTT
>CAUZEA010000203.1:0-6318 GCA_963578605.1 Planctomycetota bacterium
GGTCGGCAACACCATGTCACCGATGCAGAAATACAAAAGGTGATGACCGTCTGTGATCGCACTTGGCGAACCATTATTGCCCTCTCACGATACGGTGGTCTCCGATGCCCTAGCGAGGTGGTCGAGCTCCGGTGGGAACATGTTAATTTCGAGACGAAACGGATATATGTGGACGTACCAAAACTGGAATATCGTCCCGACAAAAAGAGTCGAGTTATCCCACTGTTCCCTGAATTGGAACCGATACTGGCAGACGCTTTCGCAGCCGCACCCGATGGTGCGGAGTACGTCATGCCGGACGATATAAGAAATCGTGCAATTGGGCCAAAGGGTTATCGGAACTGTAACCTGCGCCAAAGATTCACACGATTGATCAAAAGGGCAGGTGTCAAGCCGTGGTCCAGACCGTTCAACAATATGCGGGGCAGTCGCGAAACGGATTTGGCCAGAGAGTATCCATCGCACGTGCTCGAGAGCTGGCTGGGCCACTCGACAAAGATCGCCAGCAAACATTACCTGATGGTCACCGAAGACGACTTCCAGAAGGCAACCCACAGCAGCGCAAAATGCAGCGCACAAACAGCGCAAAACGCAGCGCAGCAGCCACAGGCACCGTGCGGCAGGGATTCGCAAAAGAAAACCGAAAGCGATAGCGAGACACCGGTTATGCGAACCGGTGCGAGCCCAGGCCAGAGGGTGCCAACCGCCAGAGCGGTCGGGGAGGGATTCGAACCTTTGTCAAAAACCTCGGGGAATACGCAATTCACCAGAAAACTGGCACAGAATCCGGCACAGTTGACACAGAAAACGGTCCAATCGATGCCGATCTTCAGCAGCTCATCACCCTCTGGCCGCAGTTGGCGGCCAGTGTTCGCGAAGCACTCCTTCAGCAGGCCTCACAGTCACTTACCAGAGGCCCCTAGAAGGGCCTCTGTGGGCGATTGATCTGGAGGTGTTGCACACCCCAATAGGGGTGTGCCGGAGACAGGAGTTTGCCCACGCCCCCCCAGGGTGCAATAAGTACCCTTGGTTGTCTGCAAAATAGTGCGCACAAAAAAAGGGACCACACCAAAACATGGGGTGCCCCAGTTGCGCAACAGGACGACTTCGCACTCGCCGCTACCTCTTTGTGCCACAGTGGGACGTCGCGCAGGTCCTGCGCAAGATCGCCTCTCGGAACCAAACTTATGTCAAAAAAACTGCACGCGGAAACAAGCGATTTGCCGGAACAATATCCGCTTGAACTCGACCCACCCCCCGGTCAAACTTCGCCCCGGCTACGCCGGGCAAGGGGTAAAGTGGTTAAGGTGATAAGGGGATAGTCATGGCCAAACGAAAACCGGCATTGGGGTAACGGTTGTCCGGTTGGTTGCTGAGGCGGTTGGCAGCACGAACGTCCTCCGGGTGATCGTTGAACGCCCCGCCACGCAACACACGGTATACGCCCGACGTTGGACCTGTCGGATCTCTCACCACCTTCAGGCTGTCATAAGGGGCGTACCAGTCCTGGCACCACTCCCACACGTTGCCGTGCATGTCGTACAAGCCCCAAGCGTTCGGTTTCTTCTCGCCAACCGGATGTGTGGTGTTTTCCGAATTGGCCAAATACCATGCATACTCGCCAAGCTGGGAAACATCATCCCCAAAGCTGTAAGCGGTCGTCGTTCCCGCACGGCAGGCGTATTCCCACTCGGCTTCAGTCGGCAACCGATATTCCACCCCTTCCCGCAGTCTCAGCACGCCGCAAAATGCTACCGCATCGTTCCAATTGATATTGTTAACGGGCTTGTTCGCGTCTTGGGTAAGGCTGGGATTTTTACCTATCACCTGTTCGTACTGCTGCTGCGTCACTTCATACGCACCCAAATAAAACGGCTGCGTGATCTTCACCCGACATGCGCCTCTCGTAAACAGACCCGGGGGGATCAGGTTAAATTCCACGCCAATAGAGTCCTTGATAAAGACAGGTGTGCCAAGGTGATCGGCCCAGGCTTTTTGATGGGCTTTGGCTTGATCACTACCAAACGGGGCAACAGCCTGCGGTGGATCCAACGACCGGGCCTGCGGGACTGGAAGCGATTGCCGCTCTTGAAATGGATTTTCCGCCGTGTGCTGCGTCAGAAACTGCTGGTCTTCCGCGCAGAGCTTCTCCAGCGGCACCTGGAACTGTTTGCCATCCTGGCGGCGAAGTAATACTATATTCCCTCGGACTTCCTCTAATTCAGCGGTCACGCTGAACTTCCCGGTAGTGTCCGTCCAGGTGCGTTCTACCCCCCAAGAAGTACCGGCAAGCAGGGTAATGGTGATCCCGATTGCAAACAGTCGTTTGTAAGTGCGACCAGTCATAGCGATTTCCCCCCGTGCAAACGCTTTTACATCGGCCATATCCAGCGGGGTCTATCCTACCTTGCCGGGTATACGTCATCCACCGGATCGATATGCCGACCGGTTGAACTCAACCCACCCCCCATCAAGAACCGGACCTTTGTAAACGTTGTTTACATTTGAGTTGTGGCATCCTCACCGGGGCGATATGGGAAGGGCAAAACATTGCCCCCACACCAGCGACAGATCATACTGGCCAGTGGTATTCCGCAGGTCCCTTTCGCTGGATTCCACTAATGCGTCTGGTTACGCTGTTTCTGATCGCCGCTTTTGCGGCGTCTACTGTGGGTGCTGCTTCGTACCAGAAGAACGACGGTACGATTGTTGATCCGATCATGAACCATCATTGGTACAGCGACAGCCCTCACTCCTACAGCGGGGCAAACCTGGAGCCCGAAGCGGAGCTGTCCGACGCGAACCTGTCCTACGCGGATCTGAACCGCGCGAACCTGAACAACGCGGACCTGTCCAACGCGTACCTGTGGGGCGCAACCCTGTCCTACGCGGATCTGACCAATGTGAACCTGGAAAACGCGTTCCTGGAGTCCACACGCCTGTGGCACGCGAACCTGACCGACGCGGACCTGACCGACGCGGACCTGCGTCGCGCGAGCCTGTGGCACGCGAACCTCACCGGCGCAAACCTGTACGGCACGGTCCTGGACGGACGCCGCCAGTGGCAAGGAAAGCCGCTCGAGCTGGGCTACGGACGAAAATAGACAAGAATCTCACCACGCCCTAGCCACGGAGGGGGGCGCAACTTGTTAGAATGGCTAGCGCTGCGAGCTTGGACCAGCTCCAGACACAGTCCAAATGGGAAATCTCGGTTTAGATCTGGGCTGTACCGTTTGGGTAAGTTGCCCAGTGCAACCCGGGCTTGAACGGTTACCTCCATGGAACTTCCTCCTGCTTCGAACGAAAATACAAAGATGATGAAGAAGACCGAACTCTCACGACGCGCGTGGCTGAAAGCCGCAGGCGCAGTAGGCCTAGCTGGAACTGGCTTGAACGGGAGATCGCGGCAGGCAACCGCCCACGAAGCCGATTCTCACGACTGGTTCGAGCACGATGAATTGGGCGCCCTTTGCGCTAACTTCAGCGAGACCGAGAAGGCGAAGTTCCGCAAAGCCGGAGACCTGCTTGAGGTACAGCCTGTCTGCCTTCCGCGAGGCGAGTGGCTCTACCGGGACTCGGGCGGCAATCCGATGACCCATCTCGGCTGGCCGATTGCCGTCAAGATCGACAGCGTGATCCATGTGTTTCACCCAAGAACCTTCTGGCATGTTCGCAAACGAGGGCAGCAGGGCAATCCGGAGGAGTGCTGCGGGGCGGCCGTGGCGCGTTCGACCGACGACGGCCGGACCTTCCGGCCGGTTCCCTGGTTGAAACACAGTTGTCTGGACGACCTGGGGCCGCGGGATCGAACGACCCATTTTGTAGGATCGGGCGGCAACGGCGCCGGCGTGATGGACGGGAAGATCGTCGTCACTGCGGCCCGAGGAGCTTATCGGTCGGAGGACAACGGCAACACGTGGCAATATCTCCCCGGAGCGGGTGGTCCGGAACAGGTCCCCACCCTACCGAGTTTTGGACAGGGGCCGAGTCTGCTCGTTCATCCAAAAAAAGGGCTCGTTTCGATCGGGGTGACCACGGATCAGAAACTCCTGCTGAGGACTTCACAGGACTACGGCAGCACCTGGCGGGAAGAGGTTTATCAGATTGACGAACCGCTTCAGGAGCCGTCTGGAACGATCTATCAAGGGAATCTCATCCTCATGCCGCGTCACGATGAGAATCGATACACGCAGTTCTGGTCCGACGACGGCTGGGCGCCATTTCGCAAAGCCCGCACGAACATCACCCGAGGGGAACGGGACACCACCGACGTGAAATATAACCACGTGTCCAAGAGAATCGAGGCGATCGTCACCAACAGGATGGGCGGCGGCCCAGGGCACGAGCATGACAACTGCATGACCATCAACCTGTGGAGTATCGCCCCAGACGAGTTCATGGCCGGCTCCGGCGACTGGAGGTTTGAAGGGACGCTGGTACGGTCGGAAGGCAGAGAGCATGATCGCAACAATGCTCTTGGGCTCGACCGGGACGGTATGCATCCCGGCGGTACGATCATCGATGCGAAGCAAGGCGTTCAATACATCTATATTTACATGGGGTTTTTCTCGGGACCTTCGGGCATATACCAGATTAAGCGGACGCTCGACACGAACGCGCTCCGAGAGCATCTCGTGCAATGACCGGCGGCATTCCGGGCAAATTACCCAAGAACTTTTGCAGTGAGCATCCGGGTGGCGGGCACTGGGCGGCCCCAGGGACCGTTGGTCACTCGGCTGTCATTTGGGGGTTGTCATGTATACCTTCCCCCAGTCGATAACAAATCCTCTGTTGATTGTCACGGCCGTCCCGTTAACTGCAGTAACTTTGCCGACGATGCGACTTGGGCCTCCAGAGCCAATGTCCAAAGATACTTTAAACTCATCACCAACCTTTGGCAGCGGGATTGGAGTATTCGGTATGCGATTCAGATAAATCGACGGTATGAGTATCAACGCAAGCAGAATGATCACGGGTCGTTCCCAGCGGGACCAGAAAGCGGATTTTATCGCAGACACAAAAGGTGCAAGGCGTTCCACTGCCATTTGTCGGCCCTCCCAGGTTTGAGTTGCTCGTCCTCAACATACTCCAAACGCACCCCGGCAAAAATGCGAGGTGATCCCGTAGGGTAAAAATATTCAGCCGAACTGTAAGTGCCACTCTCGACTAAGGTTGTCGTGGCTCGGCAATCGCCGACTTCGGCCGATTGACAACGGTCATGGCACATCGCATGCTGACCGAATCTCCCAAATTCAGCATCCGGGGCATTCCATGAGCTTCGTTCTGCAACCGTGGCAGTTGCTGCTGACCATCCTCTCCGGCATGGTCCACCGCCGACAGCAGGAAATCATCGAGTTTCAGAATTCCGAGATTATGGCTCTGCTCGATACGCACGGCAAGAAACGAATACTGTTGACCGATGAGCAACGGCGGATTTTGGCAGTCAAAGGCATGGCGCTCGGTCGCAAAACACTGCAGGAATTGACCACGATCGTGATACCCGACACGATCCTTCGCTGGCACCGCGAGCTTGTGGCAAAGAAATGGGACCACAGCGGGAAGCGTAAGTCGGTCGGCAGACCGCGTATCCGCCAGGTCATCGTGGATCTGATCCTGCGATTCGCCAAAGAGAATCCCACCTGGGGCTACGACCGCATTCAAGGCGCCCTGGCCAACGTAGGCTACCACATCTCCAACAGGACCGTGGGCAACGTCCTCAAAGCACACGGCGTCGAGCCAGCTCCCGACCGAAAGCAGCACACCACGTGGGCCACGTTCCTTAAAGCCCACTGGGACGTGTTGGCGGCGATCGACTTTACCACGATCGAAGTCTGGACCCGTGGCGGGCTGGTCACGTATTACCTGCTATTCGTGATGGAACTGGCCACACGCCGCGTGCATTTCGCCGGCTCCACCACCAATCCGGATGAAGCTTGGATGAAGCAGGTCGCCAGGAATCTGACCGATGTTGAGGACGGCTTCCTCAACGGCAAGCGCTACGTGCTGATGGATCGGGACGGCAAGTTCTGCCCGGCGTTCCGGGATGTTTTAAAGGACGAGGGTATCAAGCCACTGTTGCTGCCGCCGCGAAGTCCCGATTTGAACGCATACATCGAAAGGTTTATGAAAAGTCTCAAATCCGAAAGTCTCTCGCGGATGATCTTCTTCGGTGAACAATCGCTGCGGCGGGGCTTGACCTGCCCCCAGTGACAGTACCAGTAGTTAAGTTACTCTTTGCAGCACCGCTAGGCCAGCCACTTCACTTCGTGGAGGCGTAGCCGGAACGAGTGCGTTGGGCATGGTGAAGTGATTGGGGGT
>CAUZEA010000204.1:0-6139 GCA_963578605.1 Planctomycetota bacterium
AGTTGCCTTCACCTCGCGGTTGCCTCCGATAGGCCCCGCAGGGGACTTTTACCCCCAATCACTTCACCATGCCCAACGCACTCGTTCCGGCTACGCCTCCACGAAGTGAAGTGGCTGGCCTAGCGGTACTACAAAGAGTAACTTAACTACTGGTACTGTCACTGGGGGCAGGTCAATATGCTGGCACTGGGGGCAGGTCAATATGCTGGATGTCTCCTATCCGAGCCACTACGGGTCGACGTTGGGTAAGTTCAACGCAAATCATACTGCCTTCATGACGTACCATTGGCGCGTTTTTCGCGCCACCGATACCACCGCGACGCTGACCGTCTCGGACTGGGCCTCGCCCAACTACCCGGGCGGCCAGGAAATAATGGCCAACTTCATCGAAATCGAGCCGTACTTCGCAGAATGAAGCAAAGCCGTTTGACCACCGGCACCGCTGGCAGTTGAAAAAAACCGCCTTGGAGTCGGCAGAAAAAATGGGCAGCGTCAAAGTTCAACCGCCAGAATCATTCGCGCTAACAAAAAAGAGCCACCATCCCCTGGTTACCTGAACCGCCTGGACCAGGTTCTATTAAATCGGCATCGCTACAGCTCTTCCAAATAGACCCGCTTGCTGCCCTGCTGCTGTGAGAGCTGGGCGGCGTCTAAAATAGCAATCTTTTCCAGCAGCGAATCGTAAGGGATAGCTGGCTTGCCGGAACGGACCATCTTCCGGAAGAGCTTCAGGATCACTTCCCCGCCAGCGGGAAATTCCGGGTCTCCAATAGGCGGGCTGTGCAGGGCGCCTCCCTTGCCGTAGGCAGATGCAAAGAACCAGCAAATGTCCGGGAAGACCGTGACCGGTGCATTGACAATCAAAGCCGCCTGTCTCGACTTGTATTGCAGATGCAAGTAGGCCGCCGGCACGCGACCCTCACCATTGGTCCACTCAGCGAACGGAGAAGAGTTCAATTCGCGCGTGGACGCTGGATCGAGCGGCGTGTGTCCCATCGCCTGCACCCATTCGACACCCTCGCCCAAAATGTTGCGGACCATGCCGATACCATGAATGATGCCCGCCAAACCATAGGCGCCAACCCCCTTAACCACGACCAGCCCGGCACCACCGATTTCGTTAAAGGACTGCGCCCAGCGGTTCAGCTGTGGGTTGTGTTCCAACAACGACCCGGACATTACACAGGTTTGGTTCTTTTGCGCAAGGTTTACGAGCGTGCGGGCATCTTCGAGACAGGGGGCAAACGGCTTGTCCACGTAAACCGGGATGCTTCTTTCGAGAAATGGCGTGGCCAGTTTGACGTGATCTGAGCCGTCGCCGCTGCAATCCGCGATGAAGACCGCGTCAACGCCATCAGCCATTTCCTCCAGTGTGTCGCAAACCTGGGCGGTTCCCAGAAAGGTCTCGGAAAAATCGGCGGCCCGCTGCGGGTCGGCATCCCAGACCTTGACCAAATCAAAGCCCGATACCTGCGGGATGCACAGCTTCTCAGGATCGAAGATGTCGCCGAAAAAATAGTGATTGCAGGGAGGATCATTCTTCTCCAGCAGTCGCCGATCGCAAGGGGCGAAGAACGGCGCGTACCAGTAGCCGTGTGTATCACAGCGAACCAACCCCAGACGAATGTTGCGAACATTGCTCATGGTAGTTTCTCCAAAATGAACCAGCTAACCGCTGGCTTCTTGCCTTTGAAGCAACCTGGGGTCGTTCCGTACTTGTGTTAACAAGGTCACAACCAATGGGAAAAGGACTTAAACAAGAAAAATGCGGCCGAGACGGTGATAATTTTAAACGGTGCTTGATCCTATATCACCTGTTTCATCCGGAAAAGTAGAGTGTCACTTCTGCCTCCTGTCGGTTTCACCGTGTGGATGGCTGGTGGCAGATTGAAGCGGGGAGTCGTTCACGGAGCGATCGATGAGATCAGACTCCACGCTAACGGGTGCCGTCACAACATCCCCTACACCCGGCGTCTCAGAAGTAGCAACCGCACGGGTTATGCCCAGGCCTTTTTGACGGTGGAAGCATCCCCCTCATGCTGTCCGCCAGGCGGGGTAAGACCTTCGGCCCTCTGGCGACAAAAAACGGTCTGACGGGAGGACCAGAGTCGGCCGATTATCTCCCTGTCTTGCAAGGCGACACCATGCGCCACCCGATCAACTTCCGGCCGGTATGTTCGGTTGGCAGGAGATCCTACCACACATCAAGCCCTACCAGACATCGGCGGCGGCTACCCTGCCGGCAGCCACCAGTTCGTTCTCCCTGGGGGAACACTCCAGGCCCACAAAACCGCGGTAGCCTAGGTCATGGGCCTCCTTGAGGACCCGGTTGTAATGAATCTCCCCAGTACCCGGTTCGTTACGTCCGGGATGGTCGGCAAGCTGCAGGTAGCCAACCTGGTCCCATCCTTCCCACAGACGTCCACACAGGTCGCCCTCGGTGATCTGCATGTGGTACAGGTCCCAGTTGAGCTTCACACTGGGGGAGGCAACTTCCGCGCAGATCTCAATCGCCGGGGGACTTCCGTACAGAGAATGGCCCTTGTGATCGACCCGGATGTTCATCGGTTCGAGGATCATGACAACGCCGTGGCTCTCGGCCACGGGCGCTGCCAACTTGAGACCGGTGACAATGTGCTGGTGCATTTGCTTCTGGGACATACCAGGCTGGTCATCTCCACCGACCACGGTCATGAGCTTGCAGCGGAGTTTCTTTGCCACCTTGCACGATTTTTCGATCGCCTTGAAAAACTGCGCGTGGTTTTTTGGATTGTTCAGGCCAGGACGAAATCCCCACGCGGTAAATTGGGCGATCTCAATATTCAATTCGGCAGTCTTGTCGGCAATGGCATCGAGGTCCTTTCCCTCGAGAGACCAGCACTCCACGGCGGGAAAACCCAGGTCAGCCGAAGCACTAATTCGCTTGAGGTAAGGAAGCCCGGTAAACCACATTTCAATATTGACTGCGAACCGAGTGTGAGGGGTCTTGCCAATTTTCGACGTGTCCTCAGCGGTGGCTTTAGTGGTTGGGGCAGCCAGTGCCGATGGCACTGCTAAAGAGGCCGCGGCGGCGACAAAACTTCGTCTTGAGGAAAGTGTCATGAGGATCTCTGGAGTTCAAGGATGGTTTTACTCTGCCTGGCCGAATTCCGCATGGATCTTTACAAGATAATATAAAGTTCTAGCGGGAATCAAATCGTTAATCCTGGAAATTCGACCGACAGGGAAGAATTGGTCTGACCGGGCAGTGCATACCCCCTTTCAGATGGGATTCTGTAAAACCATGGCAAGTCCCTGGCTCCAGGTTTTGACACCCCACAT
Organism: Planctomycetota bacterium; assembly: GCA_963578605.1. GTDB lineage: Bacteria > Planctomycetota > Planctomycetia > Pirellulales > Lacipirellulaceae > JAKVCB01. Next base: position 3,322 of record CAUZEA010000204.1, read on the forward strand.
GATCCACGTAGGCATTCTTCAAACAGGCTGTTTCTTTCTTTTTCCTGCTCCAGGTGAACGCCCGGAGGTGTTCGATAGGATGAGTTGCTTAACCGCGAAAAGTTCGACACAATACTCCAAGCCACGTGTCAGGGTACCGCTGACGAATTGATGCGACCACCAATCTCATCGCTTTTCATAAAGATTGTGCGGTTCTACAACACCAAGAGGACCGACCTGTAGTGAATTACTACCGAAACAGCTGCTTTGTTCTGTTATTATTCTTGTCTGTTGTTGCCTGGGCAGATCTGCCCAAACTGACGGGTAACACCATTGTTGATCCCGGCGCAAAGCTGGAGTTGCTCCACAAGCGCGATTCTGATTTGAAAGGCGGATTAACGGAAGGTCCTGCCGTCGCTCCCGACGGCATTATTTACTTCACCGACATCCCGGTCGGCAAACAACATGGGATGATTCTTCGTTTCGACCCCGATACCGGGGAAACGACCGTGTTCACCGACCGGTCCCGTAAGGCCAACGGCCTGGCGTTCGATGCGGCGGGATACCTGGTAGCATGCGAAGGAGCCGATTACGGTGGTCGCGCGGTCACGCGGTGGGACCTCAAGACAGGCAAGCGGACCGTGATTGTAGACCGGTATCAAGGAAAGAAATTCAATGCTCCGAACGATCTTTGTCTTGATCGCGCTGGCAATATTTACTTCACCGATCCCAAGTACCTGGGTTACGAACGACGTGAGTTGGCACATCACGCGGTTTACCGCATTAAGCCCAACGGCAACGTGACCGAAGTTACGCACAACGTTTCAAAACCGAACGGCATTGCGCTGAGCCCGGACGGCAAAACACTTTACGTTGTCGATCACGACAATGGTACTGACAGCATTGGTGCAAGTGACAAGCCACTCAAGTTGGGGCCAATGAAAGTCTATGCCTTTCCGTTGGGTACCGACGGCAATGTTCAAGGCCCGCGGCGTACGCTTGTTGACTTTGGAGAAGAAGCTGGTTGCGACGGCATGACCGTCGATGCGCAGGGAAACATCTATCTCACAGCCCGACAGCTTTCCAGGCCTGGCGTTCTTGTGATTGACCCCACTGGAAAGGAGGTGGCATTCATTCCTACAGGCCAGCCAAACCAGGCGGGAGACGATCCGAAGAATCCACCTGTTGGGATGCCGAGCAACGTGGAATTTGGGGTCGGTGAGGAAAGTAACGTCCTTTATATCACCGTCGACACAGGCTTGTATCGCATTCCAATCAAAGTGAACGGTTACCACATTCAATAAGATCAATTCATGACGGCTCTTGATTGGTTTCTTGTCCTCGCCATTAACGGTGCCATTGTTGGATTTGGACTTTGGCACGCGCGGGGAACTCGGCGTTCGGTCGACTGGTTTCTGGCTGCCAAGAAACTGCCATGGTGGTTGGTCGGACTTTCGATGTTTGCTACCGCTGTAGACAGCGGTGACTACGTAGCCGTCGCCGGGAATGCTTACCAGGATGGCTTGATTTACATCTCTGCCTGGTGGCTCGGACTTTCGGTGGGGTGGTGTACTGTTGCCTACCTGGTTTTCATTCCGATGTATCGCTGCGGCATGTTCACCAATGCCGAATATCTTGAGTACCGCTTCGGACCAGTTGCTCGAATCATGAGCGTGTTTATCCAAATCCAAACCCGTACCAACGTCATGGGCGTCGTTGCGTATTCCTTGTTCCTGACATTCAGTATCTTGACTGGCTGGGGAACTGCCACCTGGTGGTTGGTGGTCGGCATTGCAGTTGCAGCAGCCGCTTATACTGCAACCGGCGGTATACGGTCGGTTGCGATTACCGATGCGATGCAATCGGTCGTGATGTTAATCGCGGCGGTAGCTTTGTGGTGGATTGTCTTTGACGATGTTGGTGGCTGGACCGGGCTGCAGCAAAAACTCAGTGATCACGTCGAAGCAGGGAAGGTCACTCAAAGTACTGCCCAGGCAATGACCCACATTGGCGCCTATGCCAAAGATGGTGTGCCACCCGGAATCGTCGTGTTCGGGTTTGTGGTTGTGCTCACCGGTTACTGCATTGTCAACCAATCACAGGCTATGCGGCTGTTGGCGGCACGTTCGATCTGGGATATGAAGATGGCTGCGGTTGTGGCAGGTACCATAACCGCCTGCGTTTTGTGGTTTAATATTACGCTGGGTATTTTTGGGCGCGCGATTGTTCCCGATCTGGAGCAGTCCGACACGATTTTCCCGACTCTGCTTGCCTACTATTTGCCCTCTTTGCAAACAGGACTGTTAGGCATCGTTCTGGCCGGTCTGCTGGCGGGGGGACTCTCGACGTACGACTCCATTGGTTCGGCATTGGCAGCGGTCTTTACGCGCGATCTTTACGCGCGGTTCCTGGTGACCGATGCCGATGACCGGCATTACCTGAAAGCCGGCCGTATCGCAACAGTCGTCGTCATTGCCCTCTCGTTTGCCTACGTACCATTTCTGGAAGATGGCATGGTCGCTTTTTACTTGAAGATAACCGGGGTGGCCGTTGTCCCATTAATGATCGTGTACCTGATGGGTGTACTGACACCCGTCGCACGCAACAGTGCAACCGTAGGATTAATCGTGGGAATCGTGTGCGGTTTGAGTCGTTTTGTCGATCCGGTGCTTGGGCAGCTGGGGTGGGCAGAGTTCCCCACCTGGTGGACCAACACCTGGTGGGGCTATATTTGGAGCATGCTCGCTACGATCGTCGCCATGCTGGTGACCTCCACAATTTGTGGATGGGCAACGCACGATGAAATTGCTGGCCTGACCCTGGCCACTTCTAAAAAAGG
>CAUZEA010000205.1:0-6114 GCA_963578605.1 Planctomycetota bacterium
GGGAGAATACTGGGAAATAATTTGGTCCGCCGTACGACAGGCATCTATCGTTTCGGCCACGGTCGTACACTGACGCTCGACAACTTCGCAGCCGAGCGGTTCCAGAATGGCCCGCTCAATGTCGACGGCTCCCCAAGTAAAATCGGTGATGACAACGGTAGACATGTCGGGGGGGTCTCTCGCACAAAAAAATGGCCACCGAAAACAGCACTCGTTCTGTCAGGAAACCATATATTAGAGGGGAGCATGCCACGAATCTAGTGGGGCCTTCCCGGTTGGGGGCACTGTTTTGGAATGCGGCGATTAAGATCCAGATTGCACCGCTATCTGGCAATCATCCCTCAGACATCATCCCAAGTTCTATCAAGCGGTCGCAATACAAAGAATGGTCTGTTGCTTGAAAACAGCAAAACGTGACCGTTTCCGGAAATTTATTTTTTGGGAGCCAGTTGATTACGGTGTCGATCGCAATAACGCACGCCTGGTCAGCCGGAAATCCGAATACACCCGTTGAAATGCAAGGAAACGCAATGGATGGCAGTCGTACCGCACCGGCGGAGCGCTAGCGGGCTGCTGGTGGAACCCCAAATGCAAGCAGTTGTGTCCCGATCTGAATCCGCAGGGATATCTTGTTCGCGGGGAGGAGATGGAGTATTTCTACAAGGGCCTGGGGCAACGCGTGGCGATTGTGTCGCATTGCATCGGCACGCCATGGCGGGGGCGTGTGGTGGTCCGGGCTCACCTTGTTCAGGCCAGTGGTATTCCGCAGGTCCCTTTTCGCTGGAGTCCACTAATGCGTCTGGTTACGCTGTTTCTGATCGCCGCTTTCGCGGCGTCTACTGTGGGTGCTGCTTCGTATCAGAAGACTGACGGTACGATTGTTGATCCGATACTGGACAGAAACGGCGAACCTCACTCCTACAGCGGGGCAAACCTGGAGCCCAACACGAACCTGTCCGGCGCGAACCTTTCCTACGCCGACCTGACCGACGCGGACCTAATCTACGCGATCCTGGCCGACGCGAACCTGACCAACGCGAACCTGCGCAACGCGTCCCTGTGGGGGACGACGCTGAGCAACGCGAACCTGCGCAACGCGGACCTGTCCGGCGCGAACCTGGCCAACGCGTGGCTGTTCCTCGCGAAACTGGGAAACGCGAACCTTACCAACGCAGTCCTGGCCTACGCGAGGCTTGCCACCGCAGACCTGTCCTACGCGAACCTTACCAACGCAGACCTGCGATAGGCGTCCCGCCCCAGCGACGCGGACCTGTCCCACGCTTATTACTACACCAACAACGAGCCGAACTGGCACTATGGCATGGATCAAGCATGGCGGGACTCGGAGGGCATCGTGGCGATTGATCGAACCAGCGGCGACATCAACAGCGACGGGGTTTTCGATGCCGCCGACTACACCGTGTGGCAAGATAACGGGGGCGACCCGATTGATTACCGGACCTGGAAAGATCACTTCGGCGAGTCTATCGCCAGTGGCTCAGGGGCAGACCATGTCCCAGAACCCACCACCCTGCTGTTGGCATTGTTGGCCCTCGCCGCCGCACCGCTTCGAGTGCGGTGCGGGTGATGGCCTGCGCAAGCCGCGTAGCGGTGTATCATCGCAGCTTTTCACCCGTGTTGATCTGCATCAACTGGAGGGTGAACAGCGCGCAACGATTGGCGTATGCCGTGGTCTATTTTGCAGGCATCCAGGGTACCTCGCGACCCCCGTTACCGTACAATGCAGCTGCTGTCCACCGAGAACATCAATGCCTACCAGGACGAGATCAACTCGATGGTGAAAACCGTTTGTGACGGTGCCGACCCCCGTAATTAGCCTTGCCGAAAGCCGTGACAACCCCGCAACGTTCAATGCCTTGTGCCGGTCTGCACGGGAGGGCCAGCCCGTGTCGGTTTGTTGGTTTGAGGACCTGTTATTTTACATTTTCTGGAATGAGACTCACATGTATCTCGGAATCAACACCCATTTTATCATGAAGTTTGAGTTTGAGCAGGGATTGCAATTCGCGCAGGACCTGGGATTGAAGGGAATGGAGGGAATGGAGGTCGCTGCCGGCGGACAGGCCGCCAAGGACTACTGCGACCTCGACAAATTGCTGGCAGACGAAGGCCAGCGACACCGCTGGCTGGACGCATTTGCCCGTCACGACCTGGAGGTCGTATCGCTAAGTTGCCATGGGGCGCCGCTGATGCCGGAGAAAAATGTTGCCGCGGAATACCGACGCCAATTTCGCCAGGCATGCGAACTGATGGAGAAGATTGGCATCAGGAGAATGACGCTGGTCGCGGGGCTGCCCGAGGGCGCCGAAGGTGACGTTTGCCCGGTTTGGATCACACAGCAAACACAGGAACCCAACTTGAGCTTCTGGATAGATACCCTTAAATGGCAGTGGGAGAAGCGGTTGATTCCGTATTGGACGGAACAAGGAAAAATTGCCGCCGACCACGGTGTTACACTTTGCTTCGAGATGCAGGTCGCGGACCTGCTCAACAACCCGGTAAAGTTGAAGCGATTTCATGAGGAGATTGGTCCGGTCGTCGCCTGTAATTTTGATATCTCGCACATGTGGGCCCAGGGCATCGATCCGGTCTCGGCGCTGCGCTACCTGGGCCCGCTTGTCCAGCATGTCCACCTGAAGGACACGTATATCAACGACTACAATGTGCGTCTAAAAGGCATGAACGATACCACCTCCACGCGGGAGCCCAGTCAACGCGCCTGGACGTTTACTCAGCCTGGCTGGGGTCATGACGAGTCAACCTGGCGCGAAGTGATAGCCACGCTCCGTTTTATCGGCTATGACGATATACTTTCACTGGAAATGGAGTGCGAGTGGCTGGATGTCGAGGAGGCTATCGAAAAATCAGCTGACTTCATCAAGCCGATTATGCTGGAGCGGCCGGCGGACCCGAAGTGGTGGGAACACGCTAATTGGCGCGTGCGGCAGCATAGTTCAAGAGAGGATTCATGATGTCTGTCCAACTCGAGTTTGTGGGACACGCGTGCTTTCGCCTGTGGCAAGATGGCCTCCCCGCGATCGTCATGGACCCGTATGGGCACGCGACGGTTCGATTGAAAGACGATGGAACGCGGCTGGAAGCACACACGGTCATCGTCAGTTCACGCACTGATCCGGCGCACGACAACGTCGAGTTCGTTGCGGGTAATCCCCGCGTAATCAACGCACTGGAAGTAGCACGCAGCCAGAGTGATGTGGTGATTAACGGCGAACCCTTGATTACCGTTGAGGCTGCCGAGGCGCCAGGCCACACGCTCCATAGTCCAAACGACAACGCGCTGTATGCTTTCAAAGCCAACGACTTATGGATTCTGCACATGGGAGACTTGGGTTATGAACTGACCCCCGAGCAATTGGCGCCCTTCGTCGATCATTGCGATGTGTTCCTGGTCATTACGGGTGAAGCAAACACCCCTTCCCACGACGAGCTCGACCGCATGATCGATTTTCTACGTCCCAAGTGGGTCGTGCCGATGCACTACAACCTGCCCCCCATCACGTTCGACATGAGCACGATCGAGAAGTTTCTGGAGCACCGTGCCGGGGATCCAATCATCCGTGTCCGCCACCACACGGTGGCTCTTCCGCTTCCCATCGTAAAGCCTGGTCATTCGGCAATCGTTGTGCTTGAGCCCTCTGGCTATACACCGACGACGCGAGTGAAGTAGCAGGGATTCCTTGTATGCCTATCAAGATTGGAAGTGCGCCCGCTGCCTGGGGAGTTAACTTCCCCAGCGATCCTCAACAGACTTCGTGGTCACGCTATCTCGACGAGGTTGCCGAGGCAGGGTACGAGTGGACGGAGCTTGGCCCATACGGTTACCTTCCCACCGACAGGGAGACGCTGAAGAGGGAACTGGGCCAGCGCGGTCTCAAGTTGGCTGGTGGATTTCTGATGCCTGTGCTGGAAGATCCCGCGGCATGGCCTGGCATTGAAAATACATTGCTGGTCCTGGGCGAGCTACTTGCCGGGCTGGGCGCTAAATTCCTTGTTCTCATCGATGACGTGTATACCGACCAGCACACCGGCGAACTGGTGGCTGAGGCCACGCTCGATGAGGATGCGTGAAAATTTCTGATCGACGCGACTCACGCCGGGGCGCAGCTCGTCACCCGGGAGTTCGGCCTGCGCCTGGTCTTCCATCCTCACGCCGACACGCATGTTGAGTACGAGGCCCAGATCGAAAAGTTCCTGGACGACACGGACCCGTCGCTCGTTGGTCTTGCGCTGGACACCGGTCACCACGCCTATCGAGGTGGTGATCCGGTTGCCTTCATCCGCAAACACCAAGAGCGGGTCGAATACCTTCATTTCAAGAGTGTCGATCGAGAGATGCAACAAGAGGTGGAGCGCAATGGCACGCCCATCGCCGTCGCGACCGCTCATGGCTTATTCTGTGAGCCGTGGCGGGGAGTGGTGGACTTCGTAGGCTTGCGCGACCTGTTGGTCGAGTTGAGTTACGACAACTTCGCGATCGTCGAGCAGGACATGTATCCGATCGAATTCGACAAACCATTGCCAATCGCCAGGCAGACACGCGCGTACTTCAAGGAGATTGACATGGGATAGTTGTTCAGATCGCAGAACACGTCGCCGCCCGGAAATTCCTGGGACTGACAGGAATTCTAATCCGGGTTCAGGGCCTGAATGTAGCCTTTTGAGCTCGACCTATCCCCATAGCAACGGACTCTTAATCAGTAGGTTGAAGGTTTGACTCCCGCGAGAGAGCAAAACCTTGCCCCCGCACCGGGGGCAGGTCATACTGGCCAGTGGTATTCCGCAGTCTATTGGTGGCCTTTTTTCGTTGGACGCAAGAGTCCGGCATGCAGGGTCTCGGCGATTTGCCACGGGGCACTTATGACAGCGTTGCCCGTGCCACTTCTTCTGACGGGTCCATTGTGGTTGGAGTTGCTAGTGACGAAAACGGACAGGTAGCGTTCATCTGGGACGTGGACCGTGGGATGCGTAATTTTCAGGACGTACTTGAAACTGATTACGGAATAGATCTACCTGGGTGGAAATTAGCAGAAGCCAACAGTATTTCAGACGATGGAAAGACGATTGTCGGTGAAGCGCTTGATGGTGGCCAATTGCGAGGGTGGATTGCGCAACTCGGCCCGCGGTGCGATTTCAACGGCAATTCGGTCTGCAATGTCAGTGACCTCAACCTAATGTTCCAACAGGGTGATCTGGTGGCGGGAATTGGTGTTACGGGCGCGGATGAAAAGTTTGACCTGAACTCAGACGACACCATCAACCAACAGGATATCGACGTCTGGTTGGACGAAGCTGCTACAAAAAACGGTTACCCCACGCCCTTCATTCGCGGCGACACCGATGGCTTGGACAGCATGTCTCCGACGCCGCGCACCGTTGACATTACGGACTTCCAGAACTTTCTCAACGGTTTCACTGGTTCGTGCGCGACTTGGGAGTGTGGCAACTTCAACGGCGACAACTTCGTAGACATCACAGACTTCAACGCGCATTTCTTGCTGAACTTTATTGCAATCACAGGAGGCGCCACGTACGGCCAAGGCCAGTCCATCCCCGAACCAAGTACCGTGTTGTTGCTAGGTCTCGGTACCGCGTTGCTGACGCACATCTTTCGCCGCGATTCTCTCGCGATGTAGATTTAAACAGGACGCCCCGACTGCTACGACGCTTTTGTCGAGTGATCAAGTTGCCATCGGCTTTTCGGCGAAAAAAATTCCTGGGACGGTATATACAAAGTTGGGGGCTGCCAGTGGGGCAAGGGTGCCCCCGTGGCTACCTCGTTCAGACCATCCCCCGCGTGTCGACCAGGTAAATCCGTCAGAGCGCCGGTCACTTCTACCGTTATGTTCGCACCGGACAATCTCGGACAGACAGGTGTCCAGCCGAAGTCCGGGTGATCATTGCTGATGGGTCTTGCTGGTGTACGTAACAGCCACGCCTGCGTCTTCAGAACACAGCCAACCGCATACGTGGCGGGGGTCTGGTAATCCAATGAACTATGGGGTCTGCGGTGGTTGTAGTCAAGTCGCCAACGGTCGATGACCCAGCGAGCCTCTGCCAAGCTGAGGAACAACT
>CAUZEA010000206.1:0-6088 GCA_963578605.1 Planctomycetota bacterium
CCTGTTTTTTTCGACGCTGACTTGCGTGGGGCGTCTTTCTTTTGTGGCTTACCTTTCACTCTTTTCATGACGCACTCGAGCGAGTTCTCGGACTGACCTGTTCCGGGGCTCGTCTTTGGCCTCGGGGAAAACAAACTCAACCTGCGATCTCAGCGTTGCGTCGTTTGCGGGCCTCGATAAATGAATTAACGCATAGGATTACGAACAGGCCACAAAGAAGTGCCATTAACCATACAAAGGTCATACTGCGATAATTCAGGTTGGGGTCACCCGACACCATTTTTGATAACCCCATCGCACCGCGTCCTGCCCCGGCCAGAAAACCAAGCAGACCGATCAAGACCGCCAGGTGCATGGCGTGCCTGCGAAGACCTTCGTTCATGGCAACCAGCCCACAAAGCAGCAAGATCACTCCGATGAAAGCAGGAATCAAAGCAGTCACCGACCGCTTCGAAGTGACGCTTTTCGCAGTGCTCGAATCGGTCTGCTCCTGCGCAGTGTCGGCCGGGGTTGGCGAGGGCGTGCCGAAATATCCGACGAGTCCTAAAAGAATCAACAAAAGGGCAATGATGATCGTAGTTTTGGCCATGGTTCATCAGGATTTGGAGAACAAAAGGAAATCAACGGTCCCGTTTGATGTACGGTGGTGACGGGCAGAAGCCGGCGGCTATTGTTGCATGTTTATGGCAACGATGCGATGCCCAGTTGCGCGCCGAACAGGGTTGCTCCCAAGATTAACCGGCGAGGGAGGCCGAAGGAAGGCTCCCTTGGACGGAGACTCCGCCTGCGATCGGAGGCCATGCGACCCGTGCGGCTGCGTTCCGCAGAGAAAATCTGGGGATAAACGACCACCCCAGGCACGAATTTACCGCAAGCCGACCGGTCCAGCCAAGCCCGCAACTTCCCACGAAAGCGTGCTCAATACCCCAAGGCAACACCATCTTTGCGGGACTCCGTCGCCCCGTAGTAGACGTCGTTGGCCCCGTCATACCAGATTGCCTGATAGCCGCCAAAACTGCCGTATGACGGGGTGATGGTGTGGCCTCTCTTGAGGAGTTCACGTACGACTTCAGGGGCAATGCCTGCTTCCAACAGGACTTCACCACCTTGATTGTCTGCCGCTTTTCCAGTGGGAGTGGAGGATCCAGCGTGGCGGACTCGGGGGGCATCACCTGCTTCCTGCAACCCCATGCCGAAGTCGAATAGATTCAGCAGGATTTGAACGTGTCCTTGCGGCTGCATATCTCCTCCCATGACCCCGAAGCTGAGCAGGGGCTGGTCATCCCGGGTGACAAAAGCCGGAATGATTGTGTGAAAGGGTCTTTTACCCGGTGCGTAGCTGTTTGCCTGATTGGGTGTGAGGTCAAAAAGTTCACCTCGGTTCTGCAGGCAAAAGCCAAGGCCCGGTGGACAGAGCCCGGATCCAAAGCTGCAGTAGTTGCTTTGAATCAGCGAAACGAAATTGCGATCTTTATCAGCTGTGGTCAAGTAGATTGTATCCCCCTGCAGAAGTGCCGGATTTCCTGCGGCGACCGATTTTGCGGCGACCGATGGCTGAATCAAGCCGCGGCGTTTGTCGGCATACGCCTCCGAGAGGAGCTGGTCGATGGGTGTGTCGTAGAAATCTGGGTCGGCGTAAAACCGCGCGCGGTCTTCGAAGGCAAGTTTCTTGGCTTCGACGAAATAGTGAATGTGGTCGGCACTCCCAAAGCCTGCGCCGCGGAAGTCGAACCCCTTGAGTATTTGTAGCATCTGGAGTGCGGTGATGCCCTGCCCGTTGGGAGGCAATTCCCAAACCGTGGACCCGTGATACTCGACCCCACAAGGTTGAACCCACTCTGAACGGTGGTTGGCAAAATCTTCATATTGAAGGAATCCACCAACTTGTGGCATGAACTCGTCGATCTTGCGGGCAATGGGCCCCCGATAGAACACGTCCCGCCCGCCAATCGCAATTTCCTGCAACGTATTCGCCAGTGCCGGATTGCGAAACAATTCTCCGTGCCGAGGGGGCAAACCGTTCTGGAGGAATGTGTCATTGAAGCCGGCGTATTCGCTTCGTTCTTTGGCACCGTCAGGCCACGCCAAAGCAATGACTTCGGTTACAGGAAAGCCTTCTCCGGCATAATGGATAGCTGGTTTCAAAATTTGTTCGAATGCCAGGCTGCCAAACCGTGCGTGCAGTTCAAACCAGCCATCGACACAACCGGGGACCGTGACCGCCAGGGGGCCCAGAGTGGGAACGTACTTGAACCCGCGCCGGACAAACTCCTCCAGGGTAAGGCTTTTGGGGCTGCGGCCACTGGCGTTTAATCCGTATAGCTGTTGGGTCTTTGAGTCCCATACGATGGCGAAAAGGTCTCCTCCAATTCCACAGCTACTGGGTTCGGTGAGGCACAACATTGCGTTGGCGGCAATCGCGGCATCGATAGCATTGCCACCTGCTTTGAGTGTTTCTAACGCGACAAGGGTTGCCTGTGGTTGACTTGTGGCAGCCATACCATGTTTGGCTACGGCCGGAGAACGCCTCAGAAAAGAGTTGCGGGCAAGTCGATGGGAGGCAGCATTTGCTGCCAGGGGAACGGCTGGGCGAGCTACGCCCGGTGATAGTCGGTCAGGGTCCATGCGTTCACTCTTTTTTTTTAAAGAGAACCATTCAGGTCAAATTATAAGACAGCTTCATTGGTTCTACACTCCTGAAAGCCCAAATGCCTTCAGCGTGCAGTCGGCGATCTCGGTATCAACGAGGTGTGACTTACCGAGGATTCCTGGTTGCGACGCAAGCACAATTCCCTGCTGTGCGGGATCGGTTGCGGGAGCACCGTGCGAACCGCAAACAAGACTGGCATTGAGCGGGATCCCCTTGGTGTGTGGATCGAAAAAGAGTTCGACGGGATCGTAGCCCGGTTTGCGGTGAATGTCGACCGTGCGCGCAAACGAGGGAGCGTGGCTGTCTTCCTGCCACCAGTAGTAGGCTTGCCAGCTATGGGGATCGGAAATCAAGACCACTTCACCAGTGCGGGCATGGTCTAACCCGAATCGCTTGAAATCTCCAGCCGACAACACCTCCGCAATCCCTGGCACGTTGTTAAAGCAATCGACGACCTGACTGACCGTTTGCGGGTCAGCATTACGCACAAACACGTGTGAGAATTGGTGATCGGCTAAAGCCCAGGCGCGAGAATTCTTGAGATCGAGATGCTCACCGTCGTCCTGCTGAGATACCTCGAGCAAACCAGCTTCTCTCAAAAGGCGATTTGGGAAACTCACGTGGTCGACCGGCACAATGGCATATTCGCCGGCAACAAGCCAAAGTAGCGAGCTTTCGCGACCCATTTGACATAGGCTCTGGGCAAGCTTGTCGATCTCGTTGTCGAGTTCTACCAGTCCGTCGCAGAAGGCGCTGGTGTCGGGCCCCTGCTTTTGCCCAACGTAGTCGAGGTGTGGCAAGTAAATATACAGAAAATCGGGACGCAACTTGTCAGCGGCACGGATCGCGGAATCGACGATCCAGGCAGTCGACTGAATGTTTGCAACGGGCCCCCAAAAATGATGCAGTGGGAAATGGCCCAGCTCATCAACCAGTTCCTGATAAAGGGTTTCGGGCCGCGTGTAACACCAGAGGGATTCCGATCCATCATCGTTGTGAATCGGCGCCGGGGTGCAAATGTAATCTGCCCCGCACCCTTTACTGTGCAACGGGAACCAGACCGCAGATTTAAGCGAAGTATCGCACTGGTGCAACCGATCCCAGATCTGCGGACGGTCGATGCAATCGTTCCACGCGGTCCACATTTCGACCTTGTTCGTGTCGCGCCAGTAGAACCCGTTCGCGACAACACCGTGTTCATTGGGCAGGGACCCGCAAGTCATATTCGCTTGGACAGGGCAGGTGACGGCGGGAAAACTTGGAATGAGCCGAGCCTGTTCTCCTGCGCGGACCAATTCGGTAAGCGCAGGCATGGAGGCAAGGTCGCGCTGGCGAAGTCCCGGGACAGAAAGCAGCACAACAACTGGCTTCATGGTTTGGTCTGCCGAGTCATAGAGCGAGTGCGTAAAGGAACTAGTGGCGCGTGGCTGGGGCGATCCATGAATAAAGGAACTCGCAGGTCCGCTTTGTGGCATTGGGTCCGTCGTGGCTGTGTCGGCTCAGTTCAACGCAAACGGGATCTTTGCAGTCGGTACTGGCAAGTGCTGCGAACGGAAACCCAGAGATGCCAGGCACGACACTGCTCCCATAGGGTTGGCTTGCTAACGTATTGTGAAGCATGGCTGGAGGGGTCGACAATGCCTTATGTGGAATCAATCCAGAGTCCCAGGATCAATGTAGGCGCTAATAGCAACAGAACCGCGCATCCCCCAAAGGGGCCACACACGCCAAGGCAGATTCCCGCGTCGATCATAATCAACGACACGATTCCACTTTTGACGGCTCCCTGCACGCGACGTGGTGACGGATCCAAGATTGCCAGCACAAATCGCCGTGCGATGATGATCGCCAAAATGGGCCAGTAGACATACCATCCACTTGTCCAGTTGGGTGCACGATGGGGCACGCCAGGATCCCAAACGGGTAGCATCGCAATCAATGCAAGTCCAATCATGACGAGCGTCAACCCACGCACGAGTTGCCACCGGGAACTCCGGTTTGCTTCGGTTCGAGCAAACCTGGTAATGCCCGCGGTATAAACTCCAATCGCGACGGCAACGATCCAGCGGGCATTGGGTGGAAGGATGTGCCCGGCACCTTCCAAGGCCAGGCTCATTCCCAGCAGGACGTTGAACATTCGGCAAAGCCCCATCAAGAGTGGCCCCAGCAGTGTCGCCTTCAGTCGCCCATCATAAAGCACGATCGCCAGCGCCAAGATTCCCGCGATCCATGCCGGGCGCGTCGACCCACTGAGGAAACTGACAATCCCACTGCAGATCAAGCCCGTCACCAGTAACCCCCACCCAAGTACTCGTGCATCGGCAAGCGAAATACGTCCTGAAGGGATGGGGCGCGTGGGTCTCTGCTTCGTGTCGGCGGCAACGTCGCAAATATCGTTGAGCACCATTCCTGCCAGATAGAGCGAGGCAGAGGCCGCCGCGATCAAGGCAAACCAAGCGTGTGGGTCGAGGCTTCCCCGCGCGACGAGAAACCCCATCATGACGTCGGCAATGGCCGTAAAGACATTCGGTAAACGCAACAGCTGCAACCAGGCAATCAATTGCCCTTTTGTTCGTTGGCCCGACGCTTCAACCATTTGGGAGGCTACCATCTGGAGAGGGATTTTAATCCGGGTCGGAGAAGGAGAATCCAAGTTTCTCTGCAACCTCGGTCAGGTACTGCCATGCTTCGCGGGCAGCGTCGTCGGGATCGTCGATGTACGGATAAAGTTCGACCGTCAGCCACCCATCGTATTCGGATGCGTGAATGGCTTGTAATGTTGCCGGAAAGTCGATCGCGCCGTACCCCGGGATGAGATGTTTGTGTACGCGGGTGGCGGCTATATCTTCGAAATGGTAATGCGTCGTATAGTCTTTCATCACGGACACCCATTGTTCGGGATCTTCACCGACACAATAGGCATGGCCAATGTCGAAATTCAAGCTGATCATGGGAGAATCGATTCGGTCGACAAACGTCAGGTATTGGTCAAACCGTTCGATCAGCAGCTCCGGTTCAGGTTCAATGAGAATGCCCACACCGACCGATTCCGCAACCTCCAGGCACGGCATGAGCTCTTCATAAAAGATATCGGCTGCCGCCCGCCATGTTTGATTTGCTGACAGGATCCCACCGGGCTCGGTGGTAATATGCGGAGCGTTAAGTTCTTGGGCCAGGTAGAGCGCCCGTTTCGTGTGTTCACGACGAATGGCGCGGTAATGGGGGTCGGGGTCTATCCAGCCAGGATGCCAGTAAGGTTGGCGAGGGTCCGCGACCGCATTCATCATGAATGCATTCATATTCGAGATCGTGAGATTGTGTTTTTCGAGGGCGTCGCGGATCGACTGTTTGCGCTCTTCCAATAGTCCGGCTGGCCATGCGTGGGGAACATCGGCGAGAATCTCGATCCCGCGATAACCCAGTTCGGCGACGCGAGCA
>CAUZEA010000207.1:0-6018 GCA_963578605.1 Planctomycetota bacterium
CGAAGCAGGACGTGATCAGGACCTGGAACGCCTGATGCGGCTCCAACAAGAGTGCCATCTGATGTGTCAAAACGTGTTGGGACCTTTACTGAAGGAAGGTCGTATCGACGGTGCCTATGACAAAATACTGGTACGGCTTGGTGGTATGGATGAGATGCCGTTGCGTTTGCTCTCGCCCTATCAGGGTTTTACGGAGGAACAGTACCAGGAGTGCAAACGCGTTTTGCACGAGCAATACCCAGACTGGGTGACCGAGGAGATGTGATCCTCAATCTGCAAAGCGGGGCGTGATACAGCAGTATATCCGCGGACTTCTACGCCAGGACGTTTGCGCTGCAGAGCTACCAAGATTTAAGTTTGACTGCAATGGTTATGGTCGAAGGCCGTCAGACGATCTCCTGGATAACCTGACCGCCAGTGTCGGTGAGCTTCTCTTCGCGACCGTTGTGCACGTACGTGAGTTGATCCTGATCCAATCCGAGTTGGTGGAGAATTGTGGCATGCAAATCACGCACGTGGTGGGGTTTTTCGACAGCATGCAAACCAATGTCGTCCGTAGCACCTACCGTTGTACCACCGCGCACGCCACCACCGGCTAGCCACATGCTGAAGCCAAATGGACTATGATCACGCCCCACATTTCTCTCTGACATGGGAGTACGACCGAATTCGCCTCCCCAGATGACCAAGGTGTCGTCGAGCATGCCGCGCCGTTTAAGATCTTGAAGCAGTCCGGCAATCGGCTTGTCTGAGTGACCGGCCATTCGTAAGTGGTTTTCCTCAATGTCTGAGTGTGCATCCCAGGTAAGGTTCGCGGGACCACCACCACAGTACAACTGCACGAAACGCACCCCCCGTTCCACCAGGCGGCGGGCCAACAGACAACGGCGCCCGAATTCCTCGGTGCGAGGGTGGTTGATTCCGTAGAGTGCCTGAGTCGACATCGTTTCCTGCGACAGGTCGATCGCTTCAGGTGCGTGACTCTGCATACGGAACGCTAGTTCATAATTGGCCGCCCGTGCTGACAACGCAGTGTCATTTTCGTGGCGGTGGAGGTTGTTAAGTTGTTTGAGTAGATCCAGATTGTGCCGTTGCCGTAGGTGCGTTCGGTTTCCTGCTGCTTGCAGGTTCAGGATTGGCGCTGGGCCCGACCGGAACAGGGTGCCCTGGTAAACTTGCGGGAAATAACCGGCACCCCAACAAGGAGGCCCACCCAGGACCGGGCCATCAGGATCAGGCATTACGACGTAAGCAGGCAGGTTCTCGCTTTCACTTCCCAGGCCGTAAAGAACCCAGGAACCGAGTGACGGATGTCCCATCAACGTTCGGCCCGTGTTCATCTGATACAAAGCCGGAGCATGCACAACACTATCGGCGTACATCGAACGAACCACAGCAAGTTCGTCAGCGCACGTTGCCAGATGCGGGAAGAGATCCGAGATTTCGAGTCCCGATTGGCCACACTTGCGGAACGTACGTTTCGAACCGAGCAACAACGATTTCTCTGTCGTGCGTTGTGTTTGAACGGACCCTAGCTGCTCGGGCACGGGTTTTCCATGCAGCTTTTGCAGTATTGGTTTGGGGTCGAAGGTTTCCACTTGACTGGGGCCGCCAGCCATAAACAAGAAGATGACCGATTTTGCCGGAGCCTTCCAGTAAGCCGGCTTTTTGGCAAGTGGGTTGAAGGGCAGTTGGTGCGCTGGCATGGCAGCTTGTGAACTGGATGTCGCGGCATCTCCGGCCAGCATCGAAGCCAAGGCGAGTGATCCGAAACCCATGCCCCCTCGCTGTAAAAAATCGCGTCGGCTGGTCGCCATCGAAGGGCCCGGGCATTTTGCAGGCGATTTTTTACTGGACATCGCAGAAGTTCCAGGTTGGATCAAGCACAAGGACTATCGGTATCTTACCGGATTTTGGCAGCGAATAAAATTCGGACGTTTGACGCTGGCCGAATGACATGCCGGGGGTGTCGCGAGATGTCCAACTACCATGCTCCATTGTAGTTGCCTCAAACCCGGTAAGCCACACATGGCCAATCACTGGATGACAAGGGTTGACGTACAACTGGTAACCAAGCGAAAATTAAAGGGGTTCTATTCCTGCCAGCGTACAAATTTTGAGGCTCATGAGCAAGTGAAAGGTCAGTAACGTTTTATGCGATTGGTCGGTTTGCGTATTTTTCGAACGAAGAAGGTGGTAAGTGTCATTGGAATCGGTATGACTCTGATCACAATGAGTTGTCTTTCGGACTTCGTTTCTCGGCCGGCGGTTGCCGAATCGGTTCTTCCGGACAACAGCGGTCCAGTTCCGATTCAGGAAAATTGGGCATTGGAGTTGCCGACACATCCTGCAATTCCCTCTGTTGAAAATTCTGAGCGGTTAAGTAATCCCATCGATAATTTTGTGCTTTCGCGACTGGAATCGGCGGGACTGGAACTGTCGCCGGCCACAGAACGGATCGCGCTGCTACGGCGCGTCACTTTCGACCTTATCGGACTACCACCCACACCCGCCGAAGTTAATTCATTTGTGCTGGACACTTCGATCCAAGCCTACGAAAGAGCCGTCGAGAGATTGCTGGGCGATCCCCGCTACGGTGAACGCTGGGGCCAGCACTGGCTGGATGTCGTCCGTTATGCGGACAGTGACGGATTCGAATATGACGATCCACGTCCCCACGCTTGGCGGTACCGGGACTGGGTCATCCGCAGCTTGAACCGTGACAAACCGTATGACCAATTCGTTCGCGAGCAAATTGCGGGTGACGAACTGTTTGCCGGTGATATGCAGGTTCTGGCCGCCACGGGACTTCATCGACTCGGACCGCTGCGCCTGAATGCGGGGATGCAGGACGAAGAAAAGAACCGTCAGGAAGTTCTCACGGAGATAACGGATACGATCGGTTCCGCCTTTTTGGGGATGACGGTTGGATGCGCGCGGTGTCACGATCACAAGTTCGACGATTTCGGTCAGGCGGATTATTTTGGATTACAGGCCTTCTTCGCTGGCACCGTGGCGAAAGATGTGTCGCTTGTGGCGGCTGACATCCAGGCGCAAAACGAACGGGAAATAAAGGCCTGGACGGAACTTCGCGGCCAGATTGACAAGAAGCTCCAGGAGTTCAAAAGTGCATGTCGCGAGCGGCTTGTCGCCAGGAAAAGGACAGTATTTTCCACGGAAACGCAAGCTGCGCTGCAGGTTCCAGCGGCCGAGCGTAGCATCCGGCAATGGAAGTTGGCCGTCGAGGCTGAAGTCTCCCTGCAAGTGACGGATGAAGAGGTCGAGGCGAGTTTCTCGGAAGAGGATCGAAAGCAACATTCTGAATTGCTTGGCGAAGTGAGTCGCCACGCTGGACGGAAACCGGCACCAGCGCCGGCGGTTATGGCTGTCTTGGATAATCAACCCACGTTGCCCCGAACCTACATCCTCAGGCGTGGTATTCCGGGTGATCATCTGCGCGAAGTGGGACCACATTTTCCAGAGTCAATCCAAGTGAAGACGCAGACGATTGCCGTGACGACTTCGGAGTCCAAGGTCAAGTCGGCGGGGCGTCGCACTGCATTGGCCTATTGGCTTTCGTCTCCCGACCATCCACTGACTGCTCGTGTGATGGCAAACCGGCTCTGGCAACATCATTTTGGCCGGGGAATTGTCGCGACTCCTAATAATTTCGGCATGACGGGAATTCCCCCATCGCACCCGGAACTGCTGGATTGGCTGGCAAAGGATTTCATGGCAGGAGGTTGGAAGGTCAAGCGGATGCATCGACTGATAGTCCATTCCGCGACCTATCGCCAATCGAGTGAAAGGATGGGACGGGGGCAGCAGGTCGATCCCGACAACAGGCTTTGGTGGCGCATGAGCGCAAGACGATTGGAAGCCGAAATTCTACGAGATAGTGTGCTTTCGGTTGCAGGTACGTTAAACCTGAAAAGCGGTGGTCCTGGCGTTCGTTTGCCACTCCACCGGGAAGTGGCTGCGTTGCAGTACAAAGGTACATGGCAGCCGGACGCGGATACGAGTGAACACATGCGGCGGAGCGTCTATATTTTTCTAAAGCGAAATCTGAGACCGCCATTCTTCGAGTGTTTCGATGCGCCCAGTACCATGCTGCCTTGCGGTGCACGCAGCGAGAGCACTCACGCAGGGCAGGCCCTGGAGTTGATGAATAGCGATCACATGAATCAAAGTGCGTGGAGTTTGGCGAGCCGGTTGATCCTGGAGTGTGGAAACGATCAAGAGAAGATGATTGCGAGAGCTTATCGATTGGCGTTGGCACGACCACCTCGTGCAGGAGAACGCCAACTTGCCCTGACCTACCTGGCACGTCAAACACGATTGCTTCAAGAGCAGGCAGATTCCGGGAATCCGCCCCGAATCGAAATTGAAGTTTCCGCATCTACCGAGCCGTTCTTTGCAGCAGCACTCGCCGATTTTTGCTTGGTAATTTTTAATCTGGACGAATTCCTGTTCGTCGACTAGGCAAAAACCGTGTGCCTGACCCGGGTGAGTCGAAGAGAGTGTCCTTTACGTGCTGTTGCCGCCTGCCAGATGGTGCAAACTGAGAGCCGGGCAGGAATTTCATGAACGGCCGGATCACAGTTGTCAGGTCTTCCGCATCTTTTGATGCGACAACTGGAAAAATCCAGCAATTAATAGGGGTGTTCCTCTTGTTCGAAATTCACCAGTCTTCCTTCGTGCTCGATCAGCACCAACGGGCATTGAATCTTCTCGCGCTCCATCTCGTTCAGGATGTCGCGGGCCCGCCATTGCATGGGAATGATCAGCACCTCGGCCGGCGCGTCACGTAACAGATCACGTGATTGAATCAGCTGCCCTTGGCCGGGAACATGCGTGCCAAATTTGTCGGGATCCGAGTCAACGACAAGCGGAAATCGCTTCGCGTCAACTGCATAGTTGTTGATAAACGCAGCTGCCTTACCAGTGCCGCCCCAGATCGCCACCCGCTGACCAGTTGCAGCCAACTCGTCGAGTTGCCTGCCCACGGTTTCTTTGGCCTCGCGCGACCCGATTCGGAAACGGGTCGCCTCTTTGGCGTAATTTACCATCGAAGGGCTATCTCCCAACCGTACGAGTCCGCTGATGACTTCACGGTTGTAACTATGCAGCAACATCTCCACTGACTTTGAAGTGCGAGTTAACATGCGAGTGAAGGATTCGGTGGTGAAGTGAGAATTGTGCTCGTAATAGAAATCGACAGTGCGGCCTGTTTTAATTGCGTGGTCGATACAGGGGACCTCAATGTAGACCCTTGTTTCGACCCCGGCCCAGGAAGCAGCAAAGGCCATGGACTGCAGGAATCCCAGTGGGTTGACGAGGTGCTCCAGCACGTGCCGACTGATGACGAGGTTGGGGCTGAGTTCGGTCACATGCCGGGCAGGCACAAACAGCTCTGCTCGGGCCTCGAACAAACCACCAGTGTTCATCGAGGCGTTGGGGTCGAAACCGATGTAACGTCCAGGTCGTCGTTCCGCCATGGCTCGCAGCAGGTGTCCTTCACCACAGCCGATTTCAGCCACGAGCGGTTCCGAAGGAAGATAGTCCAGCATCAACTCGCAGACCCGTTCCAGGTGCCGGCTCCAAATGTTCCCCCGGTTGAACATCAGGTTTGGTTTTTCGGAATAGGGAACATTTTCATACGTGAATTCGCGGTTGTAGACGTGTCCGCAGTTGACGCAACGAACGAAAGCCAGGGGCAATTTGTCCATCTGTTGCGCCTCCTTCTCGCTGGCGGGCCAGCCGAGCGTCGCCAGCGGTTGCTGCTGGCAGTCCATGAAGGGCACGGCGACATGATGTCCGCATGCCGGACAAGTGCATTCGTGCAGGAGTTCTTCCGAAAGGTCGAACTTAGACATGTGTTTTCTCCAGAGAGGCCAGGAAAAATTCTTCGAGCTCACGGACACCGCCAGGGTTCTCGAACAGTCGCGGCGCCGCTTCGAGAATCCGCTTGCGCACCGCTTCACGCCGCTTGGGATCTGTGGCCAGCCCGACGGCAAG
>CAUZEA010000208.1:0-6010 GCA_963578605.1 Planctomycetota bacterium
AGCAACAAGGGCCAGTAGGTGGCCATGGCCACCTACTGGCCCTTGTTGCTCCTTTTTTTCTTGACTCACAAGTCCAACTTGGTAAAACCGCTTCTATTATAGCTTAACAATCAAAATTACTATCAGCATTACTATCAGCATCAGCTACTATCAGCTATCAGCCGCAACAACGACACTTTGAAAGAGAACGCGATCACGAACACATTCACGAAGAAGAGGAGAATATATTCAAGGAAAGCAAACAGGAGTTCCAGTTGGCTGATCGGTTGACCGCTTACCAGGTTAGTCCAGGGCTGCGTTGGATTACCTGGTCGAGCCAGGTCAATTAGGATTACGAGCAAGGCACTAGAGATAAAGATAACGCCTAAGGTGCAAACGATACGGCGCACCGTAACGTCCTTGAGCTGTGCCCAGTGTAAGCCCGTGCGAAACAAGAAAACCCAGGTAAGGACCTGGAGAAGAGTTAGCCCGATAAAGCAACAGATGGTGACAGCGGTGATCATGATTCAATCATTTCAAGAAGAGAAATGTTGGCATCTAGGACAGCAACTCTTTGACGACACGGCCGTGTACGTCAGTCAGGCTGAAGTCGCGACCGGCGTGTCGATAGGTCAGCCGCTCGTGGTCAAAGCCCATCAGGTGCAGCATGGTGGCATGCAGGTCATGAACATGGACCTTGTTTTCCACCGCCTGGTAGCCAAAGGCATCAGTATTGCCGTAGGCCATGCCCCCTCTCACGCCGCCACCGGCGAGCCAGACGGTGAAACCGTGGTGATTGTGGTCGCGGCCAGTCGGTGGAGAACTGCGGCCGATGGGAATCTCCACCGCCGGGGTGCGGCCAAATTCCCCGCCGCAAATAATCAGTGTTTCATCGAGCAGGCCGAGTCGATCCAGGTCGCCGATCAGGGCAGCAATCGGTCCATCTGCCTCCTGTCCAAGTTTCTTGTGCGCATTGGCGATGTCACCATGGGAATCCCACGGTTGCACGTCACCGTGGTAACACTGCACCACCCGCACGCCGCGCTCGACCAGGCGCCGGGCGATCAAGAGTTGCCGTCCGTGGACCTTGTCGGCGCCGTAGAGCTGCTGGGTCTCCTTGGTCTCACGAGAGATGTCGAGGGCATCGGTCGCTTCCATCTGCATGCGGTAGGCTAGCTCAAACGATTCAATCCGCGCTTCCAGGTTCGGGTCCTCCGAACGGTTTTTTTGATGGCGACGATTCAGCGTTGCCAGCAGGTCCAGTTGCTTGCGCTGGTCAGTCTGTGAGATCTTAGCGTTGCGAATGTTGGCGATTAGCTTCTCGACTTCCTTCTTGCGGGTATCCAGGTAGGTGCCCTGGTAGATGCCAGGCAGGAAAGCACTGCGCCAGTTGGACGAGTCGGCGACCGGCAGTCCGGGGCAGAGAGTTACAAATCCCGGCAGGTTCTGGTTCTCGGAACCGAGTCCGTAGGTCAACCAGGAACCGTAACTGGGCCGAGACAACCGTTCATCCCCGGTGTTCATCAGCCGCATGCTCTGCTCGTGATTGGGTGTGTTGGCGTACATCGAGCGAATGACACAGAGTTTGTCGGCGTGCTGGGAAGCGGTCTCGTCAAAAACGTCGCTGCACCAGAGTCCGCTTTGGCCATGTTGCTTGAACTTGAAGGGTGATGCCAATGCCACACCCGTCTCTCGTTCGGTGGTCAGGTTTGTCTGCGGCAGTTTCTTGCCGCCGAACTTCGTTAATTCCGGCTTGGGGTCCCAGGTGTCTACCTGTGACGGGCCGCCATTGAGATAGATATGGATGATGTGCTTGGCACGAGGCCGGAAGTGAGGATCCTTGGGCGCGAGTGGATTGCCCGCTGCCTCCAACAGTCCCGGAAGGGCCAGTAGGCCCAAACCGGTTCCCATGCTGCGGAGTGCATCGCGGCGAGTCAACGGCAGGTGGAATGGTTGTTGCATCGTTCTAATCCAGGAACATCAGTTCGTTGGTCATCAGGATGGTTTGCGTGTATTGCTGCCAGGCATTCTGCTTGACAAAGTGTTTTCCCAGTTGCAGCTCTTCTGTCGTTGGCGATCGCCCCAGGGCAGCCTGGTAAATGGCTTCGATGCGTTCTTCCTCGGTCCCCTTGCCAAAGCGGTCAGCCAGTAGCTGAGCTGCCTGGGAGACGAACTGAGAATTCATGGCAAAGAGCGCTTGTTGCGGCACGGTTGTGTTCGCACGGCGGGCTGTTGAAGTGTCGGCATTGGCAAAATCGAATGTCTGAATCACGTTAGGTAAATTTTGTCTTTCCACGAAAGCGTAAACCGTGCGGCGAAAGTTGGCCAGGTCGGTAATTGTCGTGGGGCGACCAAACATCGTGTAGTCGATCTTGCCCCCGACCACGAGCATCGTATCGCGCATTTGTTCCAGGTCGAGGCGGCGGCGGTTGCCGCGCCAGATGAGCCGGTTCTCCGGATCGGTGACGGATTGTTTCTTCAGACGCTCACCCTGATCAAGGCGTGAACTGCGCTGGTAAGCGTCAGAAGTCATGATCAGGCGGTGCAGCGCCTTGGTGCTCCAGCCCTCCTGCACCAGGCGGGCGGCGAGAAAGTCGAGCAGTTCATGGTGTGGTGGCCGTTTGGTTCGTAAGCCAAAGTCGCTGGGGTTTTCCACCAGGGGTTCTCCCAGGTGGTGCATCCAGACGCGGTTTGCCCAGACCCGGGCCGTGAGAGGATTGTCCGGCGAAGCAATCGCCTTGGCCAGGTCCAGCCGGCCACTTCCATGGGGGAAAGGCCGCCGTTTGGAACCCGCGAGAATGCGCAGGAATTGCCGAGGCACCGGGGTGCCAGGCATGGCGGGGTCACCCCGCTGGAAAATGACCGGGTCGTAAAGGCTCTCGTTATCGACCAGCACCATGGCGCGACCGGCTGCCGTGGCGTGTTTTACTCCAATCCCGTCAAGCTGGCCGACGAGGCCGCGGAAGGCATCCGCGGCCTGGCGTGAGAGATAGGAGCCAAGCTCTCGCTTGGGGAACCAGACGGGGCTCTCTCTTGCTACTAACAATTCGGCGAGCGGATCTCCTTTCAACGAAGGCAGATTCTTGAGTTGCTGTTGGCAGTCCGCTTTTCTTTGCTCCAGGGCCGTGATCTTCGCTTGTTTCGGGGCGCTAATCTTTTGACCCTTGTCCGGAACGATGCGTGGATTACCAAGGATCGCCTGGTCGTGTGAGATTCCCTTCTTTCCCTCCGTGACGACGAGTGTCAAGAACCGTTTGTCTGGCGGCAGAGCCAGGTCGATAGGCTTCCCTTTCCCCTGGGCCGGAAAGTCAGTTGCTGTCAGTACCCGTTGGCCGTCCAGGTAGACAGCGAAATCGAGCTGGCTTTGGTCCTTGGCCCCACCGTGGCCGAAGAGCCCCTTGAAGCGTGCCGTTTGGAAGTCGTGCTGTGTACGGATTGCCTGCAGGTCAAACGTGATTCCCTTGTTGGCGTGCATCGCCAGCAATTGGTTCGGTTTGGCTGAGAAATCAATGCCGTCGATCGTGGCAGCGGTCGACCCGGAACTGGAGCCGTCTTTAAAATAATCCCAGGTTTTCCCGGTTGTGGCGAGTAGGTCCGTAACGGTCAGGCCGCTGGTGCTGATAGTGGTCGTGTTTCCCTTGGGAACAAAGACACCATCGACCAGGGGATTGCTTTTTACTGGAATCAGCTTGTCAGGTTCGGGGATCTCGATGAAGCTGGTTTGACCCGTCGTTGGCTGGCCGGTACCCGGATGGATACCGCCACCTGGCTTGCCCGTGCCAAAACCGTTTCCTCCGGAGACGATATCGACCAGGTTAATCTTTCCCTCTCGCAGTTGTGCCAGTTCTCGGTCGATGCTGGTAATCTCGACCTGCAGATCAGTCTTTCGGCCCCAGTTGTCGCGAAGGATCTGGCCATAGGTGCGTGCGATCTGTTCTGGGGTGCGAGGCTTGGCTTTCACCAGGCCGGCAATGATTCTTGGATCAACGCCCGCTTTTTTCCAACGATCGACCTGGAGCGTGGGATCCTGCATCAAGTCGGCCCAGGGGCCAAAGATCGGGTCGTCGGCATAGGCGCGCCGGGCGATCAGTTTCCGCCAGCGGTAAGTGATATGTGGACGCAGTTGTTCAGGAATCAGGGAGAGGAAGAAGATGGAGGTTTCGGAAATGTCTGGTTCCGTCGTTGCTACCTGGACCAGGTAATCGGCGGTCCGTTCCCGGGCGGTTTGTAGTGTTTGCCGGTAGTGGGCATCCTGCTTGCTAAAAACTTCCTTGAACTTGGCCTGCAATTCCTTTTCGTAAGCCTGGCCGGCGGCGCTGACCGCCTCAATGCGGGGACGCTGGTAGGGTTCTGAGCTGCTGGCGAACACCCCGTAAAGGGAATAGTAATCAGCGGTTGGCAGCGGATCAAACTTGTGATCATGACAGCGAGCGCAACTTAAAGTTAAGCCAAGGAATCCGCGGGTCACGACGTCGATGCGATCGTCAATGACGTCGTGCGGGTTGCGATCAAACATTCGTCCCAGCGTCAGCAGTCCCATGGCTGCCAGCTGTGGTGAGTTCGCGGGCAACGGCATCTGATCGGCGGCCAGTTGTTCACGCACGAATTGGTCAAATGGTTTGTCGTCGTTAAAGGCCCGGATGACATAGTCGCGGTAGGTATAGGCAAAGGGGCGAATACGCGCGTCGCCATACATCAGGACACCATCCTTGGCATCGGAGTAACGGGCCACGTCAAGCCAGTGGCGCCCCCAGCGTTCCCCGTAGCGAGGCGATGCGAGCAGCTTGTCGATTAGTTGCGGAAACTGTTCCCTGGGCGTGGCCAGTTGTTCCGCGGTCGGTGGTAGTCCATGAAGGTCGTACGTGGCCCGGCGGATCAGGGTCCGCATGTCGGCCGCTGCGGTGGCGATCAGCTTACGGGTGGCTAGTTGCCGGTTGATGAGCTGGTCAACCGGGTGGCCCTGGCCCGTGAGTTGCGGTTCTTGCACGGGCTGGAATGCCCAGTGCGTGGCCGCTTCCTTTTCGATTGCCGTGGTGACGACTGTTCCCTGGCGTGGATCGATTGCTCCCTGGCGGATCCAGGTTTCCAGGTTCCTGATTTGCTTGGCTGTCAATTGTTTCTCGGCATCCGGAGGCGGCATGCGAAGTTTTGTGTCCTGGTGTTTCACGGCTCGTATTAGCAGGCTGGCCGATGGATCACCTGGCACGATGACGGGTCCCCGCTCGCCGCCACGGATCCAGCCCGCCTTGCTGTCCAGTCGTAGTTTCCCGGACGCTTCTTCCGGGCCATGACACTGGTAGCAGTGATTGACGAGCAGCGGCCGGATCTGTTTCTCGAAGAACTCAAGTTTCGGATCGTCGGCCTGCAGCACCGAGGTGGTCAGGGTTAAAGTAGCCAGGGCGATGATCGATTTGAATTTTCGCATGGATGGCAGTTGAAAACGACCGACAGGACAGGAACGTCTGGGACGTTTCTATTTTATCAGAAATGACTGTTGATGCGTAATGTAATCTAGTGCAGAGAAGGTCTTGGATCACTTGTTCAAGCCGAAAGCAAACAGTCGCTTGTGAGTCCGTACGTAGATGATGCCATCGGTGATGGCCGGGGTCGCATAGACGTCCTCGCCCATGTCGTTGGCAGCCAGGGTCTGGGGTTTCGGTCCCAGGCTTAATACGGTGATTCGTCCCGCACCGGAGGTGGTAAACAGTTTGCCATCGGCAATGAGTGGCGAAGCGTAGTAGGTACCGGTCCCCTTGGCTCGCATGCGGTAGACGCGTTTTCCGGTTTTCAGTTCCAGGCAGGTGAGGACACCACCGTTCTTCACGAAGTAAATGTAGCCGTCGTGGTGCAAGGGGGAGGGAACTTCTGGAATGCCCTGGGTTTCCAGCGTGCGGACCTTCTCGCCAGCTAGAGCGAACCATGTCGTCCTTGACCAACACGGTCGGCGTCCTTCTTGCTCCAATCCGGCTTCCAGGCTAACACGCTTGAGCCGCCAATCGAGAATTTGATGATGCCGATGGTTTCATCGGGC
>CAUZEA010000209.1:0-5981 GCA_963578605.1 Planctomycetota bacterium
GCGGCGGTACGGTGGTTGGTACCGCCACGAACGTTTAAACCAACGACCAACCCCAAGGGTCCTTATGGAAACGGCCCGTATCGCAATTACGATTGTCAACCATCTCAGCTCGTGGTGGAGGCGCTAGAAGAAATCGCCAGGCAACTTCACAAGTTGGCCCAGCAGGATAATTGGCTGACGGAAAAGAAGTGGCAGAAAATCGAGGCCCATCATAAACTGGCCACCGAGGCAGCCAAAGCCGACAATTTTGCGGTTGCGGTCGCGGAGTATTGCCACATGATTCGCCAGGCCATGCAACAACTACGTGGGCAGAGGGAAACCGTGACGACGCAGTCGGCAATTAATCTCGACGAGAACTCGTAGCATTTAGGGTTTCCCAAGGCAGCTGAAATTGAAAGGGTCGCACAACCAGGCTCCCCTACGGGCTGGTTTCACGCGTACTTCCCCGGGTACCCGCACGGTTGCTAGCATGACCGATCGTCGTTTGCCGTTCCGTAGGCTCCTGCTAAAGTAACGCTTCTTGACGAGTCCCCCGCTTCCGGAAAATTCTTCGTGCGCATCCTCACTCGATACGTCCTGTTCGACCTACTGAGGGTCTTTCTGCTTGCGCTAACCGGCATGACGATGGTGATTTTCATTGTCCTGGCAGGTAACGAGTTCGTCGACAAAGGGCTTGGTTTGGGACCTTTGCTACGGATGACGCCCTACCTGCTTCCCCAGGCAATGCAGTTTGCTGTGCCTGGGACCATGTTGTTGGCGACAACGAGTGTTTACGGCCGGCTCTCCGGTTACCACGAAATCGTCGCCATCAAATCAATGGGTATATCGCCCATGGCTCTCGTGTGGCCAACATTGATCCTTGCTACCGTTGTCAGTTTTGGTGCCGTACTCCTGAACGACATTGCTGTCTCGTGGGGGCGGCTGGGGGTGCAACGCGTTTTTATCGAATCAATCGAAGAAATCGTTTATGGTCAGCTCCGCATGCAGAGGACCTACAGCACGGGGAACTTGAGCATTACGGTACCCCGGGTCGAGGGGCGGACCTTGATTCAGCCGACACTCGTTGTCAAGGCAACCGCCGGTGGGCCACCACTTACCGTCTCGGCCGAGCAAGCCGAGATTGAGTCCGACCCGGTCGAAGGAGTGCTCAAAGTTCGCTTTTATGACTTTGAAGTCGATGGACCCGTGACGATCAAAAATCCGGACATGTATGAATACGTCATGTCGTTAGACGAATTGGTCGGCGGTAATTCCAAATACCGCAGCCCGTCGACCTTCGCACTGGGGGAGATTCCCCAGGCCAAGCGGGAACAGCGTGAACGGATCGAGACGCTGCATCGAGAGATGACGACGCATGCCGCTTTTTCACTTCTCACCGGTCGCTTTGAGGCGCTTGCGGAACAAACCTGGAACATCTACGAGAAGGACTTGACGAGTGCGCAACACCGGTTGCACCGTTTCAATACTGAACCTTATCGACGGTGGTCTAATGGGTTCAGTTGTCTTTGCTTCGTATTGGTTGGCGCGGCGATGGCGATGCGGATGCGTCAGACCGATTTCTTGGCGATTTTTTTTATATGTTTTTTGCCGATTCTGATTGTCTATTACCCGCTGTTGATGATTAGCCTCGACAAAGCCAAGGGGGGCGCTCTACCTCCCCAGGCGGTTTGGCTCGGCAACATTGTGTTGGTCCTTTGGGGAGCCTGGCTAATGCGGCGCGTGATTCGGTTCTAGCGGAAACTGGCTGGGGCAGCCCCCCTTGCGGCAACTTGTGACGCGACCCTCGTCAGTCGGTCGCCCCCGACCTGGACATTCCGTCAATGGGGTAGTCAGGCGATCTGCGTTGGATTCCACCGCTGGCGATTCTCGCCAGCTTTCAGTGCTGTCATCATGAGTCGTGCGATCATTTCACCGGTCAAGGTTCACCCTGCTGATTCTGGGGAAACTCCGTTGGCACTTTTTCTCGACGGCTGGTAGAATCCTGTCCCGTTTCATGGATGAAATCGGGGCAGGGCGGGGGTCTGGGCGGCGCCGTCATGTTGAGTCAGCGACAAGGAGGTCGCAGCGTGTTCTCACATTGGCCAATTCGGAATAAGCTCAAATTGGGTCTCGGTTTGTTGACCGCTTCTGTTGCTGCACTCTTCTTGTGTGGCATTTACGGGCTTTACGCCTATCGCGGGCTCGCCAAAAGTCTCAGTGCGCGGTCAACCGAGTTACCGCTCGCCAAAGAACTTGGCGATCGTGTGAATGAATTGCGCGTCATCCTGGCTGCTGCCAAAGAACGCGTGCAGAACCAGCAGGATGCGGTTAAGCTTGATCTCGAGGAAGTGAACACCATAGGGGATATGCAATTCACTTTACTGCGAGAGTTGTACCACTATGAATTCGAGTGGTTTCGCCAGGCACTGCGTAATTATCGGCGTCAGTTAGATGCAAATCAGTTGGACGCAAACCAACGCGCCGCGGGCACACGATTTGCCGATGACTTTCAGGAGCAGCAAACGCTTTCGGAAATTGACAAACTCATCAAAGGGATTGATGAAGGGTTGGTTCGAGATGCGTTTACGTGGCAAGTTGCTGGTGAGGAACGCCTCGACACGCTGCGCGAGGAAATCGACAACTTGCACGCTTTGACGGCGGAATTGCCAAGCCATCTCCATGATCGCTTTATCAAACTGGCGGGTGACGTTCGTGCCCGGTACCGATTTGCGATTCCGTTTGCATGGGCGACTGCCTTGCTGTCAGGCAGCTTGTTGGTTACTTCGTTACTTTCTTTCCGAAAGTGGATCTCCCGTCCACTGAAGACTCTCGTCGAAGGGTGCAAAGTTGCCAGCGACGGAAAATTCGATCATCGCATTTGTCTCGAAACAAATGACGAGATGCAGGAATTGGCCGAGGCGATGAACAAGATGACAAAACGCTTTAAAGCAACTCGTGACGATCTTGATCGCCAGGTTTGTGAGCAAACCAGGCAGGTTGTCCGCAGCGAGCAGCTGGCTAGTGTCGGTTTTCTGGCAGCAGGTGTAGCACACGAAATCAACAACCCGCTGGCTTCGATCGCAATGGGAAGTGAATCGCTGGTCCGACGCCTCGATGAGATTGGCACCAGCGACCAACACCCCCTCTCTGCCGACAAGGAACTATTCCGGCAATACCTGCAGATGATCGAAGCCGAAGCATTCCGCTGCAAAGAAATTACGGACAAACTGCTCGACTTCTCGCGATTAGGCGATTCGGAAAAATACAATACCGAACTTCGCGAGTTAGTGACCGGAGTCATCGAGATGGTTCGCCTCGGCAAGTACAAGGGTAAAGAAATCATTTTAGGAGATGGCGATCCCGTGATCGCCCAAGTCAATTTCCAGGAATTCAAGCAAGTGATGCTTAACCTGATCACCAACGCGCTGAACAGCATCGAAACTGGTGGGACCGTTACCGTCAACATTGCCAGCAGTGAGGGCCAAGCTGAGATTACCGTCGAAGATGATGGTTGCGGAATGACAGACGACGTCATTCACCACCTGTTTGAGCCCTTCTTCACCCGCCGGCACACAGGCCAAGGAACAGGGTTGGGGCTTTCGATCACGTTTCGGATCATTGAAGAACACCGCGGTCAAATCACTGCCACCAGTGAAGGTGTTGGCAAAGGTTCCAAGTTCACCGTTTCATTGCCACTCCAGCAGGTGGTCGCTAACGAGCCCACTCCTGCTGCCGCCGCGTAATTTCCAGCCAACCCCACCCTCAAGTCACCTGTTCGAGAAAACCTCGTATGTCAAACCAGAAATCAAAGTCAAAAGATGCGACACCGGACGTCTCGGGACTGGCCCTGCTGTTTGCCGACGATGAACGCCCGTTGCAGGAATTGATGAAGCTGGAAATTCCCCGGATGGGGCATCGTGTTACGGTCTGTCCTGATGGGCTGACGGCCGTGGAAGCACTCCAGAAGAACAATTACGACTGCATTCTGGTTGACCTCGACATGCCAGGGTTGAATGGCATCGAGGTCATTGCCAGATGTAAAGAACTTACACCGGATACCGAAACCGTGGTGCTCACCGGCAAGAGTTCGCTCGATTCGGCCATTGCCGCGTTGCGTCACGGAGCCTTCGATTATCTGACCAAGCCGTGCAAACTGGTCGAAATCGAGGCCCTCCTCACGCGGATCCGAGAGAAGCGAGAACTGACCCAAAAATATCGCGCGCTGCAACGGCGCTTGGAACGAATTGAGGGGTCGCACCGATTGATCGGGCAGTCGCCAGGTATGCTTTGTGTGCGGGCACTCATTGAAAAAGTCGCTCCCACCAATTCAACCGTCCTTATTCTTGGGGAAACAGGCACGGGTAAGGAGTTAGTTGCTCGTGCCGTCCATGATCAAAGTGCTCGTGCCGAGATGCCGTTCGTAGCAATCAATTGTGGTGCCCTGCCCGAAACGCTCATCGAAAGTGAACTTTTTGGGCACCGCAAGGGAGCGTTTACCGGTGCCGATGAGCATCGTGTGGGACTGTTCGAAGTCGCCAACGGTGGGACCATTTTTCTGGACGAAATAGGCGAATTACCCAAAGCAATGCAGGCCAAGTTGCTGCGGGTGCTCGAAAGTCGTGAAATCCGCCGAGTTGGCGAAAATAAGGCATCAACCGTCGACGTGCGGGTGGTGTCCGCTACCCACCGTGACCTGCCAGAGATGGTGCTGGATGGGGAGTTCCGTGAGGATTTGATGTATCGCGTCAATACGTTCGAGATTCAGCTTCCGGCACTGCGTGACCGCTTGAGGGATATCCCTGAGTTGGCTTGCCACCTGCTGGCACAATTTCGCCCTCAGGTAGCACGTTTAGACCAGCAACTTTCCAGCGAAGTGATTGAGGCATTGAGTGAACACGTATGGCCAGGCAATGTTCGTGAATTAGCGAATGTGATCGAGCACGCGACCATTCTTTGCGACCATGGGCCTATCACCGCAGAACATCTTCCCCAACATTTCAATCGCCGACAACTTACCACGGCCGCCCGCCGATCAACCGGGCCGATCACGTTGCGGGATTTAGAAATGAAAGCGATCTACGATTCACTCCAACGACACGGAGGAAACAAGCCAAAGGCGGCTGAGGAACTTGGGATCAGCCTTAAGACGCTCTACAACAAGGTCAACCAGACGAGTTTGCTCGAGAAATCCGCTTAGTTTCTCGCCAGCCGCGTGGAGGGCACAGAATGTTGCTGGTACGAACCGTCTAAATCGGGACAGTTTTGGCCTGAATTGGGGGGCCACTGGTACCTGCCTCTAGCAACTGGCTTAGAGCCCTGAATCAAACGCCAGCACCACCGCTGCCGGCCTGTGCACTAGGCGACTTTTCGGACGATTCCGGTCACAACACCCACGACTTCCACATCGCGGGCATAGATTGGTTTCATGGACGAATTAGCTGGCTGCAGCCGGACACGGTTTGTCTCGGGGAACCAATACTTGAGAGTGGCTTCACCCGAGCCGGTTAACGCCACCACAATATCTCCTTTTTGGGCAGTTCGAGTGCGGCGACAAATGACCACATCCCCATCGGCAATTTGGGCATCGATCATCGATTCACCCTCAACCTTCAGGGCGAATTGGCTCTTGCGCTGTGGAAACCACTCTTCGAACTCAAATCGCTCTCCTTGTTCAATGGCCTCGGAGAGGTTGCCCGCGGCGATCAATCCGACCAACGGGATACCGTGGTCTTCCCGGACATCATCGGTAATTTGAATCGCCCGTGACATGTTCGGTTCACGGGTGATCACCCCCTTTTTTTCTAATGCCTTCAGGTGGCACATTACGCCGTTGGGTGAGCTGATTTGAAAATGATCGCCGATTTCTCGAACCGTAGGCCCGTATCCGCGTCCGTGGATTTTATCACGAATAAAGGTGAAAACATCGTGTTGTCGGTTGGTGAGTTGTGCAA
The DNA here is from genome assembly GCA_963578605.1 of Planctomycetota bacterium. GTDB lineage: Bacteria > Planctomycetota > Planctomycetia > Pirellulales > Lacipirellulaceae > JAKVCB01. Next base: position 5,931 of record CAUZEA010000209.1, read on the forward strand.
GTGTCATCTACGGTTTCTCCAAAAGCACGTGGGGTTTTTCCAGGAATGAAT
>CAUZEA010000210.1:0-5725 GCA_963578605.1 Planctomycetota bacterium
CGCAATCCTTCCAGCTGGCGGCGCGATGGCTGCTCAATATCGCGTTTATAACCATTGGGGGCTACCCGGATCAGGTTCCGGAACCCTATCTGATTCCGCCGCGTGCCTTTGAGTCAGATAAGTCGATCCCCCGGTTTGACAACATTGCGCCACACCTCGGGATCGACACATTCGATTTGAGCGGGGGCGCAATCGCTGACGATTTCGACAACGATGGCTATCTGGACCTCGTGGAATCAACCTGGGATACGAACGGGCAGATGCGGTTTTTTCGTAACAATCGGGATGGCACATTCACCGAACGGACGCAGCAGGCTGGGCTTGAAGGACTCTTGGGTGGGTTGAACCTTGTTCAGGCCGACTATGACAACGACGGTTACGTGGATGTTTTTGTGCTGCGCGGCGCTTGGCTGGGAGAGCACGGGCAGCATCCCAACTCGTTACTGCGGAACAACGCCGACGGTACGTTTAGTGACGTGACGTTCGCCGCCGGCCTCGGGCACGAGCACTACCCGACGCAGACCGGGTCGTGGGCCGACTACGATAACGATGGTGATCTTGACCTGTACGTCGGCAACGAATGGACCGCGTCAATGCCGGCACCAAGTCAGCTATTCCGCAACAACAACGACGGCACGTTTACCGATGTCGCGGTCGTCGCTGGCGTCACGAATGACCGGTTTTCGAAGGCGGCTATCTGGGGCGACTACGATGCCGACCGATTGCCGGACCTCTTCGTGTCCAATCTCGGAGAGAGTAATCGTTTATATCGAAACAACGGTGATGGCACGTTCACGGACGTGGCTGAGCGGCTCGGTGTTGCAGGGCCTGCGCGTAGTTTCCCCGCGTGGTTCTGGGATTTTGACAACGACGGCGCGTTGGACCTCTTTATTAGCACGTATCACGCCGGGATCGATGACCTGGCCGCGAGTGCGCTCGGTTTGCCGGTCGATGGGACGCTCGCCCGGCTCCATCGGGGCACTGGCGATGGTCGTTTCGAGGAGGTCTCGAACGAACACGGCCTCGTGGCCCCGACGGCACCGATGGGCGCTAATTTCGGTGACCTCGACAACGATGGCTACCTCGACTTCTACCTCGGCACCGGGGACCCGTTCCTGCGAAGCGTCATGCCGAACGTAATGTACTGGAATCGACGTGGTACCGGCTTCGCCGATGTGACCTATTCAGGGGGGTTCGGCCATCTGCAGAAAGGACACGCAGTCGTCTTCGCCGACTTCGATAACGACGGTGACAACGACGTCTTTCAACAAATGGGCGGTGCCTTTCCGGTCGACGAGTTCAACAATGCACTATACGAGAACCCTGGGTTTGGCCATCATTGGATCACGGTCCAGTTGGTGGGTGACCGGTCTAACAGGTCGGCGATCGGAGCGCGTATTCACGTCCAGGTCGTCGAGAACGGTTCGCGCCGTTCCATCTATCGGCATGTCAACAGCGGCGGCTCCTTCGGGGCCAATCCTTTGCGCCAAACAATTGGCCTCGGGACAGCGTCGCACCTTGAGACGTTAGAGGTCTTCTGGCCGACGACCGGCCTCACCCAGACCTTTACCGACGTACCAGTCGATCGGGTCGTACGGATCGTCGAGAGCGAGTCGTCCTATCAGACCGTTCCACTCGAATCTGTCGAGTTCCGTTTAGACCATGAGGGTATGCACGTCGAACCTCAGTGATGCGACGATTTCTAGGGGTCTTCCTCATTCTCGCCGTGGGACTTTTCGCCGCTTGTGGGACCGACACTCCGGCAGTTCCGGAGTCGGACACGACATCCACTGCGCTGGTGGATTCCGAGGTCGAGTGGTTCGTTGACCGGACCGAGATGACGGGCCTTGACTACACCCACTTTAACGGAAGGACCGGCGGGTTTTACACGCCGGAGATGATGGGCCCCGGAGTCGGCCTACTCGACTATGACAACGATGGTGACCTCGATGTTTACATACCCCAGGGTGAGCTACTGGGTGAAGGTGAACCACTCATCACACCACCGGAAGGGCAGCCACTTACCGACCGACTGTTCCGGAATGATCTCGAGGTGCACTCCGACGGGACACGGACGCTGCGGTTTACAGACGTAACCAACGCAAGTGGGCTGCGTTCGCGGGGCTACGGTATTGGCGTGGCTACCGGTGACTATGACAATGACGGGTGGGTCGACCTGTATGTCACCCGCTTTGGTCCAAATCAGATGTTCCGTAATCTCGGAGACGGCACATTTTTAGACGTGTCAGCCGCGTCCGGTACCGACGATGCGTCTTGGGGCGCTCCAGCCACCTTTTTTGACTATGACCGGGACGGATTTCTGGACCTCTTTGTCGGCAACTATCTGGCGTACACAATCGGGACGCACACGCAGTGCTACGCGCCATCTGGTGTTGCCGACTATTGCGCACCGGAATCAGGTTTCCCACAGTCAAACGTCTTGTATCGCAATCAGGGTAACGGAACGTTTGTGGATGTAACGGTAACTGCGGGCCTTGCACGGGATTTTGGACCGGCGCTTGGAAACGCCACTGCCGATTTCAATAATGATGGATGGATCGATCTGTTTGTTGCCAATGATCAGATGGAGAACCAACTGTGGATCAACCAACAGGACGGCACGTTTCAGAACATGGCACTGTTGTCTGGCGCGGCATTGGGAGCAGGCGGGAATGCGAAGGCTGACATGGGAGTTGATGCAGGCGATTTTGACAACGACGGTGACGAAGACTTGTTTATCACCGAACTGACAGGTCAAGGCAGCACGCTGTACGTCAACGATGGGAGGGGGCTGTTTGAAGATCTCAGTGCGCCACGCGGTATTCGCGGCCCCAGTTTGCCCTACACCGGATTCGGTGCGGCGTGGATCGATATTGATAATGATGGGTGGCAAGACATCATCGCCGTCAACGGGACTGTGACGACAGACATCGAACGTCTGGGCCCGGAAAATCCATTTCCTTTAGACCAGCGGAATCAGGTGTTTCAGAACCGTCGAGATGGCAGTTTTGAAGATGTCACGGACCGGGCGGGGGCCGTGTTCAACTTGTCCGAGGTGAGTCGTGGTGCGGCATTTGGTGATCTGGATAACGATGGCGACACGGACTTGATCATTGCGAATACAGCCGGTCCCGCGCGACTCCTGATTAATGCCATTGGACAGCAGAACGATTGGCTCGGGTTGGAGCTTCGTGGTCGGCAAACGCCGCGTGATATGCTCGGCGCTCGGGTCGCGGTCATGCTTTCCGATGGGTCGACCCTCTGGCGTCGTGCGCGGGCCGATGGTAGTTATGCGTCTGCGAACGATCCTCGGGTGCTCGTAGGGTTGGCAGAGGCGACGACAGAACTGCGGGTACGTGTCACGTGGCCCAGTGGATTGACGGAAGAATGGTTGGACCTTCAGATTAACCAGTACACCACGTTGACTGAAGGTACCGGTGGGTCTCTATCACCATGAATAGAAAGACACTTACGAGAATGTGGTGGGTCATGATGCCGGTTCTCTTGGGTGCCTGCGGTCCGGCAACTGATGACCCGGTATCTGAAACGACAGTGACGCCACCTGACGTTCGTGGAGCGGCGCTACCGAATGCTGCAGATAGCTTTGCGGAGCCTCCGGCGCCCTTGGTACTACCGGACTTAATACAGTTACCTGAATCACTCCAGGCGCAAATCAGAACACAGCATGCGCGTGTGCTTGAGTTAAGTGAAGACGGAGATGGCGTATCGGGCGTCGTTGGTGAGGCATATGGTGAGCTCGGGATGATTTTGATGGCGACTGATCTTGAGGCCACGGCCACCGACGCGTTCTTACACGCGCATAGTTTGGTTCCCAGTGAGATGAGATGGCCGTATTATCTCGCGCAGTTATTTCGGGGAAATGGTGACACGCCAAGTGCGATTGAGTTTTACGAACGAGCGCTTCGGTTGGACCCGACGTATTTGGCCGCGCAGGTGTGGCTCGGAGAGGTGTATCTTGATGCCAGCCGAGCTGAAGATGCGGAGGCGGCGTTTGAGCGGGCTCTCGGACTGAATCCTTCGTCGGCGGCCGCGTTGTCGGGCATGGGACGGGCCGCATTGGCGGTCGGGGATGCTGAGCGGGCGGTCGAATATCTTGAACAGGCGTTGGCTGTGGGACCGACCGCCTGGAATCTTCACTATAGTCTTGCGGCCGCCTATCGAACGCTTGGAGACCTCGAAAAGGTCGAGTCGCATCTTCAGCAGCGGGGCGGAGACCCTCCACGTCCACAGGATCCGTTGATGGATGCCTATGACGGCCTGTTGCAGAGCGCGCGGGCCTATGAAAACCGCGGTACGCAGGCGATGGGTGAAGGACGGCATGAGGAGGCAGCCGTCATTTTTCGAGAAGGGCTAGCGGAAACTCCTGATGACGCTGGGCTGCACCACTGGTTGGGGGCGACCCTGATGGTGACTGGAGATACTCGCGGTGCCGGCGAACAATTTACGGAAGCCCTTCGGCTCGATCCTGAATATGCAGATTCGCACCTTGGGCTTGGAGCGTTGTTGCTGGGTGGTGGGCGATATCCTGAGGCGCTCGAACAGTTCGAAACGGCGGTGGCCATTCGGCCGAATTATTTTCAGGCTCGGCTTGGGTTGGCCGACGCGCTGCGAGCAACTGGCCAGCTGGAGGGTGCGGCACAACAACTCGATCAGGTCATTGACCTCGACCCATCCTTTGTCGATGCGTGGATGGCTCGAGCGATGACACAAATTCAACTTGGCCAGTTTCGTGAGGCACGTGATGGATTACGTCAGGGCGTGCTTATTCATGCAGATCATCCTGGTCTTTCAGACCTTCTGGTTCGGATTCTTGCGGCAGCACCAGACGCTGCTGTGCGCGATGGTGTGGAAGCGGTTTCCATTATGCAGGAGCGATTTAAGGGGCCGGTTAGCCTCGAGATGTACGAGTCGATGGCGATGTCCCTGGCTGAAGTCGGGCGGTACGAGGAGGCGGCCAACTGGCAGCGGCAGGCCATGAGTGTTGCCGAACAAAATGGTCGTTCTGATGTTGCGGCATTGATGGCCGAAGCGCTGGCCCTCTACGAGCAGGGACAGCCTGCCCGCGCATTTTTCAACCAAAATACCCAGTGATCCAATATGTTGGATTAGACATCCAATCTATTGAATCGGCGTGGACTTTCACAGCGATCCTAAGTATTTGGGCTTTAGACAGAAGTCATTTGGTTATAGGTATTTACGTCCTTAAAAACAAATATTTGTTTTCTTTGTATTTCTGGAACGGTTCTTGCTTGCCTAACTGGTGTGGGGTGCGCTTCGTGTGTACCCCTGAGGAGGAAGAACAGTATGAAACTGTCGAAGTTGTTCATTGTCGCGCTTGCGGTGGTCTTGGTACCAGCCGCAGCCTTTGCCCAGACACAAATTACGGGTGAAGTCACCGACAACACAGGCGGCGTCCTACCAGGCGTCACTATAGAAGCAGCCAGCCCGTTGCTGATTGAAGGAAGCCGCGTTGCGGTGACCGATGGCACGGGCCGGTACACCATCATCGGTCTTACGGCTGGCACGTATACCGTCACGATGACCCTCCCGGGATTCTCGACCTTTATTGCTGAAGGTGTTGAGGTACCGGCGAACTTTACACAGACCCAAAATGGCTCCATGTCGGTCGGTGGAATCGAAGAGACGGTGACCGTCTCGGGTGAATCCCCCGTTGTCGACGTGCAAAGTGCAGCCCGAACCGAGG
>CAUZEA010000211.1:0-5685 GCA_963578605.1 Planctomycetota bacterium
CAGCGGAAATGATCGTGGCCGGATTTATCGAATCGTTCCCACTGATTTCAAGCAGCTGGTACCAACCCGGCTGGGCGGGGCGTCACCCGGGGAACTTGTGGCGACTCTCGATCATCCCAATGCCTGGCATCGTCGCACAGCCGCGCGGTTGATCTACGAGTGTCAAGATGCCGAGGTTGTGCCTGCTCTCAAGAAACTTTCCAAAACGGCCAAACTGCCAGAGGGCCGGATTGCCGCACTCTATGCGCTGGCAGGTCTTGATGCGCTAGAGGAACATGTGTTGTTGACGGCGCTGGACGATGACCATCCACAGGTGCGCCGAAACGGAGTGCGGTTGGCGGAGTCGTATGCCCCGCTCTCACTGCCTCTGCGCGAGAAACTGTTGACCCTCGTCGACGATCCTGCCATTTCGGTTCGCTACCAGCTGGCCTTTAGCCTGGGGGAGTGGCCCTCGTCAGAAAGCATTGCCGGATTAATCGCTTTGGCCCGTCGAGATGTCGTAAATCAAGACATCAGTGGTGCCCTGTTGAGCTCGCTGCGAAACGGTGCCCAGGTTGTGCTCTTGGAGTTAAACGAGGATCCGCAATTTGCGTCGACCAAAGAGGGGCAGGCATTCCTTGACGCCTTGCGGGAACAGGTGGCCAGGCAAAGCGATGCAGACGATACCGATGAAGTGATGGTATTTGAAGTGAGTGGCGGCGGGCAAGGACCGATCCGCAATGAGGTTCCCGAAGAACGCAAGCTGGTTTACGATGCCTACCGGTCAGTACTGGGCGAGCCGGGCAACGTAGCCCGGGGAAGAGAACTGTTCAAGCAGTCGTGCGCGAGTTGCCACAAACTGGAAGATGTTGGGCAAGCCATCGGGCCAAACCTGGCTGCCATGAAAAATCGTGGTTCCGAGTCATTGCTCTATAATACGTTGATTCCGAACCAGGAAGTTGATCCCCGGTTCCAAACACGACTGGTAATCACTGGCGATGGGCAAATATTCTCGGGGATCATCCAGCAGGAAACGGCCACGAGTGTGACGCTCATCGGTGCGGATGGAGTTGCCAATACAATTCTTCGCATTGATATTGAGGAAATGGTCAACACGGGAAAATCGTTGATGCCCAGCGGTTTTGAAAATCAACTCAGCAAGGCCAAGATGACAGATTTGATGGCGTATCTAATGTCGTTACGGTAAAGCAGGCTTGTAGATACACACTGGAGATCGTGATGACTGCCCTTTGTCGAAGATTGACCGTCTTTTTGATCGCCGTTGGGGCCTTGACGCAACTCGTGATGCCCGCAGTTGGTGACGACCAGCCGCCGCCAATGATTCGCGTGGGGATTATCGGCCTTGATACCTCGCACGTGATTCACTTTACCAGGCTCCTCAATGCCGAGGATCCACCGCCCGAGCTGGCGGGTTGCCGGGTCGTCGCAGCCTATCCCAAGGGGAGCCCTGATATCGAGTCGAGTGTCAGCCGCGTGCCGAAATACACTCAAGAAGTCCAAGCAATGGGAGTTGAGATTGTGGGTTCCATTGCGGAGCTCCTGCCACGGGTCGACGCCGTGTTATTGGAAACCAATGACGGCCGTCCTCATCTCCGCCAGGCACTACCCGTGTTAAAAGCGGGCAAACGGATGTTCATTGATAAACCGATGGCGGCTTCGCTGGTCGACGTGATTGCGATTTTTGAAGCGGCTAAACATTATGGGGTGCCTGTGTTTTCAACTTCGGCGCTGCGTTACGGTAAGGGGACCCTGGCTGCCCATCAAGGTTCGATTGGTCCGATCGTCGGTTGCGATACTCACTGTTCCTGTGCTCTGGAACCGACCCATCCCGATTTCTTCTGGTATGGGATTCATGGCGTGGAAGCACTCTTTACGGTTATGGGAACCGGTTGCAAGTCCGTTTCTCGTACCCATACGGCTGGCGAAGATTTTGCAGTTGGCGTTTGGGAAGGGGGACGGATCGGTTCGTTCCGGGGGATGCGTGTTGGCAATTCGACCTATGGAGGTATCGCTTTTGGTACCACTGGTACTCTGGAGGTTGGGGCCTATGACGGATACGAACCACTGGTAGTCGGCATTGTCGATTTCTTTCGCCATGGAGTTCCGCCAACCACTGCTGAGGAGACCATAGAGATCTTTGCCTTCATGGAGGCAGCCGATCTCAGTAAAGAACGTGACGGAACTCCGGTGAAGATTGCGGATCTCATCGCGGAGGCAAGGGTCAAAGCGGCCAGAAAAAGAGACTGGTAACAAGAATTTGCAGTTTTTCACGACGCTCAAGGAATAGGGCTCAACCATGTCGACCTCTGAGAAAGATTCAGAAAGGTTCCGCCGTTTTTGGCGCTCGTTTGGCCCGGCGATCATTGTCGCCTGCGTGGTTCTTGGTCCAGGCAGCATCCTCACGAGTTCAAAAATCGGTTGCCAGTTCGGATACCAGATGGAGTGGGTCTTGGTTGGTGCTGGTCTCCTGATGGTGGGAACCATTGCGACCGGCATGCGGATTGGAGTTTCGCTGGAACATTCCCCCTGCCGTGAATTGGCCTCGCGATTGGGGAGGCCCGTGGCACTGCTGGCTGGTGTCGCAGTATTTCTGATGGCATCCTGTTTTCAGTTCAGCAACAACCTGGGGGTGTTGGCTTCCGTTGAACCTTTATTCGACGTGTCAAATACGGGGCGGATTGTTTTGCTGGTTGGCTTGAATGGTCTGCTGATTGCTTGCCTGTTCGGTTTGCAAAAACTTTACGTACCAGTTGAGCGGCTGATGATGATCCTGATGGGGCTAATGCTCTTGGGTTTCGCGGCGAATCTTGTGAGGGCAAACCCCAACGGGTTCGCCGTTCTTCTGGGGCTAGTTCCCAGCCTGCCGGAGCAATTGGTGGGAAGTTTTTTGCCGCGGATCGAGCATGTGGCAGACATGGGGAACCCAGCTGCCGCCGGACCGAAATTAATCGATCCCTGGATCACCCTGCAAGGGTTGATCGTGACCACATTTTCGATCGGCGGTGCTTTTTATCAGGCTTACCTGGTGAAAGAGAAAGGTTGGACGCGTGGACAGCTTGGTCAAGGCCTGGTCGACTCGATTGCCGGCACCGTGATTTTGGTTGGTATTACGATGATGGTTATGATTACTGCCGCGTCGGTGCTCGCCGGAAATGTGAAACCTGCTGATCTGAAAAGCGCCGGTGAAGTGGCCCAGCAATTGGAGCCGCTCTTTGGCCCCTATGCAAAAATGCTGTTCTGTCTCGGTATATTCGCTGGTGCGATCAGCTCTTTCCTGGTCAACTCGATCATTGGAGGAACCTTGCTGGCCGACGGTCTGGGTCTTGATGCCCGCATGGATTCGGTTTGGACGAAGTGCTTTACGGTGGTTGTCATGCTTATCGGGATGTTTGTTGCGCTGGCGACTAGTGCCCAAGGGCGGGTGCCGCTCATTATCTTTGCGCAGGCAGTGACCGTGTTAGGTGGACCGGTGCTCGCATTTTCGATGCTCTACCTGGGGACGCGGCGCGACGCCCAGGGAAACTTCGTCGCTACTCCCTGGATGTTGATAATCACCGGGTGCGGATTCCTGGTAGTGATCGCACTAGCCGTGCGCACAGCTGTGAGAATCTGGTTGCAGGTTAGTCTTATGTAGCTTGTTACCGTCTGTCGTACTGGTCCCAGGAGTCATCCCGCTGACGGCAGCGCCAGGTTAAAGACCTGTAAAACTCCCCAGATTCTTGGCGTCCCCCAGATGAAAACCGCTTCGGACCTGTTGATTTCGTAAGACTTGTTCGAAGGGAAAAAACAAGGGTACCTTAGATACCGAATGAACCTTACCTTGTACGCTGGTTCCAACCGTGAGGCGGAGACAGGTATATTGTCGTGAAAGGAGCGACTCACGATTGGATAACCATTCGTTCTAGTTGTGAAGGGTTGTTTAATTTCCAAGATGGATCCCCCCGCAGTCGACAGTCGAGTAACCACTGAAACACAATATCATGAATGCTGATCTCACTAAGAAAGTTGCTTTGATTACCGGTGCGTCACGAGGAATCGGAAAGGGGTGTGCCCTGGAGATGGCTCGCTCCGGTGCCGATGTCGCCATCAACTATTTTCAACACAAGCACGATGCCGAGGAGGTCGCCGAAGAGGTACAGGCAATGGGGCGACAAGCGCTTATCATTCAGGGTGATGTGGCTGACCGCTCGGACGTTGACAGGATGGTCGAGGCCACAGTGGAACGCTTCGGACACCTCGACATCGCCGTTTGTAATTCCTATTACAGTAAAAGACAGCCATTTCTGGAAATCGAGGTAGCGGGGATGCAGCGAACCATGGATGTTACTTTGTGGGGTGCCTTTCACACTGCACAAGCTGCCGCTCAACAGATGGTCAAGCAGGGCAGCGGAGGTAGTATGGTGTTCATCAGTTCCATTCTTGCGTTCATACCCCACAGCGGTTCGCTTTCCTACAACGTTGCCAAGGCGGGTATCAACCACATGGCCGAGATCATTGCCAACGAGTTGAGTTCTCATCGCATTCGTGTCAACGTGATCGAGCCAGGCTGGACGGATACCCCTGGTGAACGACAGTATTCCACCGAACAAGAAATCCAAAGCGGAGGTGAAAAATGTCCCTTGGGACGGCTTGCCACTATCGAGGACATGGGCCGAGCTGCTACCTTTCTTTGTTCCGATGCGGCGGACTACATCACCGGTGCCAACCTGCGAATTGATGGTGGGTTGAACTTCGTTTTCCATTAGATCGCCAGGCGATCCAGAATATCGGCGGTAGCGGGCGTAGTCGCCTTGTCACCTCCGGCAGTCCCTGAGAACGGGCCCGTGGAAACCGGGTTGCCTTAAGGTGGATGCCGGCGTTTACCGGGTGTGGACGACTGGTGGTCCTTGCACTGGCCGTCGGGCGACCGCCATTGCGACCACGAGCACGTGCCGCCTCCAGGCCAGCTTTGGTCCGCTCCTGAATCAGCCGACGCTCGAACTGAGCCAAGGCCGAGAAGATGTTGAAGATCAGCTCTCCCGACACGCATGTGGTATCGATTGCTCCTTCGTTAATCGAACGAAACCCGATACCTTTGGTGCGCAGATCCTCGACCAGTGTGATCAAGTGTCGCATGGTGCGTCCAAGACGATCCAATCGCCACACGACCAGAGTATCGCCGCTGCACAACGTCTCCAAGCACTTGGTGAGACCGGGTCGCTCGGTCTTCGCTCCGGACAGCTTATCCATGAAGATGGCGGCCTTGGGAATGCCTTGCATCGTGAGTGCATCGATCTGCAAGCTCAGGTCTTGGTCGTCGGTGCTGACCCGCGCGTAACCGATAAGGCGCGGCTCCGCTGGGGATTGCTCCAACGTTGAAACAGGAGATTGGTTCATCATACGGAATCTGTGCCCTCATTGTGAGTTGGCGGCAACCACTGCGCCGGAGATGGTTAATGTTCGAATGTTTGCCAACGTGGCGATGACGCTGTCGACTGACCCAGCCCCCTTAAACGCATCCAGGCCATGATAGATAATCATGGTGTCAGGACGCATTTCAAGGAGGGCAAGCGATGCCACGAGGAAAAAACCGGTCCCGAAGAGGTGATCCCGAAGCTTCGCGAAGCGGAGGTGTTGATCTCTCAGGGGAGTACGCAAGAGTTAGCTGCGAAGCAGATTGGTGTCACGAAACAGACATTGATTCGT
>CAUZEA010000212.1:0-5673 GCA_963578605.1 Planctomycetota bacterium
TATGGTTTGATGTCAGACACGGCTGGACTTGCATTGGCGATCAAAGGCGTCGGTGCGGGGAACCTGGCTGGCGGCGCGGCCAATGCACATTTCGAGCGAGCTCCGGTGGTCTGCTGCTGTGAGAGCGCACCCACCGACGTAACCCACCGGGACTTGGTGAGCCTCTGTCCGCACGAGGGTTTGTTCGGCGCCGTTGTGAAGTACTACGCGACCTTGAGTCCCGAGGAAGCGGCAGGATGCATCCAGCAAGCCTTTTTTCTGGCAACCGACGGGCGGCCCGGGCCCGTGCTGCTGGATTTCCCATCGGACCTGGGCCAATCGGAATGCGCCCCTGGCGCCGCTGGCAGTCCGTCGCCAGATGCCTGTCAGCCAGATGAGCAGCGAATCGCCAGCGCTCGCCAGTTGCTCCAATCGGCAAGACGCCCCATCGTCCTTGCCGGCAGCGACGTGATCAGAGCCGGCGCAACGAGGGAATTGCGGGCGCTCGTCGAAGAAATTGGCGCCGCCGTGCTGGTCAGCATTGACGCCCGTGGTGTGTTTCCTGAATCTGATCCGCATTGGGCAGGTCCCTTCGTCGGACAATTCACGCCCAACCTCAGCGAAAGTGAAATCATTGCCAAGGCGGACGTCGCGTTGATTATCGGAGTCGACTCCCTGGCGTCGGACCAACCGTGGAACATCAACCTGCCGACTTGCGAGTTGGTCGCCCGGCCTGAATACGAGTCGCTTGCAACCCGTCCCACGGTGCGTGTCGATGGTGACATTCGTGTGGCCCTGAATCGCTTGTTGTCGGGATCGAGCCAGGAGGGCTTCCCCAAGGATGAGATTCAAGCCTCGCGCGAAAAGATTCTCCAGCATTTCAAAAGGCCACAAAAAGCCCGGCTGGCCGTGCAAGACATACTCGAGATCATGCGGACGTCGATGCCGAGCGAAGGAATCCTGTTTTCGGAAACCGGCGCCTTTATACTCATGCTTCACCAACTGTGGCCCGTGGATCGGCCGGGCACCCATTTCTGCACCGCAGGAGGACGCACCATGGGATTGATGATGCCTGCCATCGCCGGTGCGAAGCTGGCAAAACCTGAAGTGCCCATGATGGGCATCGGCGCAGACGGCAGCACGCTCATGCGGTTGGGCGAGCTGGAAGTTTTTGCTCGGATGGGCATAGCGGTGCCGCTGGTGATCGTGAACGATCAGGCCTTAGGAACGATGAAATCTCGCCAGAAATCTCGTGGGATGCCCGATTATGCTTTGGACTTCGAACCCGTCGACTTTGCCGCGATCGCCAAAGCCTGCGGCCTGAGAGGCGTAACCGTTGACACACCGCTACGATTTGAAGAGGAATTGAAGCTCGCGATGGCCGCGGATCAGACCACGCTGATTGACGCCCGCGTCGATCCCCAGCCGTACCAGGACAGCTTTGCGCGCACGATCGGGGTTCTGGATGATTAGACGGGCCCGAACTCTCAACGCTCTCGCCCGTTGCCCCAGAGTGGTGAACGCAAAGAGGAGCGCGATCCGCTGCCCGCCGGGAAGCCGCAGCCGGGGCTGGCTCAACCTGAACCCGATCCCACCGTTTGATTCTCAAGGCGTGTTTCACGCGGACCTGGCCGACGTCTACCTGGACTCAGCGGAAGGTAAAGATTGGCTACCCTGCTGGATTTCCGAATCGGCCGCCCTCAAATTGCAATTCTCTTTAATTGCCAAATAAGAATTCTTGTAGTATTGGCAGTTGCTTGTAACCAAAAACCAGTACCGCCAAACCGAGATAAAATGTTCCACAGGCGATAACACCGATGCAATGGATCAACCTGGGGCGGAGTGGCTTCGGCAAATAAACAAGGTTGTTTCGTAAGACGAAGAACGCGGTGAGTCTCAACCCAATATTATTCAGGTTGGCAATCAGCAGTACTGACCAGCCCCCACTGACAGTACCAGTTGTTAAGTTACTCTTTGCAGCTCCGCTAGGCCAGCCCTGATACTTACCCGAGATTGCGCGAACGAATCGTGTCGTCTCCGGCGTTCGGTGAAAGATGAGAGAAGTCCCAATGCCGGGCAATTCGGTGACTCGTTGGTCGGCGCTCGCAATGACGACCTCACCAGAGACGTGTTCGCGCCTGCATTGCGGTCGATTTCGTTACCCAGTTCAGTGTCTATCTCTCGAACCCACTGAGGATGCCTGCAGGTAACTGAGTCACCGCCCGCTCGCTGATGCAGTAGAGCACCTCGCGACGTTGGTCCCCTTCGAAGTAGGCCACACGGGTAAAGAGCTGGCCGCCGCAGATGGAGGGGGTGGCAAAGGCCTCGTCACCCAACTGGTTGCGGGCTACCTCGATATATTTCTTCGACGACGCCTGGAACACGTAGGTTGTCCCCAGTTCGTTGCTTATGTAGATCTTCCCAGCCGCCAGGACGGGTGAGGCACTGACCGGGCCGCGCAGACGAAACTTCCACATCTCCTTGCCGTCGGTGGCCCTCCAGCAGAAGACAATTCCTCCGTCATTCATGGCGTAGAGAAAGCCATCGTGGATGAGCATCGACTGCTCGTAGCACTGCTGCAGGTTCTTCCAGACAATCTCGCCCGACCCATCAGCTCGCACACAGACCGTTCCGGGCTGGGGAAAGCCACCGCTGGCAAACGCGAGGTCCTTGTGCCAGACCATCGTACCGCTGGTCGCCATCGTCGTGGCATCCACGGCCCACAAGCGTTTCCCCGAAGACGGGTCAAAACCAGCCACCTGGTCGCATCCGGAGATCAGTAGCTGGTCACGACCGGCCACGTGCCCCAGGGCGGGCGAGGAGTAACTGACGCGTGACGGACGTGGCGTGCGCCACACCTCTTTGCCGGAGCCGCGCTCGAGCGCAACCATGTAGCTGCCTCCGTCACACTCGGCCAGCACGATCAGCGTTCCACGGTAAATCAGCGGTGAAGCGGCGTAGCCATTCCGGTACTCGTCGGGAACAAAGGGACCAATCCGCTGCTGCCAGAGCACCTTGCCGTCGTTGCAAGCCAACGCGGTGACGTGGATCGAATCGTGATGCAGGACGACGGCGAAAAAGCGGGTACCGTCCCCGGCGACGGTCGACGACGCGTGCGTGTTCTTAGGGTTGATCCGCCCGGGAAAACTACCGCGGTTGAGCTGCGTCTGCCACAGTCGCTTGCCGGTGAACCGGTCAAAGACAATGACCGACTGTGTCTGTTGTGTCTCGTCGGCGGTCTGCAACACGACCTGGGAACCGACGATGGTTGGAGACGAGTGTCCCCGACCGGGCACCGTTACCTTCCAAACGACGTTCTGCGAGGAACTCCAGTGGACCGGGGGGTCCTTGTCCGTCGCGACACCGCTGTGCAGCGGGCCGCGCCAAGTGGGCCAATCGTTGGGACCAATCTCCCCGGCCGGTTCGGCAGCCGAGAGCAACAAAGCGGACAACAGGCATATGACGGCAGAGATTCGCATCCGATTAATTCTCCCGGATTGGAACACTGCCGACGGGCAGCCTACCGATTCACCTGGGTTGTTGCGACTGACTCCCGGCCATGGTTGCGTTGGGGTATGCTGGGCGGCTCGCCTTGATCACGCCTCACCCCACAATCTCGGATCGTGTTGATGCACCCTAAGCATAGGAAATTTGATTTCCACCGATAAAAGTGATTCTACGAGGAGCAACGGCTGATTCAAAGCGGTGTTTGGAGATTTGTGTGCAGTTACCCGTTCCCAGCCGGCAAACACCCAGTGGGCCTTCGGTCCCGAGGCCTGCCACAGACTGCGGTGCCGCACGATCGTTTCGATCACGTCGGCCTGAGGTGGTTCGATAAAGGCCAGCAAAAACATCACTCGGCCAGTGAATCCATTGAGCAAATCGATCTCAAGAATTTCAAATCGCTGGGAATCAAGCAGTGGTACGCGCATCGAATGAGTCGTTCAGGCTCGTCGGCGAGTGAACCACCCACGGATCGGTGAATCCTCGAATGCCAGATCCAGCTTGTCTATGACGCCCGCTAATGATTCTGCAGCCAAATGTGATCCAATTGTGTATGTGAGCCACAAATCCAAAAGCTGACCGTATCGAGTCCCTGGAACTTTCCGCTGTATGCCACGGTACGTGGCCCACGGGTCGTGCCTGACACGAGGTCTTGGCATTCCCAGGTGATCGTAGCGTCGTCGAAATCAATGACAAATTCATAAGCCATACCCTTGCCACTCGTTCCCTGCTTGGCGCCAACCTGTTTGAATTCGTCACTCGTCGCATCCGTCCCACCAGTCAATGCCACGCCTCGGTCCGTGTAAATACTGGCCCCGCCATTTTCTGACACATGGCAACCCAAAACACCCTGGGTACCGTCGATATCGGTGGAATTGGCGACAAATACGCTAAGCCGCTCGACACCCGATTTTCCCAGCCGTGCCAGAAATCCACCTCGCAGAATGCCACCCTCACCAACTCCGCCGCCGCGATGAAAGATGGCCAGGTTGCCTTTGTACAGCGGATACGCATTGGCTTTCAGTTTTTGCTTCCCGTCCAGGTCATCGTACGCGTCACTGACCTCCGCCGGGCCAGTCACGACCCGTTTGGTGACAAACGGGGCGGGAATCGATTCAATGTCTTGCCAAGGACCTCGCCCGGTCAAGGGGCCCAGCGGATAGTCATCGAAACTTTCGACCCATTGAAACTTTTCGATTGGGTGAATCAGTCGGTCGACCAGCTTAACGTCATGCTTGTCCACGCGTCCGTTGCCGTCGACGTCAACGCGGGGAGCCTCTTTCACATCGCTATCCAAGTTCTGTTTTACAGCAGAAAGGTCCGCATCGCTCAAATCTCCGTCGCCGTTGACATCACCCCGCAGCGTGCGGACCTCTAACGGCCGCTCATGGTCTGCCCAGTGCAGCACGATTTGGTAGGTCGCTTTATTGCTTAACACCGCACCCTCTTCCCGATACCAAATCGTTCGGCCATCCTGCGATACGGTTCGCTGAAATTTTTCGGCCTGGTCGGGGCCCATGGTTTGACCATTTTCATCCAGGCGACGAATCTCGGCAACGGCGGCGTGCGCATCGCGATCGAACATAAATGCGAGTTGGTTGTTCGAGAGGCGCGGCGCGGTGCCTCGATCGCCTGGCTGCCAGCCAGAAAGCTTCGGTTTCACCGCCGGTTGATGACCGGCAAACGATCCGCCCGTATCGAACTTGAACAACTCACCAGTGCCACCGGGTAACAAAAAACCGTAGTGCCGATCGACGTCGATCCGTTCGATGACGCCGTCAGAACGACGCAGATGTTGGATCGCTTTGACCGAGGGGTGAAACGTGAGAATCACCTCGGTAGCGAGTTGATCGCCGGTTCGGTCTTGGGCAACATCCTTATTGACGACCAAAAAATACTCCTCCCCGGCGTCGTCACGAAAGAAACCGACAACCAGGTGATTCCGATTCAGTGCGGCCGTCAGATTGGCCAACCGACCAGTGCGTCGTAGCCAATTTGGAAGATCGTCATCTCGGTCCATCCAGTAGCGGACCTCCTGCTGGTCGCCCGCGATTGGGACCCGGTTCAAGTGAAACGCGCCCACGGGCGAGAGACGAATCAGGGCCTTGGTGACATGAGCAATCTCACGATTGATCGGGGCCAGTTGCTGGTAGGTTGTTGTTGGTTGAAAGCTGCCATCCCAATAGGTCG
>CAUZEA010000213.1:0-5599 GCA_963578605.1 Planctomycetota bacterium
TCCCGGCGCGCAACTGCCGCGCGTTGAGGCAACACCGTCCTACGCTAACTGATCGACCAATCACCTTGGTAAAGTTTGCCATTTAAGGCGACTTGACCGATTTCTCCCCTCGTAACGAAACAGCAATCTGAGGAAAGATGGGGATATAGGTAACATCGGAAACGCCGAAAAACGTTTTAGGTGCTGGTCTCTGCGGGACCGTCAAGTCGTGGAGAGAGAATTCAAACGACCCTCAAAAACCCTGGGCCCCGTTGACCACCCCCCCCGTCTTTGTACCAGTCTGAGTGAGAGAATCGGGGTTAAGTAACTCGGCTGTGTTCTGGAGGCTGAGGCGTAGCCGAAGCTGGAAGAACACAGCCAGCCGCATACGCGGCGGGGGTCTGATAGTTCAATGAACTGTGGATACGGTGGTGATTGTAGTCCAGTCGCCAGCGATCGATTACCCAGCGGGCTTCCTCCAGGCTTAAGAACAATTCCCGGTTCAAAAGGTCATCTCGCAGCTTGCCGTTGAATGACTCGATGCAGCCGTTTTTCCAAGGGCTACCTTTGGCGATGAACAGCGTCTTTACATCAGATCGTTCTAGCCAGCGAGGAACCGTCTTTGCCACGAACTCCGGACCGCGGGCACCGACGCGCAGCGTTGGTCGGCTGCGGTGTGCCCCGCACTGCAAAAAGGTACTGCAGAACACCCGTCACGTCCTGAGCCGTAAACGAACGTGCCACTTCGATCGCCAGGCATTCGCGAGTGTACTCGTCGATCACGGCTAACAGCCTCAACGGACGACCATCCTCGGTCCGATCGGTCAAGAAGTCGTATGACCAAACGTGGTCCTTATGCTCTGCCCGACGACGCACACAGCTATTCTCGCTGCCACCTGAAAGAACGTCGTCTACGGTGCTGTTTTCTAGGGACTTGCATGTTTTCTCGCTTCCAGAGACGGTGAACACACTTGTGGTTTACCTGCCAATCACGTTCCACCAGCAGCCGATGAATGCGATCGGCTCCGAAGCGTGGACGTCGCCTGGCCAAAGCACGCATTTGACGAAGTAAACGTGGTTCATCATCTACCCGGCGCGACTGGTACTGTGGGGTTGATCGAGGACACGACATGCTCGACGCTCCGACACTTTCTGTGACCCCAAACGACGACGCACCTCAGCGGTCGTTCGCCGTCGACGTTCGGGGCTTACCAGTTTCCTTTCGCGGCTTCCTTGGGGATCTCCATATCCAGCGCCTGCTCGGTGACCATCTTTTTCAGCCGAGCGTTCTCTTTCTGCAGGGCTTTGAGTTCCTTGGCCATCTCCGGCTGCATGCCACCATACTTCTGCCGCCAGCGGTAATAGGTCTGCTCGGCAATCTCAAACTGCTTGCAGAGCTCGGGCACCTTTGTGCCCTTACCAAGAAGCACATCCGCTGGACGCAGCTTCGCAATGATCTGATCTACCGTGTGTCGTTTCTGACTCATCTGAAAGAATCCTTTCCGGGCCTTCGGCCCGACAGGATTCTCTCACTGCAACTGGTCCAATTTTAGGGGGGGAGGTCAACGACGCGCAGTCGCGCCCAGCGGATGTGCGTGATACTTGCGTAGGTGCACCACCAGCTGGCGTACAAGTCGCCGTTCAATGTGGTTATGAGCGCCGGCGCGCCGAAGGCCATGGTCTCACGACTGCGTGGGAAGGTGTCGTGCCGGCTGAAACCGATGTGCGTCCAGCCCGCCGCATCCCAGAGACGGACCTGATTGTCCAGATCCCAGGTTCTGCCGCCGTCCTCCGAGAGCACCGCCATAAACCCGGGTTGCTTGGCCTCACGACAGGTGTAAATGGCGCCGAGCTTCCCGTCCCCCAGCTCGGCAGGGCAGTTCGTTTGACCGGGTATGCTCGTGGGCTGAGGCTTTGGCCAGTTGCGGCTGTTCCCGTCAGTGACGGCGTAGTGGAGCGGCAGGAATCGCCGTTTTCCGTCCGCGTTGTTCATATCAGCGGCCTGGTACAGGGTGTAGAGACTGCCGTCGGTCAGCCGGATCGTTTTGCCGTGCCAGAAATCCTGGCCCTCCGGCTGACCGTCGGCCATGACCGTCATGTCGCCCCAGGTGCGACCACGGTCGCCCGAGAAGAGCCCGAACATCCGGTCCTTGTAAGGCCCTTTCGGCCTGGGCTCATCGTAACCATGCCAGCGGTCGAAGGCGGCGAACCACCGCCCATCTTCGAGTTCCATCACCGGGTTCGCCGGCGTGGCAACCATTCCCTTCGGCAAGATGATCGGAAGCGGGTCGGTCCATGTATTCCCGCTGTCGGATGAGAATAACAGAACGGGTTCGTTTTCGATCAATCCGCCGGTTTCGCTCACGAATGGCTTGTCCGGATCTGATCGATCGGCCCGCATGCTTAGCACCACGAGGCGACCGTCTCTCAGCCGGGCAATGTAGCCATCGGAATAGGAATAGGGACGATCGTCCCGCGTCTTGTCGTGCAGGAAGGTTTCGTGCGCCCAAGTGACGCCGCCGTCAAGCGAACGGGCCAAAGCGACATTGGCATCCGCCGCGCACATGCCGGAAGCACGTGTGTAGGTGCAGATGAACTCCTGTTCCGACAGTTGCAGCAGGTGCGGATGCGACGCAAACACATAGCCGTGCGCCGGATCAGGATTCATGTAGATGATACCGGTGTCGACGATCTCCAGCCTGCTCATTGCTCTGCTCCAAAATGTCAATCTGTCCGATGCTCGAATGAGCATACCGCACAATCAAACAAATCGCTATCAGTCGTGACGTAGTCGGTGTTGTATCACCAGTTCGGACTACTACAATAATGATAGCCCTTCCAATCGGTGGCTGGCATTCCATTGGGTTTGTCAGTTTCTGCCATTTCGGCAAAACCGGGGCCGGAGACGACGACCGCATGGTCAACATCACCGACATCGGTGTCGTCGAAGCTGTGATCACCAACAACGATGCCGCTATGAATGATAGGAAATTTGATTTCCGCGAGCAACAAGGAGGAAGCAGGGGCCCCAGGCCGCCATGGCGGCCTGGGGCCCCTGCTTTTGTGCCGCGTTGGGGGGCGAGGTATTATCGAACGAGGCATGGCCGCTGCCGCGAATTACTGCGATCAGCCCCAATTGGGCGAGCAAATAGCGCCCCAAACTACCATCGGTGCGGACTGGCTGTTCAAACGGCCGTTGCCGGTCTTTAGAAGGTGGCCAGGAACGTGTCGATGTCGACGTAGGTCAGTTCCTGGGACTGGTCGGCTTGGTCCGGAGAGCCGATGGAGCTGTCCGAGTAGGCGGCATCCAGATCAAGCATCTTCTTGGCAGGCATTGGAGGAGGAAACAACGAAGTCCGGGTTTGCCGTCCTATTCTAGTTCATTCTGCGGGGCCGTGTGCGGCCCATGAAAATTGAAATCAGGCAACTGGTTGTCGACAACGCCTTTGCCGCTTATCAATGAGGAATGAACTCGTCTCTCGCAGGAGGACCACCATGACACGGCAACTGCTGATTGGCGCAAGCCTGCTGTTTTTCCTCCCGGTCTATGCTGTTGCGAAGGAACTACCCCGCGGCGAAGCGGCCTCGGTTGGCATCCAGGACGACGCGATTGACGAGGCGGTCGCCGCACTCAAGTCAGAGGTCGCCAGCAAGAAGATTGCCGGTGGCATGCACATGGTGCTACGACACGGCAAGGTCGTGCATTTTTCCATCGCGGGTGTCGGGGACATCGAGGATGGCCGGCCACTGAAGGCTGATTCGATCATGCGGATCTACTCGATGACCAAACCAATCACCTCGGTCGCTGCCATGAAGGTCTGGGAGGAGGGCGAGTTCCGTCTGGATGACCCGGTTGCCAGGTACATCGCTGCTTTCGAGCACACGCAAATACTGGTGATTGATGGCGATTCCGAGAAGATGGTTGCCCTGGAACGACCAATCATCGTCCGCGACCTGTTTCGCCACTCAGCTGGTTACACCTATGGAACCGGGATGCCCGAGGCGTATGGGAAGTACTACAAGAAGGAGAAGATGCTTTACATGGAGCGGGGCATGTTTCCTCCCAAGATGTCGATTGCCAGGGCAGCCGAAGGCCTGGCCCGCATCCCCCTGCTCCACCAGCCCGGGGCCCGCTTCACCTATGGCTTGAACGTCGACCTGCTTGGCCGACTGATCGAGATCTGGTCCGGGAAGTCCCTGGACGAGTACTTCCAGGAGACGATTTTTGAGCCGCTCGGAATGCCCGACACGGATTTCCATGTACCGGCCGACCAGGCAGATCGTTTTGTCTCCTGCTATGGCAAGGAAGAGGGGAAGTTGATCGTTGTGGACAAGGCCGAGAAGAGTCCTTACCTGGCGAAACCGGATTTCCTTTCCGGCGGAGGTGGGCTGGTCTCCACAATGGAGGATTATGCCCGCTTCTGCCAGACACTGGTGAACCTCGGCGAACTTGACGGGACGCGGATCCTGGAGGAATCCACCGTGAGGCTGATGTTCACCAACCAGCTCGGCCCGGCAACAGGTTCGCTCCGTTTCGGGCTCGGTTTTGCCATCCAGCAGATATCGCTGGGAAGCGGCGATCACGAGCGAACCGCCCTGGCCTATCGCTGGGGCGGTTATGCAAATACCGCCTTCCAGGTCGTCCCCTCCGAGGGCATGGCCCAGGTCTTCATGCGGCAACTCATTCCCTCCAACCACCGGGTTACCAAGAAACTCTTTCCGATCATCTACCAGGGCACGCGGTAGATGCGTCTCCCCGGCCAACTATCATTCCCCTGAAAGTCGTTGCAAGCGGATCCCATGAGCACACCATCTCCAGTTACCGACACCACCCCCGGCGGACGCCCCCTGCAACCACTGGCCCCCCAGATCCGTAGTATCCAGCCGGCTGGCGGTGTTTGCATGCGGATTGAGCTTGCCTGGGGACGAGTACGGCGGGGTTTGCTGCGGATCTTCCGCCGCGGCTATCTGCGACGGATGGAAGCAACACGCCAGGGAAACGTGAATGTCTGTCCTCACCCGGTCCTGGATCCACGTGACATCAAGTTCTACCGCAACCTCGGGGGTTACTGGTGGAAACCAGAAGACGACCCCTTCACCCGCCGCAACCAGCTTCCATTTATCCGTGTTGGCCTGGCTGAGATCATCATCTTCACACTTCTCTTCACTGCCAGTGGCGTGGGACTCTATTTCCTTTACTGGCCATTGGTGTTCATCCCGGCCCTACTGGAACTTGAAATACTCTGGTTTTTCCGGAACCCCCGTCGCAGTATCCCGCAGTTACCCGGCCAGGTCCTATCACCGGCCGACGGGAAAGTCGATGTGATTGAGCACCTGGACCATGATCCGGTGATCGGAGGTCCCGCCGTCAGAATCTCGATTTTTCTTTCCGTCTTCAACGTCCACATAAACCGTTCTCCCGTTCGCGGGTTGATTTTTGCCATTCACTACCGGCCGGGGAAATGTACCAGTGCCACCCGACCCTCATCGGCCGAGGTCAATGAACAACTGGAGATCCAACTGGAACATCTCGAGGCACCTCATCGCGTGATGAAATTAACGCAGATCACCGGGGCCATCGCCCGCAGGATTGTCTGCTGGGCCCGGCCAGGCGACGAAC
>CAUZEA010000214.1:0-5555 GCA_963578605.1 Planctomycetota bacterium
TAACCCGAGGAAAATGGGGCAGGTGCGAGTTCCAGGATACCGACTCAACCATGACGGTTCGGGGAAATACCTGGCAGCCACTCGCACTTACCGCCGACATGCATCACCGAACCAATCACACACTATCTCGCATTGAGGCCAGTTTGTCCAGACGTTCAGCGACATCTCGGTAGCTAAAATCCATGGCTGCCAGCTCGGTCAGGTAGTTTTCTCCACGGTCAATATCCTTCATTTCTGTTGCCAGGACGCCCGCTCGGTAGAGAGCGAGTTTTTTGGTCTCCAGGTCGGTTTCTTCACACAGGTTGACTGCCGCCTCGTAACTGGTTGCAGCCAGCTTAACCTGTCGAATTTGTTGAAAACACTCGCCTAAGTGGAGCTGCACAAGAGCTTTTCGCCGCGAATCTTCTCGTGCGGTCTGAAAGGTAGAAATGGCTTCTCGGTATTTGCCACCCCGTTTGAGTCGGAGCCCTAGTTCGTATTTCAGCGAAATATTCGTCGGTTTACGTTCAACTCGGGCCGCATAAATCTCCAACTCCACTTGATTTGCCTGGATTTCCATCCGCCGGGCTAAATCGACGGCTTGCTGAGTCCCCTCGGTGCGGGCACGTGCAATGGCGATATCGACCTGTTGACGGACACGGCGTAGTTGGACATCCTCGAGCTGCTCTCTTACTTTCAGATCACCACCTGAAGCCGAGAGGGCACGGGTGAGGACCCTCTCGGTCTCGGGTAACCGATTGTTACGACTGTAAAGTTGGGCCAAATCAAGGTAATTAGAAATCTCAGCCGGATCGGATTCGATCGCGTCTGAGAGACGTTTTTCCTCAGACTCGTCACTGGGCAACTCTTCTGCTTTGGGGGCAGTCTCGACGTTTGCCCGCGTGCTCAGTTTCACAACGGAGGGGGACTGGTCGGTCCCATCGCGGTCGCCGATGTCACGTTTGACCTGGTCATAGCCTCCCTCCTGTATCGTTTTGTCGACACTCAGACGGGCAATGGCTTTTTCGGCGTCGTGATCGTCTGGTTTTGCCTGGAGCACTCGCTTCCAACAACCAATCGCCTGATCAAAATATCCCAAAGCGGCCAGCGCCAGCGCCGCTTCACGATTGACCGTGACATCTTCGGGCGCCGCGTCCAGGGCCCACCGAAAATAATAGAGCTGACACTCCTGATACCTCAACTTGCCACATGCCTGGGCCAGTAGAATCAGGGTGCCACTATCCCACGGGTTTTGTTTTAACGCGGAGGTGCCTGCCTTGAAAACGTTTTCCCAGCGGCCTTTGCCGATCGCTTTACTCATCGACATGCGGGTCCCTTTGATCTTCAGGGCTGAAAATCGCGCCCCCTTTTTGTTTCCCCCATATTTCTTGGCCAGGTTCGACAGGAACTGTTGCAGATAGATCAGATTGCCGGGATCTTCAACCAGGCATTCTGTGTAGAGCTTGTTGGCGTATTCGTGGTCTCCCTGTTCGACGGCCTTTTGCGCACGTTGGAAAATTGCCTGTAACCGTAGACGATCAGCCGGAGAAATGGTCGGCTTAAAAGGAGAAGGGTTGCTACGGTTGGGAGTATCTTTCGACATGGGAGGTAACTATCCCCGAATTTGTAATTATTTCTATCCTACCTCCATTGTACCACTTGCCTTTTGTCTCACAACGGAATGAGGTACGGTGGTACCGTGGGGTGGCAGA
This sequence comes from Planctomycetota bacterium, assembly GCA_963578605.1. Classification (GTDB taxonomy): domain Bacteria; phylum Planctomycetota; class Planctomycetia; order Pirellulales; family Lacipirellulaceae; genus JAKVCB01. The sequence continues at coordinate 1,692 of CAUZEA010000214.1, forward strand.
ACCCAAGTAACCGTTGCAGAACCCAAGTAACCGTTGCAGAACCCAAGTAACCGTTGCAGAACCCAAGTAACCGTTAGAGTACAGGAGCAAAAGCTGCTGAAGCGAGGCTGACTTGCCAGGCAGTACTTGTGCAGGCCAATGCCCGCGGTAGACAGTTCCCAGTGCAAACACGGTTTTGTGGCAAAATTGGGCTGGGGTCCCGTAAGGTCAGGTAACCAGCAAGAGGTGGGAGCCATTGGCTTTTCTGCTGTAGAATAGACCCATCCAGGATTTTGTGGTGAACGAGTCGGTCGGAAAGGTCGTTTTGGTTGGTGCCGGGCCCGGCGATCCCGGATTACTCACCTTGCGCGGTGCCGAGGCACTGCAGTCAGCCGATGTGATTTTCTACGACTATTTGGCCAGCCCACAATTGCTCAAGGTCGCGCCTCCCAGTGTCAAGCTTGTTTGCCTCGGTCGGCATGGCCAGGGGCGGATTTACAGCCAGGAAGATATTAACGAGCGAATTGTAGCCGAAGCAAAACAGGGCAAATTCGTGGTTCGTTTAAAGGGTGGTGATCCCGCAATCTTCGGTCACCTGGCCGAGGAACTCGATGTGCTGGAAGCTGCCCATATTCCCTACGAAATCGTGCCCGGTATTTCAGCGGCATGTGCGGCATCCAGTTATGCCGAGATCCCGATCACGCACCGGGATACCGCTTCGTGTGTCACCTTTGTCACCGGGCAGGAGCAGGCTGACAAGCAGCAAAAAACCGAACTCGACTATGCTGTATTGGCAACTACACCCGGCACTTTGGTCTTTTACATGGGAGTTACAACAGCCGCCAGCTGGAGTAAATCGCTCATTGAAAATGGCAAATCTCCCGAGACTCCCGTTGCCGTTATCCGACGGTGCTCATTGCCAGACCAAACGACGATGACTGGCACGCTGGGGGACGTTGCCGAGCGTTTGTGGTCTGAAGAATTGCGCCCTCCGGCAATTGTCATCGTGGGGGAAGTTGCAAGGCACGCCCCCACGCAAAATTGGTTTACAGCGCGGCCACTCTTCGGTCAGACGATCCTGGTTACCCGGCCAGCCGACCAGGCAGGCGAAATGGCAACCCCTTTAGCGGCCATGGGGGCAGGTGTGGTTTGCCAGCCGGCTATTGAGATCGCTCCGCCCGACGACTGGAGCGGTGTCGATCAGGCGATTCAGCAGCTGAGTACCTTTGACTGGATTGTCTTTTCCAGCCGCAACGGGGTCCGCTACTTTCTCGATCGCGTCGGGGAACTGGGGCAAGATCCCCGTGCGTTGGCCAGCGTCCGGATTGCTGCCATTGGACCGGCCACCGTTGCTCAACTTGCCAAATACTCACTCAGGGCCGATCTCTGTCCGGAGATCCATCGCGCCGAGGCACTTGCCGAGGCCTTGGCGGCAGATGCCTCAGGTCAACAGATGCTGCTTGTTCGCGCGAGCCGAGGACGCGAAGTCCTGGCCGAAATATTGACCTCCGGCGGAGTGGGGGTGCGGCAAGTTGTCACCTATACTAGTCGCGATGTTCGTGTCCCCGATCCCGAAGTGGCCAACATGCTGGCCCAAGGCGAGATCGATTGGGTTACGGTTACCAGTTCCGCCATCGCCCACGCGATCGTTAATTTGTTTGGCAGCCAATTAAAGCAAACCAAACTTGCGGCGATTAGTCCGCTCACGGCAGATGTTTTACGCAGTGCCGGTTATGAGCCTGCTGCTGTGGCGGAGGTTTACACCGGAGCGGGGCTTGTCAAGGCAATCACTTCTGGCCAGTTTGACCCGCCAAAGTAGGCCTTTGGGACGGTGTGTGGACCGATGACTGGTTTTTCAACCAGGTTGAAGCTGCCCGCCACACAGGGCCCCAGCCGTTCGGCATCGCGACCAGTGTTAATCTGGGGCACGCCGGCAAACCTTGGTGATTGGCGTACCCTTTCCGCTTACTCCAACGAACTGGTTTGGGTGACCAGTACGGTGCAAGGTCTTAGGCGTGTTGGGCCGAAGCAAAGAAATCCGATTGTATTGAGAGCGAGAAATCTTGCTCCGACACAATTTCTGTCGGTTGCCGCAGTCCTGGAAACTGTTAGCTAGTTGGACAAGATGAAGATTTCAACCCCTCGAGAACGCTGCCTGTCATCCCTGCGAAAAACGAACACTTCTTCCCAATCAAAGCTCGCGGTTCGTAACCGACTATTGCGGATGATTGTACAGAATGAGCGTGTCAAGAAGCATCACGACCAGAGGGCAGAGTAAGCCTGTCGGAACTGTCACACCACCTCGGGAACTCATGGGTGCGTGCCACAAGAAATTGGCAGTGGCGTCTTGTGATCAAGCCGGTGAAAGGTTGAGCGGTACAACCTCGTTTTTACACTGGGCACGTCCGGGCCGTTCGGGCAGGTTTTGCTTTTTTTTTGTCCGTCTGCAGTCTCCAAACCTGTTGGAGCCGGCCCGTCCGACCAGCTTTGTAACGACAGTCACTTTGATTCTGACAGCAGTCTTAGTGATGTTGACGACATTGTTTTTGAAAGAAGCCTGTGGTCAATCGATGTTGACGGGGTTGGCGTCGGTGGAACCGGAGACCCGAACCGCCGTTCACTGGCCATGGTGGCGGATCACGCCGTGGTCCCATTCCAAAGAAATGCCTGACGGGGCAACGGTGCATCCGCATCCTTCGGTAGTTCGGATTATCGCGCCGGAGGGTAACGCGACATCGTATGGGACCGGCACTTTGGTCGATGTGCGTGACCGTTACGGGTTGGTCGTAACGAACTGGCACGTGGTATGTGACGCAACGGGCCCGGTCGAGGTGTGCTTTCCGGACGGGTTTCGTTCTCGGGCGCGGGCGTTGAAGTTCGATCCCGACTGGGACCTCGCGGCGCTAGTCGTGTGGCGGCCTGCGGCCAAACCAGTGGCTATTACCGATCAGCCGCCGCAACCGGGTGACGCCCTCACGATCCATGGATATGGTCGGGGTCAATATCGGGTTGCGCATGGCCGTTGCACACAATACTATGCGCCAAGTCCGGACTCTCCGGAAGAAATGGTCGAACTGACTGTCGAAGCACGGCAGGGCGACTCGGGAGGTCCAATCTTTAATCACTGCGGGGAACTGGCTGGTGTTTTGTTCGGGGCAGGGCAGGGGACCACGATCGGAAGCTTTAGTCGGCGGGTCGAGTCGTTCCTGGCAACACTTGCGCCGGATATTGGGCAGCCAGACTCAGGCACCTTGCTTGCTGACGCGGGTGGGGACGCTCCGAATGTGATCATTCCAAACCGTTCCGCAACGCCCTTTAACGCGACGCAAATTGAATCGCCTGCCCAAGAGGAGACTGCGGTAGCTTACCGTAACCAGAATTGGAACGCCCGCGCTGCAGACGACCCCAGCCTGAGTTCGACGTGGCCAGCTCCGGGTAAAACTACGACCGTTGCTGCGACATCTCCCTGGGGGCAATCAACGACTGGGGCCGCAGGGCAGGCCACAGCGGATCCAGTTTCGGTACAACCGGACCCAACCCTCGCGCCGCAGACGGCGCGAATACGACTCTTGGATCAATTGAAATCTATCCTGGCGATTGTCGGGCTGTTTGTAATTTGCGTTCTTATTGTACGCGCGGTGGGATAAGCCCCGGCAAAGACGGGCGCGCGATTCGAAGATGCAGCACGGGTCAGAACACAGGTTTCACTGCGCCAGGCGATTGCGCAAATCAGGAATAATGCCAGGCGGCACAAACCGCGCCAGCTCTTCATCACCAGCCAGAGATATGATCTCTTTGATGAGTGAACTGGAGACGTGCGAAAACTCATCATCGGCCATAAAGAAGACCGTTTCAATATCGGGGTCAAGTTTGCGGTTGGCGAGC
>CAUZEA010000215.1:0-5545 GCA_963578605.1 Planctomycetota bacterium
GATCAATCTCAGCGTGGGCATTTATCAGGACGAAACTGGTGCGACACCCATTCTCGAGTCGGTGCAACAAGCAAGTCGACAGGTCCTCGCCAATCAGCAGAGCAAGACCTATTTACCAATCGATGGAGCACCGGCGTACGCGACTGCGGTGCAACGCTTGATTTTTGGCCCCGAATCAGAGGTGGTGACTACCGGGCGGGCTGCGACATCGCACACACCCGGTGGCACGGGGGCCTTGCGAGTCGCCGCCGATTTCATCAAGCAAAACTTGCCAGCGGCCACGGTTTGGCTCACCAAGCCAACCTGGCCGAATCATCCCAATATTTTTGCAGCTGCCGGGGTGCCGACCCGATCATTCCCTTATTTTGACTCCACCACCCAAGGGATGGCTTTTGCTCAAGCCCTCAACGTGATTCAGGAGATACCTGCGGGTGACGTCATCCTCATGCATGGTTGTTGCCACAACCCAACCGGCATCGATCCTACCACAGCTCAGTGGTCTCAATTTGTCAAGGTCGTGTCCGAACGCGGTGTGCTCCCGCTGCTCGATTTTGCCTACCAGGGATTTGCTGCGGGACTTGAAGAGGATGCGGCAGGATTGCAAACTTTTTGCCGTCCTGGTTGCGAATTGCTGATATGCAGTTCATTTTCCAAGAACTTCGGTCTCTATCGGGAACGGGTGGGGGCACTGACCGTGGTGGTTGCCAGCCACGAAATGGTCGACCGTGTGCAGAGTCAGATCAAACGTTGCATCCGCACCAATTACTCCAACCCGCCCGCGCATGGTGCCGCGCTGGTGACCACGATCCTTGAGGACCCCAAACTCACGGCCCAGTGGCATGGGGAAGTTGCCGGCATGCGAGACCGCATTAACAAAACACGCAAGGCGCTGGTCAAAACCCTTGCTGCGAAAGGCGCCCCAGCCGATTATTCCTTTATGGCCATGCAACGAGGCATGTTCTCATTTTCCGGTCTCACCGCTGAGCAAGTTGACACACTGCGGGAAAAATACGCTATTTATATAGTGCGTTCTGGTCGAATAAACGTTGCGGGTATTACTCCGCACAACATCGAACCGCTATGCGAGGCAATTGCACAGGTGAGCTAAGCAGTGGTAACCCCACTTGAATCGGGTACCCGAGTGGTTCACGGGTTTCCGCTGTCGGGAGTTTATTCTCTGGGAGCCGCGTGCAGCAAATCTCCGAGGAAGCGTTGAGCCATGGACATCCTGTTTTCTACAACCGAGACTGTGCCATTCTGCAAGACAGGTGGCCTGGGCGACGTTTGCGGAAGCCTTCCCGTCGAACTGTCCAGGCAGGGACATCAGGTAACCCTCGTCATTCCGGCGTTTCGCCAGGTACTTCAGTGCGGGCAAACGATTCAGCCGACCGGTGTCGAATTCGAGGTCCCCATTGGTCGCAAGTCGGTGCCGGGACGGTTTTTAAAGAGCTTTTTACCCGCGTCCGAGGTGCCAGTTTATCTGGTCGACCAACCGGACTATTTCGATCGCCGCGAACTCTACGGGGAAGATGGTGACGACTACAAAGATAATTGCGAGCGGTTCACCTTTTTCGCGCGCGCCGTGATCGAAGCCATCACCGCCTTTGATCTGCAACCAGCAATCGTACACGCAAACGACTGGACAAGCGGCCTGGTGCCTGTCTATCTGAAGACCGAATTACAAGGTGTTCCACCGTTTGACTCGATGGGATCGGTCTTCACAATCCACAATCTGGCATACCAGGGCAACTTCTGGCACTGGGACATGGAACTTACAGGAATTGACTGGAAGTACTTCAACTGGAGGCAGATGGAATTCTTTGGCAATCTGAGCTTCTTGAAGGGTGCCATCGCCTTTGCCGATGTCATCACCACGGTCAGTCCCAGTTACGCTCAGGAAATCCAGTCCCCGCCGCTGAGTTGTGGGTTGGAAGGAATTCTCCGACATCGCCGCGATGATCTGTACGGAATTATCAACGGCGTCGACTACAACGATTGGAATCCGGCCATTGACGCCCACCTGGGAGATCACCAGTACGACCATGTTTCGTATCCCGTTGGGAAAGCAGCCTGCAAGCAGGATTTGCAGCGTTCGTTGGGCCTTCCGGTCCGCGCCGATGTTCCTTTGATTGCTTCGGTGGGTCGGCTTGCTGAACAGAAAGGATTTGACTTACTCACCGAGGTCATGTCCCACTGGATGAAGCACGTCAATGCCCAATGGGTTGTGTTGGGGACGGGTGATGCCAAATACCACGCTTTGCTGTCAGACCTGGCAGCCGGCTTCCCCGAAAAAATCGCGGTGAGGCTTGAGTTCTCTAACGAACTGGCCCACCGAATCGAAGCCGGAGCCGACATGTTCGTGATGCCCAGCCGCTACGAGCCTTGTGGGTTAAACCAGCTCTACAGCTTGAAATACGGTACGGTGCCAGTGGTACGCACGACAGGCGGCCTGGCCGATACGATTACCGACTGTACTGAGCAATCGCTTGCCGAGGGGACGGCCACCGGATTCAACTTTGAATCGTACACGACGGTTGCCCTCGAAGAGGCACTTCAGCGCGCACGGAGTGCGTTTACCAATCCCGCCATATGGCACCAACTTATTCAAAATGGCATGCAGCAGGATTGGTCCTGGGCCAACAGCGCACGGCAGTACCATCGGCTCTACGCACGAACGCTTTCTTGGAGTACCGGAACGTAGGCTGCTGCTCGCACCGTGCAGTCCGGGCTGGTTTTGCTCCCTTGCGGACCATTCCATGACCGATTTGCGTAAAGATCCCTTGTTCGACCGTTGGGTGTTGGTTGCCGAACATCGTCGCCAACGTCCCAACGATTACGCAACGCTCCCGGCAACCACCGAAGACGGTTTGCCACGCGGTGCCGTGAACTGTCCCTTTTGTCCGTCGCCGGAAAAGCATACGCCCCCGGCCGTCTATTCCGCTTGCAATGCCGAGGGAGACTGGCAGGTCCGTGTCGTCCCCAACAAGTACCCAGCCGTGGGTACCGCGGTGGGAGGGGACGAAAGCGGGGTTCATGAAGTGGTCATCGAATCACCTCGCCATATTCAAAACACAGCGGATCTTACGCCGCAGGAGCTTGCCGACGTATTGGAGGCTTACGACGCGCGACTGCGGCATTGGCACCATGATGGGCGGTTTGGGTATGCAACGATTTTCAAGAACGTCCACTCGACGGCAGGAGCCTCGTTGGTGCATCTCCACAGCCAGATTATGGTTTTGCCCGAAGCACCGCCTCCCTTTCTCCGAGAGTTGCGCCAATTGGACCGCTTCGGGCGGGAACACGACCAATGTGCCCTATGTGAACGGGTTGCCAGGGAGCGGATCGACTCGGTCCGCCTGGTTCTCGATCGCGATGGTTACGTAGCCATCTGTCCCTATGTCAGTTTGCATTCGTATGAAACCTGGATACTTCCAGTCGACCATGACTGTTGGTTTCCTCCCGCCGCCAATCGAGTATCAACCAACACGCTGGCCAGCGTGTTGTGGGAGGTTGTTTCACGGATTGAACGATTATTACCAGGTGTTGGTTACAATATGATCCTGCGAATCGCCCCATGGGGTGCACAAAAGATCAACTACCACCCACGTATTGAAATCCGCCCGCGGCTTGACGCGTTAGCCGGTCTCGAGTTGGGAAATGGCATCCATATCAACCAGGTGTCGCCCGAATACGCAGCCCAAAAACTGCGTGCTTTGGAGCCCCATTGTTTTTGTGGAACCTGACCGCATCCCCTCGGATTTGGCCCAGGAAAAGCGAGGGAATCGGGCCGCACCCGGGGGCCCGCAAAGGCGTTTTTCAGGGGAAGCAGAAACGGTCTGCAGTCGACCCGATTATTGCCAGGCTGCCCATACCATGACGAGGCACTGGTGGAGCCAGTGGCACACACTGTCAACCAGTGCTCTTTGTGGGGCGCTCTCCCAACAACGATTCACGCAATTGTCTCGGCGGAAAAGCGTTTGGAGAGCGCTTGCCGTTTTCAGTTAGCCGCGCATGCTCGGCAACGAACTGAGCCGCATAACAGATGCGAGGGCGGTCCGTCATGTTTTCGAGCGACCGGTGCAGTGTGTTGCGGTCGAAGAGCACCGCGTCACCGGCATTGAATGCAGGCAGGCAGAAACCGCCGGTCGGTTCGAAATCGATGGTACGGTGATGCGTGCCTGTCTCCTCGTCGGCCTCAATCGATGGCAGAGTACCGTGCCTGTGTGATCCGGGCGCGATCCAGAGATGACCCATATCAGGTTCGACTCGATCGACCGCGATAAAGGTGTTGAGGGCCAGCCCATGGAACTGTGTGTATTGATTATCCTGGTGCCATGGCAGTCCCTTGCCGTACCGGGCCGGTAATAGAGCGAGAAACCCGTAATACGCGAGGGCGGGACCGTGGAAGATTTGCTCGACCGCTTTGATCACCCTTTCATCGAGAAAGGGCGCGTGGATGATTGGATCGTTCGTGTCCGGATGATCGAATTGATAAATGTGTGGCTGAAACCTGTCGTTGTCATTGACCAACTCCGCCGCCCTTTCGCGCACCGGCGCGAGCCTCTCTGGCGAGATGAGCCCCCTCACGATCAGGTAACCGTCGCGGAAATAGTGATCAATCTGTTCTTCACTCAACGGCATGGTACTTTCCGGGCGGTCCAGGATTCCAAAGATCGGTCGGCAATACTTTAGGGTCAAATTACGTTAGTATCGGACATGCATCTAACGCAAACTACTGGTGGATTGATCGGAATCAAAATGTCAGGAATTTTGGATATCCAAGGAGGCTTTATGGGATATCGGAGTTGATCACAGTCAAGAGCAGTGCGCCCCTCGAACCCACCACCTACGCAATGCTCACGATTAGGTGTATGTGCTTTAATGGCGTCTATGTGGCGCAAACGTCGGGCTGGCAGCATAAACCATCAGCCCTCCACTACGTGAAGTGGCTGGCCTAACGGTGATTAAGAGTTTAACTTAACAACTGGTCCTGTTCGTGGGGGCTGGTCAATTCAAGTAGTCTTTACTGGAACTGGTCGGCCGTAGTCTCCATAACAATATTGTAAACCAGGCCCCCTTTTCGTTCCTGCAGGCACTTCGTGATCCAAGAACTTCTCTAAGAACAGAATCATAATAATGAATAGATGCAGTTGTCTTTCTGAAATTTAAATCTCTTCCCTCTCTAACATGATACGCGTTAAGGTCATCCACAAACCTCTTGCTGTATTCAACAAACGTATTCTCTTTATTTAAAGCTCCACCAAACTCTTGCCAATAAGATGTGTGTAAATCCTCACATAAGTAAACTCCATCATCTTTAACCCTTTCGTACATCTCTTCAAATGTAGTGATTTGCTGCTCTGATCGATGACCACCATCATCAATTAAAATATCGAACTTCGGAGTTTCCTTTTTGAACTGGGCTTCCCCCGATCTATGATCCAGGGCCTATGAGAAAATCTAGGTCTAGGGATCCGCTGGCTTGCCGTAGCGGAGAAGGTTGCTGAAGCGTAGCCGAAGCAACCTTTGCAGCGGAGGGAAGCCA
>CAUZEA010000216.1:0-5490 GCA_963578605.1 Planctomycetota bacterium
GTCGCTGTCGTTGTCATTTCATCCGAACTCGCCGAAGTCATGGCGATCAGTGACCGTGTCATCACCATGCGGGAAGGCTGCATCACCGGCGAGTTGAACGCCCTGGAGGCAACGGAAGAGACACTGATGAGCAGAATGGCGATCGAGAACATCACATGACTACGGAACAAGAACAACGCTCGGTTGGCAGTTGGGGTCGTGGCGCGGTCGCGTTTCTGGAACGATTCGGTATTCTAATTTTTCTGGTACTGCTGATGGTTTTTTTCTATTCGCAGAACAACCGTTTTCTATCACAACGTAATATCTTTAACATTCTGACCGAGGTTTCCATCTATGGCGTGATTGCGGTCGGCATGACTTATGTCATTCTCACGGCAGGGATCGACCTGTCGGTCGGTTCGGTTCTTGCGTTCGCGGCGATGTGTGGTGCCGTGATTGCCAAGGGGGCATCCGAAGACCGCTTTTCTTCAGGTTCCAACGTTGACACCGGTTGGGCGGCTGCCATGGCGACAGCCTGCATGGTGGGCCTTGTGGCCGGCTGGATTCACGGACTGGCGACCACCAAGCTCAAGGTACCGCCTTTCGTTGTGACGCTGGGAGGCATGACGGTTTGGCGGGGGGCAACGCTCGTACTGGGCAAAGGTGGTCCGATCTCCGGCTTCGACGATTCGTACCGCATGTGGGGAAAGGGTGAGTTGTGGGGAGTTCCGGTTCCTATAGTGGTGTTTGCGATTGTCGCAATCCTTGGCCATATCGTATTGCGATACACACCTTTCGGGCGAAAGGTCTACGCGGTTGGCTGTAACCGGGAAGCGGCGCGGCTGGTGGGTGTGAACACGGATCGGGTCATCACGAGCGTCTATGTCATCGTCGGCCTGCTGTCGGGCCTGGCAGGGTTTCTTCTATCTGCAAGGTTAAGCTCTGCCGAAGCCGTCGCGGGGGAAATGTTCGAATTGCGTGTGATTGCCTCGGTCGTCATTGGCGGCACCAGTCTGTTCGGCGGAATTGGCGGTATCGGCGGCACCGTGGTCGGAGCCATCCTGATTGGCGTTTTAATCAATGGACTGGTGATCATGAATGTCGGTGCCTATTATCAGCAAATTATTATCGGTGTCATTATCGTACTTGCCGTGGCTTTCGACACCTTTGCAAAATCGCACCGTTCACGGTAGGTCAATCACCAACGTCGTCCGGATAAAACGAGCGCTGCGTGATTTCCATTGATCATCCCCACGTGGTTGGGACGGAATGGTCCGAATTCCGCGTCGGAGTGGCACGTATTTTCCCATGACGCGCGAATACAAAGTCGTGCGACGTCAGGGAACTTGGCACGTTGAACCAGTGACGCGCATTAAAAGTGTTTCCTGGTAACTCGTGGCTGGTGTTCTTGTTTCGAGTTCAAACAAAACTCCCTCGAAGGAGCTTGATGGCTATCTGAAGGAAGCGGAGTCTTTGGTCGCCGATCTGCCGGCGGAACAGCAGCGATTTAAGGATCGCATCACCCATCAACGCCACGGATTCGAATTGGCCCGACAAAGAAGCGATCTTCGCGACACAATGCACGGTGCGCCGCCCAAGGTAGTTTCAGCCAGCAGAACATGACGTTAGGTTGCCGGTATGGTGGTCAAACAGTTGGCCTTGTTTTGGCAATCTTTCTCAGACAATATTGCAGGCTGTAGAGCTAATCGCCCCCCCCGCCCTTTTTGTTGGGAAGTTGCCGCTGCATGTTCATCTCATTCGCTCTTTTGAATGTTATCGTAACCGTGCTGATTCTCTTCTTCGTTACCCTGGCCACGTTCGCCATCGCCAAGTTTAATTTGGCCCGGGGCACCCCGGAGACCAAGAAACTCCTGGAGACGAAGGAAAACTTGGCTCCATTCAAGGCGATTTGCACTTTGGCAAAGGGGGCAGCGTTTTATGCTTTCTTTATTGCGGAATTCCATTTTTCACCCGAGGGTTGGGTATGCCTGGTGCTGGCAGTCCTCGGAATTATTTTCGTTGGGTACCTGATTCGCAAAAAGAGGTTTCCGCCGCCGAAGACGAAGATTAAGGGGAAGAACAAGGATAAGTACGTTGTTTCCCGGAGTCCGGATGAGACCAAGGCGTGGTGCTGGAAATGCCGGGAACATACCCGGGTTAAAAAGAAAGACGGTGGCTGTTCGAATTGCGGTGGCAGCAGTTATCGCATGAATGTGCCGATCGGTGATCGCAAGGCAGGCTACGGTTGTACTGGCTGCGCAGTGGTCCCTCCTCTGTTGCTAACGCTCTGTGCGTTGATGTTCGTAACGAATCGTCAGAACCTGATGGTAGTCGTGGCACTGGCAGTGTTCTGGTTCCTGCTCGTTGTCGGTTTTCCTATCGTCTTTCTCTATCGCTACCGAACCTGGATGAAGTGGGCCCGACGACGGCGACAGTATCCGTATGGTACGGATCCAGAGGATTTGGAAGAGGAGGATCTTCCGCCACCGGTTGTTGACAAGAGAGACGGGTTTCTCAGCGACGAGGATCTTTAAGGTCGCAATCTGGTCGCCCCGCACGACGGTCAGGTCACGACAGTTCAAACGGGAAGCCCTCACGGCGGAAAATCGCCAGCGATTTGAGGATTTCCAAAAGTGGTTGGCTACCACGCGTCAACACCATGCTCAACCAGCGGGTTATTGGCCCGCGCTTCTGCCTCACTATTACTACGGCCGGCTCGGTGCCCGTATCAATCACAGGCTGAGACAATTCGACGCGGCGGGTGTCGTTGAGACATCTGACTGATCAGCGGAACAACCTCGAACGGTATGGAATGGAACATTTCAATATGAAACGCCAAATGCACCGTCGAGAATGGCTGAGGAAGACGGCCACGGCGCCGGCCGTGGAAATAGGTCCCTGGGGGAAAGAAATCGCTTGCATCAGGTTTCGACCACGTAGATAATGTTCTGGTTCGCTCAGTATGGGGGTCACACGTGCTTCATTCGCGACGGCATTTTCTCAGAGTCGGTGCAGTTCCGCTTGGCGGTCTCAGCTTGCCGCGTATTCTCCGGGCACGGGAGGAGGCGACAAAACGGGGCGCGCAGCCACGCGCTACGTCGGTCATCTTTCTGGAGCTCGCCGGTGGACCGAGCCAGTTCGAAACGTATGATCCGAAACCTGCTGCGCCATTAGAGTGTCGCGGTCCCTTCGGCGTGGTGCGCACCAAACTACCCGGGATCGTCTTCAGTGAGCTCATGGCCGAGCAGGCGAAGATGGCGGACCGGCTGGCCATCGTACGCACGGTCACCCATCCCAGTAACTCGCACGATCCTTCCAGTCACCTGAGCATGACGGGCTACTACAAGACGGGCCCCAAGGGCGGTCCGAACCAGACACCATGTATCGGTTCGGTGACGGCCAAGGTCATCGGTCCGCAGCATCCCCAGATGCCCGCTTATGTCGCGGTTCCGGGGGTCATGCGCAACGGCCGGGCCGCCTTCCTCGGCCCGGGGTTCGATCCGTTCGTCGTGGGTGACGACCCGAATAAAGAGGATTTCCGGGTCCAGAACCTGGAGCCCTTTGAGGGACTGAGCGAAGATCGCTACGTGGGACGTCTTTCGTTAGCCGACCGTCTGGACGGGGTGCGCCGCATTGTCGATGACCGGGGCGTCACGGAAGCGATGGATCGCTTCACCCTGCATGCCCTCGACCTGATCACCGGCGAGCGAGCGCGGCGGGCGTTCGACGTTGCCAGGGAGGAGGATGCTGTGCGCCAGCGCTATGGCCGCAACACCGTCGGCCAAAGCATGCTGCTGGCCCGCAGGCTGGTTGAAGCGGGAGTGACGTTTGTGTCGGTGCGCGTGACCGGCTGGGACGACCACGTCGACCTCACGCAGAGAATGCGCGAAAAGGGACCGAACTTTGACCGCGGTGTGGCGGCGCTGGTCAGCGACCTCTACCAGCGTGGCCTGGAGCGCGATGTCCTGGTGGTGGCCATTGGTGAGTTCGGCCGTACACCTCACATGAACGAAAAAGCCGGCCGTGACCATTGGGGGGCACTGATGAGCGTGCTTTTCGCTGGGGGTGGCCTGCAGGTCGGGCAGGTGATTGGGCGTTCCAACTCCAAGGGCGAGAGGCCGATCGAGGCGCCCTACCGGCCGGAGAACGTGCTGGCGATGATCTACCGGCACCTCGGAATCGACCCGTCCATGATGTTTGAAGATTTGAGCGGGCGGCCCCGCCACCTGCTCGAAGAGAGAAGGCTGATCACCGAACTTCTCTGATTCCCCGGCAAGCTTTCGCGCCATGTCTGCACAGGTCACTATGGAGAAAGCAAGCCAACTCGTCAGTTGCCTCCTGTTTGCTGAAACCTTCTTCAAGAGGGCGAAGCGGCGTAGGAACTGTTTGAAACCGGTTCTTCACATGGGCATGGACAGGTCCAATGGAATTCCAGTCCGCGTTGAAGTGTTGGGTGGCGGATCATAAATTGGACCCGTGGTATTTGACAGATGTTTAGCACTTTTGACCCTGAACCACAGAGGTGAACTTTCAGAACCATGTTACTCAAGCACACTCTTTTTCTATTGTTCGTCTTCCTCGTCATTTTCTGCTCCTCGTCGAGAGCGGAGGAGGTTGATATCGGGTCACGGTTGGAACTGTTTGTTGACGACTTGCTTATCGAACGGATGACGGACGGCCTGAGTCTGAAGCTTCACACACCCCGACCGGCGGAAGAGGTGTTCATTTTCGACAAGCCGTGGGAAGGTTCGACGGCTGCGTACGTATCGATCCTCCGGGACGGAGAACTCTACCGCATGTACTACCGCGGTGGCCTGGGCACCCCGGACCACCCTCACGTCTGCATCTGTTACGCGGAGAGCCGGGACGGTCTGCACTGGACGAAGCCCGAACTGAACCTCTTCGAATACGCGGGTTCAAAGAAAAACAATATCATCTGGATGGGAGTCGGGTCACACTGTGCTTTGGGTGTTTTTCGCGACACCAATCCCAATAGCAAGCCGTCCCAACGGTACAAGGCCCTCTCTTCGGACGGTTACAACAAGCCGGTCTACGCGTTCGGATCACCCGACGGGATCCACTGGGAACTCATGGATCAGCAGCCCGTGATCAATGAAAAACAAGGAGCGGTCGCGGCCTACGACAGCCATTTTTCCGCCTGGTGGGATGACACACGTCAACAGTACATCATGTACCATCGGGCCTGGTATCGCCCTGTGGAAGGTAAGGTCCGCAGCATCGCCACCCGCACGTCGAAGGATTTTTCCAACTGGACCCCGCTGGAATTGCTCGACTTTGGCGAAGCGCAGTTTGAACACCTCTACACCAACGCGGCCCAGCGCTACTTCCGGGCTCCGCACATCGTCCTGATCTTTCCCAAACGGTTTCTGCCGGGACGCAAGTCACTCGCGGAAGCACCTTTGGATGGCATTTCGGACGCGGTGTTCGCCAGCAGTCGGGACGGCGTGCACTTCGACCGCCGTTTCATGGAGGCTTTCATCCGTCCGGGGC
>CAUZEA010000217.1:0-5483 GCA_963578605.1 Planctomycetota bacterium
CGGTAGGCAGCACGAACGCTCCCCGGATGATAGACGAACGCCCCGCCACGCAACACACGGCGACTGCCCGACGCTGGACCTATCGGGTCGCTCACCACCTGTAATCTCTCATAAGGGCCATACAGGTGTAGAGAGCCTTGATTTTTCGGTCCATCACAAAGCGTTCGTCCGCCTGAACCCATTTCTCCGGATTGTACGCTGGGATCAGCAACGCCATGATTTGGTAATAGTCACGCTGCTTGATGGGATCGAACTTGTGGTCATGGCATCGGGCGCATTGAAACGTCAGTCCCAAGACGCCGGTGCCGATGATCTTGATCGTATCGAACAAGGTCGAGTGGCGAACTTCAGAGATGTTGGACATATCGCACGCTGTCAAATCCCGGGCGCATCGCAGGTAGCCCGTGGCGACCCAAAGCTCTTCCATCTTGGGTGTGATTTTTTCCGCACCGCGCCAATCAACCAGTTCGTCACCAGCCAGCTGTTCCAGGAGAAAGCGATCGAAAGGTTTATCAGTGTTGAACGCGCGGATCTGGTGGATGTGTGAACTGACCATGGCGCCGAAGCGGGATTACACGCTCACGGAGGAACTGCTTGGCTTGTCCGCTTACCAGGATCTTTTCAGTACATTTGGTGGCAGGCACTTCAGCTTCCACAGGCCAACACTGGAAGCATTTATCTGATGCGCGGGCAGCAAGAAAGAGAAGGTGTACAGACGGGCAGCAAGGATAATGGGCAATGTTTTCTCTACCCTTGCAATAGAGACGCTCGACTCAGCGGAGCTTTGCTCGACGGTCAGCGATATAGTGCTGGAGGTAGAAAAGCAACTAGGGGCCGAGAAGGCTACTGACGCCAAGAAGCAGGCCGGGACCAAGAAGAACTCGGGGTGAGGAGGCGTTCCCCCACACCACACTCTGCTGCAGAAATGACACTCTCCAGATCACGGAACATGTCCCGCATCCGAAGCCGCGACACATCTCCGGAGCTGTTGCTGCGGAAGTCGCTCTGGAAACGGGGCCTTCGCTATCGCTGCCACGCCAGAGTGTGCGGAATACGACCGGACCTGGTCTTCAGTGGGCCCAGGGTCGTGGTCTTCGTGGACGGGTGCTTCTGGCACGGATGTCCGGATCATTACGTCCGCCCCCGCACGAGGACGAAGTTCTGGCAGGAGAAACTGCGCAGGACCACCGATCGTGACCGCCTACAGACCGAACTCCTGGAAGCAGAGGGCTGGACCGTGCTACGCGTCTGGCTGATAGTGGATGAAGACGATGTTTGGCGCGCTCTGCCTTGCGCCGAAACACGTGGTACTTAAGAGGATTATCGACAGCAGGGTGGCGGCGTGAACGCGTGTCGATACTCTGAGGAGCCAACAGCGTGTTAATTCACTCGGCCGCGCATTCGTCATCATGATGGAAGGGAACAATTGTGTTTCTCGCATGGCAAGATCGTGGAGAGTGGACTAATCAGAATCTCGTGAATTATCAGGTGCCGTTAGCAAGGCGTCAAATTGAGTGGCTGAAGTCGACTGGCGGCTCGTGAGACTAGTGCCACGCGGGTGACGGTTGCGAATGGTTCAGGAGGCACTGTAACGGAGCGGGCGTCAATTCCGGCAGAAAAGCGCTGACTCGATGGTAATGCCCGGGCCAAACCCGATCGCGACGCAGGGTAATTCTGCGTTGTGATTTTGGAGTTCCTGAATGAGAAACAAGATCGTAGCCGACGACATGTTGCCGAAGTTCTCCAGGACGTGATACGAAGCAGCCAAGTCGTCGCGAGTTAGGTTCATTGCATGCTGAAAACTCTGTAGTATTCGTGGACCGCCCGGATGCGCTGCCCAGGTTTTGATGTCCGAGGGTTTCAGGTCGAATTGACTGAGCCAGGTCTCTATCCACGGTCTCAGATTGTTCTCAATCAAAGTCGGCAGCTCCGCGGAAAGTGACATGTCAAAACCATGATCTCCCACTCGCCATGACATCATGTCTCGACTCTCCCTGATCACTCCTGTACCACAATCCAGCAGGGGCCAGGCCTTGGCAGAGTCCTCATCGCGTCCAAGTACCATAGCGGCAGATCCATCCGCAAATAGTGCATTGGCCACAATTTGTTCCGCACTGGCCTGATATTGATAGTGCAAGCTGCAGAGTTCCGTCGAGCAGAGGAGTACACGGGCGCCGGGGTCGTTTCGGCTAAAAGCGTCCGCCACCCGCAGGCCGTTGATGGCGCCGTGACAACCCATAAACCCTACATGCGTGCGGGGTGTGTTGGGGTTCAACGGCAATGACTGAACCAAATCAACATCAAAACCCGGTGCCACCAGACCGGTGCAGGATACCGTTACCAAATGCGTTATCTGGTCGCTCTGGAGTCCCGCCTGTTCCAACGATCGTTGCGAGGCGACCTGTGCCAGTCCGCCGGCGTGTTGTTCAAAGCACTGCATACGGGCGGCAGTGCTCGGACCGACATCACTTGTTGATGTCACCGGCGCATAGAGTGATTGTCTTTCACGTAAATCACCTTCAGAGGCTGCCAAGAGCACGCTGTGGCGTCTCTTCACCTTCGTTTTTTTATAGAGGATGGGTAGCAAACGCCGATGTTGTTTGTCACCGTTGAAGAAATGTTCTGCAATCTGTGTGCTGTCCGACTGGGTGAAATGACAATCGGGAACAACCGTTCCTATTCCTAGTATGGCAGTCATGAGGGACACTCTTCCTGTTGCCAAGGTGCGTTAAGGTGTTTGATAACCGGCGCGGCGAACCAAGGGCAATACTTGACGACACTAACCAACCACTTGATCATTAGCGGGCGTTTCAACACGTATCCGCAACGTCGGCACCATTTCTGCCGGCCGTGAATCTGTCGTTCATGATATAGTTTCCATTTTTCGGTCAGCGAATCGTCCCACTCTTTCACTGCTGATAGGACGAGCGGTACGCAGGCCACCGCGGAGGAAAGTCCCCACCCCATCCCCTCGCCAGTAAAAGGTTCCACGTAGCCTGACGCGTCCCCTAACACGAAAACTCGCCGCGCCGCCACGGGTTTGGTGACGCGCGTCAGCTTGACGGTACCTTGCCAGTTTAGTTGTTCCACATCTACAGGTAACGTGAGGCACGCTTCCTGTAAGACTTCCGCGGCGAGCGTTCCGAGGTGTAGGCCGTTCTTAAGCAACGCGGAATCGAGTGCCGCGGCCAGATTCAGCGATTCGTCCTCCAACATTACCGCTCCCACATAACCTGGCCGGCCGACCGCCATGAAAATGGTACCCATCTTAATCGTCCCTCGTTCAATCGGTGCGACTACTCCGGCTCCTATGTAGGCATCCTGGTCGATGTCTGTGCGAAACTCCGTTGTCCGAGTTAACAGTCTTCGATTCAGCCCTTCACACACCAAGACGATTTTTCCTCGAATGGAAATCGACTCGTTATGTCGCGTGAGAATGACCTCGCGGTAATCACTGGTGAGAGAACTAAGTCGCGCCTCGCTCTCCGGCAAGAACGCGGCGCCGGCATCGATGGCCGACCTCACCAATTGGGCGTCGAGATGAGTTCGGCTGATCGACAAACCGGACGGAAGTGACAGCGTCGCAGTTCGCCCACCCGCCCGAAGCTCAAAAGCGGTCAACGAAATGGCACCGGCAGCACAAACATCGCTCAACACACCCGCACGCTCCAAAATCGATATGGCTCGCCCGTTTAGGCAGCAGCCGCAGACCTTCCAGCGAGGAAATGAAAGACGATCTACTAGTAGTACATCGGCCCCGGCACGGGCGAGTTGGCGTGCCGCCAAGGAGCCGGTAGGGCCAGCACCGACGACCACCACGTCCCAGAGTTGGTCGACCGCCCCTGCGAAATCGAGCGTTGGGAAAACGGTTTTTTCTAAGGAGATGGTTTTTTCCATGTGAGTACAAATCGTTCGGGCCAATGGCGCGCGATCTGATATTTCGTCAAACCCGCCTGTTTGACCAGTTGTTTTATTTCGACCAGCGTAAATGCTCCTTCCACCGAGCGAGGGCCATCGACGTGGACGACAGGAGAGCGTGTGATTAACCGCGTTCCCGCCCAACACATTAAATGGGCCCATCGGCCGCGGTGAAGGTCCGCCGCAACCACTAGATGCCTGGCGGACTCGGCCATTCGCCTGAGCAGATGGACGACATCTCCATCGGCCAGATGATGTAGAAACAGGGAACAGATAACGATGTCGTGATTGGTTGGTAAAATCTCATCAAGCACATTCATTTGCAAGAAATCTGCGTCCATTTTTGCCTGGTCCGCTCGGTGTCGCGCGGACTCCAGAGCCACAGGGCTCATATCACAGCCAGTGATCTTCAAGTCAATTTGCGCTGCTTGAGCTTTTGTCTTAAGCCACACCAGTAGGTCGCCGCTTCCACATCCCAGGTCCAAGACCGCCACCGAGTCCAGTTGGTTTTCCCGACAGTAGGATTCGATCGGCCGCCACACCAACCGGTGTGTGCGAGTCAACCAATTGATCCGTGACAGCCCGGTCAGAGCCTGCTTGTGCAACCGTTGATCAAGTTGAGGATCATCCATCAACTCGGCTTGCCGATGGCGGCTTGTTAAATCGGGCCAAATCGAGATGTTTGAAGATCGTGTCACGGTTACTTAGTTCAAAGGTCATGTCAGCCAACAAAATTAACTACCAGAGTATACTGGATGCGAACCTCGCCGATGGAGCTTCGACGTGTCTGTGCCCTCTTTGGCTAGCGCTTTCGGTTTAACGAAATCTCCACGTGAAAAAATGCGGTGACGTCACCGTACTCCAAAATGGCAGGCGGAGCTTGGGCGAAGAACTCCTCGAAAATCGCCACAGAACCTACAATTGGACCCTGCGGCTGAACATTGACTTCCTTGCTGCAGAAGAAAAATACTCGCACCTGGCTAGTCGGATGCCATCTTTAAGCTGTCCCAGACGAAATTGAAGTGAGTGAGACCTGCGTAAGCTCGCGGGAGGAGTTTTAAAGCATGTCTGTCGCGGAATTTGATCAAAAGGTCTACAAGGCGCCGCCCAGCGAACTCGTCGAGTTTGCTCGGAGACAGGTTTTTAACGCGTTGTACGACAAACGACTCGAACGCCGGTCCGTAGGGCGCACCGCCATGGTGGTGCCGGGATTCGCCCAACCGGTCGACGGCGATTCACGCCCGATTGGAGCGCCATTCGACATCGTAACTCGTGAACTCTCGTCCAAAGGTGCAGACTTGGTGCACTTTGACCCGATTACCCACGATAAGCTCGCACTGTTCATGCGATTTGAACACGAAGAGATGAACTTATTGGTGCAAGTGAAATGGCGGAGACCACTCGGTCCGTTTAATGGCTGTGGTGTCGAATTCATCACCTGGGCTTCCCCCGATCTATGATCCAGGGCCTATGAGAAAATCTAGGTCTAGGGATCCGCTGGCTTGCCGTAGCGGAGAAGGTTGCTGAGGCGTAGCCGAAGCAACCTTTGCAGCGGAGGGAAGCCA
>CAUZEA010000218.1:0-5446 GCA_963578605.1 Planctomycetota bacterium
CACGCACGGGGTAGAATCGGCTCGCAAGACCCCACCGGCCGTAGGCAGCAAGCCCCTGTTTTTCCAGCGGATGCGTCATCATGCCATCTCTTGCAAGGTCATCGAGTGGGCGATGAGGGACTCGAACTATTGCAACAATCCTCGGGAAAACCGGCTATCACCACAGAGCGCGACGCAGAATACGACGCACGCTGTGCAGAATTAGTTGCGGTCGATGCCGATCTTCAGCAGCTCATCACCCTCTGGCCGCAGTTGGCGGCCAGTGTACGGGAAGCACTCCTTCAGCAGGCCTCACAGTCACTCACCAGAGGCCCCTAGAAGGGCCTCTGTGGGCGCCTGATCTGGAGGTGTTGCACACCCCAATAGGGGTGTGCCGGAGACAGGAGTTTGCCCACGCCCCCCCCAGGTGCGATAAGTACCCTTGGTTGCCTGCAAAATAGTGCGCAAAAAAAGAGGGGCACACCCAAACATGGGGTGACCCATTTGCGCAACACAACAACCCAGTACCTCGTTGTGCCACAGTGGGATGTCGCGCAGGGACTGCGCAAGATCGTCTCTCGGAACCTAACTTATGTAAAAAAAACTGCACGCCGAAACAGGCGATTTGCCGGCCTAACAGTCTCTTGAACTCGACCCACCCCCGGTCAAACTTCGCCCCGGCTACGCCGGGCAAGGGGTAAAGTGGTTAAGGTGATAAGGGGTAAGTTCTGGCCAAACGAAAACCAAAATTGGGGTAACGGTTGACCGGTTGGTTGGCGCCGCGGTAGGCAGCACGGACGAGCATCGGCCGATGGCTGAACGTCCCCCCCAGAGGGGAACCTTAAACAAGCAGGTCCCTGACCACGATGCCATCGTCGACCAGTTTGATCGGCCGCCCGAATTCGTCGTGATACTCTTTGTCAGGATCAATCCCAATGGCTGCACAAAGGGTGGCCAGATAGTCTGGAATCGTGACCGGTTTTTCTGCGACGCCTCCACGGAGGGCGGTGCTTCCATAAACCACTCCCCCGGCAAACCCGCCCCCGGCCAAGGCAATGCTATAACCGTCAACCCAGTGATCACGGCCGGCATTTTGATTAATGTGCGGTGTACGACCAAACTCTCCCGCCGCAACGACGACCGTCTCTTCTAACAAGCCCCGGTCATCAAGATCCACAATCAACCGGGCCATCGCCTGATCAAGTTCTTTGAGCAAATCGACGTGTCTCGGGTAGTGATCCGAATGCTGGTCCATGTTGTGCTGCGATACCTGCACAAAGCGCACCCCCGACTCAATGAGGCGACGAGCCAGCAGGCACCCCTGACCTATTTGCGTTCGCCCATACTCATCGCGAACCTTCTGGGACTCCTGCCCCAGATCAAAAGACGCCCGTTGCCGTGACTGCATAAACTTTCGGGCA
Organism: Planctomycetota bacterium; assembly: GCA_963578605.1. GTDB lineage: Bacteria > Planctomycetota > Planctomycetia > Pirellulales > Lacipirellulaceae > JAKVCB01. The sequence goes on from CAUZEA010000218.1 coordinate 1,401, forward strand.
CTGTTTCGACCATCACGAAAGTAACGCCCGGTACCACCGGAAGGGTGCCCCGACTCTATGCTCTTGAGCAAATTGAGTCGTCTCTCCAGGACTTCATCCGTAACACCCGGCGGCAACCCCAGGTTCTCTGGCGGCTGATTCGGATCCCATACGATCGTCGGCATGTGGGCAGGGCCAAAATACCCCGCCGGAATCCCACCTTTAGCAATCGAGATGTAGGCCGGCAATCCATCGGATTGCGCATGAAAACTTGGAAGCGGACCCAACTCATGGGATACAATCGAACCGATTGACGGCGCCTGTATCGGGCCGACACTTCGCCAGCCTGTTTGCATGTGGTAGATGGCCTGGTTGTGCTCCAGTTCAATACCCTTCATCGAACGGATCACTGCTATTTTGTGCGCCTGATCTGCCAGTCGGGGTATTGCCTCCCCATAGCTGACTCCGTCGACCGTTGTCGGTATCGCCTTCAGATGCAAAGCGAGTTCTTCATCGGACGACTGCTTGGGATCAAACGATTCGCACTGAAACGGCCCCCCGTCCAACCAGAGAAAAATAACGGACTTGTCATTGCCAACAGGCCTGGTTGTTCCACCGGCAAATGCTGACGGCAAAGTAGGACCAAGCATCGCCCCCAATACGGTTCCCAGGGAACTTTTTACCATGCCCCGGCGCGTCAGCATCCCATGTGCCAACTGCCCCCCGGCATGATGTCGATGATTACAACCCATACAAAAACCCGTTTGCTAAAATACCACCTGTCCGGCAATTGCCTGCCGGGGACTTTACCACGTGTCTCTCATAACAATTTATACAACTGGCCCGCCGTACTCACATTGACTGAAATTCGTTTGTTTGAATCAAGGCCCACAAAAGGTCGCTTATCTTAAACTCGGCATTCTCTTCCATCATTGCCAGCACCTCTTGAGATTCTTCAACCCCCGGCAAACGTGCAAGAACCGTTAAATATGCCTGCTCAATTTTCGCCTGACTTGACTCGAGCGACTCGATTTCTGCAACGCTTGTTCCCTGGCTAAGCGACTCGGCTAACAACGCACCATTCATTTTCATCAACGCTTCGCTTGTCGGGCTCATTTCTGTTCGCGCACCGGAACGGTGCCCTGATAGATTTTGTCCGAAGGTAATGTATGTTTGCCTTGTTTTTTTCTGTTCTTCCCGCTGCTGATCCGTTAGCGTTGGCCCGCTTTGAACAAAAGCACCGGGAGGAGCAGGCAGCCGGTCCGCATAATGCGGAAAGGGGCCGGCACGCAATTCTTTTTCTCCTTGAATTAAAAGCTCCTGGCGTTGATCGATACGGTGAGCCGTTTCTTCTTGCAGAAGACCCCGAACCTGTTCGCCCACAAGATAAATAGCTTCCTCCCGGCCCGTTACGCGCAGTACAGAATTGCACCATTGGTCTGAATTCAATCTGCGTTGCCTGGCTGCATGCCACATTTCCTGCGCAGCAGGTTCGTCGCTGAACTCCAATTGAAATAGCCTGCTAAGTACAATCGTGCGAATTAACCACTTGGTGTCGAATTCACGGACAACCAATTTTTCGGCAATTTGCTCAAGCAGAGCAGGGTGTCGCACTGGCTTGCCTGGCGCAAACCCATCGGCACGATCCACAAAGCCACGTCCAGTCAGTTCAAGAAAATAGCGGTTCACAATGGCCCTGGCCATATTCTGTCTCTGTGGCCCCGTTAACCAATCAGCAAACAACTCGCGGCGGGTCTTGGAACCCTCATCTGCCCGGGGCATCGGCTCTCCGCCCAAAGGGGTCGGAATCATCGTCTGCGGACCCTGCGGTTCAGGCATTTGAACCTCGCCGGTGTCTACATCGACCAGTGCACGATTTTCTCCCCGCGCTCCATCAATTGCCGCATCTCCCCCAGGAAGTGTGCTAATACTTTGCTCACTTCGCCCAATATCCGGAAACCTTTCAGCAAATCGTTCTGCAGCCACCACGTTAGGATCCCACATTTCGATCCGCCCAAAAAAAGCGGAAAGCCCCCAGTAAGATTCCCGCTTGTACTGCTCCACGTAGGGATCGTCATGACACTGTGCACATGCCAGGTTGGTACCTAGAAACAGCCGCATGGCTGCCTCGGCGTACTCGTTGGACTCGCCGTCGAAAAAGATGCCGAAGTTAGCGCGGCCGTCCCTTTGAATGGCACCCTGCGTTGCCACTAAATCACGGGCCACAACATCCCATTTGCGATTCTCAGCCAAACTTGCCCGCAGGTACTGATAAAGGGAAACAAAATCAGTTCCCTGTCCAACGCTTTCACGCAAATCGACAATCCACTGACGCTGACGGAAGGCCCAGTAGTCAGCGTAACGGCTTTGCTTGAGCAATTCATTGACCTTCACCTCACGCTTGTCAGTAGCCAGGTCTCTATTAAATGCAAGGACTTCGTCCGCTGTTGGCGGCATACCAATCAGGGCAAGGCTCGCCCGCCGCAGGAAGGTTACATCGTCGACCACCGCTGCAGGATCAATCTCGGCTCCCTGCCATAGCCCGGCCAAATAAAGGTCAATCACCGGCGCCGCATGCCGGGCATCACCTCCCGCGAGCCGGCTATGTGGAAGAACGGCCGGAGCGGCGCTGGCCCATTGCGGGGCATACATTCCGATTGCTAAAGCTGCCAGCCACGCCCGCGTGAAAAGTGTAACCGTCAGGCCTGGCAAAAGTCGCACCGGGTACGGCAAGGACTCCCCACGAACAGCAGCCTGCGTGCCCCCTTGAATTCTCACAGTAGCTCCCGTGAATAAACACCAGTGGGTTGCCAGCATGAGCAACCGGCAACAAGCACACGTCGCCAAAATACCGCTAAACCTTACTTTTTCAGTCTATCTGCTGATGATAATACGGTCAAGCTGACATGGTGTTCGCACAGGTCCAATCACCGGGAAAGGGAGTGGTGGCGGAGAAGTTACAGCAATACGAGAGGCGTTAAAACAGCCGGCGACGGCCACAACGTCGCGATTTCCATTTACAGGAATTACTCGGCCGCTACCGTACCCACAACTTCAATGATGTATCCGTTCGGGTCCCGAAAAAAGAGTCGTCGGTGAGGTGTGTTAGCGACCCCTTAAAGGGGTCGCTGAGGGGTGGTAATCCCCTCTCCTGAAGTGTCCACCAGAGTCCTCCTGTATTCAGGGGATTCCCGAGAAGGACTCGTTGAGGGGTGTGGTAGATATCAATCCCCTCCCTCGTTCCGAGTCTGGTCATTGCCGCAACGCGGATCTCACTGTGTGTTGCGGAGCGCGACAACTACACCGCAATGTGCGCGCGATACTTTGTTTATAGTTATCACTCTTAGGACAGTTCGATTAGTTAGCGTGAGAGTGTTCAAAACGTGCGCGCGAGTAACTTGCAATTCTTGCAAAAGCCAACCGCGATTGTGTGAACAACGACTGCCAATGTCCGACTACGTCCCATACGGCTGTAACCGATTTGACTTTATCCAGATCGATGGTAAAAAAAACATATCTTTCAAAAGTCGAAACCGCCGACTGCACGAAGCAGTCGGATCTTGGGACAACAGCGATTTACGGATACGAAGTAATTTAGTTTTTACGGCAGCAATTTTGGATGCCGTTTCATCGGTCTCTTGGTGGCGACGATGCCTTCTGGCACGCCAACAAGTGTTCTTTGCTTTCAGCTGACCGTGTGTCGTATGCAGGGTTGGCGTCAGCGCAGTAGAGAAAGGATTTGTCTTATGGACACACTTCCCCCTCAAGTCGAACCAGAGTGTAAAGCGGCGTTGCTGGACGTTCGGGCTGTTGCACAGTTACTCAAGTGTTCGACACGCCATGTCTACCGGCTTGCAGACGCCGGCCAGATGCCGTTGCCCACTAAGCTCGGCGTACTCAACCGCTGGGTCCAGTCAGAAGTCGAGAGTTGGATTGCCTCTGGTTGTCCGTCAAGCGAACCAGACAGCGATGCCAGCTAGAGATCACGTGGGGACATCCTTGTTGGTGATTCCCCTTCACACAGTCGCTCCACCGCCCAACAGGCGGTGGAGGATGAATCAGTTTTA
>CAUZEA010000219.1:0-5349 GCA_963578605.1 Planctomycetota bacterium
GGATTTATTCGTCGCGACAGGGCGTACTACGCCGACAACGTGGGATTATTGGATCCCAAAACTACGCCCCTTACGATGTCCGGAACGGCATCTTTTGGCAGTGCCTTCGGTTACCAGGGAAATGCAATCATCGGATGGTTTGATAAATTCGGTGAGCTGGTATTTGAATCCGGGGGGCGACAGCCCTGGCTGGATGGTAGTGGGATGGATCTCATTGGATTTTTCACCGATGAAACCGAATACATTGAGGTCCGCTTTAAAGGGAGGCACCACGGGTTGCCAGCCGTAGTTACTAATGCTGCAGGCCAAACGATCAAGCAGGTGGGGCTTATCGACTCAGCAACTCCATTTACCTACGACGTCACCTGGAACCCATTCGGTGGAATTTATGGGACCGGTTCCCTAACGGGAACCTTTGATGTTTCGGTCAATGGTACCGTCAGTACCTGGACGGGATGGATTGATAACATCACTGCTGCCCAGAGGGATCGCCTGCCCCTGTTCAATCGGTATGGCATTGCCGCTGTATATAATTCATCAGCCGGTCCCAATACGGTCGAGTTCTTTATCGACGACATCAACTACACCGCCTCCCCGCCGGTGCACGATCCTACCAATTACCAGTGGAAGCTCGACGGACCGGGGGACTGGAACGTCGACGAGAACTGGGATTTGGGATATACGCCACTAAACACACACACCACAGTATTTGGCAGCGCCATCGACCGGCCCTCGACGATCTTCACCGAGACAAACATCACAGTCAATGGCATGCAGTTCAACAGCGAGTACACCTATGGCATTGCCGGGCCGGTGGGGACCAGCTTGACCCTCCAAGGCGATGCCAGCATCCAGGTCGACCAGGGGACTCCTGAATTCCAACTGCCCGTGAACCTGGCTGCCGCGGCCACCATCGACGCGGCCGCCGGCAGTTCGATCACGTTCGAAGATGCGCTCAACCTTGGCGGGAACACGGCCACCAAGACCGGCGACGGGACAATGGTCCTTAACAATAACGGCTCCGCCGGCACAGGCTCCCTGGAAGTCCAGGGCGGTACCCTCTCCGGTGCGGGAAAGCTCAGCGGAGACTTAACCGTGCTGACCGGCGCGACCACCGCACCAGGTACCAGTACTGGAATGCTGAAGGTGGGGGGCAACTACACGCAGAACGCCGGCGCTACACTGGCGGTTGAAATCGGCGGTATTCTCCCCGAGGAGAATTTCGACGTGCTCGCAATCACCGGGACGGCCAGCTTGGAGGGAACGCTCGATGTGGCGCTGATCGACAGCTATACCCCGGCCATCAACGAACAGTTCACCATCCTGTCGGCGTCCAGTATCGGTGGCTCGCTCAGCCTGGGTGGTTCAGACGGTGGCTTGTTTAACCTCACGCAGGTGGGCAGCACGTTGGTCCTGGAATTCATCGGTGGCACGGCTGGTACGACCGGAGACTACAACGACGACGGCACCGTGAACGCTGCCGACTACACCACGTGGCGGGACAATTTGGGCACGAACAATCCGCTGGCGAACGACCCCGTTGGGGGCACGATTGGCCAGTCGCAGTACACCCAGTGGAAAGACAATTTTGGCAGCACTGCCAGTAGCTCGGCAACGGCCGTACCTGAACCATCGGCAGGGGCCCTTTTAGGGCTGGGCGTGCTTGGGCTGGGCGTGCTTGGGCTGGGCGTGCTTGCGCGGTGGGGACGAAGGCAGTTTACAGGGCGAGCCCTGACCGGACGATCTGCCTTGGCGATCATCATCCTGTGCGGATCAGCAGGGGTCGTTGGTATCGGGACCGCCAGCGGCGAAACCTATCTCAAGGTCGAAACGTTCGACGGCGATCCCGGCTGGACGGGACTGAACAACCGGGGCCTTTATCAGGACTTTGGTATAAACCAAATACCCCCATTTTGGATCGTCACCCACCTTGCCGAAGGCGCCAACCCGGGTGAGATCGGCGGCAGTTTCGCAACCAATACCCCCGCCCAGTTTCCGGCTTACTTCGCCGACGACGTTGGTTCGATCGACCCCCGCACCGAAGCCCTCACGATGGCCGGCAAAACCAAGTATTACGGTGGGACTGGACAACTGTTCTACGGTTGGTTTGATAAAGACGGTACCCTTGGGCCCTTTTGGAATGCAGATCAATCCAAGAACTATTTGGACTTCATGGGTGTTATGACCGATGACGAATCTTTCACGTTGTTTGCCGGCACCGAATCTCGTGTAATCACGCCAAGAATTGGCAGAGAACCGTTTGGCTACCTGGTGACCTACGACCCGAACGGCGGTGACTTCGGGCAATTGAGGGGAAGCATCAACGGAAGTCCGGAAACGGTGCTCGACCTGACCGAGGAGGCCAGGAACCAGCTTCCCGCTTCGTTCGATTCGTTCGGGGGGATGGCCGTTAGGAATCTGTCAACCCCTCTACGCGTTGCCTTTTGGTATTACGATGACATTGTTTATTCAACCAGCGTGCCGCAAGATCCGATTACGACCATCCAGTGGGTGTCGGACAAATCACTCAACGTTGCGGCGGGAGCTGGTTGGAGTCCACCCTTCGAGCCCACCTCTAACGAACTGACGGCCGTTTTTGGTCCTCGAATTACGCAGCCACGGGTTCTGTTCGCCGACTCCGACATCACGCTGAAGGCCGTCGAGTTCGACAGCCCCATTTCCTACCGCCTCGCAGGACAGGGCACCTTTAACTTCGAGGCGGCAACGGGCAACTCATCGCTTGATGTACTGGAGGGTAGTCACCATTTCAATATCCAAGTCAATGTCCAGAACGATATTGATGTGAATGTAGCGGCTGGTGCTACGCTCACGTTCAACGAAGGTCTCGATTTAAATGGGTACACGCTCAGCAAGACTGGTGACGGCGATCTTGTGATCAACAATCGCCTGATTTACGCCAACGGGTTGATTACCGGAGTGGTGATCGATAACGCGGTGGGTGTGCCCGAACCCTCGACTCTCGTCCTGGTGAGTTTGGTGCTGTTCACCCTGGGGTCGGGGCGACAGAGAAAACCAGCGAAAGGGGTACCGGCACTTCAGCGAATCCTAGCTTGACGGTTTCAACCGATACATCGCAACGAGCTGGCCGCACGACATGCCTGGGTAATTATGCGTAAAATAGAAAGGATGGCAGGGTTTGTGACCGCAAGTTTGCATGGAGTACCCAGAGGCTGATTTCCCAAAGATGGTCGTGGCGCGGATGGAAGTATGTGAGATTGGCTCAACTTTGACTTCAACTGCAACGGAGAGTACTGATGAATTCCGATAGACGAGTTTGCCATACTCAGCGTCGATTTCGGTTTGCTCTTGCGGCGATCTTGGGGGCTCTATCGGTGATACCTGTCGAGCCAGGCGTTGCTCAGATCGTCCAGAAACAGAACAATTTTGATTCCGACCCAATGTGGGACGGATACGATAATTCGCTGTTTGATGGAACCGATGTCATCCAGGACTTCGGTTACAGCTCCGATACCAATTTCGCCGGCGGTGCGCCGGGTGAAGTGGGAGGATTTATTCGTCGCGACAGGGCCTTCTACGCCGATAACGTCGGAGCGTTGGATCCTGCGACCACGCCCCTTACGATGTCCGGAACGGCATCTTTTGGCAGCGCCTCCGGTTACCAGGGAAATGCAATCATTGGATGGTTTGATAAATTCGGCCAACTCTTATTTGAAGGCCCCGGTGGGATGGATCTCATTGGGTTTTTTACTGATGAAACTGAGTACATTGAAGTTCGGTTTAAAGGTAGAGACCGGGGGACAGCAGCAGCTACCAATGCCGCAGGTCAGAAAATTTTAGAGGTGGGTCTTATCGACCCAGGAACTCCATTTACCTACGACATCGCGTGGGATCCATTCGGCGGCATCTATGGGACCGGTTCCATTACGGGGACCTTTGATGTTTCGGTCAATGGTACCGTCAGCACCTGGACGGGGTGGATTGATAACATCACCGCTACCGAGAGGGATCGTCTGCCCCTGTTAAATCGCTATGGTCTGGTAGCTGTGTACAACCCCAGGGCTGGCCCCAATACGGTCGACTTTTTTATCGACGATATCAGCTACACCGCCTCACCGCCGGTGCCTGATCCTACCAATTACGAGTGGAAGCTCGACGGACCGGGGGACTGGAACATCGACGAAAACTGGGATTTGGGCTACGTACCACTAACCACACACACCACCGCCTTTGGCAGCACCATCAATCAGCCCTCGACGGTCTTCACCGAGACAAACATCACGACCAATGGCGTGCGGTTCAACAGTGAGTACACCTATGGCATTGCCGGGGCACCGGGTACCAGCTTGACCCTCCAGGGCGATGCTAGCATTCGGGTCGATCAGGGGACTCCTGAATTCCAACTGCCCGTGAACCTGGACGCCGCAACCACCATCGACGCGGCTGCCGGCAGCTCGATCACGTTCGAAAATGTGTTCAACCTGAATGGGAACACGGCCACCAAGACCGGCGACGGGACAATGGTCCTTAACAATAACGGCTCCGCCGGCACAGGCTCCCTGGAAGTCCAGGGCGGTACCCTCTCCGGTGCGGGAAAGCTCAGCGGAGACTTAACCGTGCTGACCGGCGCGACCACCGCACCAGGTACCAGTACTGGAATGCTGAAGGTGGGGGGCAACTACACGCAGAACGCCGGCGCTACACTGGCGGTTGAAATCGGCGGTATTCTCCCCGAGGAGAATTTCGACGTGCTCGCAATCACCGGGACGGCCAGCTTGGAGGGAACGCTCGATGTGGCGCTGATCGACAGCTATACCCCGGCCATCAACGAACAGTTCACCATCCTGTCGGCGTCCAGTATCGGTGGCTCGCTCAGCCTGGGTGGTTCAGACGGTGGCTTGTTTAACCTCACGCAGGTGGGCAGCACGTTGGTCCTGGAATTCATCGGTGGCACGGCTGGTACGACCGGAGACTACAACGACGACGGCACCGTGAACGCTGCCGACTACACCACGTGGCGGGACAATTTGGGCACGAACAATCCGCTGGCGAACGACCCCGTTGGGGGCACGATTGGCCAGTCGCAGTACACCCAGTGGAAAGACAATTTTGGCAGCACTGCCAGTAGCTCGGCAACGGCCGTACCTGAACCATCGGCAGGGGCCCTTTTAGGGCTGGGCGTGCTTGGGCTGGGAGTCCTTGTGGGTTGGGGAAGAAGGCAATTTGCAGGGCAAGCCCTGACCGGAGGATTTGCCTTGGCGATCATCATCCTGTTTGGATCGGCAGGGGTCGTTGGTGTTGGGACCGCCAGCGGCGAAACCTATCTCAAGGTCGAAACGTTCGACGGCGATCCCGGCTGGACGGGACTGA
>CAUZEA010000220.1:0-5341 GCA_963578605.1 Planctomycetota bacterium
AATGCGAACCTGTCCAATGCGAACCTGTCCAATGCGAACCTGTCCAATGCGAACCTGTCCAATGCGAACCTGTCCAATGCGAACCTGTCCAATGCGAACCTGTCCAATGCGAACCTGTCCAACGCGGACCTGTCCAACGCGGACCTGTCCTACGCAACCTTCAGTACCGACACAATTCTTTACGACGGACAGACTGTGGCGCAGCATGGTTTTGATGCAGCAGGCCTGAAGGCCTACCTGGAGGCGGACTCTATCTCGGCCTCTGATGCCAGCAATCTAACCATCCACCAGGCCGCCAAAATCCTCGCAGGATCGGTAGCGGCAGAGGGACCACCCCCCGCCATCCCAGAACCCACCACCCTGCTCTTGGCCCTCTTGGCCCTGGTAGCCGCACCGCTTCGCGTGCGGTGCGGGTGACGGCCTGCAGGGGGAAGCCGCGTACGCAGTCAACAGCGATGTGGCCGAGCTTCGCGAGTACCGTACGATCATGACCATTGCTGTGCCGCTCGGCCACGAGCAGTACAACTACCTGTGGCGATTCTCCGATCAAGAGGGCACCGTAAGCGGGGACGTAACCTGCGGTTCACTAAACGGCACTCCACACACATGCACGTTTGCCGCCGAGGTTCCCCTGGGTGAGGCAGCTCACAACGTGGTGCCCAAAATTTCCGCCATGGTTCCGGTCGTGGCTGCCTTTCGTGAGAAACACGACCAGACTGCAAACGCCCCCTGGCCCGCCCTCTTCTGGACAAACAGCAATTCAGCGCCCGACTTTAAGTGGGCTGTCGAGCCAGGGATGGCCGAGCTGCGTTCGGGCAACGTCGCCAGGGCCAAAGATTGGCGGTTGATGCTCGAACCTGTCATTGAACGCTATCGGTTCGGGCAAATCTGGCCTGGAGCGAGTTCTGGGGCTCGCGCAACGCCGATCTAGCCCCCCCATTCGAGGATGCCCGACGGTGTTCGAGACATAAACGCTTGGATCCCCCCCCGGGGGAGGGTACACTGGTACGCGAAGAGCCCGGCGGTGTAGCCGGACGAAGGTCATATGGAAAATGACGGTTAAAGAAGCTGACGTCTCGCTCTACATGATCAGCCCTCCCGCTAGACCAACATTCAATATTTGATGGATTAAGGTTCGAGTACATGAAGAAATTATGTATTAAACGAAAACAGTCCATTGGCCGTATTGGCTCTGTGATGTTTTTCGCTTGCTGGCTCATCGGTTCGATGTCTGAACCGGCGGCAGGGCAGAAGTCCACACCACTGGCCGAGTGGAACTTTGATGAGGGACACGGTGCTGTCACGCACGATGCAACTGGCAATGGACATACAGCCAAGATCCTCGGTGCCACGTGGGTCAAACAAGATGATGGCTTTGCTTTGCGCCTCGACGGTCTGGATGACTATATCGAGCTCAGCGCAACGAAAAAGTTGGCCTTCACCGGCCCGGTCACCATCGAGGCCTGGATCAAGCCCGAGGTCAAGAGCCAAGGCCTGGCTGCCCTGTTTGGCGGAGGCTTGACCAGTTACTTCGTGGCCTACTACACCCACGCTGAACTGGTCTACTGGTTCATCGGCAGCGGCGGGAACAAGGTGGCAGCTCACGTGAATTTACGCGAGTGGAATCACATTGCCGCTACCTTCGATGGCCATCGCATGGAACTTTGGATCAACGGCCGGCTGGCACAGAAGCCGTATCGAAGCAAAGAGTCGAAGTTCAAGACTTACAAGACCGACGGCAGCATGATCGCGGGCACCAAGGGGCGGCCAGACCTGCCCAGATTCCGCGGCATGATGGACAAGGTCCGGATTTACGATCACGCGTTGTCCGGCGCGCAGGTCGTGGCCCATTACAAGAACGAGGCCCCGGCGTACGGGATCGATCCCGCCTGGTTTCGTCGAGCAAAAGTGACCGGCTACGAGTACCTCGACCGTGGGGAAGTGCTGCTGGAAATCAACTACAAAGGCCTGCAGCCTCTGGCCGGTGAGGCACAGATCGGCGTGGGGCTGTCGAACAAGCAGCGCCCCGACCAGCTCATTCAGTGGCAGCTAATAGAGAGCGTGCCTGATGTCGGTGTTGTGGAAGCAAAATTTTCCTGCGACGAACTGAGCGCAGGCGACTACGTTGTTCGCGTGGCGATGGAAGATGACGAGGGAGCTCGCCCGGTAGAAGAGTTTGAATTCTCATATCCAGCCCAGCCCCCACGCGTTGCTTCCCCCGAAGACCAAACAGCGGGCCCGCTGCCGCCCGCGTCGCGTCCTGGACCATTCGAGCTGACAATGGGTCAAGCAGGCGGGTTCACTCTCCGGATCAACGAAGAAAGTTACCGCTTCCAGTCCAGGATCTCCTGGCCCAACGGGGACTTCAATCATCTCACGGCGGACGGCGCCGCGGTGGGCGGAGAAGCTGCGTGGCGCGTCGCCATTGCGCAGCAGGTCTCACCGTTCGACTCCGCTCAGGGCAAGCAATCTCAACGATACAAAGTCGAGGCCGGTGGTGACTTCTACACGATTCACCGCCAGATCGACGTCTTTGCGACGCACGTCTATGTCAAAGACACCTACACCAACACCGGGGACGAGGATCTGGGACTTCTGATCTACAACGAGATGCCGATCAATCGCGATCGCTTCGTCGAGTCCCGATTGGGTGGCTGGGAACGCGGTGGACGACCTGAGACGGCATTCAGTCCCAGTATTTTTGTGGCCGATAAGAATACGGGCATCGGCATCATCCCCATCGACGACGTCTATGTTGTCCAATCGGTGCTTTACACCGAGTCGGACGTCTCGGGCGTGGGAACCGAGAAGTTTGCCCTGGCCCCTGGGAAGTCCTACACCTTGGAGTGGGCGGTTTACCCGACTCACTCAGGCGATTACTACGACTTCATCAACTCGTTCCGGAAAGTGGAGAACCGGATCGGAAGTATTGATGGAGGAGTGGGTATTTATACCTACAGTCCGGGAAGTCGCCGGCAGATACCCTCTAAAGAATTAATAGAAAAACAGGGTCTGAAGTACGGTGCCATCCACGGTCTTGGAGGGAACTTGGATGATCCGCAGGTTAGTATCCAAGGCATCGAGTTTATGGACTTCCCCAAGGAGCGAGCGATGCTGCGCAAACAGGCCGCCGCCATCCACAAAAGATATCCCGGCTTTAGGGCCGTGTTTCATATCGCTCACAGCCTCTACGCAACGAACAATCCTGACCGGTTTGCCGATTCCAAAGTGATCGGCAAGAACGGAGAGCAAAAAATTTGGGGGGTGCCGTACGGCTGGATCAGCAAAGAGCGGCAGGACGCAGGATGGAAGTACTGGATCTTCTACCCCACTCCGGGCAACAGCTTCCACGACGCCATGATGAAAAGTGTGGACGTACTGATGGATGAAATCGGCATGGATGGCGGTTTCTTCGACGGATTTTTCGTCGGCTACGGGAGCAAGTGGAACTACGACGGGCGATGGGATGGGCACTCCGCCGAAATTGACCCAAACACCAAGACCATCACGCGCAAAATTGGATCGGTACTGTTGCTTTCTCAGCCGTCGATGATTGAGTTCTGCCGCAAGATTCGCGACAAAGGTGGCGTCGTGATCGCCAACAACACCGTGGTGACGCGCTCCCTCGCCAACGAGAAATACATCATCCACGACTCAGAGTCAGGCGCCGGGCCGCAGTTGCACCTAGCTCCCACCATCACAGCGCTGGGCGGCGGGGAGACGGGAAAAGAGGTCTATCTGGATACCCTGGAGAAGTTGAGTTGGGGCGAGCTGTTTGTACCGTACGATGTCCCTAGAAGCATTGGTCATGAACTGACCCATCCTTTGTTGTCCGCTCGGGAATTTCCAATGACCTTCGAGGAAATTTGCTCCGGGATGGTACGAGGCAAGCAGCGCATCGTCACTATGAATTCCGGCGTGTACGGCTGGCCCGAAGACCGACTCCTGCATCGGGTGTACAAATTCGATGCACGCGGTCAGCAACCCGCACACTCTTTTTTTACAACCGTTGACTCAGACGGCGTGCGCACCGAGCTGGAGTTTGGAAAAAACGAATCCGCAGTTATCGAGCCAATACCCGTCACGCTCGAGGCGAGCGCGCCGGTGAATCTGCGGGTCCTGGAGTTCGACGACCAGCAAGGTAATGTCCAAGTCAAGATTCTTCTCCATGGACAGGGCGAAGCAACACTGGATGTGTTTGTGGGCAGCAGCTATTTCCCGGGAAACAACAACTATCGGGTCACGATTGGCGGCCAAACGACAACCATCGCAGAAGACGACGGCACGCTAAAAATCCCACTGAGCCTGGATGGTCAAGTGGAGGTCGTCATCGAGTCGGCTGGAGAAGAAAACTAGTCTCTAATCTGCATAATCTGCGCAATCTACCTTAATAAACAATTTGGACATGTTGACCATTCAGAGCGATTTTAATCTGAATAATCGAGGACTATGCCATTGACGGACATTGGAACAAACGGGGTCATGGCGTCGCGGCAGAGCGAATTGTGCAGATCATTGAGATGGTACAAGAACCTTGAGAAGTCGCGGTTTCTAGGTGCTCGGCGGCCGTCAGAGCTCGAAGGTTCTCGACACGGCAAAAAATCCGTCGCGAGCCGCCTTCGAATAATTGCCTGCCTTCAGACGGCTTTGCAGATTTATCGGAGACGATTACCCAGGCCAAGAACGTTCTCACCAGCGAAAACGGGATTCCTGTCAAGGTCTGGATGCGGCCGCGCAACGATCCCGGTGCTCCCCAGTTCAGTTCGGCCGAAGAGCCCGAGGAAGGCCTGGTAACCCCATCGTTAATCAAAGATTATGATGGCAGAAATATAACGCGGAACGCAGTAACCGACGGGTGGGACTCCAGTACAGATGTGCATCTAGGCGACTGGGGAGGTGGTAAAGTCTCACTGCACACTCCCGCAAGTGACGAGAAAACCACTGCCATTCGCTGGACTGCCCCCGAAGCGATGACCGTTGACGTGGATGGATCGCTGTGGCCTACGTTTTTGGACCAGTTCAACGGTGGTGGGCCTCGCCGGCACGAGTTTGAACTCGTCAAGAACGGATCTACATCGCTGGCAAGCGGATCGATCGACGCACTCAGCTTTGATTGCAATAGCGGTGTGAACTCCACCTGCGGTGCCCCGCTGGATGTGGACGGAATTTCTGTCGGCCAGGGTGACACGCTGGACCTGTTGATCCGGCCGCAAGGTGGACAAACCGAAACGTTCATTACGACGGACTTCACCGTGACCAGGGCTGCCGCCCCGGCTGGCGTGACGGGCGACTACAACGACGACGGCACCGTGGATGCTGCCGACTACACGGTGTGGCAAGA
>CAUZEA010000221.1:0-5269 GCA_963578605.1 Planctomycetota bacterium
CTAGTTCCATGAGGGTAGTGGCGGTTGCGCCCAGGACCACGTCGCCGCCAAAGCTGACTTTGCCCGGACTGTTACCCGGCTATCCCGCCACCTGCTCAAAGATACGCAGAAAATTTGCCCCGCATATCCGGTCGATGTCAGGGGCATCGTAACCCCGATCTTGGAGCCCTTGGACAAGCAGGGGTGTCTCGCCGCTGTTAGTGAAGCCAGGTAGGTAGTACCCGAGTTGGTCCTTGAAATCAGTGCCAATGCCGACATGGCTGGTGCCGACGAGTCCAACCAGATAGTCGACAGTGTCGAGAAGCAGTGGAAGTCCAGGTTGCTCAAGGGACGGACCGAGCGGGGTGGGTGACGCACCCACCAGACCACCCGCGCGGGCAATAGCCCGAATTTGTTCGTCGGACAAATAGCGGACTGAATTAGTCAGTCCCCGTGCACCTCCATGGCTTACGAGAGCCGGTCCTGCAATGGCGTCCAGTACCTCCCAGAAGGCTGGCTCAACCAGGTGCATGATGTCGATGAGGATGCCCAACCGATTCATCTCAGCGATGAGCGCCCGTCCAGAATCGGTGAGGTGTCTCTCGGGGTCTCGGGCGGGATCGTAACACCGCATTTCCCCCTCCTCCCAGACTTGGGAGGCGGCTCCAAACTCGTTGGCGTGTTCGTGGACGAGGCAGACGTGCCGAAGTCCGAGTTTGAATAAGTTTCGAAGAACCGCCGGATCCTCACAAAGTGCGTCCGTGCCTTCCATGCCCACAATCAGCGCCACCCGGTCGCTGTCCGCCGCCTCTCGAAGATCGGCACTGGTTTTGGCCAGTAGGACATCCTTGCCGGCGGGCCCGCTCAGCTCCCGATGCAGATACTCGAGGACATCCAGCAGGGTTCGAAGTGGTTCTGCCACGGAATGATCGTGTGGCCCGCTCAGTGAAATGTTTGGCGTCCAGTTCGCACACAACTGCGCGTTCACACCGCCCAGTCGCAACAGCGGAATGTCGGTGGTTCCTCCAAGTGGCGCATGTAGTTTTACTCGGTTGCCGCTTCGGTAGGCGAGATCCAGCATGTGACCGTGGACGTCGATGATCACTGAGTGCCTATTCTCGCTCGCCCAAGCCCAGCGTTAATCGTATTGATGGAAATCTTAACCACACCTATTTTCCCTCTGGTGCGAATGGGGCGTGAATTGTCATAACTGATTTAGTTTATTCGAAGACCGTATTCTTTGCGAGATATCTGCAGCAGCGTGGCGATATATACCGCTATACTTCGAATAAAACTACGACAAGTGACAGGAAATTTGATTTCAGGTGGGGGTGCGTCGCTGCCCACCAAGATCACATCTTCTCGATCTACCGTGACCAGCAGCGGGAGTTACCTTCCAGCAGTTGCTCACCAACGGAGTTGATTGCGTCGACTGCCTCAATTACCCGAGATCCGTGACGGTGAGCCCTGATGGCAATCACGTCTATATCGCGGCGTATGACGGTGACGCGCTGGCGGTCTTCAGTCGCAATGCAGGGACTGGCGAATTGACGTTTATCGAGGCCGTTGAAGATGGAGGGTTAGTGGACGGACTGGGTGGCGCCTACTCGGTGACAGTGAGCCCTGACGGGGCGCACGTCTATGCAGCGGGTCATTCGGACAACGCGGTGGTGGTTTTCAGGCGTGATACGAACACCGGAACATTGACGTTTGTTGAGGTCATCAAAGATGGCGAGAAAGGCGCGGACAAACTGGCTGGCGCAGTGTCGGTGACGGTCAGTCCTGACAACGAGGATGTGTATGTGGGGGCGTATATTGATAATGCGTTGACAGTCTTCAGTCGCGATACGGAAACTGGTGAATTGACATTTTCCCAGGTCCTTGAGGACGGGGTCGGTGACGTGGACGGGCTGAATGGCGTGTTGTCGACGGCGCTCAGTCCTCCTGACGGGGCGCAGGTGTATGCGGTTGCGCGAACTGATAACTCACTGGCGGTATTCAGCCGCGTCAGCGGCGCCCTCACCGTGACGATCACCGACTGCAAAACTGGCGCGTCAGGTGAACTGGTGATCCCTGAGAGCATTGACGGGAATCCGGTCACGGAGATTGCGGATGAGGCTTTCCGTGACTGCACCGGCCTGACCAACGTAACGATCCCTGCCGGTGTCACCAGCATCGCGGAGAACAACATCTCGGCCTCCTCGGTTCGCTCCGTGGCTCTGTAGAGCCCGGCGAGGTTGTTCAGGCTGGTGGCCACGCTTGGGTGATCCGGGCGCCCATCGCTTTCTCCTTGATGGCCAGCGAACGCTTGTAGAGCGGCTCCGCTGATACTTGGCTTTCATCCTAGTCAACCTCAGCACCGCAGCGAGAGCATTTTCTTTTCGTGTCTTTGTGTTTGCCTATCTGTTCCACGAATCCGGAGCCGAGAATTGCGGTTGGCAGAGCGAGCATGCCGATTCCCAATATGCCAATCGCTGATGCGATGATCTTGCCAAAGGCCGTAATGGGAACCACGTCTCCATATCCGACGGTCGTCAGAGTTGCCGCCGACCACCACATGGACGCTGGAATGCTTGAGAACGCTTCCGGCTGAGCTGGATGTTCAACGTAATACAATGCACATGCGGAAACGACGAGAAGGAGAACCAGCATCACCAAGGTTAACATAAGTTCTTCCTTCTTTTCTTTGAATACATCGCGGATCAGTCGAAGCGATGTGTAGTATCGTCCAACCTTGGCAAGGCGAATTATTCTGAGCAACCTGAATGCACGAACAAAGCGGAAATCCACGCCAAGGAACAGCAGGTAGAAAGGAAGGATCGCGCCAAGATCGATGATCGCAAGTGGCGTGATCGCGAATCTTAGTCGCCCCAGGATAGGCCTACGATATCGCCCATCGACGACACATGACCACAGCCGCCCCAGATACTCGATGGTAAAAACAACCACAGAGAACAGCTCGAAGGCACTAAATGCGGAGGAGAATCGCTTCTGGATAGACGGCACGGATCCCAGGATGACAGCAAGAACGTTCAGGAAGATTAACGATAGAATGCATATGTCGACAGCGCGGCTTAGTCGATTACCTTCCTCCGCCGCCTCCAGAATACTCCAGACTCGCTGCTTGAGGTTCATCAATCTACTCCCAGTGTATGGTAATTCCCCACATTGAGCCGACCTTTGCGGCACTTTGCAAGACTTAGACGGGCTTCAAGTGTGCTTTTCTCTGGAGAATCACCCCATGCTGTATTTGCTTGCTTGCCGACCCTCAACTCGCGATGAAGATAACCGGAAACGGAGATCATGAAGGCAGCACTGCAAGTGTTCCTCGCCGCGATTTACGCACTGCTTTTCGTGCCTGCTGTATTCCCCCACGGCGGCGGCCTGGAGAAGAACGGGGGCCACCACAACAGGAAGACCGGGCAGTACCATCAGCACCGGTCTCCTGCCAACAGTCCGCCTTCATACTCCAGCGGGTACTCGACGCCCCTAAGCACCACGTCGAGGTACTCGCTCTCATCGAAGTCAGACCGAAACGTCCTGATCGGCAAACACTTTCGCGCCGCCAATGGTCCGGAGGTTCTTTCCTGAGATAGCAACAAATTCAAGCGCGATGACGCCAGCGGCACCACCGTCATCATCACCGGTTGCGACACAGCCGCCTCCGGTGCACTGGTTATTCCTGAGGCCGGCGAGGAAACGGTCCGGAAACTACGCAAAGACGTGAAACGCGCCCTCCGGGTCCACGCAGGGGAAACCTGGCTCTGGAAGAGCCCGAAGGATCGTTCCACCGCGGATGCAGTCCGGATCGGTGTATTGGAGAGCCTGGCGGAATTCCAGCCCGGCGGGTAAAGCAGGCCTACACGCTGGAGGTCCCAGGGCTGCATTCTGCGTTTTTTGAATGCGCCCCTAAACGGAACCCCGGCCTACTCTTTTCTATAAAGATGCACAGGCAGCGTGGGGTCGATCTCCATCGGAAGACCCACCTTCTGGCTACCCGATTCCCCTCCGAAAACCAGGACCTGGGTTCCAGTCCAAACCGCGCTCAAGTCTTCCCGGCTTCCCACGCTGCCATCCAGTGTGCGCCAGGTGTCAGAGGTGGGGTTGTAGGCGTGCGAATCAGACAACGCGCCCGAAACGCCATCGCCGCCGACCACCACCATCTCCGTTCCGGTCCAGACAGCAGCGTGATTTTCCCGGGCTGCCGGCGCGTTGTCCGAGGCCATGGCGGCCCATGAGTCACTTGTGGGATCGTAAATGCCACCGTCATCCAAATGGGTGAACCCATTCATTCCACCCCAGACAATGAGTTTGCTCCCGGTCCAAACCGCGGCATGACCGCTGCGCGCTCCCGGAGCCCCGTTGGTGGCCATGGCAGACCAGGCCGACGGCACTCCATCGGCAAGAACAAGGACTGCCCCGTCGCCGAGTTCGCCTCCGGCTCCTACACCCCCCCAGATGAGAACTCTATCCCCCGCCAGAACCGCGGTACTCGAGTGACGATCAGCCGGTGCTCCGCCAACCGAAAGCGTCGTCCACTGATCCAGAGCCGGATAGTAAACCGCGAGGTCATTCAGAATTCCGTCCATGTTTCTCCCCCCCCAGACAAGCATCCGCGAGCCGGTCCAAACCGCTGCGTTGCCGTACCGCACATCGGGCGCATCGGCGTCGCTTAGGGTCAACCATGATTGTGTGGCGACCTTGTAGCGGGCCCCTGTGTTGAGCAGTCCGCCCCCCTGCCCATAGCCGCCCCAGACAATCAGCTCCGTACCGCTCCAGACCGTGGAATGATAAGACCGCGCCTCAGGCGGATCCAGCGAACTGATGGAGGCCCAGGTGTCGGTGGAGGGATCGTAGGTCGCACCGGTACCCAGGGCGCCGGCGCCGTTGTCTCCTCCCCAGATGGCCATGCCGGACCCGACCCAGGCTGACCCGTGCGCTGACCGCGCGGAAGGTGCCCCAGACCCGGGAGACGCCGACCACGAATCCGCCCCGGTGGAGAGGACCTTGCTGTAGCCATCGTCGACAAGTGTACTGTCGCTCGCGCTGTCGGAAGCCACAACCGAACCCACCGGAACATTTCCTGTGTTTGCTGTGTTGGCAGCGATTGCATCCGCCTGGTCCGTTGTGATCCCGACCTTGGCCGTGTTGGCCACAATCGCATCCGCCTGGTCTGAACTCATTCCAGTTTTGGCCGTGTTGGCGCTCACCGCGGGGGCAGCGGCCACTAGATCGTCCGTATAGCCCACCTTGGCCGTGTTCGCGGCCACTGCGGAGTTAGCGGCCACCA
>CAUZEA010000222.1:0-5260 GCA_963578605.1 Planctomycetota bacterium
TGTGCACTTGCTCTGAATGTGCCGGTGTGTCCGGAGCTTGCGAAAACTTGGCAAAACCTGTTCGCCGCCGAACGCAGTTAGCCAACTGCCGTATCCTCCGTCGGTCGTGCACAACGAATTAGCCGTTTCAAGGAAATGCTCAAATAGCCGCATTTCCCGTGATTTCCTCGCAAAAGCACGAAAGAGGAAACCCAGTGCTACACCCTGCAGGGTGATGTAGCCGGGTGTAGTACACCCGATGATTCTTGTCGGAACTGACCGGGTGTTGTCACATCTGGATGACTTCGATGTCACGAAGAGGCTGGTCGACGCGATGTCGAATTTCCAGAATTTCTCGAAATTGAAAAAGTCGCGATTCCTCGCTAAAAAAACTCTTGTTTTATAGACTCAACAATTGGGCTGTAGAGGCGCTGGCATGATTGGTCATTGGAATACGAAAACGGGAGGAGGGGGAGGCAAATGTGCTGGTCGCCACATCACCCGCAATCACCTGCCTTGGCCGTCATAGAATTCGCTGCTGATGGGCCTCTGCCTTACGCGGGGCCGATGCACGCCAACCTCACGTCGCTTGCGCTCCCAGCGACACCACCCGCGTTGGATTTCCTCGCAGGCTTACTTGATTTCTTCGCGTGTCGGCTCGCAGGAAGGCATGAAATGGCCTCTGTGGTCGTGGGGGTCGGCGTGGTCTCTCATTACGTTAGTATATAACTCGGCCTCGTGAGAATGCAAACTCAGCAGCTAGGCTGTTGGATCCAACAGCCGGCTTTACTTTGATTGCGCTTTTCATCGGTCACCCCCTTCCTCGACCTCACGGCACACCCACACAGGCAACGCGAGATGCGGACGCGGAGAGCCCCCTGTCGACAACATGTCTGTACCATCGACGTCGCTGAAATTCGAAACGATGCCCACCAACTCACCGTTGGAGTTCACAATGGGTCCACCCGACGTGCCGCCCGTAATTGGCTCATCGGCCTCGACCCCTAGAGACCTGATTCCTGGCTGCACTTGTATCGCCGTGCCCCGCACCCAAGTGTGGTGATGGGTGCGAATAAACACCTCGAATCTCTTAAACAGCTCGTGCTCATCGCGGCACAGCGGGACTGGCTCCGTCTCTTCGCAGAATTGTTCGAAGGCTTCCGCTTCGTCGTCGAAAGTTTGGTTGTCAAGCGAACCTAAAACCGCAATGTCAGCCATCGGCTCGACAGCCCAGGGGGAAACCTTCAATTCCCTTTCGCCGGATTGGAAGTCTTCAATGAAGTGGTCACCAAGAACCATTGACCCGTCGCAACTGTAATTAATGCAGTGGGCAGCAGTGAGAATCATATTACCGTATACCAAGACGCCTTGCCCGCCCTTTTTGGTGAGCATGACAGTGGCGTTTGCCACAGCCGATAGTCGCTGTTCAACCGATTGGCTGCAATTAGTATGGTCACTAGCCATGGATGCAACTCCGAATTGCGATAGTTGGGGACTCGTTAGAGCCAGAATCGGTGCGACAACACCTTCCCTAACGCCCTCACGACTTCAGCCACCGCCTGAATTGACGCCGCTCGTTAGCGTTCGCCTTTCTCCAGTTAGCCTTGAGCCGCATTAGTGGCGAGTGGGAATCCTGATGGATACCCGCAGCAATTGCTGCTTTCCTGATCGATGAAAATTCTCTACTATGAAACCGCGTGAGATAGTCAGGTGCTTCCTCCGCAAGCCGCTTTTCCAGCTTAGCGGTTTCCCCACAAGCATTCGTTTCTATGTCTGCCGCCCGTTCAGCGGCGGCGATATCGAGCCTTGACACGCCGTCCTTCGTCATAAGAAATCTTCCAGAGCTCGATTCCGCTTCTGCCGACCAACTCCAAGAACTGACCTACGTGGACATGGACACGTTCCTGGCCACCTTATAATCATCACCGACGCACGTCGGCCTGGGGACGTTGCGTCTGAGCTGCGAGGTCCACCCGTATTTTGCGGCCTGACAGGCCGCCCTGGGACTCCTTTCCACCTTGAATTCACTATTTCCTCCTGGTAGGCTCAGATCTGTCGGCGGAAATCAAATTTCCTATCAGTTATCAGTTATCAGTTTATCATTCATTCAACATGACTAAGATGATCTCAAAATGTGATCTGCTGCGGGTTCCATTGGTTTTGGTTTGCGTGGGTCTATGTTTTGGCTGTGGTGGTCGTGATTCTTTGGCCGGAGATTCGGCCAGAGAAGAGGGAACGGCCGGCGCGGCCGAATCCGATGTGCAGAATCCTGTGCCGAGTGCGGAGACGGCGGCGGGAAAAAAGGACCGCACGGCGCTGGCGGCGCTGCGTAAAGAGATAAAGCGCCCGGCAGTTACACCGTACCGAGTGATTTTTAATTGTGATGGATCGGGTGTCTTCTCCAGTGCAAAAGGCAGCGTCGACGCCTACATACAGAATGTCTTCGGTCCTCTGGAAGACAGCCACGTGGATGCCCTCTTCTGGAATGACGGCGCGGGAGGTAACACCGCTAGCTACGATAGCGAGGTTCTGGAACTGACCGGCGCGCGCATCGGTAAAGTCGATCCCGACCTTCTCCGCTGGATAAAGGAAGGCAATGACCCCCCGAAGGTGGTGGTGCGTGAGGCAAAAAAGCGGGGTTTGGACATCTTTTATTCTTTCCGAATTAATGACATCCACGACGCTTTCACGCCCGTCGAGTTTCCCACCTTTAAGGTAGAGCATCCTGAGTGGATGATGGGAGCGGCAAAATTTGTTGACGGACAGGGGCTCAAAGTCAGCATTCGGGACGAGGTTTATTTCCCCGAATTAGCCACCGCCCTGAACTTTGCCGTGCCCGAAGTGCGTGAACTCAAGTTGCGGACGATAGAAGCGATTTTTCATAAGTACGACTTTGACGGTATAGAACTTGACTTGATGCGTTTTCCACGGTTCTTCCGGGCGTTTCTGGAATATCGCAACGCGGTCATCCTGACAGACTTTTTACGCACAGTACGGCAGCGGTTGAATGAGCAGTCCCGGCAGCGCGGCCGGCCCATTAAGCTCGCCGTGCGGGTAGATGAGAATCTAGTAGCTTGCCGACTTGATGGCTTTGATGTTGGTACCTGGATCGACGAAGGCCTGATCGACATTCTCGTCGTCGGTGACTATGCCTTCCCCGGCGATGACGATATCCAGGCTTTCAAGGATTTAGCTCACGGCAAACCGGTACAGGTCTACGTCTGCGTGGCACGTCCGCACAAGATCATTGGAGGGGTAAATAAGGTGCTTCGCGGGCTAGCAGCGAATTATTGGGAGCAGAGAGCCGATGGCATGTACACGTTCAATTGGGTGGCATACCAGATACCTCTGCTCAAAGAAATCGGTGACCCGCAACTGCTGGTCACCAAGGACAAAATATTCCCAGCGGATTGCTCTGAGTACGGCCCCGATGCGCAATTCGGCCACCCCTCCAGTCCCCGCTTTCACAACTGGATGTTCGTGTCTTTGCCGGTCACTCTGCACGAAGTATGGAACGCCAACTCATTCACTGTCATTTCTGTGGACGTAGCCGATGATTTAGGCGGTCCTAGTGCAGAGAAAGTAAAGTCACTTCGGCTCTGGGTGCAACTGGAGAACCTGGTCTCGGGGGATGTGGTTGATTTTCGTCTGAATGGACATGCCTTGGCGCGGATGCCCGATCCTGAGGAAGGTAGCTTGCTTCAGTTCACCCTGAGGCCCGACCAACTCAAGGTGGGCCGCAACGAAGTCGGCCTCCGGCTGAACAAGCGCGGTGCCAAGGCAGAAAATGATATCATAGTCGCCGCAGTTGAAATACACGTGGATTATGAATAGAGAACCCGGAGAGCTACAGGGATCCAACTATGCCGCCTGCCGTACTGGCAGGCAAAGATCGGCCGCCTAAGGCATCGGCAGAACCGCAAAGCTCACCACATCTTGAACTTGCCCTCGTCAAACAGCACGCTGCCATAGAACCAGCTAAGTAGCGCCTCCGATTACGTTCGTGTGTGAAACTTGCGTGCGACGCGCTCCAGCCGGGAATTCGGCCTCATCTTGTGTTGAGCCAGTTGGCCAACCGCTCCGGGCGCGAAGATGGAGTCTTACCGCAGTAGAGCTGATGACCTGTTAACCAACAGGTTTTCCACGGCAGCGAGGCGCTCACGGGAGGAGCGCCTGGCGGCATAACGCACACGGCCGCAACAGTTTCTGAGTCTGAGGCGCCACCGCAACAGCCAGAAGGCGTGCGCAGGGAGAATGCCTGATGTGTACGGATCTATACTTTCTCTCTGTTGTTCATCGTTGCTGGACCTTCCGACAACCGCCCTGGAGGCGCGGTGCTCAACACCAGCGCCATGCGCCCCGCGGCGCGGATGGGCTGCCTGATCATGACGCTTGCCTGCCCCAAACCGTTATCGCTGTATCGGCCACGCGATCCGCGCGCTTCCGATCTGTGGCGGTTGTTGGACGAGCACTTTGACTGCTTTCGCCAGGTCTACGACGAACAGTTTCAGGCCAAGTACGGCTTCTGGCGACCGGTGGTCGAGCGTAGCGTGACCGCCTTTCTCAAGTGCGGCGATCTGCAGGAAGGTTTTGCGCGGGTTCGCTGCCCCGACTGCAATCACGAGATGTTCGTCGCCTTTTCCTGCAAGCAGCCGACCATCGCTGCGCGACGGTGCCCGCCTCGTGCCCGGCATGGTCGCGGCCATCGGTGACGCACGGAGAACTCCTGCATTGGCACCCACATCTCCAGGCGTTGGTCACCTGTGGCGATTTTACCCCGGAGGGTGACTTCGTTGCATTGCCCCAGTTCGACAGGGACCGACTGCTGGTGGCCTGGCAGGAAGCGGTCTTCGCCCTGTATCTGGCCGAGGGCAAGATCGAACCGGAAGTCGTCCAGAACATGCCCACTTGGAAACTGATAGGAAATTACTGATAGGAAACTACTGATAGGAAATTTGATTTTCACTGATACTGATAGGAAATTTGATTTTCGCCAGGAGTTTTACTGGGAAAGTAACAGAGTAACAGCGAAAGCAGGGCCCAGGGCCGCTATGGCGGCCCTGGGCCCTGCTTTCGCTGTGTGTTGGCGCTGGTGACGGGAGATGAGGTCCACCGATGGTCTTCTGTTGCTCGAATTACCCAAGATCGAGCGCGAAACCTGCCAGCAAATGACGCCTCTGGCCGTCTTCTGCGCAGAACGGTCCCAGACCAAATTACAACCGTCTTTAGAAGTTGGCTAGGAACGTGTCCATGTCAATGTAGGTCAGTTCATTCGGCTCGC
>CAUZEA010000223.1:0-5187 GCA_963578605.1 Planctomycetota bacterium
AGGCCAGGAAAAATTCTTCGAGCTCACGGACACCGCCAGGGTTCTCGAACAGTCGCGGCGCCGCTTCGAGAATCCGCTTGCGCACCGCTTCACGCCGCTTGGGATCTGTGGCCAGCCCGACGGCAAGATCGACGTACGACTCAGGTCCTGCAGCGATGCAGTCGTCCAGCCCCATCTGGCGGTAACAGGCATATGTGACGCGCGAACGCATTTGCGGACCGGGCCACGTCACAATTGGTGCACCAACGGAAAGTGCTTCGAATGTCGTGTTTCCACCACCGAACAAAATAGGATCGAGCAGCACCTCCGAGATCTCCATGGCGCGCACGTAGCGAGTGGTGGGCATCCGTGAGAGCAGACTCACCCGGTCAGCTACGTCGGGTATGTTCCGCTGCAGCCGCTCTAGGATCAGCCGTTCCCAGGTTGGAATCGAGCTTTGGGTGATAAAGATGCGGCCCTTGGGGTCCCGTCGCAGGATCTCGCCAAACAGCAAGTCGAGGTCGGGATGTAGCTTGAAAAGGCTTTGCGGGCAAAGGTAGACGTGTGCGTCGTCGGGTAAACCCAGGTCGCGTCGTTGCAGTGCACGATCCTCGGTCGACAGAGTCAGTGGAAAATAGTAGGTCGGCAGGTGTTTCAAAAGGATCAACGATTCGCTGTAGTGGTTCGCGGCGCCCTCTGGTTCGAGATACTCGTTGGACACAAAGTAGTCGATGTTCGGAATACCGGTCGTCACCGGATGTCCCCAGGTAACGCACTGTACGGGCGCGAGTCGCGCGAACGCGAGATGATTAGTGAGCCGGTCCATTCCGATGTCCGGATAGAACAGGATATCCAGTTTTTCCGCAGCAATCTGCTCCCGGGCTGCTTGCAACTGGCTAGGCAACACGCAGAAGCGATCCGCGGACTGTTGCACAGAGTCTCGCCAGGGATCAGACAGATGTGGAAAGGCAAACACGCTGACGTGAAATTTAGTCCGGTCCAGTTCCCGGATCAGTCCTAAAGTCAGCTTGGTGACTGTATGTGAATAAAAGTAGTTCGACACGAAGCCCACTCGGATTCGCCCGTCCTCGCTGGAACGGGGGGCGGTACCCCGGCAGTGGTCAGCGACAAATGCGAGCGAGGGGTCGATCTTCAGCTTCAACCGGCCGAATTTGGACTGCAGTTCACGGTCGTTAAGGCCATGGTAGGCTAATTCAAAAGTACTGACTTGGAATTCGCGGTAGATGTCGAGGTTCGGAGGGTTGGCAATCAGCGCGTCCAACCCATGGTTGACCCGCTCCCGCACCTCATCGATCTGCTGTTGAGACTCGAGGATGACCGGCATCGCAAACTCGCGTTTGAGTCGGACCCGTTGTTGGTTTGGCATCATCGCTTCGGCCTGCTCCAACCGTTGAACCGCTTCGGTCAAACGGCCTTGCCGCCGCAGGCAATCGCCCAATCCTTCGATAGCCAGCGCGTCGTCCGGATGCAGTTCGCTTGCTTGCTCGTATTGTTCCAGCGCTTCGTCCACACGGTCCTGCTGCCGCAGGGTCTGAGCGAGGACGTGCCGGCAGCCCTGTGCGGTAGGTCTGATCTGCAGCGCCAGTCGCAACTGCGACTCGGCTTCGCTTTCACGCCCGTTTGCGCGGAGGGCGTTCGCCATGTTCATATGCGCCGGCATGTGCTGGTGGTCAATTTCGAGCGCTTTGCGATAGGCTTCGAGTGAACGTTCGAGCTGACCCAGGGCGCGGTACGCGACCCCGAGATCGCTGTACACTACGGCGCTGGACCTGCCGGCCTGAATGGCGTCGAGCAACAGTTGAACGGCTTTCTGCGGTTGTCCCTGGCGGAGATGTGTTGCAGCAAGCTGTGAGAGTGTGTCGTCGGCCACCTCGTTGCCATCGGTGTCAATCGCTTTCGCCACGTCACGTCCCTGCCGGTCCCTGCGCCCGCCCCATTTCAAGGTGATGCGTAGCCGATCTGATAACAAATAACAACCGCAATTCTAATCCCCCCAAGCTTGCGTCGCAACTTTCGAACTGGTTTTGATTTCTTTTCATTGTTCAAAACGCTGAAATCACTCCACTTCGTCATGTGTCGCACGGGTTTCATTTCGCTTGGCACCGTCGGGATTCGATTGCAGGCTTCTTAAATTCCTTCGTGCAGCTGCGTAGTCGGGCTTGAGTTTCAGAGCGCGTTGAAAGTGTTGCACGGCGTCGTCGTGCTTTCCTTGCTGACGCAGCAGTTGTCCAAAATTGTTGTGGGCGATGGGATTGTTCGGATTCCAGCGGACCGCACGTCGATGAAAAACGAACGCCTCTGTATATCGATTTTTTTCTGTTAAGGCGTTGGCCAGATTGCTGGCAGTATTCGATTTCATGTTGGCCGTGGATACCATTGGAACATGGCAAATCGCAATGACAACTCCCGCAACGAGCGCGTAATGCAGCATGGTCTTTGGCTCTGGCGAGCGAACGAATCTGAGTAGCCGATCAACACCGGCGGCCGCCAACGGAATCAGGAAGGGGACGAGAGGATATCGGTACCGGCCAAATATGTAGAACATCATCAGCGCGATTAGAAAACTTGCGATCATGGCGTACAGGAACCAGAGTCGGTTGCGCTGGTGCCAGGTTGAAATGAAGCCAATGACGCCCAGCGGTAGCAAACCGCCAAAGTGAAACAGGCGGCAGCCTTGCAAAACCCACGACCATTCGGCGTACGTGTACATGTCCTCGTAATCCATGACTTCGGGCGCGTTCCAAACCAGAAGGAGTTTACGTCCCATGAGTTGTAGCCAGGCTCGCGGTTGAGTGCGTATAAAGTTCATGACTTGATCGGTGTAGTACTTTGACACTTCGGCGGGAGTCATTTTGCGGCCCGTTGCCTCTTCTGCAATCTGCGTCGCATCCGACCTTTCATAAAGTGAATGTCCTCGGGCAAATCGTAGCGGTTCGTAAAAACCACTAGCGTCCGGATTATTGCCGATGTACAGGTTCGGACCCAGTTGTGAAGTGGTCAGGTGAAATTCGCCGCCCACGTGCCGGTTTCGGACTGCCACGGGTAACAGCACGAAACTCAGGCCGAGCAGAAAGAAAGCGATATTCACCAGACGCAGACGTGGGGAGGGATCGGGAGAATGGACGTCATCGGGTGGGGGAACCGCATCCGCTTTCTCTACCCGTATGCCAGATCGACGCAGAAGACGCCACAGGTCAAGTCCGTCGAACAACAACCAACACAGGATCGGCAGGATAAAGATCAGGGCGTTTTCTCGAGTCAACACCAAGGCACCTAACGACGCCCCCAGTGCGACCAAGGTTCGTTGTCGGCGTTGCTCGATGAGTCCGCACAGCAACCAGACGATCAGGGACCCGAAGAACAGGTCGAGAGCAGACTTCTGGATCAATATTTCATAAAACAGTGACGGTCCATAAAGGGTCAACATCAGTCCGGCCAGGATGCCTGCCCGTTTTGAAAAAAGACGCCAGGTAGCATCCAGGATGAGTACGCAAGAGATCGCTCCCATAACGGCTTGGATTTTCAGCACCCAGGTGGGGTCCGTCCCCAGCAGGCGATAAATAACGGCCAGAAAATAAGGATAAAGTGGCGCCTGGTAAAAAACGTCTTTTCCCATCCAGTCGCCCGACACGATGACGCAGGCCCAGGCGTGGTAACCTTCACCATCGCCAATCAGACAACCGAAAAAGGGGGCGCTTTGCAGATCCCAAAGGTGCAATATCCGCACTAGCAACGCCAGAGAAAAAATAGCGACGATCCAGAATGCCTTGGAATGGCTTTTGGTTTCCGTGTCGTTTTGCTTTGCCATGTGGATTTCTGCCGTCCGAATCAGGTAATCGTCATCAGAAGAAGTCGGACCGGTACGCCAAGTTCACGTGGTGTCCCAGCCGGTTTCAAGCGAGCAATCCGCTCACCACTTTTCCGTGGACATCTGTCAAGCGGTACCTGCGGCCCTGGAACTTATATGTCAATTGTTCGTGGTCGATTCCCAGTAAGTGCAGAATGGTTGCCTGCAAGTCGTGGATATGGACCGGGGATTCATCAATGTTATAGCAATATGGGTCGGTACGACCATAACTGGTGGCTCGACGAACCCCACCGCCAGCCATCCAGATCGTGAAGCAGCGCGGATGGTGATCGCGGCCAAAGTTCGCCTCGCTCAGTTTACCCTGGCAGTAATTTGTACGACCGAACTCGCCGCCCCAGATTACCAGAGTATCCTGCAGCATGCCGCGCTGCTTTAGGTCACGAACCAACGCTGCCGACGCACGGTCCGTTTCCCGGCATTGCCGGGCGACCGACTGAGGGAGATTTCGATGATGATCCCAGCCCGGGTGGTAAAGCTGAATGAAACGGACCCCTCTCTCCGCCAGGCGGCGAGCGAGCAGGCAATTGGCAGCGTACGTGCCAGGCTGACGAGCGTCCTCACCGTAATCCCGAAAAATATATTCCGGTTCATCTGACAAGTCGGTTGCTCCCGGGATCGACATTTGCATGCGGTAGGCGAGTTCGTATTGGGCAATCCGGGTCTGAAGGTGTGGGTCCAAGGCCGTTTGCAGTTGCAGCTTGTGCAATTGTTGCAGTGTGTCGAGAGCGTCACGACGGCTCACCAGGTCGATGCCAGCCGGGTTTTCCAGGTACAGCACGGGATCCTTTCCAGATCGAAACCGGACCCCTTGATGCCTGGATGGCAAAAATCCACTGCCCCACAAGCGGGCTACCAGTGGCTGGCCTCCCTTGTCCTTGGTGACCATGACGACGAACTCGGGGAAATCTCGGTTCTCGCTGCCCAAGCCGTAACTGAGCCAAGCACCCATGCTGGGCCTGCCCGGAAATTGGGATCCGGTTTGAACGAAGGTCACCGCCGGGCCATGATTGATTGCCTCGGTGTGCATCGAATGAATGAAGCAGAGGTCGTCGGCAATTTTTGCCGTGTGGGGAAGTGACTCGCTGATCCACGCGCCACTCTCGCCATGTTGCTGAAACTTGAACGGCGAGCCGACGAGCGGAAAGCTCGACTGACTGCCTGTCATCGATGTCAGCCGTTGCCCCTTGCGAATCTCGGCGGGTAACTGCGTTCCATGTTTTTCATTGAGCAACGGTTTGTAATCGAACAGGTCCATCTGTGACGGAGCACCCGACTGGAACAGGAAAATGACTCGTTTGACCGAGGGGACGTGATGCAGT
>CAUZEA010000224.1:0-5101 GCA_963578605.1 Planctomycetota bacterium
TTCAGCCTCGCATTCTCCTTCTGGATGACTTTTAGTTCCTTAGCCATCTCGGGAGCCATGCCACTATACTTCTGACGCCAACGGTAATACGTCTGAACCGTGACACCCAGCTTCTTGCAAATCTCTGGTACCTTCTTGCCTTTGCCCAAGTCCACATCTGCTTCGCGCAGCTTAGGGATGATCTGATCGACCGTAAAACGTTTTTGCTTCATCGAAAGAATCCTTTCTGGCCTCATGCCCAGCGGGGAATTCTCTCACTTTGGATGGATCAATTTAAGGGGGGGAGCGCAGTTGTACCCCGCAGAGCCGATTCGGTCGGTCGAGCCGGTGAAACCGGGTCCGCCCGCGGCCGCATATCTGTAGCTCGCACCCGATTCGTCGGGGCTGACCCAGAAAGAATACAAACGGGCGTTTTTCATATAGAAGCGGAATCTGACGGGCTGGCCTGTGAGCGACGACAGATCTTTCCCGCCGGTTTCCCCCTTTTCCCATCGTACCGGTTGGAGGGTGGAGTCCGTGCGAACGACAAGAGACTGAGCGCGGGTGTAAGACGCAATTGCCTTTCCATTCATGCCAAGCATTTCAATGCGCAACTCACCCCCCTTGCTGTTTACATTGACAAACAAGTGCTTGCCATGAAACCGCACCGGGCACGTGGTCAGCACCGCTTCGGTAGCGCCTGCATCCATCGAGGCGAAACCGTCGCGGCGGAGGAAGCCGAGACCTGTTGACGCTGTGCCGTAGTTTGCCTTCCCGGCGTTGTCGACTCCCGGACTGTTTCTGCCACTGTAATAGACGTAAAGCTTGTCGCGTACGATGAGACAGCACCCGCCGACCGATTGCACGTTGGTCCAATTCCAGTCGGATGAATTAATTCCGACCCCCACAAACGCCCGGCGGTCCGGACGATGCCAGTGGAAACCATCCCGGCTGAACCCCAGACAGACATCGTTCATATGCCGGCGTGATCCAGGCTCACCGTCGCCATCGCCGTGATAAATGCTGAACATCCCAAGCATCAAACTTTCGTACGCAACGGCATCGAGGTTATAAATACGATGCTGAGGTTTTCCCGTATTGCGCATTTGTTCGAGCCGGTCGGTTCGCAGCCAGAGGTAGGGATCGCCATACCCGCCCCAATTCAGTGCGCTGATCGGGTCGGTCCCTTCGTAGAAGCGGCGAACCGCGTATAGGTACGGCGGTTTCGGTGGAATCGTTGCCTTGATGCTCGCGACCCAGACCTTGCGAAACGGATTATAGAACACCGTTGTCCGGTCGTGACATTTGCTCGCCCAGTGAATCTCATCTCCCCAGTGAATTCCGTCGGCTGAATAATGCAGCACCAGACCGCGCCGGGGGAGCTTTTGAAAACGGAACATCTTGAAACGTTTCTGCGGGTTTTTTTCATCCTGATCCAACCAGACGGTCGCTGAATCACGGTTGCCTGGATGCACGACGTTCGTTCCCGGGCGAACATCCAGAGAAGGCTTGTCCCAACGGAGTCCGTCTTTCGAGACGGCATAACAGGTCCGCTGTAAGACGCCCGCCATGTACCACATTTTGAATAGATTGTCCTTGGGGTCGAACCAAACTCCGTCGCTGAACGGGATCGCAAAGCGTCCGGTTTTTCCCTTCCATTGCCCTTCTTCCTCCCAACGATGTTCGGCCACGATCACCGGATTGCCAGAGTAGGGCTTGAGTTGGTGGAAGGTGCGTTTGAGTGTCGTCTCTTCGATCAGGAAATCGTCGACGAAGAACTGCCGCCCCACGTCGATCGGAATCACAGCGGGCCGGGCTTGCAGATACGGGACAGGCATCGGCTCGAGGGAGAGTTTTTCAACCTTCGGCGGCCACGCGTCCGGCAGAACTATGCCGTTGTAAAGTTTTTCACCGGCGTCGGTCCCGTTTGAGCAAACCACGAACAACACCGGAGCGACTACCCTCCGGAAACAACTTGGCAAATTTCTGTTGTCCACGCTGGTGTTCCTCAAGCCCTCGTTGAAGCGGGCTAGCCCGCTTAGCCCCGCTTATTCAATCCAGAACGAATACAGCTTTGCGTTCTTCACTTCGAACTCAAATCGGACGTGTTCGTGCGGCTTCTTCCCAGGTGCGGCCGGTAGGGTCGCATGGCTCTTCCATTCGACTTGCTCTCGGGTTACATCCTTCGTCATCGGGACACAGTCATCGAAGCCATAGTCTTGGAGCATCTCGCCTTCCATGCCGCGCACACGCGCTTTGACATACCCGCCTTGAGCCACGTCGGCGTTGATGAATAGCTTGCCACCCTTGTAACAAACAGGACGTGTCAACACGGTGCCGGGCTTGTCAGCCGCATTGAGCGATACAAAGCCGTCGCGACGCAGCGTCGCCAGGCCGATCGCGAACTGTTGGTGCTTGTAACCATCACGCGAGCTGTCCCGCTGGCCGGTGTAGTAGAAGCGAATCTCGTCGTCCAACACAACCGGAGCGCAAGGCACTCGGTTATAGTCGGCATCCCATGCGTCCGGGTCACCCAGCGGGATGAGCTCATGGCGGTTGACCGCTCGGCTATAGTTGCGACCGTCGTGACTGATGGTCAATTCAACGCTAACCTGCTTCCAGGGAACCGTTTTCGACCGTGGTTTCTTCGTTCGGAGCATCCCCAGCCAGACGCTCTCATAAGGAAAGGTGTACAAGAAGTACAAATCATCTCCTTCGTCGAATGCATCTTGGTAGAGCACGAAACGCGGATTGGTCCAATGGATCAGGTCGTCGCTTTCAGACCGCGCCACCGACTGGACGTCACCCAATTTGTACTTAACATCAGCAACGTACTTGTCCAGAACCTCGTCGTAATACACGAGGGCATTGTTGGTGCCGCCATCGGGCAAACTATATCGCTTCCCCTGGGAACGAAAGGCAGCATGGAACGGTTCGATTCGCGTCCGCTCGCGCACGGGAAACACCCAACGGTCACTTTCGCGATGCCAGTGAACGCCATCTGGCGAGCTGTATAAATACAGGCCCTCGACGAAAAAGTTTGGCGGTCGGTGATAGAAAAACCCTTTGAACCTCTTGGCCGGATCCGATTCCTTCGGATCAATGAAAACGCGGATGGCGTTTCTCCAATGAAGAATGTTGTTTTCGTCCGGAAAGTTCCGAAACTTGTAGATGCCTACGTTTGGTCTGGTCCAATGGATGCCGTCCTGCGACTCAGCATAGCACATCGGCCGACGGAATTGGTAGTTGTTGTCGGTCTTGTCGCGCACATCCTAGGAGAAGCCTGTGACATCGTACCACATCATGAAGTTTCCCGTTTTGGGATCGCGCAGCACCGTTAATAGATCGACACCGAACCCCTCGTTTTTTTCCTTTTCCCAAGGTTTCTCCGGCTTGAGGAGAGGATTGTTCGGATGAGGAATAGGACGGTGCCACTGGGATGTCAGGTCGCTGACGGTGTGGACGATATGCTTGTCGATAAAAAGCTGTCGTCTCGCGCCGATGTCCACCGGCCAATCACTGACGTCCACGGGGTGCATTAGATGGTGTTGGCCAAGCACACCAAGCCCTCGAGGATAGGCACTCCAATCGACCGGCTCGTCTTGAGGAAGGAGAGCCGTCGCTTCTTTTGCGATGGTGACTTGCGTTTCGTTCGAGATTGTTTGAAAGATCGGATTTCCGTCTGGCAACGTCACCGGATGGTTCCCTTCGCCTCCGACGGAATCGGTTGTCGTAAGCCAATAAGTGCCTGCCGAGACGATCGCAAGGAGCACAACAAGAATTTGAGTCCGTTTGTTAGAAACAGTATGAGATTTACCGACCATCATACCTTTCCTTTCGTTTTTCCAGTACTGTGTTTTTGGTTGGCTTTGCTAGTGACGCTTACTTGATTGCTTGGCCTGATCGCTATCAAACAGAATAACGGCAGGCGGTGGATCTACCGTTTTCCCTTCCGATACTGGATCGCCTGACTCTCCCTTTTCCAGGAACTGCCGGTCTTTTGCGCTGAGCTTCGCCAGCGGGACGGTGATCCGTTTCCCATTCTGGCGGCGAAGTACAACCTTGTCCCCTCGGACTTCGACCAGTTCAGCGGTTACGCTGAACTTCCCAGTAACATCGGTCCAGGAGCGTTCTTTCCCCCAAGAAGTACCGGCAAGCAGGGCAAGGGTGATCCCGATTGCAAACAGTCGTTTGTGAGTGTGACCAGTCATAGCAATTTTCCCCTCCGTGCAAACGCTTTTACATCGGCCATATCCAGCGGGTTATATCCTACCTTGCCGGGCATACGTCCTCCACCGGATCGATGTGCCGGCCGTTTGAACTCGACCCACCCCCGATCAGATTCCTGATTGATTTACATCACCCACACCGCACTCGAAGCGGCACGGCGGTCAGGGCCAAGAGGGCCAACAGGAGGGTGGTGGGTTCGGGGACATGGTCTGCCCCTGAACCACTGGCGGTAGACTGGCCGAAGTGATCTTTCCAGGTTCAGTAATCGATCTGGTCGCCCCCGTTATCGTACCACACTGTGTAGTCGGCAGCATCGAACACGCCGTCGCCCGCCTTCGCCATACGGCGGCTTCGGCGTGACATGCCGTATTGCTCTGCCGGCGCACTCCAAATGGGTGCGATTCCCACGCACTGAACACATGCGATGCCAGGTCATCCGCCGCCCGCCATGAGCTTGAGGATTGTATCCGCGATCTTCAGACGCCAGTTCTCGCACCGTGTCGTATCGGTGACGTCGGCTTCGACGTCGGCGATCGCCCGATTGATCAGATGTTCGGCCCTCGCTTGCGTCGACACATCCTTTTTGCCGGCCAACTCTCTCAACAGGTGAAGATACCGGTAGTCGTCGTTCCCTTCCCGGTAGAATTCGTACCGCCTCGAGTGGATGACTTCGTCGTGATCTTTGTGCTTATAGACCATGCAGTGGCCGACCATTTCCTTGTTGTCGCTCCAGGGGTTGGTGCCGCGGGCGCAGTACGTCCAGATGCCGGGACCGACGATGCCGACTTTGAAGTTAATCCAACCCGAGACTCGGTAGTAGGCATAGTAGTTGTTGACGCGGTCCGCCATGCTGCTGGCCTTGTACGTCCACAACTCGGGCGCTTCGTTGCCC
>CAUZEA010000225.1:0-4976 GCA_963578605.1 Planctomycetota bacterium
CATGTCACCCGGTCAAGGTGGAAGGTTCATTGCGACCATCGAGGGAGGCAGTTTTTTCGCGCTACTGGTGTTGGGTTTTGCGATTGAACGGATTGGTGCTGCGCGGGTGGTGTTAGTGGGACTGCCGACCGTCTCCGTTTCCTTGATCTTGATGTCATCGGTCCAGAGTTCATGGCTGTTGGCGCCGATCCTGGTACTACTCGGTTCGGGTATGGCCTGGACGGCGACGGGTGTCAATACGCTGATGGCGACCACTGGAGAACGGCGTTCTTTTTATCTCGGCTTCACGCATTCCGTTTTTAGTGCCGTCTCTGTCGTGGCCCCTCTGGTTGCGGGATGGGTCCTCGTTTCGCACACTTGGCAAACCTGGTACCGTGGTGTGAGTGTGCTTATCCTGTGCGTTACAGCGTTTGTGTGGAGGTTTGAAGCGTCGTCGAAAAATTCGAATGACCAGCCCGGCCAGCAGCGTGGTGACCTGCCGGACGCGACGAGTGGCGGCCCCTCTGTCTGGACGATCGCGACGATTTGCCTGGGTGTTTTTGCGCTGGCCGGAGTCCAGGGCGTTTTCAACAGTTGGAGCTATCTTTATGTCACCAATCTCTATGAAGTGAAACGTGAATTTGCCAATTTTGCTCCGGCTTGTTTCTGGTGTGGAATTCTGGGGGGGCGCATCGGACTCACGTGGGCCGCCCAGGTATTTTCAGTACGTGCTTTGTTGATCATCTCCGGCCTGATTCCTGCTCTCGCCATGGGAGCGGAGCGTTGGTGTTCTTCCCCGTGGGTTGCACTGGCCGCCATGCTGCTGGCTGGATTGGGGGTGAGTGGGACGTTCCAATTGGGCACACAATGGGCCGTAGAACGCCTGCCTCACCGGATTGGCATGGCGAGCACTGCCGTGATGGCATTCTGTTGGTTGGGGCTCGGCCTCTGGCCTTGGGCCGCCGGAGTGCTCATTGAAAAGACCTCGTACTCCGGGCTGCTGGGCATCGTCTTGGCCGGTTCGCTCGTTGCCACATTGGCGTTCGTCACCACACCTCGCAGCTGACTTCAAATCGCGGTTGGCGAACTTGGTGTCCTCCCGACGATAACGACTTGGCTTTACGGGTAAGTCATCGTAGGGGCAGGGACTGGAAACAAGACGGGCAGGAAGTCCGGGACGCCAGGCAGTGCGTCGTCGGTTGGAGTACCGGGTCTGTCACTTGGCTTAAAACGGCCACATCTTGGGAATGAAAAAAATTGCCGTTAGCGTGACAACAATGGTGACCGGCAAACCGGCGCGGAAATAATCCGTGGGCCGGTACCCGCCAGGCCCCATCACCATCAGATTGGTCTGATAGCCAATGGGGGTGATAAACGAAAGTGAAGCCGCCAGCGTAACTGCCATCACAAAAGGTCTGGGGTTGTAGTCGCCTTGCCATGCTAGCGCGACCGCCAGTGGGAAGAGCATCGCCGCCACGGCATTGTTGGTGATCAGTTCTGTCAAGAGCATCGTGATCAAGTACAGCATCACCAGCAGCAGCCAGGGATGGTCGGCTCCTACGAGAGTTACCACACCTTCCGCAAGAGTGTGGGCGACGCCGCTTGACTCCAGTGCTTTCCCAAGCCCCAGTGCTCCCACAATGATAAACAGGATTTGATAATCGATGCTGGCCCGAGCATCAGAAACACGCAGGCAGCGCGTGAGAATCATCAGGACGGCCGTAGCGATGGCAATCACCTCCGGCGCGGACACGCCCTGCCACACTGCAACCCATGGAGACTGGGCCCAGTCTGCGTTGACGAAGTCCTTGCCCAGAAAACTGGTGATCGCCAACCAACCAACCAACAGGACTGCCAGGACTCCAGCCAGCAAGGCCCGGTCATGTCGGCGCGGTTCGTCTCCTTCTACACTGCTGACCAGATAGAAATCACGGCTGTTGCGGTAGGTTGTCACGAATTCGTTTCTAGTCTGCAGCAGTAACGTGTCAGCAGGTTCCAGGACAATGTTGCCGATTTTATTGGTCAACCGCACGCCGTTCCGGTGGACTGCCACGACGGCTGCGTTGTAGTGTTGGCGAAAATTGGCATGCCGTAAGGTGGTGCCAATCAGAGGTGAAGTGCGGGACAAAACGACTTCGGTCAAATGTCTTTGCTGGCGGGCCGTCGGATTGAACTCATAGGTTGTGTCTGCGGCGGGAATCAGGCCGGGGATTCGCTCCAAATCAAGGATCGTATGCACCACGCCCGTAAAAATCAGCCGGTCACCGGTGCGGATGACATCGGATGGAGTCACGGGTGTGATGACATCACCATCGCGATCGATCTCGATCAGAAACAAGCCGGGTAGTTGTCGCAGGCCGGCGGTCTGGACTGTCTGCCCGATCAAACGACATTCGGGTCGAACTTCCATTTCCACCAGATACTCTCGTCGCTTTTCCCCCAACTGCTCGACCATGTCTGATCGTTTGGGCAGCAAGTGTCGACCCAACAGGAGCAATGCCAGGCTGCCGGCCAACGTGCAGGGCAGGCCTGCCTTGCCGATCTCGAAAAGCTCCATGGGTCGCAGTTGTTCGTTGAATTCTGTTGCCTTCCAGCGACGATCTTTGAGCGGAGGCCGCTGGTGGTCTTCCTGACGAAGATCTGACGCGGCAGCTGTTTGACGCGTCGTATGTTCTCTCCTCAACTCACCATCGACGACGAGCGTGGTGCTGGTACCAATCAGGGTGCACACGCCACCCAGGATGGAAAAGTAGCTGACCGGAATTAACAAACGCGAGGGAGAGATGTTCCGCTTGCGGCACCAGTCCAGGACGACGGGCATTGCCATTGCCACCAAGGCCGTGTTCAAAAGAAAGGCGGAAACAGAGACCAGCCCGGCAGCCAGGGAGAGCATCGCGCTCTGTTCGCGTTGGATTCGTCCCAGCCAGTGGTGGCCGACCCAGTCCAGCACCCCCGTACGACGCAAAGCGGCGGCGACGACCAGGAGAGCTCCGATGGTCAGGACGGCCGGACTCGAGAATCCTGCCACGGCCTCTTGCGGTGTGATGACACCCGTGACGGTGACGATGACCAGTCCGCCCAGAAAGAGCAGGTCGACGGGGGCTCCGCGCCGCAGCCAGAGTGTGCAGAAAACAGCGATGACGACAGCGATTGAGATCCAGCCGTGGATGGTGAGTGCTGTAAAAATGGACATCTTGACTCTTGGAAGAAATCCTGTCGATATAAACTATGTAGCACGCTCTTGGGCCGGCTTGCTGGCACGGCCACCTTGAACTGGACAAATGGGACTTAGAAAGAGTTCGGGACGGAAGTCAAACTGAGTAACAGATGGCATGTTCTGCTTTGATTGACAAGACCAATCGAAACGGTTTGGTATCCAGGATGAGTTTCCCGGGTAATTTTTCTGCTGGCATGTTGGGTTGGCGACACGGAAATTTCAACAACCTCACCGGTTGGCTTGCCTTCGGCCTCGACATGATGGGAGGGGTTGGGCAGGATCTGGAACGGCCCCAACCCATTCTGTGGACACCTGGTATTCCGTTTCCCTGCATTACCAGCCCAGCCGTTGAGAGGACGATCGTTAAATCCTACAGGTTGCCTGCATAATCGGGATAACCCGTGTGAAAATCAGGATTTATTGGTGGCGTTTTGGCAGTATACTAAATAGAATAGAGGTTATCGGAACAGATTCTCGCGGAGTCGTAGCTCGCCTGTTCAATAGGTACTTTTGAACAGTCAGACGAGGTGCGGACGCCGTCTCTCTTTCTACGGGAGTTCTACTTATGTCAAAGGCCATTCAAACGATGGTGGCGATATGGTGTATTGGCATGGTTGCCGGTTCAGCGATCCTTCAGGCTGCTTCGCCAGTTCAACCGAGTGTCGAGGCCGCACGCCTTGTCACCTATGATGACCAGGGAGAGAAGTACTTTGCATTGAGTCTGACTCCGGGTGACAAATTGTCGTCCGAGCATCCATGTGAACTGGCCATTTTCTTTGACACTTCTGCCAGTCAAACTGGCCAGTTTCGTGATGACGCACTGGAAACATTGGAAAGCATGTTGAGCGGCTTTGACGCCCGGCAACGCGTCAGGTTATATGCAGTCGATTTGGAAGCTGTCCCGCTAACGAATGGTTTTGTCGCTGCCGATGGTCCGCACATGCAGGAAGCGGTACGGCGTCTGAGGAAGCGGTCCCCTTTGGGTTCAACCGACTTGGGAGTGGTTTTGGAGACGGCGGCTACCAGTTTTGAGGAGACTTCCGCACCGACTCGGGCCGTCGTTTACATCGGAGACGGACAAAGCAAGGCTAACTTGTTGCCCAGCAGTGAAATTCGCGGGCACTTGGACAAACTTGTCAAGCAGCGAATTCCGTTGACCGCTTTTGCCATCGGTCCAACTCGTGATAACGCAACTCTGGCCGCGATCGCCAACCAGACGGGTGGCATGTTGCTGGTCGACCGCAACAACAGGTCGCCGCAGCAATTCGGTGCCGGGCTGGTAGAAGCAGCGCTTGCCAAGGTCTTCTGGCCTCAGGAGATTTCGTTACCGGAGGGATTTTCGCAAGTCTATCCACAGCGTGTACCACCCCTTAATTCACTGCGCGACACCATTTTGATCGGCAAGTTAGAGGGGGCGGGGCCCTTCGATATCCAGTTGCAAGGCGATTTTGCGATCCAAAAGGTGGTTTTGAATTGGCCGGGCATCGTGGCTGACGAAACGCACCAGGATCACGCTTATTTGCCGCAATTGGTAAAATTGGCATCACGCGATGGCGGTGTCTCGCTTCCGACAGTCGGTTCCGCCGGACTGTGGGAAACACGCCGGATTTTATCAGCCGTTTCTCGGAATTATTCCAAACTGGGACAGCTGGCGGTCGTCAGTGGCGACTCCGACGGCGCGATTCACTTGGCACAAGCCGCGCTCCAGCACGATCCGCACAATCGCCAGGCTTTGGCGGTTCTTCAGACTGCCGCTGGCACTGACTCCGATGAGGCCGCT
>CAUZEA010000226.1:0-4924 GCA_963578605.1 Planctomycetota bacterium
CCCTCCGCTCCCCTACCTAAACGATGCGTGCAATTGCCGCCATCCCCGCCTCCTCGACACCCGAGTTCGTCGAGCACCCCGAACCGGCAGCTCCCCGGCACGACGAGGTCCTCTGTCGCACCCTGGAACTGGGTGTATGCGGAACCGATCGCGAAATTCTTGCCTCGCGGCAGCCGGTGGTCCCGAAAAACTGCAACTACCTGATTCTCGGGCATGAGTGCCTGGCCCGCGTTGAGGATGTCGGCAGCGAAGTCGACG
Source organism: Planctomycetota bacterium (assembly GCA_963578605.1). GTDB lineage: Bacteria > Planctomycetota > Planctomycetia > Pirellulales > Lacipirellulaceae > JAKVCB01. Next base: position 259 of record CAUZEA010000226.1, read on the forward strand.
GTTTCTCCCCAGGGGATCTCGTCGTTCCTCTCGTCCGGCGACCCATCACCGAATCGGCAATACGGGTCGACATGCTCGGGCTTGGCAACTTTACCGAACGTGGAATTTTTGAGGAACATGGGTTTGCACGTCCTCTTTGGTTAGACCGGGCCAGGTATCTGCTTCCTGTCCCGCCAGAAATAGTGCCCTATGCCATCCTCACCGAACCGCTTTCGATTGTCGAGAAAGGAATCAATGAATCGCTCGTTGTCCAGCGTGCGCGTCTGGGGGAACAGACCTGGCACAATCCGGCACCCAGGGTGCTGGTTACCGGTATGGGCCCCATCGGCTTTTCCGGACTCCTTGCCTCTTACTGCCGCAACTGGCCAGTGACCCTCTACGGCCGAGATACTGAGGCCAGCGCGCGCGTGAACCTGGCCAGAGAACTGGGCGCGACTTACACCACAACGCTTCCCCCGGGCGCCGCAACCGAAAACGACGCGGCGTGCGGTTTTGATTTAATTCTTGAATGCACGGGCAACGAGTATGTGATGTTAAATGCGGCTGCGTCCCTGGCCCCACGTGGGATCATGGTTTGGCTTGGCAGTTCGCGCCAGCCATGTCCGAACGAGTCCAACCTGACGGGCCTGTTGCGTAATGGTTTGCTCCGCAACAATATTTTTATTGGTTCAGTAAACTCGGCGCCGCGTGATTTCCACGACGCGCTGAGTGACCTGGCACAGCTATCTGCCGACAACCCGCTCGTACTCAAACAGCTTCTCACAGATCGTGTCTCTCCTGCCGAAGCTCTTTGGTACTATGAAAACCGTCGACCTCAAGGAATCAAAACCGTCGTACAGTACGACACCCAGGATCGCTAGTCGGAGTGGCCCCCGGTATTTCTCTCGGTCACAGAAAATCAAGTTATTTTACAGGGTGATGTAACAGCAGGTACGACCTGATGACCCTTCCGCCCGTAGCAGGCGGAAGTACCGAGGATGGGGGTAGTAGTTCTTCGTCTGGAGGGAACGGCCGTTCCTCCTGCCTGTCTTCCGGGTTCCTTTTACCGCCTCCTGCAGACCGCTATGCGGTGTGTCGTCGCGAATTCTCGCGACACATAACTTGCGTCAGAGGGAGGTGGGGGATTAAAATTCCTATTAGTCGGCGAATTAAAAACCCTGTCAGCAACATCTTTAACGAGGCCGAAACCACACAGCTGCTGGTCGAAGGACCCTCGATATATGCTTTCTCCACGAGTAGTTTTATAACCAAGAACCTTCCCGTCCGGAGTTTTTCGCGTTTTCAAATCTATTTCGAGAATGTGTTTCCCGCTTGGCTCATGCTGAATTCTAACCTGGAGTGGTCAATTCTTGGGAACATTATTGAGTCGCCAAAGTGGCTTCAGGGAGGCTGATTAACCATGCGATGCACTGCTTACCAACTCGCGATGGTCTGGGTGATAGCTCTTGTTGGGACTGTGGTATCCGTGGGTGCCGATACTCACGGGATACAAGTCACAGGTGTTGACGGTGTGGTCACGAGCGATAGTCTCGGTCCGTTAGTGACCGGCGGTGCCCGGACGATCACCATCACGCTAGCTGATCCGACGTCCCTGGATCTTCGTGTCCACTTTGCCAAGGCACCTTTCTCGGGGACGAGGCTGGATGTGGAGGTTAACGGTACAGCCCTTGTGCCTTACTTTGCTTTCGGGGGTGACATTCGGTATGACAACGTGCGCGGTATGGAAAACATGCGGCCGCCTATTGCCACGATGGAGGGCCGGTGGCTGATTCCGGCAGATCTGCTGCAAACTGGTGAGAACCAACTGAAACTCTCGACCACTGGCGTACTACCCAGCGATGTGCTGAACGAGATTGGTCCCGCACCGCTTCTGGTTGTTGATCGGGTCACGCTCTGCCCAGCCGATGGAGGCATGCTGCCGAATTTTGCCAATTCAATTTACTACGACTTCGCAGTCTGGCCGCAGGGTTATGCCTGGGGTCGCGGGGGGAATCGGCGTTTCTACTATGACAATGCTCTGCTCGGAGTGATCAACGGAAATGGCATGCCAAACATTATACCTGGTCTGGGAACGGATGCCGCTGCATGGAATGCGAAACGCACTGCCGAAGAGTTGTGGCTTGACTGGGGATTCCGTGATTTCGAGTTCTACACCATCTGGTCGTTCTGCGGTGAACCCGACCGCTGGGCGAAGTTCATCGATGTCGACGGTGATCCCGACACGCAGTCTCAATTCCATAAACAAACTATCTTTAGAAACATGGTCTCTTCTTACGAACCAGCCCAAGGCGCTGATGTGCTGTTATACGACATCGAAAAATGGAAAGCCGCCTTGGAACCGGCCATCCGCCACGTCGCCCCTTACACGAATTACTATAACGTGAAATGTGAGCAACACGGGCCGTGGGGCCAGGGATTCGGCGATGACGGCCAGGCATTTGCCGACAACGGCTACGACGGCGATGTGTGGGCAAGCAACTATTATGAGGCCATGAAAACGGTGCGCGATCTCGTGCAGAAGTACGACCCGGAAGACGGGCGCGTTGAAGAGCAGAACCACTGGATCCCGTCGATCCGTGCGGTGCTGTTTGATACCGCCTTGCGTCGTGGCCAGCCCATGGCCGGCATGATCGATATTGTGACCACTCATTTCGGGTCTTTAGCCGACTACGACATGGACGCTAACGGCCATGTGGTTCCCGGCGAAACGTTGCACCTGCAATTTCCTACCGCCACAAGATTCCAAAGCGGGAAGCGCAAAGGCTGGATAAACCACGTTGCAGAGAATGGCGTTCAATGGATTAAGGATTCGGCCTATCCCGAGACCGCAATCGATTTTAATCGCTATCGCCTCAGCCGTTGTGAAGCTGATATGAAATTAGCCGACCCTGAAACGCACCGTTGGGGCAACGGCAAGCCATTCGATTATCGTGCGGGTTTTCGCGGTGATGAATTCATGTACAACTCGGAAAATGGCATCTGGCAAGGATACTCTGCACCGTCGCCATACCAATATTTGCAGGGCATGTTTGCGTATAGCTTGCTGCCCACCGGGCAGGCCGAACCGCGTGATCTAAGCATTACCACGCGACAGTCGATTACCGAAACCAGTGAGCTGAATGTGAACCTGTACGGCCACTGGATCGACGGAGCCGGATACAGCAAACGCCTGCGTACCGTGGACCCGCTCTATGGTGATATGTTTGGCTGGACCGGCAACGAACACTGTAACTTTGGCGACTACATTAACATGGTCGGCATCAAAGATCATCATCATCGCCAGGAACCTTATAACGCGTTCGGGTTGGTTCGTCGCCAGTGTTATGCCTTTCTGACGACTGGAACGCTTTACCCATCATGGCTGGGGGATCGTCATGATAGGGACCTGTTCTCCAAAACACTCGTGCAGCAGTTTGAGGGTCGAACCTACCTGTGCGTTTATGCTGCCAACTTCGCGAACACACCGCAGACACTTGACGTTGTGTTTCCTTTAAGCCTGCCCGATGGCGGCATCGGGTTGGTCTACGACGAGCAGGCCTGGGACTGGGCAATCCATGAAAAGTTTGCTTTGGGTGTGGGCCCGCACCAGCGGGTGACACATGAAGTGGCACCCCTGGGAGCGTGGATGATGGCGATTCCGCTGCCTGGAGGAGCATTGGCTGCGTCACTCGGATTGCCAGCGGCACCATGGCCGAACGGACCCGAGATCGACGAGCATGTTACGGAAGGAAAACCGGTGCTTCGTTTCGAGTCCAGGACCTCCGTCAATCAACGTCAGCAGATAGAGGTAGCTCGGGAGGCACGGTTCCGTCTGCAGGATCAAATTGAACTTTCGGAGCCTGCAGTGATGGATGGCCAGTACGAACTTCAGGAGATGCCGCAGCCGGGTCAACGGTTGTGGTGGCGTGTTCGTGCAATCGACAAGGACGGGCGGGGTGGTCCCTGGTCTGTGCCAGAACCGTTCATTTATGCCTGGCCCGAATATGCGAAAAATTACGCCCCGCAGCAAAGAAAGAAGCACGATGCGTGGCGGGAATTGCCGACATGGGACTGGCTGGATCAGGTCCACGAGACGGATACGCCGAATCTCGCGTGGCAAGGAGAAGTCTTTGGGAGTGGTGGGAAAATGAATGCCCCCAGTCGTGCTGCCGACGGGCAAGCCGACAGTTCATGGCGGAGCAGTCCTCACCAGGCAACCTCGGACTTACCCGCGGAGTGGGCCGTGATCTGGCCGCAGCCGCAGTCGATCACGGTGGTCAAAATCCTCTGGGACGAGGAGGTGCAACCCAGCAGTTTTTCCGTCCAGATCTCTGACGATGCACAAGAGTGGACTGACCTGATGACCAGTCAGGAGGTTCCAGACGGAATGACGTCCATTTTGCTGGATAAGCCTGTATCGGCAAGTTATTTGCGCATTAAAATTCCCGCTGCTGTCCAAGAAAACGGGGACGTTGGTATTCGCGAAGTACTTGTCCAGTGACACGCAAGAGTTGGAGTTTACGTCGACCTGTACTTCGCTTGTTGCCCAGTTTGACCACCCCCCCCCATCTTTGTACCAGTCTGAGTGAGAGAATCGGGGTTAAGTAACTCGGCTGTGTTCTGGAGGCTGAGGCGTAGCCGAAGCTGGAAGAACACAGGGGAGCCGCATACGCGGCGGGGGTCTGAT
>CAUZEA010000227.1:0-4862 GCA_963578605.1 Planctomycetota bacterium
GAGATGATTTCATTGATCGCGTCGAGCAACTCTATTCCGCAGCCGTCATACCGTCCTCAAATGTGTGACTGTAGACCTTCAGCATCGCGGCGCAGAAGCCTAGGCTCGAAGGCCTAACCCCTGACCATCTTCATTCTGCTTCGCCTGGGCTTCGCAGAACGAGGGCTCTGACGGCGTCCTTCACGCTCTCGGGTAGCTCGGCCCCGGCCTCCAGCAGTACCAGGCCTGTAGTGGTGATGGCTTTAAAGTGTTTTGAGAATTACGTGGGCGGCGTTGTGGCCGCAGGCACCGGTGACTTCCCCACCCGGATGGGTACCGGCTCCACAGAGAAACAGGCCGTCAATCGGGGTCGCGTATCCGGACCAGCCAGCCATCGGTCGCTGATCCAGAAACTGGTCCGGGACGATATCGAGATGCCGGATGTTTCCATCCGTCAGCCCCACGCGGCGTTCCAAATCAGCAGGAGTAAACAACGACCAGTCGACCAGGCACTCGCGCAAGTCCGGGGCGTACTCACAGAGGACATCGATCAGGCGTTCTCCAACCGGTTCGCGGAGTGCATCCCAGTCGCCGTCGCACGGATGGACCGGTGCGTAGAGTCCCCATACGGACATCACATGGCGTCCGGGTTCTGTCAGCGTGTCGTCGAGCACCGACGGGATCTGGACCTCCATGACAGGGCGGGCGGCAGGACGTCCCGCCGCTGCGTCGTTCCAGGCGGCCTGGTAATACTGTATCGACGGACAGATTTTCATACTGGCGATGTAACGCGGATCGTAGTCGGTGGGAAAGTAGTGACTGAAATTTGGCAGTCTGCTTAAGGCAGCGTGGAATTTTAGGTATCCAGCTCTGGTTTTCATCGCTTGGGCTGGTTTGGTGGTGCCGGAAGGCAGTTGCTCGGGACCGACTAATCCCAAGAGGGTTCTTTTGGGGTCTGCGCCAGAGACAATCTGTGAGGCGGTAATCTCGGTACCGTCTTCGAGGACCACACCCACAGCCGAGCCGTTCTGGATGAGGATCCTGGTGACAACTGTGTTGGTGCGGATAGTTGCCCCGTGTGCGCGGGCTGAATCGGCCAGTGCACTGGCGATCATTCCCATTCCACCGCGGACGATCCCGACATCCTCGGGGCGACTGAACGTGTCACAACGGATGTGCGAATAGCAGAAGGCACCACCCGGCGCCTCGGGATTACCGACATCCTGGACTTGCAGGAAGGAACCCCGCACCGCTTCGTCTGCAAAGAATTCTCGGACGACGTCGCCCATACTGACGTTTAACAGCCGATCCAGGAACGCGGCGTTTTCGGTTCCTGCCACCGAGGCCCGGAGCTCGGCGATTGAGGGGGGGAGCCGCAGGAACCAGGGGTAGATGATCTCGGCTGCGCGCCGCCAGAATGTTTGCCACGCGGGCAAGGCGTCCGCGTCGCGGCGCGAGAAGCGGGCGATTTCGGTCTGGGATCGTTCCAGGGAATGCCAGCGGCACAGGCGTCGCCCATCCGGGTAGGGTTGAAAGGGTTCGGGATCCAGGTTCAAGACCTCGAACCCATAACGCCTCATTTCCAGGTCGTCAATTACCTTGGATTGCAACAAATGACAAATGTAAGAACACGAGGAGACTCGGTAGCCGGGGAACAGCTCTTCGGTCGCGGTGGCACCGCCCACGAAGCTGCGGCGTTCGAGTATCAGTACGTCCAGCCCGGCGCGTGTGAGATAGCCGGCACAGACGAGGGCGTTGTGGCCGCCGCCGATAATAATTACGTCGTGGTTGGACATAGGTACAAAGGATGAGGAGTGGGTGTTTGACGTGGAGACATTGTCGCTAATTTGGAAATGTGAGACAGCTTCCCAAAGTTGTACCACTTCTAATCCATGGCCAAATCCCAAGTCGACCACTCTCGACACACCTCAGTCTTCGGGATATCTTGACTGTTGTTTCATGAATCACCGTTCAGTCCATTCGTCGAACCGAACGGCACAAAAAACGCCAACGATTCGAGGGCTGGACGCCGCAGGCTCGCAACCCTACGTGGATGGCATCAAATGATTGCAAGAGTAGACCCCAACGAATCACTCAATGTTTTGGGCGGTGCGCTCCAGACGTGTAGCACTAGTCCGTTGACGGGATTCCTTCGCGACGGTTGTTGTAACACCAATGATCAGGATCATGGTTCGCACACCGTTTGTGTGGAAATGACAGCCGAGTTCCTTGAGTTCTCCAAACTCGCTGGGAACGACCTTTCCACCCCCATGCCGGAACACGGTTTCCCCGGTCTCGAACCCGGAGACCGCTGGTGTCTCTGCGCCGCGCGCTGGCAGGAGGCCTACGAGAACAACATGGCTCCACGCGTCGTTCTTGAGTCCACGCACCAACGCGCTCTGGAAATCGTCTCGCTTGAAGCGGTGCGCGCGTTCGCTGTCGATCAGTAAGCTACGTGCTGAAAGACACTCACGGCTGATGTGTTGTCTGGATTCATTGCAAATTCCGCAATTCGCCAAGCCAACGATCAAACACAAACGGACCAAATGGTAAGACGGCGGCGAATGGCCAGGTGTTACCTTAAGTGTTACCTCCCCCCTGCTCTGCCCGTGTTTACTCAGGGTTTGCTGCACTCTCAAACCCGGCGTTTACAGGCTATCGCAGGTCTGCCGCAGGGCCATGAAGGGACTGAACGGAATCATAATCCGCGTGTCGGGGGTTCGAGTCCCTCCTCCGCTACTTGTGCCTGATGTCGCATCAGGCCGCACCACACCGCTCAAGTCCGCAACTGGCCGTGACTTGGGCGGTTTCGTTTGCGCTCGGTTGAGGTCTGCGGCGTCGCAACGACTCGCACGCTCTGGTAGGGTTTCGTCCCCTGCGCGCTGCATCTGGCGCTGCACAGTTGAAGACGTGACGGACGGGGGGCGTGGTTCGGATCTGGCGGTTACCGCCCCTGAGTTGAACGCCGGGGCTGAGGTGGGGAGACTGGGGCAGCCACCGACAATTGGCGGCGGAAGGTGCTATGAACGGAGTCACCTGGGGAGGGGCTCGGCGAAATCGACTGTTGCCGGGCACAAATGGTCGATGCAATCTGGCAATCGAAAGAGCAAGAAAAACAAAAATGGATCGACCAGCAGACCGTCGTGTCACATGGCAGTGGCTTCCGGTAGCAGTTGGCTTTTGTAGCTTTGTTGTGCCGGTGGTTTCTGGTGCAGCGGTTGTTACCGTCATTTCTCCGAGCAGCCCCCTGCCCAGCGTCGTAAGTGCAAAGGGCCGGGTCCATGTGGATGCGGCTGCCGATCTCTGCGATTACCTCTCCCGGGTTACCGGTCGGGAAATCGCTTCCGGCCGCCGGGCGGCTGATGGCGCGGTGACAATTCATGTGGGGCCTGATGCGTTTGTTCTGAAGCACGCGCCAGAGATCAAGGAGTTGTATGCCGACGGGTTTCTGCTCAAGCACCTGGCAGTGGATGGAAAGCAGCATGTTGTTCTGTCCGGTATCCGACTGAAATCCTCACGCTGGGCGGTTGAAGAATTCCTGATGCAATTTGCCGGCGTGAGATGGCTTTTTCCCGACGCCGTCTACGGCGAGATTGTGCCCTCCGTGCCGACAATCCGGGTTGATTACGAATTCAGCCAGAAGCACGAGCCGCATTACCTCAGCCGCGCCAACCTGGGCATGTATTACTTTGATAAGAACCGCCGGTATCTCAGGCGAAGACCTGAGGGTGGCGGATCGTTCGGGAGCCACGAATTCCAGGCGATCTTCAGCAGGCAGGATTACCAGCAGCACCCGGAGTGGTTTGCATTTTTCACTGTATCTGACAGCCGGGCCAAGAGCCTGTTGAGTGGGACCCATCCAGAGCACGCCAAGTTGCGGGAAGCTCTCCAGCGCGGCCAACGACAAGGACGATGGCACTGGGACTACGGCAACGGCTGGCAGATCTGCATGTCGAACTCGCAGACGGTTCAACACGCGGTCACGTATGCCCGCGAGTACTTTGCCAAGCACCCCGGTGTCCCGACGGTGTCCATGGGCCACAACGATTCATCCGGCTGGTGCGAGTGCGACTTGTGCAGGAGATTCGCTGCTACCGCGGACCCGCCCTACACGGTATCGGAACGATATTGGCACTGGGTCAACCAGGTAGCCAAGGAGGTGGCCAGAACCCATCCGGACAAGAAGATTGCGACCCTCGCGTACGGGGCGCCTGCGGCGTTGCCCCGTTTCGGGCTGGAAAAGAACATTTCCGTCATGGTCACCGTCTACCTCGAGAGCCATCTGGAACTGGTCAGGCAATGGCAGAAGAAAACCGATTCGGTCAGCTTGTATTCCTATGCCTACGGCAACTCGTTCGTCGGTTTTCGCCACTTCCCGCACGCGATGCGCGATTTTTTGAAGTGGGGACACGACGAACTGGGAGCCATAGCCCATGTTTCCGAAGTCGGCGGCAACTGGTCGTTTGACGGGCCGAAATATCGCTACATGCAGGAACTGATGTGGAACGTGAATGCCGACCCCGATGAGATCATGTGGGCTTACTGCCGAGATTGGTTCGGAGCTGCTGCTCAACCCATGAAGGCATTCTGGGATCGGCTCGAGGAAGTCTATGAACGCAGGGGCGCCGAGCGCAGGTTTTTGGGCTACCAGTGGGTTGGCTGGCTGGAAGACCACGATGAATTCGACCACTACTCCATCGAAGACGTCAGCTTTCTGGATAAACAGATTGCGGCGGCAGAACAGGCGGTCGGCACGGAAGCAGATGAATTCCGGCTGACTCGTGTGGCAGACGCATGGAAGTACTACCGGACATTCCTGCTGGGCAGGTTCAAGTACACACTCCGACACGAGAAGATCTTCAGCCAGGCCGCCGAATCGCTTG
>CAUZEA010000228.1:0-4837 GCA_963578605.1 Planctomycetota bacterium
TCGGTATAACTGACGGCCTGAACGTCGGCGAGAATCTGGCTCACAAGCTCATGAATCTCCGCGTCGACACTTGACCCGGTCGCCCCGTCGGTATTGATCATCCAGTTGACGACGGCCGGGTCGGTAAACTGGCCAAATGCAGTGCTACAGCCGAGCAGCAGCAGGGCAATAGCAAGTCGTGTTCTCTGTTTGTAGGTCACCCGGTAGGTCTCTGCCGTCATGAGACTAGCTGGAAAATTGACTGGCCCTGTGAGAAAGCTTCACCTCTAACTCTGTATTGTAACCACAGAAACAATTTCTACACTCGTTCTCAGCGGTGTTCTTTGGGAAGTTGGCCACAACGGCAGGATTTTGGGGGCCAACGTTGACTGTGGGAAACCGTTTCCCAAGGCGGTTAAAAAGAACGTCACCTCACACACAGAGATTGCCCGAGCGCCATTGGTAGCAGTTCTTCTCCGGGGCCTAGTGTGAGCCGCCTCTGACGACATTAAAGTCAGGCTCCTCGCATGTCATGAACTCGATGAGGGCCGGCTTTCCCTCACGCGTTGCCGTGATGCCCCGTTTGAGAGCAGGTGTGACCTCCTCCGGCTTGTCGATACGCTCCGAGTGCGCCCCGAGGCCTCGGGCAACCTCGCTGTAGTTTCCGGTCAGATACTTGGTGCCGTATCGCTCGACCGCCTTGGGGATGAGGTGGTGGTAGTTGCCCATGGCGCCGTTATTCAAGAGGAGGGTGAGGATGGGGATCTGCTCCCGAGCCGCCGTCTCGATGTCCATTCCCACCATTCCGATCGCGGTATCGCCGAGGAAATTAACGACGAGCTTATCCGGCTGGGCGAGCTTTGCGCCCATAGCAACACCGAGCGAGAAACCGAGCTGCGTCGAGTGCCCCCAGCCGATATACCCGCGGGGGGTTACCGATTCGTAAATCGGAACCAATTGGTCGCGTGGATTGCCGGAGTCGTGGGTGACAATCGCGTCGGCGGGATCGACCAGTTTCATGAAGTCGCCCATAACACGGTAGGGGTTGATCGGCGATTCGTTTGAAGTGAGCTTCGGCGCCCACCGCTGGCGCCACGCGGCTCGCACGTTTCCAACATGCGCCTCTACCTCTGAACGTTCAGGCCGATCCTTGTCCCCGGTCTGCCCACGGATCTCTTCGCGCAGTTGCTCGAGCACCAGCTTCGCATCACCGAGAATTGTAACTTCAGGTTGATAGTCCTTGTTCAGGTCCCGGGCATCGTTTGTGGCGTGGACGATGGCGCAGTGATTCGTGTCGATCTCCGGGGCAAAGAGCGAACGGGTGAGGCTCGCACCGATGCCCAAGATCACATCGCTCCGTTTCAGGTAGTCAGTAACCATCTCGGTCTGCGAGTACGCCCCGGTTCCCAACGAAAGCGGATGGCGCTCGTTGAAGCCGCTCTTCCCAAGCAGCGTCGTCATCACGGGTGCGGCAAGCAACTCCGCGACCTCGGTGAGCTCGGACGAAGCTCTTGCGTAAAGAACGCCCTGGCCAGCCCAGATCATCGGGCACCTGGCGGCGAGCAGGAGCCTGGCGGCGTCACGGATCGCAGTCGGATCGCCACCGCTGCGTGCCGGTGCGATCGGGTTGTACTGAAGTGGCCCGGGGAATTCCGCAGAGGCAACATCCACTGGCACCTCGACCAGGACGGGACCCGGCCGACCGGTTCGCAAGCAAGTGAACGCCCGCCGCATGCGTCCCGGGATCGTGCCTGCAGAGGGGATCATATCGGCCCATTTTGTAATGGCCCGGTAGTTCGGCACCGAGTCGAAGGTCGGCGGTACTCCCACCCACTCCGTACCTGGGTGTCCGGGAAGAAAAAGGATGGGACTCGAATCGGTCCGTGCTTGGGCGATACCGGCGAAGCCATTCTCAGCGCCGGCGCTTTGCTGCACCGTGACAACACCGATCCGTTCGCCGCAAGTCGCCCGCGAAAACCCATCGGCCATGTTCTCAGCAACGCGTTCTTGCCGGGCGACAATTGGCCGTAGCCCTTCTTCAGCACACGCTTCAAGAATCGGCGTCGTCGGGAAACAAAAGATCTGCTCGATTCCTTCCTTTTGAAGGATTTGAACAATCGCGTTGGCTCCTAGCACGGTGGCCCTCCTGACAATAGTTGATCGACTTCGAGCGATTACTATACCCTGAACCCAACCGGAGGGGGAGTGTTCACCGCTGAACGCCACTTGATTTCTGCTGCCTGCGAAAGAAACGATGTATCTTTGGGGACCCAGGGTGGCTCAACGGATTCTCGTCACTGATTCATGTGTTTGTCGCACAAGAACCCGTCTGAGTCAAACGGCAGTGGACGCACGTCGGTGAGGATTTCCAGGTCGTCGCGGGCGCGGGCCTGCTCGAGATAGGTGGCCGAGCACTCTACCTCGGAAAGCGTCAACGTGTTGCGGATCCACATCAGCTTCCCATCCGGCGGTTCCACAAGGCCGACCTGGCGGAACATGACGTCCAGCATTGCAATATCCGTCTCGTAGTCGAGCGGGATCATCGCTCCGGTGAAATGGCCCCCCGTCTCGGCGTTAACCCGTGTCAGCTGCTTGTCGACCTTGGCCAGGTAGCGAACAAGGCAGAACTCGGCGAGCCCCATGCCCTCGGCGTTGCCACCGCTCAAATCGGCCAGACCTCGCAGTGCGATGAGTCGGATTTTCGGATGCTCATCCTCAGCCGCCTGGTGATCGATGTACTTGCGCCCCACCACGCTGAGGTCGAATCCGGTGCCGCTGATGTTCTTGCCCGCCTCGTCGATCAGCAGGATATCGGCCGCCCGAAAAGGCAGGCGTGGCTCCCACTGCCTGGATTGGACAAGCAGCTCCTGGTCCCCCGCTTCGAAGTCTTCAGGCAGGCTCGCCTGGATCCGGGCAGTCTGGCCGTAACCGTTCTCGACCACGCCGACGCCGGCGGCGATGGGGCAGCGGGCCAAAACCTGGCCGGCTACACTCCGCACAATCCTGCCGAAGCTGAAATCCTTGATGGCCCGGTGGTAGATTTTAGCTCCCTCGTACTTACCCAGACCGATCAGCAGCATCTTCATCCGGCCGCTCTCGAGGTCACCCGTGAACTGCGTGTGTGTCTTGATGCGGTTGCACACGATCACGTGATCCGCGTGAAATGCGAACTTGTCGAAGTGGATCGGAAAGCCCTCCGCGGCTTCGCAGCTGATGACCGTCTCCATGGTCGAGCGGATCGGGCATCCGCAGAACGCCTCGGTGATTCCGTAGGATTCGAGAATCGTCTGCTGCCCTTGGGCCGTCCCGCCTCCGTGGCTGCCCATGGCTGGCACGATGAACGGTTCGGCGCCAAACCGCTTCACATGATCGACGATGGCCTTGATGATCAGGTGGATGTTGGCGATCCCGCGGCTTCCGGCCGCGACCGCCACCGTGTGGCCAGTCTTGATCCTCCTGCCCAGCGACAGACGAGACAGCTCGAGTTCGACCTCGGCAGCCACATCGTCGAACAGCTGGCGAACGCGAAAGACGAGCGGGTATCGGCTCGCACTGTCAATATCGTCTGTTCCTGTCATGCATTCCTTCGACTTACTGCGCGACACGGCGGTTTGGAAGGATCACAGAATTTGCAAGATCAACGGATAGGTGTTTTGAACCCCACCTTCACCTGTCTCGACATGCCCGGGTGACTATAAACCGGTCGAAACTGCCTGTCAAACCTCTGCCCGGCCCGCAGGGAAACGCGGTGGACTATGCCAGGGATCCGCGGTGCGGACCTGAAAATTGCGCAGCTCGTCCTTGAGTCGCTCCAGTAACTCGGCGTGCTGGGGATCGCCGGCCAGGTTATGGCCTTCGTGTGGATCCGCCTTGAGATCGTACAACTCGAATTGCGGACGGTGGAGATAATTCGCGACCGTTTTTGCACCATACGACGCCTGCGGGCCTTGCTGAAACTGGGCTTGCCAGGTGGGGGCCACCCACAGATCCGAGGCAAACGGGAAAGGCAAAGGGTGTGCCAGATTCCAGATCAGCTTATAGCGCCGGCCACGGACGACCCGCATCGGATAGTACATCATGATTTCGTGAAAGGTGTGCGAAGCGAAAACCTGGTCCCAACCTGCCGACCGTGGAGACTCGATCGTCTGTAAGAAGGAGCGACCGTGAAAGCGGCCCAGTTGGAACGACCTGCTTCGCTGAGAGCCGGATGGCTTCTGCGGGAGTTTTGCCAGGATGTCGATCCGCACCTGTTCCGTCCCTGGCTCGAGGACCCCCGCGAAATCGAGAATGGTGGGCGTCAAGTCCACCCAACTGACCATCGCTTCACTGGTGGAACCACGACGCAGCTAGGGTTTTGAATCACGCAGGGAGATCGCATGCCGCCTTCGTACAAGGTTGTCTTGGCTCCCGGCATGGCGATCCCATGGTCCGAGATGTAAATCAACAGCGTCTCCTCCCAATGGCCACTGGTCTTGAGCAATTCGACCAGCCGCCCTAACCCCTGATCGATCCGGGATACAGATTGGTAATACTGAGCAATTTCCTCACGACAAATCGGGGTGTCGGGCAGAAAACCGGGGACCAACACTTCAGTCGGGTCGTAAGTGACTTCTTCGATTCCCGCATACCCGGGTCTGCCTGGCTGGGGGTTGCCAAAACGATTGGGTTTGGAGGGCAATTCGTCTGTCGTCTGACCACTGCGGTGAGGATCGGAGGTGCAGAAATAAAGAAAGAAGGGCCGCTTGTCCGATTCCCGTAAAAACGACGCACACTGGTTGGCCATCGCCACCGAGTTGCGGGTGGGGCCGGGAATCACACGCTCAAAATGATAAACCGACTCGGGGGCAACGTGGTACTT
>CAUZEA010000229.1:0-4829 GCA_963578605.1 Planctomycetota bacterium
CGCACCACAACGAGCCTGGCAGTCGAAGCAAAACGGCTCCGCCTGCCCATCCATCCTGCGGCCCGAGTCTACGGCCTGCCCCTGGTCAGCGGTCACGTGGGCGCCGATGCGGCCGCCTGCCTCCTGGCAATCGACATGCCAACCGAAGATCGCCTTGTAGCCGTGATGGATATCGGCACAAATACCGAGGTGTTTTTGGGGAATCGCAATCGAATTCTGGCTGCTTCCTGCCCCGCCGGCCCGGCGTTCGAGGGTGGCGCCATTGCCTGTGGAATGCCAGGCCTCGAGGGTGCCATTGAACGCGTGCAGATTCAGCCAGATGGAACTTTCCGTAATGAAGTAATTGGCGAAGTTCCGGCTGAAGGAATATGCGGATCCGGGTTAGTCGATTTGCTGAGTGAACTCGTCCGTACCGGGCAGATGAACGAAATGGGGCGATTTCGTGATGGCCGCGACTCGTTGGTCATCGATCCGCAACAAAATGTGTTCCTCCGCGAAAACGACGTCAGCGAACTGGCGCAAGCCAAAGGGGCTAACGTTACCGGGATGCAAATCGTCATGAAAGAGTACGGGATTCAAGCAAGCGACATCGATTGCTTCTATCTCGCAGGAGGGTTTGCCCGGCACATTGACCCAGCAGCTGCCCGACGGATTGGACTGATTCCCGATTTACCCGACGAAAAAATCAAACAGCTGGGAAACGCCGCCATCGAAGGAGCGACCCTTGCCCTGGTCTCACAAAGTCGGCGCCACGAGTTGGAACGCCTCGTCCAGTCGATCAAGCACGTGGAGTTGGAAACCGATCCAGGGTTTTTCGAGTTCTTCGTCGAAGGTTGCCAGTTTAAACGGGCCGGGTAGTGCGCGCAGAAAAAGGCGGCAAGCTAACGTGCCCTGCTGGCTGTCCCCTGTTTTTTGCCTTCCTGGCTTGCCATCTTGAGTGCCGCCGGAGGGAGTCGAACCCCCACCCTCGTTAAGAGGACATGGACCTGAACCATGCGCGTCTGCCAATTTCGCCACGGCGGCAAGAACGCCCATAATCCCAAATCGCGCGCTCGACTGCAAGTGATGTTGTGGCAGCGAACCTCACGGAACTTGTACGCGGGTCTTTCGGAAACCACTGGATGCCACTGGCCGCCCCTGGTCCGCCACGATCCTAATATCGCTTCATCGAAGGATCGATTTCCACAGCCCACTGATCAATGCCACCGGCCATGCTCTGAACCTGGTTGAATCCTTGCTCCCTCAACCACTGGGTAACCTGCGCGCTCCGCATGCCTTGATGGCAATAAACGACGATTGGGGCTTCTTTGTGGTCGCTCAGCTCGCCTGCCCTGGACTGTATTTCACTCATCGGTAGCAATTTGGCCCCAGCAATGGCGACGAGGGCAAACTCGTCAGCCTCCCGACAATCGAGCAGCAGGGGTTGATGATCGGTCTCCATCCAGCGGGAGACGTCGTGACACGAAATTTCCAAAGGGAGTTGTTCCATGGCCCAGCTTTCCGCATGATTTTCCAACTTCGCAGGTAGATCGTGATCTTTACCCGTTTTCACCGATTACCCATTATGTTTCTTCCGCTAGAATAACCGGAGACCTCATCCCAAAACATCCCGAAAAATCGGCTCCGCAATCGCATGGCGTTTGAACTTTACTCGTTGGTTTCCTTCCACCCTCGGGACCTGGTCCCAGGAAATCGGATCCGCTGATGATCGATGTTGTTGGACTGACAAAGCGTTTCTTCGTCAAACAGACCGAGGTGTTGGCAGTTGATCAGCTTACTTTCTCCGTTCGCGAAGGGGAAGTTTATGGTTTGCTGGGCCCGAACGGGGCGGGCAAAACGACGACCCTGCGGATGATCATTGGGTTACTTCAACCGGATGAAGGCTATGCCAAGATCGGCCCGTATCGGACGAATGACGAACCGAACGAAGTCAAATCGCGAATCGGCCTCGTTTCGGCAAGCGATGGGGTCTACCCCTGGCTGACGGTGCGGGAAACCCTGCTGTTTTTCGCTGACCTGTATGGTATCCCGCCAGCCCGCGCACGCCAAAGGGTCGAACAGCTGAGCCGTTTATTGGAAATGACCGAGTACCTCGATCGACGTTCGATCCACTTGAGTACCGGCCAGCGACAAAGGGTGACCTTGGCTCGTGCCCTCATTCACGATCCGCCGGTCATGCTCCTGGACGAACCGACCCGAGGGCTCGACATTATGGGTAGCAAGCTGGTGTTAGACTATATCGCGGAGCTCCGGAATCATGGCAAATCCGTGATTGTCAGCACCCACCGACTCGACGAGGCCCAGCGCCTGTGCGATCGCTTCGGACTCCTCCATGAGGGTCGTTTGTTACATGAAGGGACTCTCGAAGAGTTGCGGTCGGCGACAGGGCAAGAGTCGCTCGTCGACATGTTTTTGAATGTCGTGTCCAAATAATTTCACGAAATAACGTTGCCACGGCAACAGCTTCCATGAGCGAATCAGCCGCAAACCGCACCAGCAACGACGACCAGCGATCTGCCTGGAAGACCGATGTCTTTGGGCGGCTGTCGCGCCTCTGCCTGAAGGAACTCCGCGAAATTCTCCGCGATCGGCGTACGATGATCACTCTGATTCTCATGCCGATGATCGTCTATCCACTCCTGGCCCTTCTGTTCCAGCGGATCTTGTTGGGCTCTTATGGATCTGGGACAACCGTAGAATTTGTGCTCGGATTTGAGAACGACCAGGCAGCTGGCCAATTCGTGAACCTGCTGTCGCAAGGAGACGCAGCACTCGAGGCAACAAACCAGGCAGAACGCCCAGCCAGTAAGCCAATCGAACCCACGACAAAACCGCGCATTCACTGGCTTGAAATCAATAACCAGGACGCTATCAGAAAAGTAGCTGATGGAAGTATCGACATCGCAATCCTCACCAACACCCCCAAAATAAACTCCACCCGACAAGACTCGAAGCGGCCTGTTGTCGAAACGCTCGATTGCGAACTGCTCTACCGTCAAGGCTCGCCAACCAGCCAGGCCGCGCTCGGGTATGTCGAAGATCGGCTGCAGGCCTTGAACGAACTTGCACTTCGTCGGCAATTGAAAGCTGCCAACGTCGTCGTGTCGCTGCCCACCAGAATCGAACCCCGTGAGATCCAACCCGACAAGTCAACACTCTTTCCCCTGGCAGCAGTTATGCCGCTGATCCTGGTCCTGATGACGGTCACCGGAGCGGTTTATCCCGCGATTGACCTGACCGCCGGGGAACGTGAACGGGGCACCCTTGAGACACTGATCGCTTCGCCCGTTCCCAGAATCGGTCTGCTCCTGGCAAAATATGTGGCCGTGCTGACGGTCGCCATCTTGACCGCTGTGGTGAATCTTGTGGGCATGACGATCACGGCACGCAGCACCGGGCTCGATACACTCATCTTTGCCGAGGCCGGTCTATCGCTGCCGGTTGTACTCAAGGTGCTGGCACTGTTGGTCCTGCTCGCGGCATTCTTTTCAGCCGTTTTACTTGCCCTGACAAGTTACACCCGGACCTTTAAAGAAGCCCAAGCCTACATCATCCCGTTGATGCTCCTCTGCTTGATGCCCGGAGTTCTGTGTCTTCTCCCCGGGATTGAGTTTAACGGACTACTCGCAGTCGTGCCGCTCGTGAACATTGTGCTCCTCGCCAGGAACCTGCTGGAAGGAAGCGTAAATGCGACTCTGGCAGTCGCTACCGTGGTCTCGACGGCCTTCTATATACTCGGGGCTATTGCGGTTGCCGCCAGAATCTTTGGAACCGATGCCGTTCTGTATGGCGGTGGTGCCAGTTGGTCGATTTTCAACCGGTCGTCTGGGCAACCGCGTGAAGTCATCAACCCTACGATCGCACTCACGTCCCTGGCAGCCTTGTTTCCCTGTTATTTCGTGCTTTCCAATCTGGTGGCGCGAGGCACAGAACGTTCCTTCGATGTCAAAGCCATCCTGGGCGCACTAGTGACCGTATTGTTGTTCGGCGGGTTACCACTGGTCCTGGCCTCGCTGGGTCGTTACCAGTTCAATACCAGTCTCGCCCTGCGCAAGCCAAAGATCCTTGCGGTTGCCGCCGCCGGTCTGCTCGGTTTGACTCTGTGGCCCCTGGCCTACGAAATCGTGATTGCTCAACAGGCGATCGGAATTCGCGCGATGGGAATAGAGCAGATGGCCAGTATCAAACAGCTGATCGATGAAATACCTGAGATCTCACCATGGGTTTTGCTGTTCACTCTCGCAATTGTGCCTGGAATCTGTGAAGAACTCTTCTTCCGTGGTTTCCTCATGTCCTCGCTCCGCAGTGTCATCTCACCGTTCAAATCAATTCTCGTCACAAGCCTGCTGTTTGGCTTGTTTCACGTCGTCACAGCCAATGTACTGGCGGAATGGCGATTCTTGCCAAGCACCTTTCTCGGCCTGGTCTTGGGATGGGTTTGCTATCGTACCAACAGTGTTATCCCAGGCATGTTCCTGCATGTTTTGCATAACGGACTACTCGTGATGTTGGCGCATTTTCGCCACCAGTTGACCGCCTGGGGATTCGGCACTGACATTCAAACCCATCTGCCCGTTTCCTGGCTGCTGGTAAGCCTGGTGGGAGTCGTTGCCGGCACCTTTATCCTGAAAACCTGGCCTCGACAACAGTTCGTGCCCGCCTAGGGAATAGATTTCGCCGATCAGGCGGCACTGGGAGGTCGCCCGACCAGGCCCGATGCAAAAGAGCAGATCGATTGCTTATGCTGCGTGGCGGATTTTTTTACTTTTCCACTGTTTTTAATTTTCCGCGATCGCCAATGTCTTAAACACGTCGTCAATCACCTCGAA
>CAUZEA010000230.1:0-4811 GCA_963578605.1 Planctomycetota bacterium
GATCATCAATGATGGTGGGATGACGATTGCCTCAGGGCCCACCCCAGGAACGGCACCGGGCGGTTACCAGGGCAGCCAGGGTTTCTCGAATGTGGGGGGCGGAAATCCCCACGGTCATGCAGCCCAACTGCCGCAGCTCGACCCGGACACGACGCTCGAGTTCTCCACCATGATCAACATGACCACCGCCCAGACTCCGTCGTACGTCTATCTGGGAAGTGACTACCTCGCCGGAGGCAGTGGCGCGACCGACGACAAAATATGGTTGGAGCTTTTTGATGACGACCATTCCGGACTCGCTGGTAAAGCCAGGCTCGAATATTCAGTCGACGGTACGGGGGCGGGGGCCACGTTTAACCTCTGGAACTGGGCGACGGTCGGTTGGTCGGAAGTCAAGTTAGCGGTTGATTTAGATGCAGGTGGCAACCCGACGGAAGCCAGGGCCTTGTATCGCGAAACGCCCGACGAAGGGGAGTGGACACTCGGAGCCACGCTATCTCCCGGGCCGCTTGATCTTGATTTGACCCATGTTGCAGTGGGCCCTGGCTTATATGCCACTTTGGACAACCTCTGGATCACCGGGCCCGCCCCGGGACTCGCAGGCGACTTCAATGCCGATGGTACGGTCGATGCCGCCGATTACACGATCTATCGAGATAACCTGGGTGGTGACTCTGCGGTCCTCAGCGGCAATGGTTCGGGCGGCGCGACTATTAGACACGCCGACTACGCCCTCTGGAAGCAAAACTTCGGTACCTCCGGCACCGGCAGCAGTGCGGCCGTTCCCGAACCGGCAAGCCTGGTGCTGATGTTACTCGTCGGCCATGCCGCCTTCGCACTACGGTACCGAAGCATGTCGTGAGAACTGGTCGATAGCAAGCGGCACCAGCCGCGCGCCAGTTCAGCCGCATTGCATTTTCCTGGGAGGCTAGACATCGCCCGGGGGGCTAGGCATAGATTGGCGTGTCGATGATCTGGGGATGAACGCGGGCGCCAGTCAGGGAGTCATCGGTTGAGTTTTCGAAGCGACCAGAATGGTAATAATCGAGTTTTCTGTGGTCCATCCCCAGCTGATGAAGGATGCAGGCAAACATGTCCGGCGCAGTAAAGCTGTTTTCTGTAACCGTATATCCGACGTCGTCCGTGGCCGGGGGTGAATGGATTGGGATTGATGTTGTCCACCAGCGCTTCGTAGTTCAGATGGGCACCTTCCATAACGTTGGCGCCGACTACCTCCCAGGCAAGACCATCGAAGCCAACCCGGCTGGAGTCCCCAATGCGAATCCGTAATGCGCCGTCCGGAAGCAGGCCAAATTGTGGATTCGCGCGGTAGACGTTGTACGTCCCGACGTTTTCAGAGTTGGTGTTGATCAGCAATTGAAAGTGCGAATTGTTATTCAGATAAGGACGATAATTGAAACTGATCGAAAATTCGGAACCCGGATCAAAATTGGCACGTGACTGATAAAACGAAGGTGGGTTGGAAGCGTCCACATAGTGCTCGTAATCGCCTGGCACCTGGGTGCAACCATTGTCGTTTGCCAGGCTCGGATCACGGAAGAGCGTGCTATTGCCTGACAAAGTCTGGAAAACCGGTGACAATTGACAGTTGTTGAAATCAACGGTTTGCGCGTGTGTTGCCGTGACAGAAATTCCGGCGATCAAGGTCAGAAGCTGAAGCGGATTTCGCGTCGCTGAACTCGTCATAGTTCGGGCGCATGCCGCGGCAGCCCGAATTTTGGTGGGCTTGACTTTGATGAGTTTCGCAAGGAAGCGTGCTAATTTCGAGTTGCACCGGTTGGGATTGCTCATCGAGTTCACTGCTTGTGTCACCTGCATGTTCTCTCGGAAATGCGGTCGCGAATCCGCACGAAACACCCCACATATGCAACTAGAGCCTTGCACGGCTGGATAAGTTGTCCGCACCTCCGATTATAATCGTCCCTGGCAAATCGGGGAAATTTCCCCCGAAACTTGGCATAAATGAAGCCGAAAACATAGATATTGCAACGTCACCTCTTTGGCGCCCAGTTGAGCAAAATGCTCAATCCCGAACATCCGCTCTGCGCGTTGGCCGAGCGATCGATTGGCAACATTTCGACGTCGGGAACGACGGCTGTTATGCCAGCGACCTGGTCGGCTCGACAGTACGATTCGCGCGGCCTGGCCACATTGTTCCACGCGTCGTGAAACACCGTTTAGCGTGGGATAATGATATCTATCCTGCCATCGGATTGTTCGGTTACCTTGATGGTCAGCGGCGATTGGGTGCCAGCATACCGGTCCGGTCCCATGCGGACCGTTTCTTCAATCAAGGTTCCTTCGCGCGCGGGTAAAGGAACCTTACGGCCAGTCTTCCGGCGGGCATCTACTTCGACCCGGTGCTTTCCTATAGGCACACCGCCGCGGGCTTCGACGCGGTACTGCCCGTCGACGATCATGACCGTGCTGGCAGAACCGGGCGTGCCCTCGATAGGCACAAACCGCAACCGGCCCATTTCGGCCTTTTCTTCTCCATACAACACGCTGCCGTGAAGGACCCTGCTTGGGAGCCCACCCTTGTCGCCACAGCCGGCCGTCAGCAAGCATCCGCTTACTGCCAGCAAGCAGTAACCCATCTCCCGAAGAAACCAGTTCGATCGATCAGAACCCATTGTCCGAGATCACCTCTTCTCCGGCACGGGTGGTTAATGTTTCAAGAACGGCTTGATTGATCGTCTCACCGATAAACGAAATGTGGCCATCGGCGAACAAGACGTTGCACCTGCCGGGATGTTTACTCTCCACCCCCGGGTTCGATTCGCCGGAACCGGAATTGATCCCATGTGCGGTGACGATCGTGTTCATATCTTCCCAGAACTTGCCCCAGGGACAGCTGATCCGGTCGTCACAATAGGACGAGGCATAGAGATTGTCTTCCACGGTATCGGGGTCCAGGCGGACGGTTTCGGCCACCATCAGCGTGCTACTTGTACCGTCGATGATATCGCCAATGCTGATCTCGGCAATTTCACGAATGGCAGAATCGACTTGAATCATCGCGCCCGTGCCATAGGGAGGGTCTGCAGCATTGGGCAGCTGATGTCCCCAGGGGAGTGGTCGGTGATCGCCGAGTAGCTGGTGCCCGCGACATCTTTTTCGTCCTGTCCGGAGGCATTTGAACAGCAGGTCACTAGCACGTGCGGGGGGCAGAGGGACATTGGTACAAAGGGATAAAGGTCTTTACCGCCTCGGAGTTGGATCTTCCGCTTACTTGCAAACGGGATAAGCAGAATCTTGCTATTTATCGGATTGGCCCCCGCACGCCGAAAACGAACAGGCGTGGATGGAGTCCGAGACGCGTTTCGGTTTTGATGGTCACCTAAATCACGCGGTAGCTCACAGCTTGCGGTTACGTGGGGTTGGCATCACCAATAGAGCCCCTCATTGGGCCTACTGCCGAGGCCTGTGGGCCAGCAAAGCGAGCAGGCCAAGCGTCACTAAGATGTAACTGCACGGCTCAGGAACGGCCGCACTGTTGCCGGTGCTCGTGGCATTGAAATTCTGTGCCCACTGGGTGTAGTGGTCGACGTCGACGTTGCCCGCGATGTCGTTGTTCTGCAGCACACTGCTGTCGAGTCCAAGATTGTCTCGGAACAGGGTATAGTCAGCCGCATCGACCGTGCCGCTGTTGTTGTAATCGCCGGTCAGGTCACCGGGTATAGGCCCTACCGGATCGATGGGATGCATGCCCGGCTCAAGGCGAATTAAAGCGTTAAGAAAATCGGTACTCGCCGCGGCATTTCCTCCAGGATTAGCAGCCCCCCCAAAACGGCCGAAGATCATTTCTGCCCGATCAAAAGTTGGCGGCAACGTAGCGCGAGCCACTTCGAGTTCTTTCACCCCATCTATATAATAAGAAATGATGTCGTCGTTGCGGCCAGCCAGCCCCTCGGCCTCGTTAAAGATATGACCCGTGTCTGTACCCGGATCAACGACGATCTGATAGGTGTGAAATCCATCGGTGGGATCGACCGTGCCAATTTGCACCGCGTTGTCAGCAAAAATTCCTTTCTGCCAGTACGCATAGGCTCCCTTGGGGGTCACACCCAGGCCATCGTACAAGTGAATGTGAAAGTGGTTGGTTGCATCCTGGGCAACAAAGGCGGCTTCTTGGAGGTGCGCTCCTTCGAGCAGGTGGATCTCCGCCGTGGCAGTCCAACCGCTGGGATCCAGATACAACTGCTCAATTGGCGAAGACCCATTGGCCGGATGGGTACCGATGATTCGGTAAAAGTTGCTTCCCGAACCGTAGGTATGTCGCCAGTTGGGCTTGCCGGTGGCGTCGGCAAAGCCTGCTGTGGCAGCGCCAGGACCTAATGTCCAGCCTTCGTCGGCCGGGTCATTGTCGCCGGTATGGAGCAGGTCGGCCTGAGAAGCCGACGCAAAGAGCAGCAACGCGAGGATGGTTGGTATTAACCGTACGTATTTTGATAACATAATCCAGGTACTCTCCTTGTGCAGCCCGCCCGTTGCGGTTCAATTTCCACATTCCGAGGCGAAAACATGTATATTTACTTACAGTTCCAGCTTACCCAAAAATTCCGTCTTGTCAACCTTGTGGTCCGTAAAGTGCAAATTTAAAAATTGCAGCGTGACTGAGATTATTTTTGGCCTGGGGAGACGGTCATGGGGCACCGATGACTCCGTTGTTAGCGAACCAGTTGAGCGGAGGATCTCAACAGCACAGTGGATCGATTCGGACGGCCCGTTACCGTAACATAAGGGGGTGGAATTTCCACTATCCAAATCTTGTCGTCGTGGGGCAGCGT
>CAUZEA010000231.1:0-4797 GCA_963578605.1 Planctomycetota bacterium
CTGCTGGAGGCCAAGGTGTTGATAGAAAGGTGGCGAGTGGAGTACAACACGGTAAGACCTCACAGCTCGCTGGGCTACCGTGCCCCAGCCCCGGAGACGATGCTGCCTTTAACTGCTTGTTCCGCTATGCTCCACAAGCAGTTAAAGGAAAACCCCAAGAATGTAACTTAAACGTTGGTTTCACCCGTGGGGGCAGGTCAGGTGCGTAAGCGGCCACGTGCCGATGACCTGTCAGACTGCCGGTGACTTCTTTTGCTTTCGACCATGTTTTACCCTCGTCGTCGCTGGTCATCATTAACGAATTCAATCGATTATCGTAGACAGAACTGTTTTCCCGCATCAGGCAAAGCAGTTGTCGGCCATTGGGCGAACGGACTAAACAAGGCTCGCAAGGATCTGCATCGGGAACCCCGCAGACCTCTCTGTAGTCATCCCAAGTCAACCCTCCATCAGAAGAAATAGCTTGCCAAACGGTATACCGTGATTGTTTTTCGTGAGATTTGTGTTGCACATGCATGAGATGTTTGTGACCACCTTCAACTGGAATGATTGTGGTATTGCCGCCGGGTTTGTACAGGCCGTTCCATTTCATGGGTGTCCATGTTTTACCCTCGTCAAGCGACATCGACTGGTACAGTTTGGGGTTGCCGGCAATTACAAACATTCGCTCTACACCGCTGGTATCCGTCAATCGAAAGATGCAAGGACAGCTTTTGACCGTTAGCCAATTCTGCGGTGTCGGCAGCATATCGATCCAAGTCAGTCCACCATCCTCGCTCTTCTTCATCAGACCACACTTGCCCCCGTGGCCGATCGACCAGACTGCAAAAATCGTGTGACCATCCTTCATCAAAACCGTATTCACCTGGCCGCGATATTCAGTCTTCGTTCCCTGAGCAACAATTACCTGACGATCGATTTCACCGGCGACATCAATGAACGGAATAGTGTACGGCACGGTTGGCTGTTCGGATCCGTAAGCCGGATAACCGGACAGAATCACCGCCATCCCTGCTACAAGGGCAGGGAGATAGAAGTGGCGTCGAGTCAGATTGTTTGGAGAGGCTAGCTTGTCTCGCAAAGCTGGAGCTTCACTTTGTCGCCCAGATCGACTGGCAGGTCCATCAATCCGATGTCGGTGCATGCCGATTGGAAGTTCCAGTTAGTTCTCGATTGTTTGGAAATTTACTGGGCCAAGATGTTGACTACGCATACCCATTAGTGTCAATTGGCGTACGTTGTGTCAGGCACTGTCTAGTGGCAGCAAGCCCGGTTTTTCAAGAATTGTCGGAGGAGGTTTTTGCTGATCTTCGTAACGATCAGCACCTGATGTCTGCACTAGACTACCTCATCTTGACGGCGTCGATCGTGGGCGTGACCGTGGTGGGCCTCATCGCTTCTCGGCGGCGCAAGGCAACCATCGAACAGTATTTCATGGCCGACCGCTCGGTCCACTGGCTAGCAGTCACTGCGACGCTGATTGCCACCGGAATCAGTGCCAAGAGCCTGATCGGGCTTCCCGGGCTGGCCTACATGGGCGATCTGACCTACATGCAGTTGTATCTGCCGGTTCCCATCGCCGTGTTCATTGTCACTGTGGTGTTCCTCCCCTTCTACAGTCGATTGAAGGTCATTTCCGCCTACGAGTACCTGGGCATGCGGTTCGGCAACAGGACACGATCGTTCGCGAGCCTGCTGTACCAGCTCGAATATGCCCTGGTGCTGGGCACCGTGATCGCCGCGCCCAGCCTAGTGATGTCGGAGGCAGTCGGGGTGCGCTACGAACTCTGTATCTTGATCATGCTGGTCCTGACGGTCGTGTACACGTCGATCGGCGGGATGAAAGCGGTGATCTGGACCGACGTCCTCCAGATGGGCGTGTTCATCGTCGTGCCGCTGATCGTACTAGCCTACGTGCTGAGTTCGTCTGTCGGTGACTATGGTGCCCTCTTCAACGCAGCTCAAGCGCACCAGAAGCTCAAGATGTTCGACCTATCCTTCGTCTTTACCGACAGGATCACCCTTTGGGCCGGCTTCGCCAGCATGTTGGTCTATCATATTTCCAACTACGGGTGCAGCCAGACCTTGATCCAACGCTACATGACGGCACGATCCCAGAAGGAAAGTCGCCGTTCGATCATTGTTAGCGGATTCGGCCTGGTGTTCATCTGGATCACCTTCCTGATGATGGGAACGTTGCTGTTCGCTTATAACCAACTACATCCGGACACGATTCCAGACGGCACCCACGGGGACCGTGTATTTACCGCCTTCGTCATGAAGGCTCTGCCCAATGGCTTGAGAGGTCTTTTCATCGCTGCGGCATTTGCAGCCGGAATGTCCACACTCAGTTCCATCCTTCACTCGATGGGAACGGTTACGCTGTTGGACGTATGGAAATTGCACTCAAAGACTCCAGCTTCTGAGGAGACATGGGTCAACCGGGCAAGGTGGCTTACGCTGATGTGGGGGGTGGTCAGCTTCGCCTCTGCCCTGTTCGTGCTGCAACTGGGCACGGTGATTACTGCGGGAATTAAGATGGGCAGCGTGATCGGCGGGACACTCCTGGGGATCTTCCTGCTGGGCATCTTCGTCCGGCGTGCGGTCGCCCAGGGAGTTATTGTTGGGGCCGTCCTTAGCCTGGGCACGCTGATAGGTTTCGCACTGATGTCTGACGTGCACTGGGCTTGGTATTGCGCAATCGCCATGACGGTGACCGTGGTTTATGGCAGTGTAATCAGTCTGTTATTCCCGCGCGCGTACTGCGCCGAGGAACTTACATACCGCTCGTTTTTGTAAGATAAGGAGGTTTCTCGTTTTTGCACGGCTTTGCCGGATTAAGGAAGCCAGGCGGCGCGTTGGAGTAATTTATGGTAAAGACAGGGTATTGCCAGTAGAGAGGTCACACCCAATCCAGGTTTGATTCAATCCCGCTAGCGGAACGCTGAACCAGCAAAACGGCATTCGGACTCCTTCGCTCCGCGCCCATCACAAGCGACTGTGGTAGCAGGAATCCAAATGCCGTTGATCTTTTTACGTACCGGGCAGGCCCGTTCGTCGGCCTGAAATAGCCTTCCAGGGGAGCCGTTTTCACTCGTCTCCACCGGTTGCTATCGGAATTAATTTAAGAAATAAACAGGATATTTCGTCAGCCAACTTGACAATTGGTCCAGGACAATCCATATTGGGGAGTGGGTCAATTTGAGCCACTTCGGTTGGGCTTGGCGATTTTTTCGGGCAATGCCTGCCGGAAACAAGTTGATTTTGAGATTGTTTGGGTTCCTTGCGGGTCCCTTGGAAATCAGGCAGTGTGGCCTGAAGTTTTTTTCACCCTTTGTAATGGCAGGTGAACCACTTGCCATGGGAGAGCAAGAGTAATGAATCGATATTTTTGCAAACACGCGCGAGTGGTGGTCGCCCTAGTGATCGTCGCAGTGGTAGGGTGGGGTATTTCGGCTCAAGCCGCCACGTTAGGCTATTGGCGATTTGAGGACGACAACGGATCGGCTGTTGCGGACGGTACATCCGTGCCCAGTTTGGGAACGCCTATCCGGAACGAGGTCGGCAGTTATCACCTCTATGCGAATGCGACTGGCCCGTCATGGCAAGGTGACGATACGGGAGATCTTTTCGGTGCCGCCGTTCCAAATCCGGACCCGCTAGACACCGATTCAAACGGCACGCTCAATGCCAACGGAGCGAACACCCGGTCACTGAATTTGGATAGCAGTAGCCATTATGCGGTAGGACCCGGCGAGGGTTCGCCTGAGCTCAGCGGCCCGTTTACCATCGAAGGCTATTTCCGCATCGACAGCGAGCCAGCTCCGACCCAGTCTGAACTGTTCGTCTATAAACGAGATAATGCCCAGGGAGGACTCGGCTATCAAATGTGGATGGATAAATACGCGCGCGTGCATGTCATGGTAGATAACGGCCCACAGAATGCCCGGGTCGCTTGGGACGACACCCGCGTGGACGATGGTCAGTGGCACCACTTCGCCGGGGTTCGCGACAACGACGATTGGTTGCACATTTATATCGATGGTGTTGAGGACACCACGCCACATGCTAATGGTGGTGGCAAGGCTCCGTTCCCTGGGGACCTGACTAACGGTTTTGGCCTCCGGGTCGGCAGCGCCGGATTGACCGGTATGACTGGCTACCTCGACGAGATCCGGATTTCCAACGTTGCCTTGACGCCGGACCAGTTCCTCAACGCTATTCCGGAGCCGTCGTCCGTTGCACTCGCTCTGCTGGGATCAGTATTCCTGGCGGTCCGCCGACGGATAGAGAGAAAATAGCTGAGTTTCCTCTGGCGGTCCGCCGCCAGGGATTCCGCCAAAGCCGCCAAGCCAGCGGCCATCGATACGATGGTCGCTGGCTGGTGTGGGGGTGTAAACATATATATTAGGGACCAATGTGTCGTTCCGCCTGGCATTTGCCGTCGCCGTCGGGTTGGCCGTGTCGGTGTTTTGTGGACCCGGTTGCCAGCTGTTCAGATTGTCGATCGGGAATACTTGTCTGAAAGCGGGCTGGCCGCTAAAAGAAGAGTTTAAATGTCCCTTTCTTTCAAAAATGGTTCCAGGCCTCGACCTGGTTTTACCCTGGTCGAATTGCTGGTGGTGATTGCCATTATTGGGATATTGATTGCCCTACTGTTACCGGCCGTGCAGGCGGCGCGGGAGGCTTCCCGACGCTCGCAATGCATGAGCAATCAGAAGCAAGTCGTCTTGGCCATGCATAACTTTGAGTCGGCCAAGAAGCATTTTCCAGCAGGATACATCTTTCATCCACACC
>CAUZEA010000232.1:0-4560 GCA_963578605.1 Planctomycetota bacterium
GTAAAACCGTGCACCAGGACGACGGGCACACCACCCTCGCCCCGCTGTAAATACCGCAACTTCAGGTCACCCACGTCAACCGACGCGGGTTCCGCAACGTCCGCCTGCGAGTCGTCTTCCACTTCTTCGGCCACAAAACTTTCGACGAAACGCTGAATCTCTTCGTCCGCCAGTGAGGGATCGGCGATCACCGCCAGCAGACCACCGACCGGGACGTCCTGCCCGGGCTGTGCCACCAGGCGACGGAGTGTTCCGCCCACCGGTGATTCCACCGCGCCGGTGATTTTTTCCGTTTCAACCTCGACGACCTCGGCGCCCGCCGAGATTTCCGTTCCCTCGTCGATAAGCCACTCGACCACCTTGCCCTGGGCCATCGAGAGGCCCCATTTGGGCATGATCAGCTTTTGGATGCCGCCGTCTTCCATGTCTGGTACTCCGAAACCTCCCGCACCGCAGCCGCAATCTTATTTGCATTGGGCTTGTAGAGATCCTCAAGATTTTCATTAAAAGGAACAGGAGTGTGAGGAGCGGTGACCATCTTGACAGGGGCCTTCAGCGACGAGAAACCCGCATCGGCCACCAGCGCCGCAATGTCGGTTGCCATGCTGCAACGGGGGTTGGCTTCGTCCACGACGACCAGCCGACCCGTACTCTCGACACTTTCAAGAATCGTTTCCTCATCCAGGGGAGAGGTGGTGCGCAGGTCGATGATCTCGCATTCCACACCCTCCTGCTGCAGAAGTTCCGCGGCCTTGGCCGATTCGTGTACCATCTGGGCCAGCGTCACAATGGTCACATCGTCGCCCTCCCGGACAATTTCCGCTTCGCCAAAGGGAACCGTAAACGCTTCTTCCGGCACCTCTCCTTCAAGCTGGTACAGCCCCTTGTGCTCAAAAAAGATCACTGGATCGTTGTCTCGAATCGATTCAATCAGCAATCCCTTCGCATCGTAAGCGTTGGAAGGCACAACACACTTCAACCCGGGAATATGCGTGAACATCGAATAGAGTGACTGCGAGTGCTGGGCAGCGGCTCGAAATCCGCAGCCTATCATCGTGCGAATCACCACTGGCGTCTCCGCCTTTCCACCAAACATGTAGCGGAACTTGGCAGCCTGATTGAAAATCTGGTCGAAGCAGACGCCCATAAAATCGTTGAACATCAACTCCACCACCGGGCGCAGCCCGCTCGCGGCCGCTCCAATCGCGGCGCCGACAAAGGCGGATTCACTAATCGGCGTGTCCATTACGCGGTCACCGTGCTTGCCGTACAAGCCTTTGGTCACCCCCATCACGCCTCCCCAGGCGTCCATCTCGCCGCAACCGCCCTGGCCGCCCACGATGTCTTCGCCCAGCATGACGATCGTCTCGTCACGCGACATTTCCTGGTCCAACGCTTCGTTGATGGCTTGCTGGAATGTGATTTGACGAGCCATGGAATCTCTCCTACTTGTGTCTGGTAATGGTTCTTCTCTTTAAGACTGGCAAGCTACCAGGATCATTCCCGGGAGCCTCGGTCACGCCAACCGCTTCCCGGCCTTTGCAACCGGGCTCAATAAGAAACATACACATCGGTCAACAGGTCTTCCGCATCCGGTTGCGGTGCCGCCTTGGCTGCCTCCACAGCATCCTTGATAAGCGCATCGACTTCGGTATCGATGGCTTCCAATTCCGCAGAGTCAATTTCGCCGGTTGTCGTTGCGTGCCGCGACAAACGGACAATACAGTCCTGGTCATCCCGCAGGTTTTTAACTTCGTCTTCTCCCCGGTAAGTCTGAGCATCTCCTTCGAAGTGACCGTAGAACCGATTCAGCTTGCAATCCAACAACGAGGGCCCCCCTCCTTGGCGCGCCCGCTCGATGGCTTCGCCTGCCGCCTGGTACACTGCTAAAAAGTCGTGGCCATCGACTTGAACCGCCGGCAGGCCGAACCCGCGCGCTCGCGCGGCATTGCTTTCCGCTCCAATCGAATAACTGGACGCGGTCGCTTCCGCATACCCATTGTCCTCGACGACGAAAATAGCGGGTAGATTCCAGATCTTTGCCAGGTTCAGGCTTTCAAAGGTCGTCCCTTGATTGGAACCGCCGTCACCGACAAAGGCAACCGCCACATTTCCCCCGCCCTTCTTTTGCGCGGCGAGTGCCGCCCCACAGACCAGGGGCGGGCCACCACCTACAATGCCGTTGGCTCCCATCATTCCCAATTCCAAGTCCGCCACATGCATCGACCCGCCTTTACCACCACAGAGACCTGTTTTGCGCCCGAACAACTCGGCCATCATGCCGTGCACATCAACGCCTTTTGCAATGCAGTGCCCGTGCCCCCGATGCGTGGATGCGATCGAATCCTCTCGAGATAAATGCATGCAGACACCCGTGGCACACGCTTCTTCGCCCGCATACAAGTGAACAAACCCGGGTATCTCGCCCGCAGAAAAGTCGCGATGAACTTGCTCTTCAAATTCGCGAATGGTCTTCATCATGCGGTAGGCTCTTAGCAATTGGTCTTTTGTGAGTTGCATGTTCTCGCCTTGCGACAGGGAGGTCGGAGCTTGAGGAGATTGAACAGTCATGGGAATTGGTGAGCTGGGGTTAGGGAAACGGCCTTATCAATGAGAAAGATATCATCCTGCCAGAGGCCAAGCAACCGGATTATTTCAGACTTGCCGTGTAGTATCCACCATGGATTCTGCCGAATCAAGCCTTTTGCTCAATCCTGGTTGAAATTAGGCAAGCAAGCCTTGCACCACATTTCCATGCACGTCCGTAAGTCGAAAATCCCGGCCCTGATAACGATAGTTCAATTGCAGGTGATCCAGCCCCAGAAGGTGAAGAATGGTAGCCTGCAAGTCATGGATCGGAACCTTGTCACGTACGACCTGGAAACCGAGCTCATCCGATTCTCCATACACCGATCCGGCTTTCACACCACCACCTGCCATGAACATGGAAAAACAATCCGGATAGTGGTCACGGCCCAGGGTTTCGCGGTCCGCCGTGCGGCCCTCGCGAAACGGAGTACGTCCAAATTCTCCGCCCCAAACTACCAGGGTCTCATCCAGGAGGCCGCGTTGTTTAAGGTCACGAATCAGTGCCGCCACGGGCCGGTCCATCGTGGCCGCCTTGACGCCCAAATGATTGCGAATATCGCAACCCGTACCTACGCCGTGAAAATCCCAGCCCCAGTCAAACAACTGTACGAACCGGACTCCGTTTTCGACCAACCGTCGCGCCAGCAAACAGTTGTTGGCCAAGCTAGATGCTCCGGGTTCCGCGCCGTAGGCCGCCAAGGTCTTTGGCGATTCCCGGGAAATGTCCATCACCCCCGGCACAGAGACCTGCATGCGAAATGCCAATTCGTACTGGGCAATACGGGTAGCCGTTTCAGGCGAGCGGGTTTCCTGAAACTGTAACTCGTTCAGTGCGCGGATGGCGTCCAGACTCGCCCCGCGCAAAGAGCGGTTCATCCCCCGAGGGTTCGAAACAAACAGGACGGGGTCTCCCGAGGAACGACACTGCACTCCTTGGTAAATCGATGGCAGAAACCCGCTTCCCCAAACAGTTTTTCCCGCACTGGGATTCAGTCCGCTGGAAACCAGTACCACAAAGCCCGGCAGATTCTGACTGTCCGCCCCCAGCCCATACAGTACCCACGATCCGAGCGACGGCCGGCCCATACGAGGCGAACCCGTGTACAGAAACAACTGGGCAGGAGCATGGTTGAACTGATCAGTATTGACCGAACGAATCACCAGCAGGTCGTCGGCAATGCTGGCCAATTGAGGGAGGACCTTCGAAAACCATGTCCCGCTTTGTCCGTGTTGAGAAAATGGGTGGGGTGACCCCAGTAGTTTGGGCTTACCCGTAGTGAAAGCAAACTTTTTGCCACGTAAAAATTCCTCCGGGCAATCTTCGCCGGTCCGACGTACCAGTTCCGGTTTGTAATCCAACAGATCCAGATGCGGAGGCGAGCCCGCCATGTGAAGGTAAATGACACTTTTGGCCCGGGGCTCGTAGTGCTGTTGGGGCCGGCCTTGACCCGGCTGGCCGGTCACTTTGCCCGCCGCCTGGTTGTGCAGCAGAGAAGCCAGGCCCATCGCGCCCAACCCCACCTGGCAGTCACCAAAAAAATGCCGGCGAGTTATATGACGGGCGACTTCGATGTGTTGTTGCACGTGGTTATCTCCGGGCCAGGGTTTCATCCAAATTCAACAGGGCATTGGCAACAACCGTCCAGGCAGCAAGTTCTGACAGGTCGGCACCCGCAGGAGCGTCTCCCAGGGGATCGGTTGCCATCGCCCGGGCAGCCACCTCATCACGATGATACTCGTTGAGAGCCGTTTCATAAAGCAAAATCAGGCGTTGGCTTTCAGAATCAGCGGGAGTTCGGCTCAAACAGATTTGAAACCCCTGCGCGACTCTCTCCCGGGTCGTGGGGCCACTTTCCGCGACAATGCGGCGGGCCAGCCCCTGGGCCGCCTCGATAAATACCGGATCATTCAGCGTGGCCAGTGCCTGCAGCGGTGTGTTCGTGCGAATTCGACGTACCGTGCAGAATTCGC
>CAUZEA010000233.1:0-4480 GCA_963578605.1 Planctomycetota bacterium
AGCGATTCATCTTCAACCGTTCTTGCTGGTTTGACTTCTGGAGAGGTCCGTTGCAGATAGGCGTCCAAGGCGAGACCGAGTCTCGTATTGCTTTGCGCCGTGGCCGCATCGTACCGAAACTGTTCATCGGACATCAGCCGGGCCACTCCGGTGAGTGCATCGATGTGCTCACCAACGGCTGTTTCTGGTCCCAACAACACAAACACAAAACGGGTCAGAATCCCGTCGGGGGCACCAAGATTAACTGGACGGGAAAGCCTGAAGAACAGAATCAACTGCTCGTCGAAGCAGTCCAGATAGGCGTGGGGCACCGCCACCGCGTGCCCAATGGCGGTCGCTCCCTCGGATTCCCGGCGTTGCAATGTGTCCCCTGCCCGCTTTGCGTCTTCGCGACTTAGCTTGCCTTGCTTTATGGCAAGCTCAATGGCAGCGTGAATAATCGACGGGATGTCATTTACATCGAGATCCAGTTGTACCAGACCTTGTTCAATCGATTGACGCAGAGGTAACATGACTTTGAATTAATCCAAAAAACTTGTTTGGCGACAGGAAAATCACGTCTGCCGCCATCACCTTCGCCAGATCCCAAATTGTGGTCGACACCTTAGTTAAGCCGCAATGCGAACTCAGCCAAGAATTATTGCAGAAAGTCAACAACTTGCTCACACTGCAGGAAATTTCCATAATATGAGTATTCCACGAATGTCGATTTCGAGGCTTTTTCTGACACGGCCCCGAATCCCTTCTGCAAACTGAGGTTTTCATGCAAATTCGCATCGTCCCGTGGGCCCTCCTTGGATGGCTGCCGCTGGGAGGCCTGTTTCTTGTATTGCTACCCGCCGTGGTCGTTGGCGCCGCTCCGGAACCTGCAACCGGCGATTTGCTTCTGTCGATTTCTTGTCACAATCTGGCGCAACTTGATGATTGCGTAACCCGCGTATCTAGGCAACTGGAAATACCCATCCCCAGCCCCCTGTCGCTGCTGAATACAATTACAGGGACCAACAACGGGATCGCTCCCACCGGCAATTTGTGTTTGCAGTTGCTCGCTGGACCCACGCTCAAGGTTGAACCGAAGCTTTGTTTGCAGCTTCCGGTAACCGACTTTGATCGTTTTGTCACCAATTTGGGTGGCAATCCCAAGGGTAAGCTGACAACGCTGCAATTGGCGGGCCAAA
This sequence comes from Planctomycetota bacterium, assembly GCA_963578605.1. Lineage (GTDB taxonomy): Bacteria > Planctomycetota > Planctomycetia > Pirellulales > Lacipirellulaceae > JAKVCB01. The sequence continues at coordinate 1,179 of CAUZEA010000233.1, forward strand.
CACTCGCTGCCGCCCGTCGTAACGCAACGGTTTTGCTGATGGACGAAACGGACCGCCCCATCCTCCAGAAACTCATCGCCCAGGACCAGTCGCCTGCCGACGAAGCGGGATGGCAAGCGTGGAGCAAAGAGCAGGATCTCGTCATCAGGTTGACCAGGCTCGGACTGGAGCTGATTGCCGATCGCGCTCGGATCCAACTAGCGACAATCAATCTCGACTACGAGGCCGATACGATTGCCGAGCTGGACCACCGCCCTGATTCAATCGACCGGCCTGCGACCCGTTGGTATCCCATGTGGGACATGCTCGAGGAATTCATAAAACAATATCCTGTGGTTGGGCTCATACTGCCGCACACCGAGTCACTAGCACTTGGCCTGCAAATCCACAACGAGGCAGACCTGTCTGTTGAACTTCGCTTGCGCTGGCACGACGACTCCCCGTTTGCGGGTATCCTGGTTGGCAATATTTCGCGTGTCGATATGGTAGATCGTTTCCACGCGGGCCCCTTTATCTTTCTTGGTGGTGGCTTCTTGCAACCGACGATTGCGGGCCCTCTGGCAAGGTCGTACACCCTCTACCAGCTTGCCAGCCTGGAAAACTACGGCAACGACAAATACCAACAGGAGGACGTCGAAAAACTCGTACGCGACATCGAGGCCATTCTGAACGACAGCCGGGCGTTGTCGGTCATTCAACGGAAAACCGGGCAGGATGAAGGAGTGTATGGAAACACTTTCATGTTGTTGCACACCGAAAACGCAGACCAAGCGTGCGACACGATTGCCAAGGCCCTCATGTCCTGGAATTGGTTGATGGATCATGCCGAGGGCGACATTTGCTTGCAGTTTAACTCGACGAGGATATCGATTGCTGACAAACCGGCAACCGAGTACACCGCCGATATGCTCAAAGCGGTTGACGCGGTACCTTTGCCCGAGGTCAAAGAGGCGATGAAAGCACTCTTCGGCCCTCGCGGGCTTTATCGCATCCAACTTGTACGGGTCGACGGCAAAACCGTCTTGCTGGGAAATGCCACGGTCGCACAAACAGAACAACTCCTTGCGGAACTTGGTACTGACGGGTCCCGCTTGCTCGAGTCGTCAGAACTTACAGCACTCAAAACAATTTTTAAGTGCAAACCACATTTTGAGTTTTATATCGACCTCAGCGAACTGATGTCGCATAAAGAACGAGCCCAAACGGCCGAAGTTGGCGAAGTTCTTGGTGGTCCTATGGTTCGCCAGTTTCCCGATATCCCCCCTCTTGGTGTTGCCTTGCGGTTGGACCCCGGCGAGTTACATGCCGAGTTGGCAGTCACTGACAAAACCCTCAGCGGACTGGTAAAATACCTGAAGCATGAGCAATAAAGCTGCTTTGCCGAGGTTCCAGAGAGGCCAACCGCTGCAGCAACGTCGACGACCTCGTCCGTACGGGGTTGTCGCAACGGGGCCAACCGGTGGCAACGGGTACCAGCCCGCTGGTTCAGTTGGAGAGCACGTTCGCATTGCGAACTGCGAACAAACCGCGGAACCTGGCAAGACCTGCCCCCGCCTCCACCGGAGAGCTGGGATCAGTCTTGCCCATGCTGACCGAATGTTGATAATCCAGTGCCCGGTCGCGGTGTTGAAAACCAAGTTGAAAATCAGATCGTGCCGTCGGGACGAAACTTGCTTCAGCCCCAATTTCAACACCTTGCACGGTTTTCCGCCACTCTCCCAGTGGCGAAAAACTCCGGGCCGACAACCGTGGGGCTGGCGATTCGAAACATACCAGCACAAAAGGTGCAGCATGCCACGCAACCGAATGTACGAAAATGCAGCTCAGGCCATCGGCGATACGCCCATGATTCGACTCAACCGGATCGTCCCCCCGGAGCATGCAACCGTGTTTGCCAAGTGCGAGTTCTTCCAACCACTCAACAGTGTCAAGGACCGCATTGGTGTCGCAATGATCGAGGCCGGTGAACGGGACGGCAAGCTTAACGCCGATACTCGAATTGTCGAACCAACCAGCGGCAACACGGGTATTGCTCTTGCTTTCGTGTGTGCTGCCAAAGGGTATCATCTAACGCTGACGATGCCTGACTCGATGTCGGTAGAACGCCGGGCACTGTTGAGAGCAATGGGATCTGAATTGGTCCTCACACCAGCTGCCGAAGGTATGAAGGGGGCCATCAACAAAGCTATCGAGCTTGTGGAAAACGACGCGAACGCATGGATGCCTCAGCAGTTCGAAAACCCAGCCAACCCGGCTATCCATGAGGCGACGACCGGCCCCGAAATCTGGAAAGACTCCGGAGAAAACATCGATGTACTCGTCGCTGGCGTGGGTACGGGCGGAACGATTACCGGAGTGAGCCGCTACATCAAACCGAAGAATCACGACTTCAAGGCCATTGCCGTTGAACCAAGCGACTCGCCGGTCATCGCGGGAGGAAGCCCGGGACCGCACAAGATTCAAGGAATTGGTGCCGGGTTCGTCCCAAAGAATCTCGATTTATCGGTCGTCGACGAAACCGTTGCCGTAAGCAACGAAGAAGCCTTTCAGTGGGCCCGCCGATTGGCGCGTGAGGAAGGGATCATGGCGGGAATTTCCAGCGGTGCGAACGTGTGCGCCGCAGCAAAAGTCGCAGCCCGCCCCGAGTTTGCCGGAAAACGAATTTGCACAATCATGTGCAGCCTTGGTGAACGTTACCTTTCCACGCCGCTGTTTGAAGGGCTCACGGGATAAAGCCCTACCAGCAGCTGGTCATCAAGCACGGGAGCATCCCGGCCTGCGAGTCTCCACGCCGGGTCCGAATCTGTTTGGGCGCCACTGACCTCGCGGCTCCTGTCGCGTAGAATATGATCAAGGAAATCCTGGTCCCCACTGAGTTGCCCGTGTCGTTGCCGATCCTCCCAATTGTCGATGAACCTCCTGTCGAGCCAGGCCATCTCGACCAGCCACAACGTGCTCGGTTGCCGGAATGGCTGCGCGTTAACCTGCCCTCGGGAAATCGTCTCGCGGTCTTCAATAAAACCCAGGGCACCGTCGATTCGCACGCGCTTCACACGGTGTGCGAAGAAGCCCGCTGCCCCAATATTCATGACTGTTGGGCCCGCGGAACGGCAACCTTCATGGTCGCTGGCAGCCAGTGTACACGTGGCTGCCGGTTCTGCTCGGTCGAAACGCTCAAAGCTCCTAATCCCCCCGATCCAGCCGAGCCAGCCCAACTCGCCGATGCTGTTGCACGGATGGGACTTTCGCATGTCGTTATTACGGTGGTCAACCGCGACGATCTGCCCGATGGCGGCGCCGAC
>CAUZEA010000234.1:0-4475 GCA_963578605.1 Planctomycetota bacterium
CACTCGCGGCCATGGCCGCGAGTGCGACTCCTCTTGCTCTTGTTCCAGCAGTTTCACTCACTAGAATCGGTTCTGGTAGAGGAAATCAAATTTCCTATCAGTTATCAGTTAAATTTCCTATCAGTGGTAGAGGAAATCAAATTTCCTATCAGTCAGTTTTCCTATCAGTTGCCGCGACTTTCTGCGAATCAAGGCTGAGAAGATTCTTGGCAATCGTAACAACTTTGCCATCCGCTCGCTTTAGACGATAGTGGATTGCTTCGTTGACAATAATCTTGTCTAAAAAGCTTGCGTTGATGGTAAAGCCATTGGCGCTTTCCCATTCCCGCGGCTTCGTTGTCACAGGGTCCGCGCCAATCAAGCTGACAACGGTTGCCAACAGCAGCAGCGGTGCTAAGAATATCACTAACCGTCGCGACATCAGGTTGGCCCCCCTAAACCTTGTCGATGCAGATGCTGATTTTTCAGGTTTTTAATATAACAGAAAAAAGATGGTGAATGCACCTTAGTTTTGCATCGATTTAACGGGCTGCGTACGCCGAATCAGGGCGTCGTCAACTGCTTGAGTAACTGGCCCAGTGCCTGCTGGATTTTTGGCTCGGCCTCCAGTTCCAGGAAGCTAGAGCGGGCTGGCCAGGTTTCATAACCGCCCAGCTTGTGCTGCTCGGGCGAGGGGAGGTAACCCCCATAACCGTTGGCCAACTCGATCGTGAACGTTTTGGGAAACGGACTGCGGCCTTTGATTGCCAGGCCCGTCTCGGCAAAGACTTCGCACGGTGCGGCCGCGATGGCTATGTCACCAAGACGGAAGGCTTGCAGGACGATCGATTTTTGCGCCGGGTAACGACTCAAATGTAGCGTCTCGTTGGCATAGACAGTTGCCCAGCGATGCGGCTGTTTGGCTGCCGGGTTTGTGACGATGTCCTGGGCCCACTTGATCCGCGCTGCGTCTGGCTTGCGCACGCCCAGCGTCAGTTCTCGTTGCACGACCTGCAGGCTAATGTCGGCTCGATGCTCGATTGTCTGGATTTTTTTGACCGTCTCGGAAGCCAGCAGGCGTCCCGAGACCTTGATCCATTCGAACGGTTCGTACTTCTTACCATCTTTTCGAATCGCGCCCGTGTTGCCACTAGTCCCGTTGGACATGATGCCAACAAAGGGTGGTCGCCCTTTAGCGGTTGTCAGCTCGGCCTCGAGCGCAGCTGCGTAATGTCCAAAGTAATCGGCGCTCACCAGCCCGCGCTGGTAGCCGCCACAGTAATGGACACTAAAATTTCCCAAGACAGCTAGCGGGCTGCCGTCGGCATGTTGCAGCGAGAGGACCGAGAACTGGGGGTCAACTGGGCCGGCTGGCTTGATCACCCCGTTGCTGCGGCCGGAAACCGACTTGATCCGTTCGCCCACCTCGCCAAAAGGGTTTGGGTCGACCGTTCCCGGCTTACAGAGGAAACGGCGGCAGGCGATCAGCTCAGGCTTTTGAAAAGAACCATGCCCCAACCGCGCCGGTGCCAGGTTTTTTTCAGCGGCCAGGACCGCGGTGGCGATTCCATGTGCGAGTTGCTGGTGGTAGGCATCATCCAGTTTCCCGGTCCCGATATGGGTGGCACGGACTGCCGCATGGGTGTGGGTGGCGGCCATCAAGATGAACTGCGGGTTGATTGTTGATTGTTTGCCGATCAGCAATCTCGCGTGGTCAAAAACATCACGGCCAATCATGCAGGCATCGCAGATGACAATTCCCAGGCGGGTCTGGCCGTCATCAAGAACCAGGGCTCGGGCATGGAGGCGGTCATGAATGCCGGTCACCGGACCGTTTTTGCTGATCGGCCCATCGAGCAGCACGCCTTTGGCGGGAGTGATGTCGGCGGTGGCGGCCCCGGCTCGGAACGTGCCGGCTGCGCATGGTGAGCATGGCAGCAGGCTGATCAGCAGAAGCATTGACAACTGGCGTGACATAATTGTTCCTTTGAGTTACCGTCCGACAATCGGTTTGAACTTTTGAAAACGTTCACCCCCGACCTCGGCTACGTAGACGTTACCGTCATTGTCGATGGCCAGCATGTGCGGCAGGGTAAACTCCCCTGCCCGGCCTCCTTTTTTACCCCAGCGAAGGTCGACTTTTCCTTGCGCGTCCAGGCGAACCAGTTGGTTGGCGCGGCCGTCTGCCACGAATAGCCGGTCTGATCTGTCGAGCGCCAGGCCGTAGGGAGCGACCCCATTCCAGATGGCCAGTCGGTTACCATCCAGGTGGAATACCTGGATGCGATCGTTTTCCCGATCACCGACAATGACACGATTCTTGGCATCGACGATGATGCTGTGCGGCAAATCGAATTGCCCAGGTCCTTTTCCGGGTTCTCCCCACATCTTTACCAGTTGGCCGTTGGCCGTGAACTTCATGACACGGGTATTCCCATAGCCGTCGGCGACAAAAAACTCGCCGCGGGGACCAAAGGCGACGTCGGTCGGCTTGTTAAACTGGTTGCCGGCGGTACCCGGTTTGTCCGAGGTCCCGAGGGCCATCAGTAGCTTCCCCTGGGCGCTAAACTTGAAAACCATGTGATGACCGATATCGGTTGCCCAGACGTTGTCAGCAGGGTCGATGCGCAGACCATGGGCCATGCCGATCAGGCCGTCACCCCAGGAGCGAAGGAACTTGCCGCTGGAACTAAAACAACAAATGGGCTGATCGCCGCGGTGGAACAGGTAGAGGTTCCCCTTGCTGTCAATGGCGACAGCCGAGCAAGGCCCCAGTTTCAGGGAGTCGGGGATTTGTAGGAAATCGGGAACCGGCTGGTAACCGGTCGCCTTGGGCAACGGCTCGCTGACTGGCTGGTTCGCATAGACCACTCGCCCAAAGGTGTCGGGTGCGTGGAAGGCAGGTCGCTCGGTCGTGCCCGGTGACCACTGGCTGTACTGCGGATTGGTTTTGCCACCGAGTCGGTTCAGGTTCAGATGCCAGAGATCGCCATGGCGGGGATGCGGTCGCCCGGTGACGCCTTGGAAATTCGCAAACGGAATGGCCGCTTCCAGGACCCAACTGCTATCGGTGTCGCTGTCATCATTTAGGGTGCCTTCTACGCGCGTAGCAATCTGCACACCCTGAGCACTCCACTCAGCCACTTCTGCCTTGGCCGGTCCCTGGGGGTGATGGCGATCGAGGAAAGCTCGTTTCACGTTCATTTCTATATTGAAATAGTTGATCGGTTGTTGGGGATTGGGGGCGGTGAACAGTTCCACGCAGTCGTCCTCGTAGACTGGACTGTCTCGCTTGGTGTGCGTGGCCCAGACATGTTTGTCTTGGCAGTGATAGGAGACGTAGAGGTACTTATCGTCCCAGAGCATCTTGGCGACCGTCTGTTCCTTGCGTCCAGTTTGCCACCAGGGGAAATGGAAATCGCCGACCGATTGGGCCTGCTTCCAGGCCGCTTCGTCCAGCCGGCCATCGATTTTGATAGGAGCGCTGGTTCGATAGATTGTGTAGCGTGGTGGTGGCTCGGCGGCCGAGGAAGCCGTTGATGACAATAAGCCGAGGCTGCTGGCAAACCAGAGCGTCAGGATGGCGGCACCGTTTTTCATGAGCTGAGCTTTCTATTGCAGAGGGAAGGGAGTCACCATTTTACGTTGAATTATTTTGCATACCAGTCTTCTGGTGCCGCTACAGGTCGAGACTCCGCCACAAGTACCAGCTGGCGACCGTGGCGTAGGGGTGCCAGGTTTCGGCGATTTCGTGGCTGGTTTGGTTGTCGGGCAGATCGCTAAGGCCATACTGGTTGCGGATGGCCATGCGGATTCCCAGGTCAGCGGCCGGGAAAACGTCCAGCCTGCTGAGGGCGAACATCAGGAACATTTGAGCGGTCCAGCGGCCGATTCCTTTGACCTTGGTTAATTCTTCGATGACGGCTTCATCCGGGCGGCGACCGATGGTTCGCAGGACAACCTCACCCTGGCTGGTCTTGTTGGCCAGGTCGAGGATGTAGGATGTTTTTTGTTGGGAGAGGCCGGCGGAGCGCAGTTGCTGGGGTGTGAATCGTTGCAGGCTTTCTGGGGTCACCTTGTCGGGCGCGACCAGTTCTTCGAGGCGTCTGCGAATGGAGCGGGCAGCACCGACCGAGATTTGCTGCGAGATGATGGAACGGACCAGCATGGCAAAACGGTTGCGTTCCGAGCGCAGTTGGGCGGGCCCGACCTGGTCAATGATCGCTCGCATGATGGGATCAGCTTTGCGGCACCTCGCCGGGAATTGCTTACCGCTCTGGCCGCAGTCGCCGCGTGCGGCCGAAGGGGGATCCCGTTCGTGTTGCGGGGATTGCTTGACATTCAGTGCAGTCACGGGGATAGTGTACTCCTGGACACTGACCCGGGCTTCTGTCATGGCGTCACCGTGCGTCAATCCGCTGCTGCTCTACCGTCCACGCGATCCGCAAGCGTCGGATCTGTGGCGGTTGCTGGATGAGCACTTTGACTCCTTTCAG
>CAUZEA010000235.1:0-4416 GCA_963578605.1 Planctomycetota bacterium
AAAAACGCCACGTCTGCCCGCTGTCGAGAGGCTGCCACTTGCGCGGGTCTCATTTTTTCGATGCAGACCTTTTGGTCATTCACCGGTGGTCTCTCCTTGGAAATCGATCCAACCTCTTTAGGTGCCAGGAGGTCCATTGCCCATTGAAAAATCGTGAAGCCTTTGGCTCGCCGTTCATGCATAGCCAGCACACCAACAACAGGCAGTTTGCCACCGGCGGGACAGTTTTCATGCTTGTTTTTTCCTGCTTATTGAGAGAAGGGCACCTACACTACAAGCTAATGGTTGTCCGGCAGGGGGTCAAGAAACGGCCGGGATTGCAACAGGCAGGGCTTCTGGTCACGTAGCGCAGACTCTGATTCATAACAGGAGTGTTACCAAGGGGGACACGTTGCAGCATGGTGTGACTGGAAGTCAACCCAAGCTACCATGCGCAGGAAAATGAGATACCGTAAAATCAGGGGCTGGATGCCCAATGGTATCGTCCCTTACAATGCCGTGCGTCCAATTGGCTCCCTTAGCTCAACTGGCAGAGCAACTGACTCTTAATCAGTAGGTTGAAGGTTCGAGTCCTTCAGGGAGCACTTCATGATGCTGGTTGACGCCGCAGTCGGTCGCACCGGCTTGCACGTCATCGCCTCAATTACCAGTCGGCAACGTCCTGGGCGATTCTTCCTCCACCAGCTGGACTGTTTTTGCATACCGTTAGTGAAGTTGTGCCGAATTGTCCACATTCGCTATCGATTGGACCGGTGTGTTGCTTTGCACGGAACACCCAACCGTTGAGTGATTACCTCTGCGGGACTATCATGACCGCTGAGGTTGGCGTTGCGGTTTTGCTCAACCACCGGATGCAATTACGTTCTCGGAGACCGATCCATGATCAGACACATCAATTACCGATCGTTCAGCCTGTCCGCCATTTCATTCGCCATCCTCGCGGTGGCGGTGCCAGGCGTGACCTGTGCGGAGGACGACCATGCGATGACGAAAGCCGACGTAGACCAACTGGTTGTCGAGCTTTCGAACTGGGGCCGCTGGGGCAAAGAGGATCAATTGGGAACCCTCAATCTGATCACGCCGGGAAAAAGAAAAGCGGCGGTGAAACTGGTGCGGGAAGGCATCTCGGTATCCCTGGCACGCGATGTTGAAAAAGAAGAGGCAGCGGACAATCCGTCGCCGTTCGTGCACGAGATGCTGCTGTTCGGGCGCGGGACCGACAACCAATGGGCAGCCGACAGATACAGTGTCAATTATCACGGTTTGGCACACACCCACATGGATTCGTTGTGCCATTTGTTCTACAACGGCAAGCTTTACAATGGCTTCACGCGGGACCAGGTCGGACCTGCCGGGGCGGAAATTCTTGCCATCCGCAATATCAAGGACGGTATCTTGACCCGCGGGATTTTGGTCGATATTCCCCGCCTTCGTGGCGTGCGGTTTCTTGAACCCCGCACCCCGATCTATCCCGAGGAATTGGATGCGTGGGAAAAATTCGCAAAAGTGAAGGTCTCCAGTGGTGACGTTATTTTCATTCGTACGGGACGCTGGGCACGGCGCGAGATCGCCGGGCCGTGGGACGCCGAACACGACGGTGCGGCTGGTCTGCACGCGTCATGTGCAAAGTGGCTCAGGCAGCGCGACATTGCCATGCTCGGCAGCGACGCGTGCAGCGATGTGGTTCCGTCGGGGATCGAAGGGATTGATTTTCCGGTTCACTTGTTGATGCTCCATGCGATGGGTGTGCACATTTTCGACAACTGTGACCTGCGGGACCTGAGCAAAACAGCCAAGAAACTTGGACGGTACGAATTCTTGTTGACCGCCTCACCATTGCCCGTCGGTGGCGGCACCGGATCACCGTTGAACCCGATTGCCACTTTCTGACAACGGGCACGATGCGGAGAGGGCGTCTTCAACGCATTGTCAATTCTTCGCCCGTTTGCAAGTAATGGGCAAGCTTGCGGGCTGAAAAGAGCCTTGCCTCGTCGATCGACAGTGTGCTGGCCCCGCCGATGTGGGGTGTAATCAACACGTTGTCGTGTTCCTGCGCATAGCGCACGATTGGTGATTCGCGCATGTCCGAACGCCATTCGTTGTGCAAGACGTCGGCGCCAAAAGCGGCCAGCCGGCCGGAGTCGAGCGCATTGAGAAGCGCGGTTTCGTCAAGGATGTCACCGCGACTGGTGTTCACCAGCACCGCACCCGGCTTCATGCGGTCAAAGACGTGCTCGTTGAAAAGGTGATAGTTCTCTCGCAACATGTGGATATGGATCGAGATCGCGTCCGATGAGGCAAGCAGCGTGTCAAAATCCACCTGCTCGACGTCGGGCAAATCGAACGGCTTGCGATCACATCCCAGCACGCGCATGCGAAAAGCGGGGCCGAACCTGCAAACCATCTTGCCGAGCCGGCCTACACCAAGTACGCCCAGCGTCATGTTGGACAATTGCCGACCTGTGAACCGTGGCGTGTCCCACCCACCTTCGAGCACATGGCGATTGGCCGCACGCAGATGTCGGCAGCTTGCCAGCAATAGCATCCAGGCACATTCGGCCGTGGCCGTGAATTTGTCCAACAGACCGTAATCTTCCGTGATACTAAGTACGCGAATCCCGCGCCGGCCAGCTTCCTCCACATCGATGTGGTCGGTCCCGGTCGAAGCGGTGTTGATGACCTTGAGACGCGGTGCCTGTTGGAAGATCTCTTTATCGATACGCTGCTGGACATGAATCCACAATGCATCATATTGGCCGACCGTCGCGAGCAGCTTTGCCCGGTCAGGGGCCTCGATGGCCACGTCTGCGACCGCTGCCAGCTCGCCGACGAATTTTTTAACACTGGATGGGTCCAGCATGCAGAGAACACGTGGTTTGCTCAAAATCCTTGCTCACTTTTCTTGCCTGTCAGTAATTCTGTGGCTCCTGTCGTACGTTGGCGCCTGCTCCAAGATTCTACCCGGTTTTACATTCATTGTCTCGCGTCATGGTGCGATCGGGGAGGCGGGGTCAACTCTTGGCACTTGCACACATGATTGCCGACTTACGGGGCCCTCATGGCACACGTGATCCGAGTCGAGTTTGAAAAGGCCGTCGAGCGAATCAATTCCACGACAGGATGACTCGGTTTAGTTCGCCAATTCCTTGTTGATAGCCGTTTCCAACTCCGCCGGTCGGAATCCAGACGGTCCCGGGTCACCCTTGTATGTGATCGTTCCACTGCGCGCGACAAGGTACAAACGATCGGGCGAACTGGAATATGCGGTACCCACCGCATTATCGAGGCCATCGATCAGCGTCGGGATGGAAATGTCCAACTTGTGGCACATATGCTGGGCGACATCCACCCTCTCTCCGAATGTGGTTGGTTGAATCACCGAAATTTCTTGGCGTGTGTTCGCACGGACTTGTCGCCCGTCGGCTGGGTGAGCTTCCCGAATGTAAACAATATAGAATTCAACGTCGTCGCCATACTTACTGTACATTGCTTCCAGGGCGCCAGCCTGACGCCGGAAGGGCGGTCACGTGTAGGAGCCGAAAACGAGAGCGACTGGTTTCTTGCCAGCAAAACTGGAAAGCTGCACCGACCTCTTGCCGTCGAGGCTTTTCAGTTTAAAATCCGGCGCGATTTTGCCTTCAACTGCCGAACCGCCACCATCCCGACCGGTTCTCCTGCGGCCGATTCGATTGGCAAGCTGCGTAAGTTCGGCCTGGTCAATCACGCCGTCGCCGTTGACGTCAATGTGCGCGAATCTCTGAGCGAGCCGCCCGGAAGCTTCGGCATGGGTGATTTTTCCATCTTGATTCTTGTCGTACGCTTGGATCCTTTCGAGGAAATTTCCTCGGCCAGGGCGACGATTTGGCTGAGCGTCGACTGTCGTCGACAAGACGAGAAAAGACACGGCAAGACTGGACGAGCTCAATGCTTTGGTCGTGATAGACATCTCAATGAAGAGTGCGGGAGAGGGTATTTAAGAGTACGTGACAGGGCCTTCAAGAACTAAACCCCGCTGACGAGCAATGGTTCTGTCGTCCTATCCGATTTCCGGCTCGCTGACGGCTGATCACCGTCGTACTCGGCGTCCGCCCCGGGCCTCTTTCGGCCACCGCCCAGCTCGGGCCCCGGCCGTTCTTTCTCCGGTTCCAAGGATTCCTCCGGTCACTCTCCCACCAAGTCTGCTTCCCGCCCACTCACCGCGATGCCGCTATGGCTGCCATTGCTGCAAATCCAGAGAAGCCCCGGCTCCGGTTCGAAAAGATACACGTATCTCAGTCCTGAGTTTTGGATCGACTCCCGACCGATAACAATCGGCTTGGTCCACGTCTTCGTCTCATCTTCGGAGAACATGATCGAGACCTGTCGCACACCCAGAGACGGATTGGGAGTGATATAAAAATACAAGTTACCCTTTAG
>CAUZEA010000236.1:0-4360 GCA_963578605.1 Planctomycetota bacterium
CCGCTCTGGTGCCCGCGGTTCGATGAACGCCACGATCTTCATCGGGCCGCCGCACTGCGGACAAGACAATGGGTCTACTTCATAAACCCGCTTGATCAACATCGCCCATGTTTGGCTACAGCGCGTCGCTGCCACCGCAGGAGCGCTGTTCTCACCCTCGCTGGATGGCTCGGCGGATGCTTCAACTTCCGCCTTCTTGCGCATGCCTCGCGACTTGTTGGAGTACCAGCCGCCGCTTTAATAATGAACGGGGGCGAATCAGATGCGAGCCCTTCGCCGGAATGTGTTGCGTGCCCAGTTTGCGGGGGAGGCGGCGCCAGGAAGTCCAGTGGCGGCAGGATCTGGAAATTCCGCTGCGCGCCAGATTCGAGGCCATCAGCCTGAGGGTCCGGAAAAGCCCGGCAAGCGTCCTTCTCCGCCTTGTAGATCACCTGACCTGTGTCGTTCACCGTCACCAGTCGAGCCAAACTAAAGGGGCACCGCGTCATGTACTGCACCAGACGCTCGATCCCCGCCTGATCGCCCGCTGGCAGAAACACGGACTGATCCACACTGAACCCACTGTGCTCCCAAGTACGCATGTTCTCGACGACTTCCGGTTCGATCTTCTCCTCGGCCAGATACACCGCGAAGACCGCGTCTTGCCAAGCGACCAACAGTCTCTCCATATCGAACTGGGGCAACTCCAGAAAATCGCCCTCGGGCGTAAACGCTCCGTAGGTCAAAAGCATATGGAGATGCGGATGCCAATGCAGCAGCTCTCCGTGAGTCTGGATGGCCGCGACCATGCCGGGCACCACATCCTCGCGGCCGAGCAGGCGAACTGCTTCTGCCTTGAGGCACGTCCACGCACAAGCAGAGAGTTTCCCCAGGAGCCGCCGGTCGAAGCGTGCGTGGAGTCTCAGGCGTTTGGGAATGGTCAGCACGACTTGTCGGTGCGCGACGGGAGCACAGACCTCTTGGGCAACGTGGATCGCGCGGTCGATACAGGGCGGGCGGTTTGGGGCACGCAATCGCCATGACCAGGCAGCCGATCCGCGCCGCGAGGGCGCATGGCGCTCCTCCGCCGACAAGGCGATAGTCGGAAGGTCCAGCAGCGCTGAACAACAGAGAAAATGTACACCCGTATACATACCTACATTCTCCATGCGCACACATTCGCGCTGTTGCGATGGCCCCTCAGGCCCACAAACCGTTGTGCCCCTGTACGTTATGCCGCGAGGCGCTTCTCCCTGGAGCGCGTTGCCGCCGTGGAAAAGCTGTTGGCTAGCAGATCATCAGCGGTACTGTGGAACTACCTCAACACAAGCCAGGCCGCATTCTCAACTGGAGCGCGCCGCACACAGGTGCCGCGCACGAATGGAGTTGGAGACGCCACTTACCGTCCAACTTGGAGAGAAGCCGGGAGACCGGGCGGACGAACAGGAGAACCGAACACGTTCTAAAGTTCCAAGTGCCTATGGAAAAATGAGTTGCGGCATGCGACGTGACGCGAACCGGCCTCCGTGTCGCAAAATAGATGCAAATAAAGATAAATCAGTGCGTCGGTGGTAACACAATCCCAGAACATCGGTTGCCAAAGCCGCCGCCATCTGGTGCAAACACGCTACAGGCATTGGTGGAAAGCCTTGGAAGTACCTCTTGATCCCGCACCCCGCCATTGACGAAGCCCAGACGCTCGATGGATTGGCAGCACAGTACACAGTGAAGGCGTACACAGTGAAGGCGTACACAGTGAAGGCGTACACAGTGAAGGCGTACACAGTGAAGGCGTACACAGTGAAGGCGTACACAGTGAAGGCGGAGTGAACCCCAACGCACACCTAAACGACAAGGTTTAGGCGTTTCCGCTTGAGGCGGCTGTGATTGCGACTCAATCAGAAGGGTGTCACATCACCAAGCTGGAACCAAACGGTGGTGTCACCCAGCCAAACATCAATCTTGTTCTCAGCTGGCAAAAATCGAGAATAAAGGTTTCATGGCCGGGTTCGGGCGTGTTGATTGGTACGCCAGTGGCCGTTGTCGATGAGGGAGCTGTCGATTTTGTTTCATTAAAAGTTCGCAGGTTTTCCTGTGACGCGAGGAACTAGATGCGTAATTGGACGTTTGGCCTGACAGGACTCTGCTGTTTAGTGGGTGTTTTGTGTGTTGGCAATGGGAAAGTGCGAGCCGATGACTCACAGCCAATGCTGGAAGAAATGGTCCTTTTTCAAAACGGCGACCGCCAATACGCCAGATATCGCATTCCTTCGTTGGTGGTGACCACTCGTGGAACCATTCTGGCTCTCTGTGAAGGCCGCAGGTTGACGGGGGAAGATTGGGATGATGTTGATTTGGCGCTGCGACGCAGTGTTGATGGCGGACGCACCTGGACGCCAATTCAATTCATTGCTGACCAGGGAGCTTTGACCATGGGGAACGCCTGCCCGGTTGTGGATTGGACGACCGGCACGATCTGGCTGCCGTTTTGTCGAGGGAAGCAACCGGGGCGGGGCAACGCCGAGATTTTATTGATCAAAAGCACGGATGATGGACAAACGTGGTCCCCGCCTGTCAACATCAGCAAGACGACGATGGATCCGGTCTGGCCTTACGTGGGAACGGGTCCGGGTCATGGAATTCAGCTCAAGAACGGTCGGTTGTTGATCCCCTGTTGGGCTGACGCCACGGAAAAGTGCGGTGAGATAACAACGTCGTTTTGTTTCTACAGCGATGATCATGGGGTGAATTGGAAAAGGGGCGAACAGCTTACCCGCAATGCGTCCGATGAGTGTGACCTGGTAGAACTGACCGATGGCCGTATTTATTTGAACGCGAGAAGCCGCCAGGGAAAGAAGCAGCGGGCTTTTGCGTTCAGTAAGGATGGAGGCCACAGTTGGTCAGCGGTGGATTATGACTCCCGGCAGCCCGAGCCATCCTGTGACGGGTCGCTGATTCGTTTAAGCGACCCCCACCGTTTTCAGAAGGGCCGAATCCTGGTCTCGTGTCCGGCTAATCCCGACGCTCGAGATCACATGATGATTCGGCTTAGTTACGATGAATGCCAAACCTGGCCAGTGGAAAAACTGCTAAATCCGAATTATTCAGGATACTCGGATCTGGCAATCACCGACGACCAAACGGTGCTCTGTCTTTATGAAACACAGGGATGTTCAAAGATGACACTGGCCCGTTTCAACCTTGAATGGTTGGCCGATGGTAAGGATTCGTTGCGCCGCAAGTCGGACATTGACTGATTGTTGATGGTTGCAGTAATGCCCACGGACAATTTGAGTCGCTTGCTCGGCCTCGTGGTGCTCCCCGCGATCCTGGGCGGGGTGACCGGCCTGTGCGTTTCCGGACTGGTCTGGCTCTTTGAAGAGCACGCCCTGAACTCGCTGGTCACGTCGACGTCGCCGTGGACCGTGCTGATCACGTTGGCGGCCCTGCCCCTGAGCGTGCTGGTCATGCGTTTTGTGGCGGGCACGCTTTCGCCCTCGACCAACGAGCTCTACATCCTGCGCGCCAACGATGCGAACAAGTCGATGCCGCTGCGCGAGATCCCGGGCCGGCTGTTGGCCGGTGCCGTGACCGTCGGTTGCGGTGGGGCGCAGGGCCAGGAGTCGCCCTCGGCTTCCCTGGGCGCCGGGCTGGGGAACGGTAACGGCCGTTGCCGGTCTTTAGAAGGTGGCCAGGAACGTGTCGATGTCGACGTAGGTCAGTTCCGGGGACTGGTCGGCTTGGTCCGGAGAGCTGATGGAGCTGTCCGAGTAGGCGGCATCCAGATCAAGGACCAAATCCTCCACGTCAGGTGGCGTCCTCGGTGCCGATGCCTGCCACAGGCCGCAGTGTCTCAGAATCTCTTCGATGACCTCGCCCCGACCATTGCTCCGCTCTGGTGCCCGCGGTTCGATGAACGCTACGACCTTCATCGGGCCGCCGCACTGCGGACAAGACAATGGGTCTACTTCATAACCCCGCTTGATCAACATCGCCCATGTTTGGCTACAGCGCGTCGCTGCCACCGCAGGAGCGCTGTTCTGCAGCTTGTCCACGTCATCCAAGGCGGCCAAGATCTTCTTCGACCAGCCCGTTCGCCTGGTCGCACTGGCCGAAATGCCCGCCTCGATATCAACGTCGATACCCAGATTGAAGAGTTTCCCCGCCACGCCGCCCGCGAACATGCGGGGAAGGTCAGACCTGACCCCAATTCCCTTCGGAATGCCGAATAAGGGCTGATATGAATTCCCATACTGACCTTACCCCCGTGAAAAGTACCAGTGCATGTGAAAGAATCCAGCCCGGGCTTTAGCCCGGAAAGGATTTTTTGCGATGGCACAGAAACGTCATGGAGTTGACCAGATTATCCCGATGTTGCGTC
>CAUZEA010000237.1:0-4295 GCA_963578605.1 Planctomycetota bacterium
AAGCGGAGATTTCCTACCCCCCTTTTCGTGGCCTCTCAACTCTCTACACTGCGCCAGATGCAGTGGGCTGTTTTGGCCTGCGCCGCGTTCCCTGTTAACGCTCACGAAACAACTTCCTCGTTTAGCCACACGAAGTGATAGCACAGTGCGCGCGTCGTCCTGCCTGCCGATTCCGACCACTGCTTCGTTGATCTGGACGGTTTGCTGCGTTGCATGGGTCCCTGGCGAAGAACTTCAAAAGAAGATCGACTTGACGGCAGCGCAATCGCTTTACTATCGGATCGACGTCGAACGAGAAGACAACGCGATCGTCCAGCGGTTTCCAGGTAGCTTTCCACAAGTGCTAAGGCTTCCTATACGCCGTCCGCCGCGCGGTCCGTGGAGCATCGAACTGCGAGTTACGCGACTCATGCCGCCGACCGTACCAGAGGAGCGGCGGCAAGCCGAAGATGTAGGCATGCTGCTGGATGATGGAATCGTACAGGTGTGGTGGGGTGGGTCCAGGCAGGGAGGCACCCGCGTCACGGTTTTCGGCAAGAGAGTCGCCACAAACCAAATGGCCCTGCTGCACCAGCCGACGCATGCTGTTGGGCTGGCACTGGACGAAAGGGGGTGGATGTGCGTGCTGCTGGACGGGGCGTCGGTTCTCGTCTGCTCAGTTCCACTGTGCGATCGTGTTCGTCCCATCGACCTGGGCTCGCGCAACAGCAATGTCCGGTGGTCGCACGCACGGGGTCGCAATTTGGCGACGCGGGACGCGGATGCCCAGCCCCAGTGGATCCCACGTCGGGGTGAGCCTGTTTAGAATCCCGAGGAAGCGATTTTGAACGGCTACCAGCCTGTCAGGTCGCATCTGTGGAATCGTTGGCTGCAGAACTTCGTGCCCTCTCCTGGTCTGTGGCCAGGCATCCCGTGGCTGGAGAACCAAGGCGAGTCGCCGGTAACACACGGGCCAATGCTGGGTAAGCCTAATCAGAACAGCATCGCAGTATGGTGCCGTACCAAGCAACCAATGTGGTCCGCTCGCTCCGCGAGCGCGAATTCCGACTCGCGGAGCGAGTCGACCGCTGTATCGCAGACTGCACAATCTCCTCTAAGGCGGCCCTGAGCTCGCTTGCCAGGGGATCATTCGCTCTCGATCGCACCAACCGCTGCGGGCACGTGCGAGTCCTTGCGGCGATAGGTCAACCAGCTCAGCAGCAGGGCCACCGTCAGGCTGACCGTTATGGATCTGTATGGTCTATGATTCGCTGCTGACATGTCTGACCTTGTGACCTATTCTTGTCGGAGTTTGCCGGCGCGATGCCTCGTGTTTGCGTGGCTCTGTACCTGGATCGCCGTTCCATTGAAGGCCGCTGGAAGCTGATCATGCTGAATACGTCCAGGTTTCCCGATGGAAGAGTTCAGCTGCGGCCCAGTTTCACGTTTACTCCGGACAAGTTCGAGCTTTACGACTTGCTCGACGAGCCGCACGAGGCAAAGAGCCTGGCATCGATGCACCCCCAGCGCGTGACCGAGTTACGGCGCCACATCGAGGAATGGTCGGCGGACCAGTGAGGGTGAAGAGTGCAGCCGATCGGTCATCCTCCTGAGCGGCTGCTGGTTGAACTGGTAGATTACCAGCTAGTTGATCCGTGCACGTACCGCATCAACATATCAGCCAAAGGAGGTTGTGATGCAGAAGCAGCGCGTTTTTTCATTTGTCGGGCTTTGTTGGAAGCGTTTCTTGACGGCGGGGGTTTTGATCGCGGCGGCGGCGAATGTTGCCGCCCCTTCGCGGGCGGAGGAGGAAGCGGTCCTGGCCGGACAGGATTTCATCGCGGTCAAGAATCCAAAGCGCCTGCCACCCCGCATTCCCTGTACCCGCATCCCGCTGGGCGTGCCGGGTGATTACAAACCGTGTATTGCCCTGCTCAAAAGCGGCGACCTGTTGGTCGTAGCGTTCGCGCAACGGCGGCGCGAAGACAAGCATGACGAGTATTTCATCAGCTTCCGCTCTGCGGATGGGGGCCTGACCTGGGGGCCCCGGACGGAACTCAAAAATGGAATTGTCAGCGCCCGTGAACCCTTCACAACCGTCCTCAACGACGGGACGCTGCTGATGAGTGCCCACATCTTGCATAACGACCCCGACAACGTCATGTCCGGCCGCTGGTACAGCTTCATCTTCCGGTCCATCGATGAAGGTCACAGTTGGTCCACCTTGTCGCTGAGACCAGAGAATTGGCCGATCAAAGACTCGGTCGCCACCGACCGTCGGGCCGTACAGTTGCCCGATGGGACCGTCCTGATGGGCGTTTCCGCGGGTTTGCCGAATGTGCGGACCGCCATGTGGCGCTCCACGGACAGCGGCAAGACCTGGGACAAGTCGACGGTGTGCGAGAACGAAGGCTGACGCGACTCGGACGGTTTCTTCAGCAACTCCAAGACGTTCCGCCTGGCATCCGGAAAACTGCTCCACATCAACCGCGTCGAGGGCCGCCATCATCCCCTCGAGGGTGGGCCACCCCCAGCGGAATTGGGAGACCAGGCCGACTGCGGCATTCTGTGGGAATCCACCGACGAAGGCTCGACCTGGCGGGGGGTCCGCGACATGGGCGGATACGGATTGATGTACCCGCAGTTGCTCCAACTCAACGATGGACGAATCCTTTACAACTTCACCATCCGCGGACTGGCGTACCCACTGGGCATCCAGGCAGTCGTTAACTACGACCAGGGCGAGAGCTGGGACTTCGAGACGGATCGCATCATCGTCTCATCAAAGACGCCGAAGGGAATGCCCAGTGGCGGCGGATACGGCAACACCGTTCAGCTCGCTGATGGGGCTCTCGTCACCAGCTATAGCTACCGTGGAAAAGACAATAAGACGCATTTGGAAGTCGTCCGCTGACGGTTGCCGGACACCAAGTAACGAACTCAAAGTGAAAAGTAGGGGCTGCTACTGCCATTTCTTGAACAGACGTGGCTCTCTGCTCTCTGTAGGTCCGTTTCATTTCTGGTACCATAATTCGTCCGAGCTTGACAGAGTCGGAAGTCTTTTTCGACCAGCGGTGACCGTCTGCGTAGTCGCTGCGGTACCACAGGTTGCCGACGGTGACCTAATCACGAGTTGCGTGAACTATCAAATGGAGATTGTCATGAGCGTTCTTGTATTTGAATATGACCAGTTAAAGAGGGCCCGATTGGCGCGCGCTGCTGTGGTGGCTTTTGTCTTGCTTCTGGCTGGCGGCCCCCTGGCTGAGGTGTCTGCCCAACAGCGTAAAGTCGAACAAGGTAAGCAAGCAGTCGGCAAGTCAGAGAGCAAGGCCGCCAGTGGCAAGCAGATTGTCAGCGAAACGATTAGAAAGATCGATTACCAATGGCTGCCGGACAGGCAGGAAACCGTCTTTGAGTTCAAGGAAAGGGCTCGGCACCGGGTGTTCGGATTTGCCGTAAATACGAATGGGGACTGGCTGCTAGTGGTGCCTACCCGTTATTTTAAGTACGAGCTTGCCAGCGAAGGCGCCACGCTTTGGCGTTCATCGGACCGGGGTAAAAGTTGGTCCAAAGTGACCGACCTTCCGGAAGATCTTCCGGAATTCGCACGCCTTAAGAGTACCTCTATCCTGACACTTTTAAAGTTATCCGTAACCAGGCAAGGCAGGATCATCGTCTACGCTGAGCATTGGCCACGAAAGTATCCAACGGTGCCCGGCTGGCTGCCTCCCGCAAAGGAGGGGCGTCTTGGTGAGAATCCACCCGGCAGACCGCTTCGTGCCGGACGGGCCTATTTCTACGATGGCGTTCAGTTCTCAATGATGTACTCCGACGACGGCGGAGAGAGCTGGCAGGCGACGGATGTTGTCGATGGCAGTCCGCTTCATAACCTGTCCTCTTCGACATGCGGGGAGATGTTTCATGAAACCCCTGGCGGGGATTTGACATTAGGTGTCAGAGGGTGGCTTAAAGAAGGCGCAACTTATGGTTGGACGGAAGCCACCGGGTATATTCGATCCTCCGATGGGGGTCTCACTTGGAGTGAACCGCAGATCATCTTCAAGGGCGACGACCTGTTGGGCCAATGGTACAACGAAACAGTCGTTCTTCCGCGTACATCAGGACCCTGGGTTGCCATTGCCCGGATGAACCCGCTTTACCGAATCGGAAAACCGACCGGTCATGGCTTCTTAGGTGGGTATCGCTCTTTCAGTTATGATCAGGGCAATACCTGGACGATGCCGGAACCCTTCACCGACGCGATTGCCTATCCCGGTCTGGTGGATCTCAGAGACGGTGGGATACTTCACTCCGCC
>CAUZEA010000238.1:0-4273 GCA_963578605.1 Planctomycetota bacterium
AAGTTAGACTGCTGCCGGTTTACCATTTCAATCCTCTACAATAACCAAATCAAACACTGCCGCAATTTCAACCTTATCATTGACACTATCAGGCGCCCAGACTTTGATCTTTCCCAGGAATTTACCTGGCCGTAGGGCCTGGCCCACCGCCTGCAATTTCTCTTGGGTGTTGCCACGACCACTTGTCGGTGTGACCACCAGCCAGGGAGGTGTTGCGTTGATCTTCCATTGCAACTTCGGGTGAGCAGTTGTGATCGACAAAGTCTGAACTTGGGACTCGCCCGAATAAGCCATCCCGCGTCCCTTGAGCACTTTAAAGTTGAGTTGACCAGGGGCAGCGACCAAGGGCAAATCCTTGTTTGCTGTCGTTTTTGGATCTGGCACAGTGATATCGAGCAATTCGTAAATGTCATAGGTATCTGGGCTGGGCCAATTTTTGACGACCTGTGTGTCGTCATCCGCTTGCCAGGTGGGGCTTGTGAGATAGATGGCAAACGCGACTGTTGGGGAGAAGCGTGATTGAAGGTTTGTCCATGAACGGATATGCTTGCAAATCATGAACACCCCGGAAAATGAGAAAATCATTGATCAGTCAGGCGACAGGCTCATTGCATTCTATCTTCCTCAATATCATCCCATACCTGAAAATGATGACTGGTGGGGAAAGGGTTTCACCGAGTGGACAAACTCGACCAAAGCCAGGCCATTATTCCCGGGGCATCAGCAGCCCAACTTGCCGGCGGATCTGGGTTTCTACGACCTTAGAGTTCCGGAAGCACGCGAAGCTCAGGCAGATCTCGCTCGCGAATATGGGGTAGAGGCGTTTTGCTACTACCATTACTGGTTCGCTGGAAGGCGCATCCTGGAAAGACCATTTGAGGAGGTTCTGCGGAGCGAGCAGCCAGATTTCCATTTTTGTCTCTGTTGGGCAAATCAAACGTGGACAGGAATTTGGTATGGTGCGCCTGGCAGAGTTTTGATCGAGCAAACCTATCCGGGGCTGGATGATTACCGTCGCCATTTTGAATACCTTCTGCCAGCTTTTTTGGATCGGCGATATATTCGCGTTGACGGAAAGCCGGTGTTCATAATCTACAACCCGAATGATTTACCGGACCCGAAACTCTGCACGGATTTTTGGCGCGATTTGGCGATCAAAGCTGGATTGCCAGGCTTGTTTCTGATTGCTGAGAGCCGGATCACGGACTGGGATCCGAAACCAAGAGGTTTTGATGAGGTGCTTTTGGTCCGGTTGCCGACCGTGAAGGAAAGTGTGGCATATCGGACAAAGTGGTGGAGACACCCCGTCAGAAAAGCAGGCTATTACTTTGGCAACAATCGCGGCTGGCCAACAATTCATCAGTATGCAGATGTGATTGATTACATGGTTCCTGAGCCTGTATCAGATATCGATCCCATCCCGTGCGTCATCCCAAACTGGGACAACACGCCACGCAGTGGCATGTTGGGTACGGTGTTACATGGTTCTACACCAAAGCTATTTAGAAAGGCTCTCCGACAATCATTGAAAAGAGTCGCTCATCGAGAGTTAGAACGACGCTTCGTATTCATAAAGTCCTGGAACGAATGGGCAGAGAGCAACTATCTAGAGCCGGATCGTCGGTATGGGCATGCTTACTTGGAAGTTGTTCAGGACGAACTCCGTAGATCTCAGGCAGGCCAGTCTTTAGCGGCTGAGCCCTGCCTTCAGTTACCATCGTGACCGGCGATCCAGTTACGCCGGGAGTCGGGGTCAACTCCTGAGACGTGGCTGCCGAATTGCGTTGACGTAGTGCGGAGGTCGGGGGTCGGATATAACCAGACAGTGGACACTCTGCACACGAAAACCACTCTGCGAAAATTTTCGCCGGCTGGAAATGCCGCCTTGCTCGTTTGAACCACAATACGGTATCAATGACCAAGGCACAAAACAAACCACAAACCGCCAATGAAGATCCGCGCGGAGGTGAGGTCGGGTCTTAACGCATAACGTATGGTCATCCACGCATGTTCGCCCGCCACTTCACGCCTGAGAGTATCCATGAGAGGCGCTGGTGGATACTCGCGGCGCTCTGCACGAGCCTCGTGGTCATTGCTATCGACAACACGGTGCTGAATGTCGCGCTGCCGACAATCCAGAACGACCTGAACGCTTCGAACACCGATCTGCTGTGGATCGTCGATGGGTACATCCTGGTGTTCGCCGCCATGCTGCTCACGATGGGAACGCTCGGTGACCGTTTTGGTCGCAATCGCCTGCTGGTCGGCGGGCTTGTCGTATTCGGCACGTTCTCGTTGCTCTCGGGTTTTACCCAGACGCCGGGTCAGTTGATCGCGACGCGCGTTATTCAGGGACTGGGCGGCGCAGCGATCATGCCTGCGACGTTGTCGATCCTGATGAATGTCTTCGACGATGAGGTCGAGCGCGAGCGTGCGATCGGAATTTGGGCCGCGGTCACCGGTGCGGGCGTGGCGCTTGGCCCGGTTGTCGGTGGCGGTTTGATCGCGGTGTTCAACACCTGGAAGCCTGTTTTTTGGATCAACGTGCCGATCGTACTCGTAGCGTTGATTCTCGGGGCTTTCTTGATTCCCCCGTCGAAGGATCCAAACGCCCCGAAGCTCGATGTTGTGGGCGGCTTGCTTTCGACGGCCGGTTTGTTTGGGGTGGTGTTCGGGATCATCCAGTCGTCGACTGCCTCGGCTGGCTGGACCGACCCGATCGTCCTCGGCCCGCTATTGGGAGGGTTTGTGACCCTCGTGGTTTTTACGTTCTGGGAGCGCCACAGCGACCACCCGATGCTCGAAGTCCGGCTGTTCAAGAATATGCGATTTACTGCCGCAAGTGTGGCGATTGGACTCATCTTCTTTTCGTTGATGGGTGGTATGTATGTATTTACGCAGTACCTGCAGTACGTGCAGGACTTTTCACCGTTGGAGGCCGGTCTGCGTACGCTGCCCCTCTCGCTGGCGATCGTGATCTTTGCCCTGGTATCGGCGCGGGTCGACATGAGAATCGGGTCGAAACTGACGGTCGCCGTCGGGCTCGCGGCAATGGTTGTGGGGTTCATGATGAACTCATTTTTCGAAGTCGACACCGCTTACTGGTATGTGGCAATCTCGATTGGGTTGATCGGCACTGCAATTGGCATGGCGATGACACCTGCCACAAACTCGATTATGGGCGCGCTGCCGCCCGAAAAGGCCGGCGTTGGCTCGGCGACGAACGACGCGACGCGCCAGGTGGGTGGCACGCTTGGCGTGGCAGTCCTCGGCGCCATCCTGTCGAAAGAGTATGCGACGAAGCTGGATGGGTCGCTCGACACGCTGCCCGCAAAGGTCCAGGAGCACATCGCTCCCTTTCGCGTCACGCTCGAGACATCGGTCGATGTGGCGGTCAAGCTCAGCGAGAAGGCCCGTGCCCAGGGCGCCCCGGCCGAGTATGTGAACGACGTGATCGGCTTCGCGAAACAGGCCTTTGTCGAGGGGCAGAGCTTTGCGTACATGTTCGCAGCCGGCTCTGCCTTCATCGGCCTGATCATTACGGCGATCTGGTTGCCCGCCCGCTCGTCGGGTGCCTCGACAATCGCCCAGCAGCGGGCACCGGCAGGCGATGCCGAGACGAGCCAATCAGGGTCCACGCCCAACACGTGACCCATGGTTGCCCTGGTGTGTTGCCTTGGTGCGGGGAATGTTCTCGTCTATTTGTCTTGGTGAAAGACTCATTCTTTTCATTTTCTACATTCAGAAGGGGCCCTAAAGCTGATAAAAAAGACCGGTCTTGTTTCATAGGATGAACATGATTGGCGCGTTTACCATCAGGTTGTTTACCAGTCGATCCTGCGGATTTGGGCGTACCAAGGATGGCCCTCCTCAGGACACACAAAGGGACATGCAATGAAAAAGCTTCAACAATGCGGATGCCTGGCGATGCTCGTCGGGTGCGTTGGCCTGATGGGCTGTCGTGGGGGCGACACTGGGTATACGAGCGGCACCGGGCATACGGCCGACACCGGACCGAAGTTCGAAAACTTCACCCCCATTGAGACGGTCACAACTCTGCAGACCCAACTGACCGAAGGCAACGCCGGAGCACTTTGGAACGCTTTGCCCACCAGGTACCAGGAGAACATCACGGATTTGGTCCACACGTTCTGGGCTTCCCCCCTTTAACTGATCCAGGTCTATGAGAGAATCGCATCCGGGCGTAGCCCGGAAAGGATTTCCTCAGATGAAGAAGAACCGACACACGACCAAGCAGATTATTGAGAAGCTT
>CAUZEA010000239.1:0-4221 GCA_963578605.1 Planctomycetota bacterium
ATCGACTTCTCGGCGGAGCAGAGTGGCGCGCTCTACCAGGTTGACAGCGAGACAGGCGAGCTGACCACGGTCAACGCCGGTAGCCTGACAGTTCCGCCGACGGCAGTGGTGGTGTCGGCAGTCGAGGATGTCTCTCAAACGCCAGTAGGCCCAAGCGCCATGTTGGCTTTGCACCTTGACCCCAACTACGCCAATGGCACGGTCGAAAATGCTACCCCAGAGCATTGGGAGAGGTTGGCAGAATTTGTCGAAGCGGCTGACCTGCACGGTCACAAGTTGACTCTGCTGATGAGTTCAAGTTGGGTTGGACTTGTTGACGGAACTTATGACGGGGTGAGCAGAATCGACCAACTCAAGTCGTGGATTGAAAATGGCCATCAGCTAGGTTACCACCACCATTCGTGTGGGCACGCGCATCCGGACGGTTACCGCGATGTGCCCGGCAAAACTTGCCAGGGCGAAGCTAATCACGGATCGGTTGAGGATTCTTTCGGAGAGGTTTATGCCCTGGGGGAAGCGCTGGCGGCGATGGGGGTTGATCCCGACCTGGCCCGGGTGGAGGTAGCGGCCCAGCGACCCAACGACCCAACGACGACAACGAGTACCGGTCGGAAGAAAGGATAGGAAATTTGATTTCCGCGGACAGAAATGATTCTACGAGGAGGAACGGATGATTCAAGGCGGAAAGGAGCCCGGGGTGGCCGTGGCCGCCCACGGATCCGTGAATCATCGAATGCCCGATCCAGCTTGTCCGATTAACTCATCAAGATTCGGGACTCTTGAAGCTACAATCCCGGCCCCCCCGCAGAACCAAACGACCCACTTGTCCGCTATTACGGCTGGTACTCGCACCGGCAGCAGGGCATGCGAGCAAAGCTCAAAAAGGCCAAACACTTGGACGACCAACTGCCCATCGACCGCTCGGTGCGGAACGGTCCGCCAGCGGAGATGCGCGTGCTGGTTCCGTGTCGCGATGGGCCATGTTGATCATGCTGACCTTGTGTCACTGAAATCTCTGGGAAGGGACGATCCGCACGCTACCCAAATCCCGTGGACCACCCACCGGCCCGGGCCGAGGTGAGCGAGCCCAGGGCAAAAGCTGAATCATTCACGGGAAATCCAACATGATTCTTGCTTCCCGACTACTACCAGGATAAAGTCATACCGCGTTTGGGGGATAAGGTGAAATCTACTGGGATTAGCATTCCTATCAGCCCCGCGTTCGAGAATTACTGGGAAAAAAGCAAAAATGCAAGCCCGTGAAAGCCGTTCGATTTCAGGTCTAAAGGCCTTTGGGGACTCCCCCTTGTTGATGGGGAAATGGCTTGAGATGTGGATAGAGCGCGGTTCCGGGGGTTGCTTGACTTGCAATTCTCGATTCCGATGTCATGCTGCTTGAATCGTTTTTCAGTCGCAGCCTTACCGTGCCGACCGCAGCCTTACCGTGCCGACACTGAACTTTCAGAGGGAGGATTACTTGACGTGGAACTGGCAGTCTTCACCAAGCTGATCTTTACACTTATCGGCGGCCTGGGCATCTTTCTGCTCGGCATGAAGTCGATGTCGGACGGCATGCAAGCTGTCGCCGGTTCACGCCTGCGCAGGATGATTAGCCTCGCGACCAATAACCGGTTTCTGGCAACCTGTGTCGGGGTGATCCTCACCTGCGTGGTTCAATCGAGTTCGATCACGACGGTCATGGTCGTCGGCTTCGTCAATAGTGGGGTCATGCAGCTTGCCCAAGCTCTGGGCGTGATTATGGGGGCCAACATCGGCACCACCATTACCGGCTGGATTCTCGTGCTGAAAATCGGCAAGTATGGCCTGCCGCTCCTGGGGATCGCAGCCATTGTTTATCTTTTTTCCAAAGGCGATCGTTGGCGGTTCTGGTCCATGGCAATCATGGGGATCGGTATGATCTTCTTTGGCCTCGAACTCATGAAAGATGCCTGCAGCCTGATCAAAGAGCATCCGAGCTTCGAAAGTTGGTTCCAGACTTTCCAGGCCAAAGATTACCCGGGAGTCCTGGGTTGTGCACTCATCGGTTGCTTGCTCACCACAATGGTCCAATCGTCTTCGGCGACCCTTGGGATCACGATCTCATTGGCTTCGCAGGGCGTGATCAACTATCCCACTGCGGCTGCCTTGGTCCTCGGCGAAAACATTGGTACGACAATCACGGCCTATCTTGCCTCACTCGGAGCGACCACCAACGCACGCCGCGCCGCTTATTTCCACATCATCTTCAACCTGGTCGGTGTCTTCTGGATCACGGCAATTTTCCAGTGGTACATCGAGCTTGTGCAGTGGGTCGTTGGCGTGGATGTCACGAAAGTCATCATGGTGGATGGTAAGCAGACCTACGATACCACCGCCACGATCGCAGCGACGCACTCGATATTCAACATCGCCAACATGCTACTGTTTTTTCCCTTCTTGTCGCTGTTCGTAAAACTGCTAGAGAAATTCGTACCGGCAAAGGCATACAAGGAGAAACCGCACCTGACGGATCTCGATGTCCGGATCCTTGACACCCCCTTGCTGGCGATTGAGCAATCGCAAAAAGAGATCGAAAAGATGGGGGACGGCTGCGCCAAGATGATGGGCTGGCTCAAGACCCTTTATGCTCAAGACGATCGCGATCGCTCCTTGGCCGAGAGGTTGAATCATCGCGAGCGTGTGCTTGATTCAGTCCAGGATGAGATTGCCGTCTTTATTACATCACTTTTGTCAGGAAACGTTCCTCACGCGGCTGCCGAAGAGGCACGACGCCAACTGCGGATGGCGGACGAGTATGAATCTGTAAGTGACTACCTGGCCAACCTCGAAAAGTTCGACCGTAAACTACGTGAGGCCGAACTTCGATTTACCACGGAGCAAAGAAACAATCTACTCGAGTTGCACGAGCTCCTGGAGCAGCAACTTGAGACGGTCAATGATTCACTCAAGCACCATAATACCGCGGTAATTACCAAGCTGGACATGATCTCAAAGCGGGTACGCGATCTGCTCAAGGCACTCAGGCGCAAACACCTGGACGATCTCTCGAGCGGGGATAGCCGACCGGAAGTGAGTGTGGCCTATCTGGGCGCACTCAATGCGTACGCACGCGTGCGGGATCATGCGAGAAATATTGCCGAAGTAATATCCGGCGAAAAGTGATCCCTCGTTTACATCGCGAGCTTGACAACACGGCAAGCGCAATCCGCGGCAAGATCTAGGTTACTGCCGTGGAGATCCCAGTATTGCTCAGCCGTTGTAGAAGCGATTTCCCCGAACACTTCCAGCGGCGACTGGCCAGCTAACAAACACGTTGGACCGAGCTGAGCAAGACCGAAGCAAAAGATGAATCGTTCATGGGAAATCCATAATTCTTGCTTCCCGACCAATTACAGGATAAAATCATAACGCGTTTGGGAGGCAAGGTCGAATCAGCCGGGATTAGAATTCCTGTCAGCTTACGCCAGGTGGGATGGTCGGGTGGTCTGCCCGGGTAGCAAGTGATCAACGCTGGTGCATATCTATGATGGCTCGACTTTTGTTTCTAGTCTCCCTGATGGCTTTGCCGGCGCTGGCCCAGGAAAAACAGGCGACGCCAGCGAAAGAGCTGACCGTGCGCGAGGGCTTCCGGGCGGAACTGGTACGCTCGGCGGCACAGGGTGAAGACTCTTGGATCAGCATGACCTTCGATGACCGCGGAAGGATCATCGTGGGGCTGGACAGTGTCGGCCTGGCCCGGTTGACACTGGGCGAGACGGGGGAGGTCGCATTTGAGAAAATCGATGACACCCTCAAACATTGCCGCGGCGTGTTGTTTGCGTACGGGGCTCTGTACGTGAACGCGACCGACAGCCAGGAATTCTGGCGCCTGCGGGACGCGGACGGCGACGGGCGGTTCGAGGACCGAACGGTCTTGAAGAAGTTAGACTACCGCAGTCGGTTTGGACACGGACCGAATCAGATCACGCTGGGGCCGGGCGGGTTGCTGTATCTGGTGATGGGTAATGACACAGCGTTTCCCGATGGCCTGTCACCCGCCTCGCCGTTTCGCAACCCGCAAAAGGACTGGCTGCTTCCCAACCCCGCCGACGAGAGCCAAGACGATCGCGTGGGATACATCCTGCGCACGGACAAGGACGGACAGTCGTGGGAGGTGCTGGCGGGCGGTTTCCGGAACCAGATGGACGTGGCGTTCAACTCCGACGGCGAGATGTTCACATG
>CAUZEA010000240.1:0-4207 GCA_963578605.1 Planctomycetota bacterium
ACCGTGACCTATATCATTCCCGAGCCGGCGACGTCCACCAGCGTGCTCGTTGCGATGCTGGTTGTGGTGACCATGTCGGGGAGGTCACACAGGACGAATCCAAAGATCGATCACTGCAATGACTCGGACCTATAATCAACCTCCAGATCAGTTCAATCCGTCGGTTCATTAGTATGCATCGTGCGACCATCATTCATGGTCTATTTTTCTGTGGCGTTTTGCCCAGCCCGCTCGTGGCCGTAGAGGAGATGACAAGCAACCGCCGCATTTGGCCAATCCCGAATGGTTCTAAAATGCTTATCACAACCAGGCCCATTACGCTGGTTTCGATGGGCGTTCGTCTCCCACTCGTCAGCATCTGAGGGACAATGTGCCCGAGTGGGCTAATGGCATGACCCCATCGGAAATGGGGATCACTGCTGGTTTCCCAGAACCCCCTGATCTGTCTGCTGCCGACTATAACGACGATGGCATTGTTGACGCCGCCGACTACACGGTCTGGCGTGCTCAGATGGGACCACTCGTGCCACCAGGATACGATGGCGATGGTGATGAGTACATCGGATACAAGGACTACCTGCTCTGGAAAGATGCTTATGGTGGTGTGGTTACCACCGCGTCTTCAAACACACGTGTACCCGAACCGACTACTCTGCTTCTGGTGTTAATGGCCTTCCTTGGCACGCCCCTAAGGCGTGCCGTGTGATCCGCGAGAGTAGATGGCACACCCCAGAAGGGTGGGCACTATAGAGGACACATTCTAAGTACCTCGCGACCCCATAGGGGCTGCGGGCAAAACCTTGCCCCCGCCCTCGGGGCGGGGCATACTGGCCAGTGGTATTCCGCAGGAGGTCCCTTTTCGATGGAGTCCACTAATGCGTCTGGTTACGCTGTTTCTGATCGCCGCTTTCGCGCCGCGCATGCTCGTGCCAAGTTCGACTGCGTGTTTCACAAAACGGAGGGGGTCACTAATGCACACGACGACCACTTTGCGACGGGTTTTCGGATTAAGTTTCCTTGTGTTCATCTTCACCGCTTCGGCCGAGGCGCAACTTACCCAGATGGTGTTTGAAGACTTCGAGGGTGTTGTGGCCGGTTCGACCGTCGACATGTTAACTACAACCGGTGGGACCTGGCAGGACGGTGGTGGCGCTGGTGTCAGCGAGGATCCGGGAGTCATACAAGATGCCTTCCTCGGGCCTGCGCCGCCCGCTTCCAACGGTGGCAGCAACTACCTGCGAGTTGCCGATCCGGCACGGGACTCGATCCTGGATCTTGACGAAGCGGTCTACAATCAGTTCTTGCCGGGAACAGAGGTCTTGCTGGAGTGGGACCAATACTACATTGGGGGATTTCCCCAACCTTTCCTGCTGGACAACAGTAACCCCGTTGAAGGAAGGGGCGGCTTCCAGTATGAATTTCCCATCAACGGTCAGACCGGTTGGTGCCCCGGTGCCGCCACGAATGAAATATGCTACCGAAACACCGCTGTTGAGCGAACACCTTCAGGACTCATTGCCACGCCGAATACGTGGGAGCATTTCTCGTTTCGGAATGTCATTGGGTCCAGCGAAATAACCATGGGGCGCGCCGGGAACGAGGTTACCCACACAAACTCCTATCCGCTCAATGGCACCATACGCGGGAATGGCACCATTGGACAAATCTGGTTCACGATTTCCAGGGGCGCTGACATGCTGATCGACAATTTGTCGTTGAGCCGCAGTGGCGCAGCGGAAGCGCCGTCCTCGCACACCTGGGTTGGTAACGAGGCCGCCGGACAGGTCGGTTTTGGAGATTGGAGTACCGGCATGAATTGGACCGAACCAATCTTCGCGCCACCGAACACTGCGGAAGTTACGGCAGTGTTTGACGACTCGAGCGTGACTGTTCCCACCACGGTCGTCATTGCCGGATCGGAGACAGTCAACGGGCTTGAGTTTAACAACGCTACCCACAGTTTCATCCTCGGTGGCACCGGGAGCCTCAACTTTCAGGCCACCAGCGAGCTTGCCGACCCGACTATTGTGAACAATGGCGGCAGCCATGAACTTAAAGTCGGGGTGACTCTTGTCGATAACACGAGTGTCGACGGTGGTGCCGGGTTGGGCTTAAGTGGTCCGATCGATCTGGGCGGGAAGGTGTTGAACACCAGCGGTGTGGTCAATATTGACCACAGCGTAATTGATACGGTAGGTGGTGGCTCGATCTCCAACGCCGGTACGTTGGGGACGGCTGGCGAGACGCCAATCGCGGGTGCCTTGACCAGTACCGACACGCTGGACTTCGACATCAACGGCGGGCAGACCGGTCAGTCGGATGTCTTGAACCTGACTGGTGCCGTCAGTTTGGACGGCACGGTGAATGTCGACTTGTTGGCGGGATTTATCCCCGCCGAAAACGTCACCTTGCTGACCGCGGCTGGCGGGATCGACACACCCAACGGATTGCCAAATCTCACGGGGACAGGTGTGGGAAGTTTCTCACTGCTGGTTTCCAATGGGACCGACTTGATGCTGAACGTGGGTGTGGCACCTCCCGTTGCGGGTGACTACAACCAGGACGGCAGTATCGATGCAGCCGATTACACCGTGTGGCAGGATAACGGGGGCGACCATATCGATTACCGAACCTGGAAATATCATTTCGGCCAGTCTACAGCCAGTGGTTCCGGGGCAGACCACGTCCCAGAACCCACCACCCTCCTCTTAGCCCTCTTGGCCCTGGTAGCCGTGCCGCTTCGAGTGCGGTGCGGGTAATGGCCTGTGCAGGCCGTATAGCGGTGGATCATCGCAGCTTTTCACCCGTGTTGATCTGCATCGGGTGGAGGATGGCCAGACTAACTGACTCTGAATCAGTTGGGCCGGTATCCTACACTAGCATGTAGTCGCGGTGTCGGTTGGGTAGCGGGGCGACGCGGTACCCAGTACCCGGCTCCTGCCGGTGGATGACGTATTCCCGGCAAGGTAGGATAGAACCCGCTGGATATGGCCGATGTAAAAGCGTTTACACGGGGGGGACGATGAACCGCTTGCCGTATTTGTGGATAGCCTTGGTTTTGTTGTGCCTTGTTGGGTGTGGGGCAGATCCGCCGCCACCGCCTGCCGCTTCTACAAAGCTAATCGAGTGCCCCGATTGCGGAAACATGATATCGAAGCGGGCTAAGCACTGCGTGAAGTGCGGGGCACCCATAGCTTCTGCACCACCACCGGCCGTTGCCCCGCTTGATAGCGATCAAGCCAAGGCCCTTCAGAAAGCATGGGCAGACCACCTTGGCGCACCTGTCCAAATCACAAATTCCATTGGCATGAAATTCAACCTAATCCCGCCGGGTGAGTTTACGATGGGTAGCCCTGCGTCGGAACCTGGACGCAGGGACGAGGAAACCCAACATCGGGTGGAAATCACAAAACCGTTTTATTTGAGCGTGCATGAAGTGACGCAAGATCAGTACGAGCAGGTGATGGGTAATAATCCGAGTTTCTTCAACCCATTATCGCAGTGGGGGGTTTTAAAAGACCCTGGAATCGACACATCGCAGTGGCCGGTGGATAACGTCAGTTGGAACGATGCGGTAGCGTTTTACCGCAAGCTCAGTAAGCAAGAAGGCGTGGAATACCGCCTGCCAACCGAGGCCGAGTGGGAATACGCATGTCGCGCAGGAACGACTACCGCTTACAGTTTTGGCGATGACGTTTCCCAGCTTGGCGAGTACGCATGGTACAGCGGCAACTCGAGCAGTACACATCCGGTCGGCGAGAAGAAACCCAACGCGTGGGGCCTTTTTGACATGCACGGCAACGTGAGGGAGTGGTGCCAGGACAGGTACGGCCCTTATAAGAGCCTGCAGGGGGTGAGCGACCCGACAGGTTCGGCGTCGGGCAGTCGCCGTGTGTTGCGTGGCGGGGCGTTCGCCAATCGACCGGAGGACGTTCGTGCTGCCAGTCGCTACAACAACCAACCGGTCACCCGTAACCACAATATTGGTTTTCGTTTGGCCAGAACTATCCCCTTATCACCTTAACCACTTTACCCCTTGCCCGGCGTAGCCGGGGCGAAGTTTGACCGGGGGTACGTCGAGTGAAAAGGTCGTCCTGCTGCCAGCCCTGGGTTGACCCAGCCCCCTTAAACGAGTCCACGCCCTGATAGACAATCGGGGTGTCAGGACGCATTTCAAGGAGGGCAAGCGATGCCACGAGGTAAGAAA
>CAUZEA010000241.1:0-4175 GCA_963578605.1 Planctomycetota bacterium
AATCCGCGTGTCGGGGGTTCGAGTCCCTCCTCCGCTACTTGGGCGTTTTCAAGGATACCCACAACTTCCGAAAAACTCGCGTATTCCGGCACTTGATGGACAGTGCGGGTTTTCTCTTGCGAGTCGCTGCGACACAAAACGGGCGTCTGCGTCCCCCGTTTGTCCCCAATTGTGGTGGCCGTCGCGAAGTGTTCGTCCGTCACTGTCAGGTAATGCTTGTGGGCGACCGTGGGTGTGTTCCCCAGCCACTTGTAATAAGGGTCAAAGGCAGGCATGACCCGATTTAACTCCAGCCCGGTGTACGGCAATCCACCGGATGTGTGCAGCGTAACACGTGAAAAACACCTTGCGCCGGAGAGTCCTCTTCTCACCCCCCCCTCGGGATCAATGACGCCAACCGCCAGCACCTGCGGCAGCCAGGAGTCCCGCGATCACTAGAACGATCGAACTCGGTTCTGGAGCCACTGCGGCTCCAGAACCGGCGGGGTTGAAACCGGCTGCCAGCGCATTGTAGTCACTCAGGTCAACGTCGTTGTCCGCGTCAAAGTTGCCATTGTTCTCCCTGGAAACCGACCGGATCGAAGTTGGTGGCCAGCTTGTTGTAGTCGCTCAGGTCCACGTCGCGGTCCAAATCCGTATCACCCGGCAGATAAGGTGAGCCGTAACCATTTGCGGTGGCCGCCTGTGAGAGCCACTCCGTGATGTCTAACAAGTTACCGGTGCCATCGGAATTTAGATCGTGGGGGTCACTGTAACGTGTGAAACGGTAGAGAACCTTCCCGACGGAAGGAAAAACGCTTGAGTCGATGGGTGTGCCGTTGATAATCCGGGGTACGGAAATCCTTGGTCCGCTACCATCAGGCGCCTCGTCAAGTTCGACATGCTGTGCAATCCAGTTCTCGTAGAAGTCGACTCGTGTATCGAAGGCGGAGGTACCATATTCGCCCCCGAAGTCTTCATCTCCTCCGGAAGTCACACCGGCCACCTGGTAGTCACCATTGACCAGCAGAAAGGCTGGACCGCCACTATCTCCGTGAAAATTGCTGCTTTCCGTGTTGTTGTCAAAATTCCACCAAATTAAGGTGCTGTTAATGCCGTCGATGGGTGTTGTGCCCATGCGTTTGGTGCCGAAGTCGCTAAGACCACCCGTATCCCCAGTCCCTCCCTGGCCAAAACCGACCAGCGTCAATACATCCCCGACGTGCGGCGTGCCGGTAAAGATCGGACTGGGAGTAATGCCAGTTACCGCTTGGCTCAGTTCAAAAAGGGCAATGTCGTGACTTGCCTCGTTTCCTAATGATCCTCCTCCTGCGTAATTCGGGTGCACGGTTACCTTTGGAGTCGCATAGCTTTTACCGCCGACCTCGAACGTTCCATCGATATCGCCCAACGGTTGACCGGAGGAGTTATGGTAGGCACAGTGAGCGGCGGTCAGGACGAAGGTCGGGCTGATCAACGTGCCCGAGCAGGAACTGTCCGGTTCGCCAGGGGTCAGAAGATCGACCTCTTCCAGGTCAGACATCAGAAGGTCGAGATCTTGCACATCGCAATCCGCGTCACCGCTAAAGTCGCAAAAAGGTGTCGAGGTCCAGCCTCGGGCAACCGGCTTGAAGCCGGGGGGGAGCTTTGTGTTGGGAAAATAGTTGGGGCTGCCGGAGGTCGAGTCGAGATCCTGCGCGCCGTCCAGGTTTGCGGCCCACAGGTTTGCGTAGGCCAGGTTCGCGCCCGTCAGTTTCGCATTGGCTAGGTTCGTGCTTCCCAGTTTCGTGTGACTCAGGTCCGCGCCGGTCAGGTTCGCGCCGTTTCAGATTCGTCGCACTTTCACGCTCCACCGCCTTCCTCGAACGGCAGAGAGTTTGCTCGTTTCATTTCATGGGACAAGCCAGGTCCGAATCTGGACGTGATCGAAGCAGCGGCGGAACGACAGACAGTGTTTTTGCGCACGTTTCAAATAGGTCACCAAGCGGAACTGGCCGAGCGAATTCTAAATGAGATAGCCAGCGCCCAGGTCACGTTACTCAATGTCGATCAAAAGCTAGCGTATGACGCTGCGCTAAGACAACAGCGAACGGAAACAGAGCAACAGGCTCAAACGGCAGAGCCCCATTCCCGCGAATCGTTCGATCCCTTTGGTGCACCTACGCAAGTTCTGTAACCCCACCAAATGAGAATCAGCCCGATCAGTTCTCCAACATAAAGTGCCTCAACAATACCGGCCTTGGCCATGCCACCGCCGATTCCCGGTAGAATTGCTCCCACAGCAATGAGCGTATTGCCGACCGCTCTTGATCCATCGCCTGATTCACGTTGGGCCGAGTATCTTATCGCGCTGAAAATTGCACCACCGATCAAGAACGTTACCGCGTATAGGTTGACTGGCAAGGTCATGAGTCGAATCCACGACCAGGCGAGAATCGCGCCGCTCGGTCGGTGGCTCTCCAACGCGTCCGCGTGAATTGGTGACAAAACCACCAATACAATCGGACAGAATATTAGTGGAAGTGTGATCAAGGTTAGAACGATTGCGTCCCTTCGCTTCAACAGCAAAAAAACTGTCCCTTGCGCCAGCGGGTACGCGCCAAGTATCGCACCCGCGATGTACCAACCTTTGTTCAGCCAAACCGTGTTGCCGAACAACGTAATTGAACTCTCTAAAGCGGTCCCCAGCCCAAACACGAAGACCCCTGCGGTCCACCAAAGCACGTGGGCCTTCGATTTGTGAATCACGTAGTGTTGCAGCAACTGGAGGAAAAATACGGCGGCAAAGAACGTCGTGAAGATTGGAAGATAATGAACCAATCCGACCGAGGAAGTGACAAGTTGCGGCATGGGATTCAATGGATCGAGGCGAGATACACCAACAGATCGGCCATCGCTCGAGGATCGATCTGCTTTTCGATCCCTTCCGGCATGAACGACAAATTAGTGCTGTGAAGCTTGTCGATGTGGATTCGCAGCACCGTCACCCGTGTGCCATCATGTCGTTGAAGACGAATACTGGTGGCTGTCTCCTCAACGATCATACCCAAGTGAGTGCGACCGTCGGTAGTGGAAAGGACGTAATTCAAGAATTTCGGTTTCACTTCTCGATTAGGATCAAGGATGTTGACCAAGATGGCTTCGGGACTTTTGTTGCTTATTCCGTTCAGATCAGCACCCAACTCTTTTCCAACGCCCTGCAATTTGTGGCAGGCTGAACAGTTCTTTGTGAACACGAATTTTCCGCGTCCTGCGACTCCATTCATTTTTAACGCCGCTTGATAGTCGTTCACAACGTCTTGCCGCCCTGTTGATCCGGAATTCGCAAATAACCTAATTGCGAGTTGTTGAATCCGCTGGTCACGATGGCCGCGTAGCATTGAGATCCGCGACGATGAGAGGTCGCTGCGGGCAAGCTGTCCCTTCTCGATCGCATCCAAGAAGGTCAGTGTCCAACCAGATCGCGACAGTAGAGTCTCAGCGGCTTGTGAGCGAAGTTGCGGACTTAAGCCCGACCATTGTTTTAGCAAGATCGCTGTCACAATCGTTTCGTCGAATTCGCCCAGCGTTTCGATCGCCGCCGACTGAATCGGTTGCGGCTGCCGCAGATCAAGCAGCACGCTAAACAGCTTCTCAATCTCCAATTCGCATAAGTCGACAAGTGCCAGTGTGCGAATCGCCGTGACTCGATCTTTTGTGTTGGCATCGTTGTCCACGCATGTAATGCGTGCCTCCTGCAGAAGATCGGTCAAGTAACGACTCAGTTTTTCCGAGTCTGACGCAGACAATCTTTGCCGAACTTCCTTTGATGCGCTACTCAAAAAAGCACGTATGGTCGATTGCCTAACCGTCATCTCCTGGTCCGGAAACGACGGCAACGAATTCAACAGAACGGCGATGTCGCTCTTCTGATTCTGAACGCCGATTTGCGCCGCCAGAGTCTGCAACACAATGTTCGCCGGTTTGCTTTGGCGAAATCGATCATTCGATGAAAGTCTAGCGAACACGTCACCTGCACCTTGCATGAGAGAGCTTTGCACGGCGGCGCGCATCCACTGGTCTGATCCATCACGCTGAATTAACTCGGCAAGGGCTTTGTTGCGATTCGAGCCAGAATATGCTCCAAGCGAAAACGCCAATTGATATCTCACTCGAATATCGACATCATCCGTCATCGAATAGAGCTTCGCTGGCAC
>CAUZEA010000242.1:0-4087 GCA_963578605.1 Planctomycetota bacterium
ATGGTATCCGGAACGATACCCTGGCTGCGTGATTTCACGGACCTGCCTCTCGGCGCCTATCCCAACCTCGGTCGCTACCTTGATCCCCAATGGAAACTGGATCACGGTGTGACTCCCGAGGACTACGCCGACACGGCCCTGATCTGGAGGGCCGAGGGAGCGCAAATCCTGGGCGGGTGTTGCGGAGTCGGTCCTGAACACATTCGGGCGTTGTCCCAGGCGCTCGCTGAGACCAGGCCCAATGCACCGATTGCTGATGGCCTGGCAGAGGCTGAACCGGTCACTCGCCCGCAGGTCGAACATCTTTATGAAACAGTTGAAACATCTGACCTAGCAGCATGGAAAGACCACGAAGACCGTAGTCTATTTCCACTACCACTGCCGGAACTGGTATGCGACCCGGAAGTCTTCGTTCCCACGCAGGGCAGTTACCTGCTTTGGAAGATGCTCTTCAACACGGGTCTGGGGCGGGGCAAGCGATGCCTGGATGTCGGATGCGGAGCCGGGATCCTCACCGCCCAGTTGGCATTAAACGGCGCCGAACATGTAACGGCGATCGATATTCAAAAGGCAGCCGTCGCCAACACGATGACCAACGCTTTTCGCAACGGTGTTGCGGACCGGGTGCGCGGCGAAGTCGTTGACCTGTATGCTTTTGAAACGGAAATGCGTTACGACGTGATTGTGGCCAGCCTCTATCAGATGCCGACAGACCCCGTCGGGAAATTAAGCGGCCACCGCCCTGTTGATTACTGGGGCCGCAACCTCTTCGACCACCTCCTCAGCCTTCTGCCCGAGGCCCTGGAGGATGATGGTGTTGCGTACCTCATGCAGATCTCGCTGCTAAGCCAGAAGCAAACGGCCCAACTGTGCCACGAGGCGGGCCTTGAATGCCGCGTGATTGATTTCAATTTGTACGAATTCAGCCCGACCTTCCGGGAGAATCTTGCGCAGATTCAACGCGTCGAGGAAAGTTCTGATGCCTATCATTTTACGTTACAGGATGAACATGCCATGGTGATGTACCTGCTGGAGGTAAAACCGCGTCAGGGCAAATGACGGTTGGCAACAATCGCAGGCCCCGCGCATTAAATCATCACCAGCACCTGGCGTTCCGGCAGGAGCAGGCATGCCTTTCCCTGACCCTCTTCGATGAACAGACTTTGCCCTCCATGCATTCGCAAATCCGCACGAAAGGCCGAATCACTTGAACGAGAACTGGGTTTGGGGGCGCTATCCGCACCTGGGTTCGTATACACTTTGAGCTGGAAAATTGAGTGACCCACGGAAAATGGCTGATACCACGCATACCACCATACCAGAAGGCCAGCCCGCATGTCCGAACCCTCTGCCAGAGTTGAATCCGATCGCCAGTTGCTGATCCAGGCCCAACAGAAAGGCGGGCTCGCAAAGCTCGACTCCTATGTCCGACTCTCGGGGCCTGGCTGGTTGCAAAGCGCACTGACCCTTGGCGGCGGGTCCCTGGCGAGCAGTCTTTACCTGGGCGTTGTCGCCGGAGTCTCGATGCTATGGCTGCAGCCGGTGGCGATGATTCTGGGCATCATCATGCTCAGTGCTATTGGCTATGTCACCCTCTCGACCGGCGACCGACCTTTTCGAGCCATCACCCAGAAGATCAACCCGGTGCTGGGTTGGGCCTGGCTGTTGGCATCGATGGCAGCCAACATGGTGTGGGCACTCCCCCAGTACTCGTTGTTCTATGGGGTGACCGAACAAAACCTGCTGCCGGGCTTGTTTGCCGACGGCGGCCCGCTCGCGGGCGAGGTGGGCAAATGGACCGTTTCGATTACCGTGCTGGTCATTTCCACGATCATCGTGTGGAGCTACGGAAGCGGTAGTTGGGGGGTTAAGGTTTACGAAGCGCTGCTCAAGGTTGTGGTTGCCTTGATTGTCGTCTGTTTTGTGGCCGTGGCGGTCCGAATCTTCATTTCCGCCGAGGGACTCACCTGGCGAGAGGTCCTGGCAGGCTTTGTCCCTAACCTCAGGCAACTGGGGCAACCGGCGTCCGGGCTGCAAACCATGATTGCTGCCCTGCCCAACGAGCAGATCCGCCACTATTGGACCGACCTGATCGTCCACCAGCAACGCGAGGTCATGATTAGCGCCGCGGCTACCGCGGTCGGGATCAACATGACCTTTCTGCTCCCTTACTCGATGCTTGCCAAAAAATGGACCCGCGAGTTCCGCGGTCTCTCGATCTTTGACCTTTCGACCGGGATGTTCATCCCTTTCGTACTGGCCACCAGTTGCGTCACGATCGCCGCCGCCAATCAATTCCACGGCAGGCTGCCGGCCGCCGTGGAATTGGTCCAGGGGCAGCTTGTGGTTCCCCTCAAATCACAGGCCAGTCATCAAGCGGCCCTCGACGCGCGTCCCCAACACCTGGGGCCGGTGAGCCTCGCCGAACAAAAACTGGCTGCCGCCCAGCTGAAGCAAGATGCCGGAGCGCTCGCCCACTCGCTGGAAAAACTTTTCAACAACCGACTGCTCGCCCACTATATTTTCGGTTTCGGCGTGGCCGCGATGGCACTCTCGACGATCTCGATTTTGATGCTCATCTCAGGATTCGTGGTTTGTGAGGTTCTCAACGTACCGCCTACCGGCTGGGTTCACCGTATCGGGTGCCTGGCCGCGGGCACCGGAATATTGTGGCCCTTTTTGTGGAGTGGCAAGGCGAAATTCTGGCTGGCGATCGTGACTTCCAACTTCGGAATGGTGCTGCTGCCGATTGCCTACCTTACCTTCCTGTTGATGCTGAACTCCAAGACCCTGCTGGGAGACGATCTTCCCACAGGACTGAACCGTGTGCTCGTGAACCTGGTCATGGGGCTTGCCACCGGGGCGGCCATGTTTGCCAGCGGCTGGGTCGTGTGGAATAAAACCGAGTGGTACGGTGTGGGTGGCATTGCCGCTTTGGTCGTGCTGGTGGTGATCGCGCACCTGATGAAAACCAGAAAGCGGGCACAAACGCGATTCCCACCAACGGACACACCGCACGAGAAGAAGCCCACACTGCGCTAGGAAAAGTCACCCCTTCAATGCCACGTTGGTGGAATTGGAACCTTAGGTGACAAAGTGGTTTGAAGTTTAGGAGGCCCTCTATTCATGTCGACTGGATCTGATAAACCGACCACAACGCGCCAGTGGCGCGGCGAGCCTGCCGAGTGGGAACAACAACCAGGGACCGTTCATGTGCAGGTCGATGCGGGAACCGACTTTTGGCGCAAGACGCACGATGGCGGTATCCGGGACAACGGGCACTTTTATTTTCAACCCGTCGAGGGTGACTTCATCGCACGGGTCAAGATTTCCGGACGATATTGCGGTCAATATGACCAGGCTGGTCTTATGGCGCGAGTCGACCAGGCCACCTGGTTAAAATGTGGCATCGAATACGTCGACGGGGCACAGCTGGCCAGTGCGGTTGTGACGAGGGATTGGTCGGACTGGTCTGTCATGCCGATCACCAGGCCAGTTGCCCTCTGGTGGAAGCTCGATCGTCACGAGCAGACCTTCCGGGTAGCATACTCGCTGGACGGGAAGAAGTTCGAAACCGTGCGTCAGGCCTTTCTGACAGAGGTGCCTCGGCTGGAGGTTGGCATCATGGCCTGTGCCCCCAAAGGCGACGGCTTTCCCGTGACATTCGAACAGTTCACGGTGGAGACCCATGAGGCCAGCAGTATTCCAGGGTGAACAACATCGGCTGCTATCTCACAACGGTGCCGGCTCTTGGCGCCACTCGCCCGGACTGAGAACGTCGCCGCTGCTGAAGCGAACGCCATCGGCGCGCCGCCTCCTCAAAACCTGTACCACTCGTCATAAGAGTACGGGTTGCGTAATGCCGCGAAAGTGAGGGCTAGATGTCAGCCCAGGGCCGCGCCCCTTCCACGAGCCTTGCCCAAGCTTCCCTCTAGGCGGGAAGTTGACTACTTTCATACACATACAATGTGGGCCTGCATGGTATGCAGGCTCAGCCAGAGAGCGACCACCTGCCACACGGTATTGGTTGTCACTCTGTTCTTGTTGTCACTTGCGTTACTTTGTTCCTGTAGCGATTCGTGGGAGT
>CAUZEA010000243.1:0-4043 GCA_963578605.1 Planctomycetota bacterium
ATCAGTTCCCCGGTCATCGCATCCAACGCCAACACATGAAGGTCTGACGTCGGGACGTAGACCTGGCTGCCATGCAGTGCGATGCCTTTCTTCTGACTGGGTCGCACGTCGGATTGATGTTGGTAGCGCCACAGCAAGGAACCATTCCTGGCATCGATGGCCAGCACAGTATCGGGGAAGGTAAAGAAAAACATGATGCCGTCGTGAACGATCGGCCCAGGATTATTTTCGCCAATCTGGAGTGGCATCCGCCAACTCAGCACCAAATCAGAGACTGTCTCCCGGTTAACCTGATCCAATGAGCTATACCCCTGATTGTCATAACTGTTCTGCCATAACAGCCAGTCTTCCGCGGGCGGATTTTTCAACATCTCATCCGTAA
This sequence comes from Planctomycetota bacterium, assembly GCA_963578605.1. Classification (GTDB taxonomy): domain Bacteria; phylum Planctomycetota; class Planctomycetia; order Pirellulales; family Lacipirellulaceae; genus JAKVCB01. The sequence goes on from CAUZEA010000243.1 coordinate 383, forward strand.
CCGGACTCAGTCTCTCCAACACCTCGGCAGCGCCGCTGGTAATGTTGGTGACGATTGGGGCATGCCGCCCCCCCGTCATATCCGGTAACAGACCGTTAGCCTTGAAAATCAGAGTGTTCGCCGCTGCATCTGGCGCGGCTAAAATGCCGTTGAACGCCAAAATATAGGCTGCGAGTTCCTCGTAGGTCCGCTCATTCAGTCCGTCTGTATTTCCTGGAGGCATCTGTCGAAGAGCAGTCGCCAGCTCCTGAAGGGGTGCACCACTCCATTTGGCGGTGAACACGTCACCCGACAGGTTCGGCACCACCGCAGCACCTTCCAGGTTCACCCCATGACAGGAGGCACAGTTCCTCTCGTACGTGAGTTTACCGGCTACCGCTTGCGGGTCCGTGTAATTGACCGTCTCGCCTGCAGGCTGAGCATAACCAGTTGAGAAAATCATTAGTAACAGTGCCAAAGTTGCCTGGAACAGCGTGATGGTTTTACATGAGACCTGCATACGCTTCAAAATCCTTTTCTGAGTTTCGACCAAGTTTATTATTACCTGCAGCGGATAGCTGGGCTGTAAGGACACCGGAGACTCACAATGAAAATAAATGCGATAACCGCCAAGCCCGTAGGTCAGATTTCCACAACCAAATTCTGCGTCGTAACGGTACTGTGCCTACTCTGCACAAGTCTCGGTCTCGGTCTCGCTCAATCTCCAGGTTCCTGGCAGGCTCTGCCAGATATGCCGGTGGGGAAATGGGAGCCAGGTGTCGTCGTCCTGGATGACAAACTCTATATCTTCGGGGGCTATACCGATGGGGTGGTCTCCAGCAAACGCTCGGAGGTCTTCGATCCATCTGACAACAGCTGGACCCTGATTCAGGAACTTCCCAGCGCGATCACCCATATGAACATGGTGCTCGATGGCAGGACTGTATGGTTTGCCGGCGGGTTCAAGGATGGTTACAAGGGTCACGCCATTGCCGAAGTGTGGAGCTACGACGTCGACCTGGATCGCTACACGGCGGCACCCCTTCTTCCCGAACCGCGCGCCGGAGGAGGATTGGCCGTGGTCAATGGTCATTTACATTACTTCGGCGGACTCATGGCAGACCGGGACACCGATTCCGGAGATCATTGGATGCTCGATCTGGAAGGCTGGATGCAGGGTTCGGCTACCTGGACCCACGCCGCTCCCATGCCGGTACCTCGCAACCAGTTTTCCACCGTGGTATTCGATGGCAGGATTTACGCCGTTGGTGGTCAGTTCCATCACGACAGCGTGCAACTGGACCAGCCGCGCACCGACATCTACGACCCTGTAACTGACACCTGGAGCAGCGGCCCCGATCTTCCCAAGGGGCATTCCCATGCCGAGGGGGCCACATTCGTGCATGACGGCAACATCTACATGGTGGGCGGTCACACCACGCCAACCGGCGGAACGAAATCCCAAGACCCTGACATCCTGAGGCTCACTAGAGGCGGCCCGTGGCAGAAAGTCGGCGAACTCCCAAGACCACTCTCATCCCCTGCCGCAGCGATCATCGGAAACCGGATGTACGTGGCCGGTGGCGCAGCTGGCGGCAGCACCGTACAGTCCGGAATGTGGGTAAGTTCAGCTCCGTAAATACGTCGGGGCAAGCCCAAGGCTTCCTGGAAAACCCGGGGCGCCTGAAACGTCAAGACAATCTGGACGCCGCGGTCCATCCACACGCAACCGCAGCAATTCCCACAACGACGTTGACACTTACCGCTGCTACCGCAAGTGATCGTTCACCAGACATCCAAAGGGTGTAAGACTCATAGCTAAACGTCGAGAAGGTCGTGAGGGAACCCAGTATGCCGGTCACCAGAAATGCCCGCCAATGCGCATTCAAGAATTCACGCTGATCAATTAGAAATAAGAGCACCCCAATAGCAACGCAGCCAATAACATCGGCAATGAGCGTTGCATAGGGAAAGCCTTGATTTTCATGCCCGACCAGCAGAACAATCGCATAACGTAGGCAGGCACCAGCCGCACCACCAGTGCCACAGCCACGAATAAGTTCATACACGTATTATCGCTGTCTTTCGCACACTGTCTATTCACAGTCAGCGAACACAAGAGTGAGACCTGCCTGAAGATAGGGTTCTTCTTTTCCCGTCTCGACGGCTATCATACGATTCAAAGACGCCGTGAGATTTCAGATTCACAAGGAGAACGTAACAATGACCCGCGCACTCGCAACTGGAGTAGCACTGACATTCGGCATAGCCGCTGTGCCACTCATTGGTCACGACCTGCATGCACAGCAATCAGGCGGAACCGCGCCCGTTCGACAAAATCCGAATATCAATCGACCGATTACAAACGAGGGTTTTGATAGTACGGTCATCATGCTGCTACAACGACTTGTGGCGGCCTACGGCCCAATTGCAAACAGCAATGACCGGCCGAATCCGTACCGACGCGTTGAACCGTTTGGCGACCCACCTCCTGGGAACAACGGCGAGTGGGCAGCCGTTATTGGTGCCGAAGGTGGACCGGATGGAAACTTGTACGTCTTGCATCGCTGTCAATCGAATTCCTGTGTGGGCCGCACGACGGAGTCGCCGATTATAAAAGTCGACCCCCGTACAGGCAATCGACTCGCGGAGTGGGGTGATGGACTGATGGCTTTCCCTCATGGCCTCCATGTGGACCACAACGGAAATGTCTGGACAGCCGACGTCGGACGAGACGACGCCGAAGGCGGGCATCTTGTTCGGAAATTCAGTAGCGACGGCAACCTTCTCATGACGATTGGTCGGTCCGGCATTGCCGGCGATGAACCAGGACTACTTCGTGAACCGACCGACGTCGTCACGACACAAGATGGCACCATTTTTATCACTGAAGGCCATATTAAAAACGGGCCTCGCTCACGCATCTCAAAATATGCATCAGACGGCACATTTATCGCGCACCTTGGACTAACCGGGCAAGGCCATCAGGAACTCAGTGCGCCGCATTCCATCGCCGTCGATACCACGGGTCGACTCTTTATTGCCGATCGAGACAACAACCGACTCATGATTTTGGACCAAGACGGCAACTATATCGATCAGTGGCAACAATTCGGACGGCCGAGCGGCATTTATATCGACCATACCGACACGATCTACGTCGCGGATTCTGAATCATGGGGTCCAGACAATCCCGGGTGGAAAAAGGGTATCAGGATCGGCAGTGCGAAAACCGGTCAAGTGCATTACTTTCTTGAAGATATTGAATCAATGGACCTCGCACACAGCGGCGCTGAAGGCGTCGGTGTCGATACGCTCGGCAATGTCTACGGTGGAGTGGTGCGCCGTCAGATGCTTGAGCGCCACGAACCCGCTCAAGAACGGGACACTCAGGGCGCGACATGGAACAGCCGCTGAAACAACTTGTCCCGCCGGTCACGACCTAGACGCTCCTGCATCATTTTTTGCCGTACACAAAACCGGCGGTTCAGTCCTTCAAAACTGAACCGCCTTCCCTGCCTGATCTTACCGAACTAGTAGCTTACTGATCACCCGGCGGCCTCCCGCTCCTCCAGCCGAGCCCCACCCAACATAACTGGCATTGAATAGTTCCCTTCATGGCAGGCGTATTCGAAGACGGGGTCAGGATTTAATCGTAAGGGCACACTGGCAGTCCACGCTG
>CAUZEA010000244.1:0-3996 GCA_963578605.1 Planctomycetota bacterium
CTTCCCTCCGCTGCAAAGGTTGCTTCGGCTACGCCTCAGCAACCTTCTCCGCTACGGCAAGCCAGCGGATCCCTAGACCTAGATTTTCTCATAGGCCCTGGATCATAGATCGGGGGAAGCCCAGGGGGGTGGTGAAAATCATCGTGGAATTTTTGACTACCTGGGCGGGATTAACGCATACAAGGCTAATGAAAAATACGATTCGCGCGCAAGGCTCAGAAACGTGACGGATGGAACGAGTCATACCATTATGTTTGGGCACTCCTCTGGCCTGACCACCCCCTGCGATAATTTTTGGGCTATGTCAACTGGGAACATCCATGGAACAAGTGTTCCCATGAATTTCAACGTACGACGTTCAGAACAAGTAGGGTCCGTGGACATGAGTCGGGGATGGTGGCCAACGCACGGGTTTCAATCTCATCACCCGGGCGTTTGCGTATTTGTGATGACCGACGGGTCCGCTCATGTTCTCGCAGAGAACATGGAGATGCGGGCTTACAACGCGCTGGGAAGTCGTGCTGGTGGTGAAGTCAACAGCAAAGGCTTGGGCCATTAATCGTCATCTACTTGCTTCAATCCAGCGTTTGCCAGTTGAAAGGATTTCAGCAATGCCTGCCCTACGCCTGTGGCTCACAGCGACGATTTGCTTTTTGATGACCGGTTGTGGAAGTGAGCACGATTTAGCAAAGGTGGTGGGAACCGTCACCTATGACGGGAAACCGTTAAGTGGCGCCACGGTTACCTTTCAGCCTGTATCAGGTCAACGCGTCGGGATGGGGAACACTGATAGTGATGGCCGCTATGCGCTGAGTACCTATGGAGTGGACGACGGCACCGTGGTTGGAGACCATCGAGTGACCGTCGTTCTGCGCGAGGCAGGTTCAGGAGGCATGCCAAAGCCGGGCACGAGGCCTCCCAAGCCGCTCATTGCCGAAAGATACTTTGAGGTTGCCACGTCGGGGCTGACAGCCAAGGTGGAAAGTCGCCGCAAAAACATGATTGATTTCGAGCTCACGTCGCAGCAGAATTGACCTGCTTCGCTCGATTGGACCGGATACACGTTTCGCCAACGGGCAATGTTCACGGACCGAGCAAAAGTTGGCAAGTCGCGGTCGCCATATCATCCCTTCCGATACAATTTGACATTGACCTTCGAAGCGACCGAACTTCGATTCCCTATCCCATCCCGATCGCAACAGTCCATCTGTGCACCGCGTGCGAATTGTTGTAGAATCGGACCCTGCGCGAAGCGAAAAAAAGTGGCAACTGGCATCAGTCCTGGTGGGTCAACGACTTTACGAGCACCCCTAGCTCAATTGGATAGAGCATCGGTCTACGGAACCGAAGGTTAGAGGTTCGAATCCTCTGGGGTGTACTTTACTAAGTTCCGCCAAACGCACGACTTAGCGTACCTGCTTCACCTTGGCAGCGTGGCCGGAAAGGTTGCTGAAAGTGGTAGTCCTACCACTTTCAGCCACAGCCCCTTTCTGGCGCAACGCCAACACGAACTTAAAGACGGGTACCTAAAGTGGGGGCAGATTAGTCCTCAAGGAGCAGACTGATTCCCGGCAGAAGTTGTTTAATCGAGACCGTGTTTCATCACTTGGGCCGTATTGTAAAATGTGCTCTTGTTCCATGTCTTGCCTTCTTGTTGTACTTCGACTGGACGGTTCCGGTTGCATCGGCCCAGAACGACACTGTCCCGAACACTACGACTTCAGAGGAGAAGGTTGCACCGGTCCCGAAGCCAACCATCGCAAACGTTTCGTACGGTGCCGATGCACGCCACGTTCTCGATTTCTACCAGGCGGAATCCGCTGAACCGACACCACTGGTGTTTTACATCCACGGTGGTGGCTGGACCGGAGGCGACAAACGAAAAGTCTTACGACCGAAGAACGGGCTAAAGGACTTTCTTGCTGCCGGCATTTCGGTGGTGGCGATCAACTACCGTTACACCTTCCTGGCCCAGGCGGCCGGAATCGAGCCGCCGGTGAAATGGCCTCTGGAAGATGCCGCCCGCGCCCTGCAGTTCGTTCGCACCCGGGCGCACGTGTGGAATTTTGACCCGCAGCGGATTGGGGGTGCCGGGGTTTCGGCCGGCGGCGCGTCAGCCTTGTGGCTTTGTTGTCACGACGATCTGGCCCAGCCGCAAAGCGAGGACCTCGTACTGCGACAATCGACCCGCCTGTTTTGCGCTGCGCCGGTTGCCGCTCAAACCTGCTTCGATCCGCAACTGCTACGCGCGTGGTTGCCCAACATGAACTATGGAGGACATGCCTTCGGTTTCCGCAAACCGGGCCAGACACGCGCTGACGAGTTTCAAGCCTTTTACGAAGCACGTGCCGATGTGATGCCGTGGGTCCGGAAGTATTCTGCGTATCACCTCGTTACCCCGGACGACCCGCCGATCTTTCTCCAGTATGGTCGCAAGGGAGAAAAGCCCCTGATTGTGGGGCAACCTACTGCTGATCCTGAACACTCGGCCGTGCTCGGAATCCAGTTGGCGGGGAAACTCACCGAAGCTGGGGTTGAGAACTACCTTTCTTATCCTGGTGGGCCTAAGACTCCTTGGCCCAATGCGGTTGCGTTTCTCATTGCCCATCTGAAAGGACACGGCCTGAAAGAAAGCAAAGCCCCGTAAACTCGTTTTTCATGAAACGAGACACTGGTGTTACCAGGGACCTGCAACCATCAACTCAGCAATTGGTCCACGACTTGGGCACCCGTGACATCGGGATCTGTGAGTCGCTCGGCACGTCCCATGTGGAGATAGTCCAGCAGTCTGTGGTCGATGCCCAGTTGATGGAGGATGGTCGCGTGCAGATCAGGGACGCTGACCCTGTTTTGGACAGCTCGGTAACCAAATTCATCCGTGGTTCCATAGGTCAAACCGGGCTGGAATCCACCACCGGCCATTAGCAAGGTAAATGCATTCCGATTGTGATCCCGACCAGCAGCACCTTCGGTGATTGGCAATCGCCCAAACTCGCCGGCCCACATAACGACCACCTCGTTCAGCAGTCCGCGTTCTTTCAGGTCGGTGATCAACGATGCGCTTGGCTGCTCGACCTGTTGGCAGATTTTCGGCAGGGTTTCGCTGAGCTTGCTGTGGTTGTCCCACGGTTGGAAGTCGGGTGTAGCCGGTGGAAAGACTTGCACGAATCGCACACCTGCTTCAATGAGTCTCCGTGCCAGCAGGCACCGCGTGCCGTAGCCGGCTGTCGCCGGGTTATCCAACCCGTACCGCCGGTGGGTGTCTTGGCTTTCTCGCGACAAATCTAATATCTCACTGGCCACCAATTGCATCCGCGCAGCCAGCTCGAAATTCTTGATGCGTGTCTCCAATTCGTTCTCGCGCGGGTGACGGTCCGCGTGTAACACGTTGAGGTGCGCCAGCAACTCACGTGAACGAACCTGGGCGGCGACCGACCGATGTCGAGAGGGTTGCAGGTGAAGTACGGGAGTCTCTGATGCGCTAAACTCGGTCCCCTGGTAAATCGCCGGCAACCAACCGCTCGACCAGACGGTTTTTCCTGAAGTGTTGTAGCCAGCTGGATCACGCAGTACCACGTAAGCGGGCAAGTTGCGATTTTCGGTTCCCAGCGCGTAGCCAATCCAGGAACCGATTGCGGGATGCCCGGCAAAGGTCTTGCCGGTTTGCATCATGTTGATGGCAAACGGATGATTGTTGTTCTCGGTGTACATCGAACGCACCATGCAAAGATCATCGGCAAGTGCCGCCAAATGGGGTACCACCTCAGAAAACTGCATGCCGCTTTGACCGTATTGTTCAAATCGAAAGGGACTCCCCAGCAAAACGTTCTTGTTTCCCAGTTGGAAGGTTTCCACCTCTTCCGGGTGGGGTTGCCCTTGGCGTCGGGTCAGTTCAGGCTTGGGATCAAACAGGTCCATCTGGGAAGGACCACCGTTCTGAAAGAGCTGGATTACCGCTTTGGCTTTTGCGGGAAAGTGGCCCGTTCGAGGCGTCAG
>CAUZEA010000245.1:0-3899 GCA_963578605.1 Planctomycetota bacterium
CCATCGCAGGCCTGATTCGAGATCTCCGGCAACGCGGGCTGCTCGACGAAACCTTGATCCTCTGGGCTGGCGAGATGGGCCGCACACCGCATACCAGTAACGAGCACGGGCGGGACCATCACGTGGCCGGTTTCTCCGTCTGGCTGGCGGGCGGGGGCATTCGGGGCGGAACTATGTTCGGGGCCACCGACGAGCTCGGCATGGACGCTGTCGAAAACGTTGTGACCGTGCACGACCTGCACGCCACCATCCTGCATTTGCTGGGCCTCGACCACGAGCGGCTTACGTATCGCTACGGCGGCCGCGACATGAGTCTTACCGACGTGCACGGCCGCGTCGTTCACGAGATTCTGGGGTAACTGGTCAGCAGACCGCTGGCGCAAACGACGTCGGGCCACGCGAGGCCCGGAGACAAGGGCAACAGCCCGCCAAGCGGGTCGGCGCAGAAGTCGCTCGGATCTGTGGTTGGATGATCTCTGCGGTCGACTACGCAGCCCTCCGGAACCGCCTTTCGGGCGTTTCGGGCGACCTGCTGCGGAGTACCTTACTGGAACTCACTCCTTTTATTTCTTGTGCTTGCTGTGGCAAGCACCACAGGATTTCGTCATCGCCGCAAAGGCAGCCTGGGCACCTTCCGCGTTTCGCGCGTCGATGTTATTCAGAACTTCCTGACTCTGTTCGCGGAGTACTGTCGCGGCGCCGGCCCAGTCCGCATCGGGACAACGACCATCAGCCATGAGGATATGGCTGGCTTCGTTCAGCAGAGCAGCGTTGAGGGCCAGGTTTTCCCACGCCTCTTCATCGGCCGGACCCGCCTTGAGACCTTTTCCCAAGGCTGAGCAATTCGGGCCATTCAACCCAGCCATCAGTTGCTTTGTCTTCAGAGGGCGTGTTGTCCCTTGCTTCACCTGACCTGTAACCGGTACGGTCACCAAAATCATCGCCAGAATGGTGATTCCAACGAAAGCCAAACTTACGATCGAAAGTTTCTTCATAACGGTCAATCCCCCTATAGACATGAAACAAAAACGATTTATTGAGCAGAACGTATCTTCCCAGTGGGAGCCAATTATAGGTTCGGCGGCAGCAGTACACAAGAAACTGCTGGATCATTCACGCCACAAAAGAAGGGAAATAACCTTGAAAACTGGGTATGTGAAAGACCGAGGTGGCCTGACCTCCTGCGGAGTCGCTCGCATCGGTCAAGAGAATTGACAGACCTCCGGTTCCTGAAGGCGAACAGATCGAGTGCAGGTCGGTGCCCTTGATGACAAGCCGCAGACAAATCGGCTGTCCGGCCAACCGGTCCAGCTCGAGCAAAAAAGGGCTGGAGTTTTTTTGATCGCCACCGGTAGGCGACGAGGTGTTTGTCCTCTTAACCCCACGTGGCTAAGTGGTGGGCGCAGGCGAGTCCACAGGATGGATGATGAGGCTGTATCCGGGACTTGGCCAAACGTGCCAGGTCACCCGGGTGCCAGGATGATAGAGTTGCGACTCAGGAAGGGATCACTTTTCGCAACAGGTATCTTTTGGAAAATCTTTTGTATCTCGAAGAGAAGGCTTGCCTCGAGTAGCACTGTTGTTATCGATCTTTCACCTCATTGCGCCGCCGTCCCCACTTGGGCAACCGGCGAAAAACCAGCAAACTGAGTAGTCGGAAACGCACTTCAAGAATTCGTAGGATGAGTCGCCCTCCTAGCCTGCTGGCAAGGGGACGTCGACCGCCGCATAAGATGTTGAAACGGCTTTTTATCACCAATTGTTACTCAGGAACCACGCCATGAAAGCAGCACGACTGCATGCCTATGACGTGAAGATGAATGTCGAATTAGAGATTGAAGACATACCCACACCAACCATTCATGCTCCTAATGAGGTGATCGCACGAGTGGGTGCCGGGGGTCTCTGCCGAACCGATCTGCACATCATCGAGGGTATCTGGCGGGAAGCGATGGATCCCGATGGAGCATTGCTGCCTTACACCATGGGGCATGAGAATGCTGGGTGGGTCGAGGAAGTCGGCAGCGGTGTCACTTCTGTCAAGCGAGGGGACGCGGTGATCTGCCACCCGCTGAGGACTTGTGGTGTTTGCCATGGCTGCCGGCAAGGCGAAGATATGTACTGTGAAAACAGCGTCTTTCCCGGTCTGGGAGTCGACGGAGGCTTTGCTGAATACTTCCTCACCAATGAGCGGGCACTGATCAAACTCAACGAAAATATTTTGCCCGTGGACGTGGCGCCCCTGGCCGATGCCGGCATCACCGCCTACCGGGTAGCCAAGCGGGCAGCCGAGAAACTGAACCCTGGTCACTATTGCGTGGTGCTGGGCACTGGCGGACTGGGACACATTGCGCTGCAGTGTCTCCATGAGTTGTGCGGTACACGCACGATTGCGGTGGACAGCAGCGACACCGCCCGCACCCTGGCACAAGAACTGGGCGCTCATCACGTACTGGATACCGGCCCCAACCTGGTCGAGGAGTTGAAGGACCTGACGGGAGGTGGCGCCCATGCGGTGATTGATTTTGTGGGGGAACTGGGAGCCGAGCAGGTCTGCTGGCAAATGCTCCGTCCGGGTGGTACTCACTACATCGTAGGGTATGGCGGCAAGATTGAGGTGCCCACGCTGCACATCATTGTCAACGAGATTGCCATCGCAGGCAGTCTTGTCGGCAACTACATGGAACTGGCCGAGTTGATGGAATTGAATGCCGAAGGCCGCGTCAACCTGCACGCCAAGGAATACTCGCTGGACGACATCAACACCGCGCTCACCGATTTCAAGAACCGTAAAATTGTTGGCCGCGGTGTGATTGTACCCTAGTGTGACTGTCCAGGCTTTGTCTCAAAACCAAGCGACAGGCCGCACCGCAGTTCTCGATATCCCCTTTCCTGTCGGCGGGAGAGGGTCGAGAAGAGGGCAATTAAAATTTTAAAACCAAGCCTGATCTCCGTGCTTGTATGTTCATCCGTTCACAATCCATTCCACAACGAATGGTTGATCCAGCAATGAGCAATACCGAGGCACTTGCTTTCTCCACAGACCTCGACCGAGAGGTCCTGCTGCAGCGACTTGACGCGGTCCTTGACCCCGAAATCGACGAGAGCATTCTCAAGCTCGGATTTGTCAATTCGATTCAAACCGAAGCAGGTCATGTCACCGTCGAGCTGCACCTTCCAACGTACTGGTGTTCTCCCAACTTCTGCTACATGATGGCTGAGGACACGCGCCGGGAACTGTCAAAAGTAGCCGGTATCACCGACGTCACAATCCGGTTAAAGGATCACTTCGCCTCGCAAGCTATCGAGGCAGGTGTCAATTCAGGCAGTACCTTCTCAGAAGCTTTTCCTGGCGAAGCCTTGGAAGATCTTGACGAAATGAGATGCATGTTCCTGCGCAAGGGATATCTTAGCCGGCAGGAACATTTGTTACGCAGCCTCTTACAACTCGGACTGTCTTTTGCAGAAATGTCTGAGCTTCGCAACCAGGATCTGACCATCCAGGGCGAGTTTTGCTGAGTGCGGCGCCCCGTGGGCCAGGTATCTCGCGTTGGTCCGGCAGAAATGGCCACACGGTATTTTCAACGTCGGGAAGAAATGGGGCATGGTTCTGCGCCGGCAGCAGCCCTGGTGACGGACCTGGATGACAAAGTGATACCTCAAGATCGGTTGGAAGGATATTTTGTCAATGCCCGGACGGTCCGCCTCTCACTGGAAGCCAATGGATCTCTCTGTCAGGCAATGCTTCAGGCACGGAAAGGAGTCAGGGAACCTTGGGCTTCCCCCGATCTATGATCCAGGGCCTATGAGAAAATCTAGGTCTAGGGATCCGCTGGCTTGCCGTAGCGGAGAAGGTTGCTGAGGCGTAGCCGAAGCAACCTTTGCAGCGGAGGGAAGCC
>CAUZEA010000246.1:0-3502 GCA_963578605.1 Planctomycetota bacterium
CCAGTTTCCCTGCGCGGCTTCCTTGGGGATCTCCATATCAAGAGCCTGCTCCGCCACCATCTTCTTCAGCCGAGCATTCTCTTTTTGAAGGGCTTTCAGTTCCTTCGCCATCTCCGGCTGCATACCTCCATATTTCTGGCGCGGGCGGTAATACGTCTGTTCGGAAATCCCAAGCACCTTGCAAGCATCAGGAACTGTCTTCCCTTTACCAGGCTCGACATCCGCTCGGCGTAATTTCGCTATAATCTGATCCACCGTGTGTCGTCGCCTGTTATATCTGCGGCTTTGACTTTGTAGGGCCCACCGACCCAACCGTTTGCAGGCCTTTGCTGGGGCAGCTGTATTCTGGGTGCTTGCTCCTGTGCGGGTTTGGGCTCTGACCAAACAGTCATGGACATCGACAAGGCGCAGATCACCGGCAACGTCAGCTTGAGCTTTAACATTTCACATGGCCCCTGATGCACGATCTAGTGATAAAACCAGTCGAGATCCGCGATCGCGGCCTTCATCGACATGTTGCCGCGACCCAGTCGCCCCGGCGGCTCGGGATTGTCCATTGGCGATACCAGGTACGTGATGATCACTTTGCCAGAACTTGTGAAATGGCACGACGGGTTGGTGAACTCAACTTCCGGATCGGTCTCAATGTTCTGGTAGTTCTGGAACGTGTCGCCGTCGTCTTTCGATATTGCCACCGTAAGCGGTGTGCGCTTTCCATAGTGATCAAAGTTCGGGTCAAACTCACTGTGGTTCCAGATCAAGATCAGATCACCGTTGGCCGGAATCCTCTTCATGCACCGCATCGACTCCGGCCCGCGAATCCCCGTGGTCTGCGGCTTGGACCAGTTGGCGCCACCGTCGCTTGAGTACGACTTGAAAATCGCTCCGAGCTGTGTGCGCAAGACCATCATCAACCGCCCGTCGCGCAGTTCTGCGATGTGCGGCTCCATCGCTCCGCGGAGCGGCAGGTCGGCAAACGTCTCTGACTCGGTCCACGTTTGCCCGTCATCGTCGCTGTAATAGGCACTGGCCGTCTGGTGGTCGTTGTCTCCGCACCATGCGCCGAGCACCTTCTGGTTGGAGAGCAAGATGCGACCGGTCGACAGTTGAATCAATGGCCGGCCGATAATGTGGTGTGCTACCGGTTCGGTCCACGTTTGTCCCTCGTCACTGCTTCGACACATAAACGACGTGAACTTCAGCGGTGTTGCCGGCTTGATTTCGTGATAACGGATGTAGTACATCAGGATGTCACCACTGTGCAGGCGAAGCAGCAGCGGGTAGTGCACGTTGGTGTCTTCGGGGTTGTTGGCCACGAGAATACGGTGGTCCGACCACGTGTAGCCATCATCGCTGGATACCATCGTCGCGATGTTTACCGGCGAGTGGTCGTGTCCGCTTGCCACACCGCCGACGTGCTCCATCCACGCGATCATCTGCCGACCGTCTGTAAGTTCGACGATGGTCGCCGAGTCGTGTCGCGGGTGCTGCTGGTTGGCCTCGAACAATGTAAAAATGTCGATTTGTCCCATGACTGCTTTCTTTTCTTCGTGTCGAGCATCTGCAGGTGCTCTTACGATAACGCAATTTCGCGGCTTGTCAAAAACGTGTAGCTGGTTAATTGCAGTATCTTACTCTTTTTGGCGTCGCCGCCGCGAGTTGGCTCGGGGGGTGAAGCGAGACCGTGGCGGCAGTCAACACGGGTTGTTTGTTGACGGCCAAGTCATCCTGCCCGGCACCGACAACGGGTCTGGCGGTGTTGGCATCGGTTGCTTGCCGCGGGGAAGTGGAATCGCTTGCCTTCAGGTGCGGTGCCGCATTATAATGAATGGCAAGACAGAACGGTCAATTTGCTTTTCTGTGACCGTTGCATCGCCGAAACGTGGGTTAGCTGGCACCGGGCTTGGAAGTACCATGCGTCAACGTGTTGGTTTTACACTAGTCGAACTTCTGGTGGTGATCGCGATCATCGGCATTCTCATCGCACTTTTGCTCCCGGCCGTGCAGGCAGCCCGCGAGGCGGCGCGGCGGATCCGGTGTGCCAACCAGTTCCACCAGGTTGGGATTGCCTGTCACAACTACGCCTCGGCCCATAGTGTGTTTCCCCCCGGAGAGTTGTCTTGGCGCAATGGTGACGAGTGTAACCACAAGCCGCTTCCGGGCGGCTATAGTACTTACCAGAATTATGCAGGGTTCAGTTGGGGCGTACACATTCTCCCCTACCTGGGCGAAGAAGTTCTCTACGACCAACTTGATTTCACGTATCCTCATAACGAGGTGGAGGGAGTTCATTGCTGCTGGGGCAGGCCTCCTTACAACGGCAACTACCGTGCCATGGCGACGATCGTCCAGACCTATATCTGCCCATCGTCACTGCGGGGTCCGCAACTGGTGAATTGCTGTACTCGACAGACCAATGGCGGTGTCGATCCGGAAGACCTGGCGGTCACCCACATGGCAGGCGTGGCCGACTGGAACAATTGGGGCTGTGTGAAAAACTACCATTTCCCTTTTGGCCGGCCCGATGCGCGTGGCGTGATGTTCCAGCGGTCAAAAATTACCCCCATCAAGATTGCCGATGGAACGAGCAACACGCTGATGATTGGTGAAGTGATCGAAAATCCGAAGAATGCGCATGAAGGTCACCACTATGCCAGCTATGACACGATGCACACCTGCAACGGCATCAACCTGGCAGTCGACAACCCGGATATTTACACGTGGTACCGCGATGTCCCCACGTCCAGCTTTGCCAGTTACCACCCGGGCGGATGCCACTTTGCACGGGCCGATGGGAGTGCTAAATTTGTCAGCGACACGATCTCGGCACGCGTGCTGGCGGTGCTCTCCAGCCGTGCCGATGAGGATACCGAAGGCACCGTCCTGCCCCCCTGCGGGGAGCCCTGCCCATCCGATCAACCTGGGTGCTAGTAGCAGCGAAGCTTTCGGTTTTCTTGGGCGCCCTGGTTGGGCACAACTGGCTGAATGTGGGAGATCACCGTGCCGCTATTGCTCACAAAGAAACGTGCGGATTCGGTTTTCGTCACGAAGAACCTGAAAGCCGTTTCTCGGCGAAGAAATCGGACCATGCATCCATGGATATTTGGCAACCGTGGAATAAGGATTGGGAAACAGTCCTGAAACGGCAGGCCACCGACAACGGGTCTGCCGCTGTTGGCACCGGTTGCTTGCCGCGGGGAAGACAGGAGAACTGCAAAGTAATTTTCACCGAACGCTAGGCTGAATTTCTGCGTAGAGGCTTTTGCAGGGGGGTTCTTTTCTTGGAAGGAGCCTCTCCTGTGCATGCAGCTACTCTTCTCGATTCGTTTTCTCAACTCGCCGATCCCCGTTGCCGCCGGGGTGTACGGCATCCCCTTGCTGGTATCGTCGTCTTGATGCTATTGGGCATGCTGGCGCGAATTCGTGAAATGGAAGTGCTTGTCCGCTGGGCGGTCGTTCATTGGGACCAGCTCAAGGAGCCCTTGGGATTTGACCGGGATGC
>CAUZEA010000247.1:0-3498 GCA_963578605.1 Planctomycetota bacterium
AGACGTTCCACCGTCCTGACCGGCGCCGTGGTTTTCTTTAAATGATCACGGTCGTAGAGCACGTAACCTTTGGGATCCTTAGTTGGGCTTTCAACGGAGACGCAGGTATCGAACACAAACTGGCAGGCGTATTTCCGGTAATTGGGAGTGTGCGTGTTATAGTCGTTGGCCCACCAGACTGGATCGAGGTGAAAGGTGTCTGCATCCTCGCGGCGGGGGAAATCAAGCGCGATCTGATCGCCGGGGCGAGTCTGCCCAAAGGTTGCGTAATTGCCGAACCAATCGGGGGTAACTTCTTTTTGATTCAACTGACAACGTAAGGCGCCGCGGTTAACCCAGAGCGGTATGCGCACGGCGATGGTCCTCGCGGTCTTGTTCCTAAGAATTACGCGGCCCTGATAGGGCAGGTGACTATCAATATCTAACTCGGCCGAAACGCGGTTTAGCAGCAGGTTCACCTGCACTGTGTCACCTCGGGCGCGCAGGATTGATTCCCACGCATAGTAAATGGCATTGGTTCCATTGCCAACGCAGCAGATGCCCGCCATGGGACTGCTATTCGTTGGCGAAGCGCCACAGCTGATGGTTCCTTGTGCGCATTCGATTGCGTGATCGTAACTCGTCATGCCAGGGATCGGTAAATCCCAAGGATCATCGGGCTGGGGAGTGCGGGCCGCAATCTCCCGCATCAAATCTGGACGCGTTAATTGCATTTCGACAAACTGATTGCGCACATACTGGCTCACGTCGTCCCAGTAATCACCCACCCCGTAATCGCTGAGGCGGATGGCCAGGGCCACCATGTCGGCCACCGCACAACCTTCGCCAAAACATCCGATGCGGGCTACCCCCTTTTTGCGGGTGTATGCGTAACCTGAACGGACAAATTCCTTGTAGCGCCAGTTGTTTGTGGCCTGGGCATATTCCAACAGACCGCGCAGATAGGCCAGATGCCCGTGCACATGACCGATGAAGCAGGCGTGGTCGGGCACATAAATATCCTTCGGTATGGTGTCGGTCTGCGCCCACATCCACATCTTCGGCTGTTGACAAAAATGAACCAGCTTGGCCGCCAGGTCAAGCGCCTGCTCATCGCCGCTGAGCATAAACCAGCGTGTCAGAGCACGGACGACCTGCCCATAGTAACAGAGGACAGATCCCTCTCCACCGAATCGCTCGCCGGTGGGCTCAATGGTGTTGCGCCAGCCGCTTTGAGGATAGCTGAAGGCGGTGCAGATGCTGCCATCGGGGAAGTAGGCGTAGTCCTTTTTGATCACCGCGATGCGGCGCAAGCCATCGCTCGTGGCCTTGATCTGCTTGAGCCATGCCTCGTCGCCATCGCGCTGGTGCAGAGCCATCATCGCGAGCATGCAGCGGGCGTTGCCCAGGATGTTAGCGAAAGGCTCTCGGTCCAGCGGGTAAGCATGATAGGTCGCGCCAGGTGGGTTGGCATTGTGCCAGCCAGTCATGCGCGGGAGACCAGAGTAGAAAAGACCGTCGTCGGCAACATGCGCGAGCATGGCGCGGGTGAAGCCTTCGTCAACGTCTTGGTCTTGAGTGTTGCCGCTTATCGAACGCAAGTAAGGGAACGATTCCCAGAGTTTTCCGGCGCAATCCATGGTAAAGCGGTTGTGACGCAAGTAGGGCTTTGGTGCGCCGAAGGCGAAAACACCATAAGGCTCGTAGTCGTTGGCCACGTCGATCATGCCAGTCAAGCCATGCAGGCCGCGGTCTGCCATATCAACGATGTCGAGCGTATCGGGGACCGTGGCTGGATAACGCTTCTGGGCATCAGGGGGTTGCTGCACCTCCTCCAGGCCCGTTTGGCCGCAACTGGAAGGGATCAGCGGTCCGGTGGCTATCGCCGCCGCGGTACTCATGGTGCTTGCAAGGAAGTGTCGTCGTTTCATCGTTCAGCCTTTTCGAAATTCCATGAACAGAATGACGTACGATTGGTTGAAATGCAGCTTTGGGAATTCATTCAATTCCAAGGATTGACCAGTATGAGTCGTCGGATCGCGTCATGCGATCACCAGATGTAAGCCAGTTTCAAAATATCCAGGCTCTTGACGCTTACGCTGCCTCACTCGGAAAACAACTCAATTCCCAAGTCCGTCAATAGTACTGACATGGATTCAGTATAGACTATCCACGCATTTGAAAATATCTCCATATAATCTCGACCCAGGAATACTTGGAGTCGCAAAGTCTTCTCACTTTGCATCAATTTTTCCGGTGTTTTGTCCCCTTTCACCTCGAGATGCTCACCATCGCAGGCAATCCGTACGAAGCGGCTACCATCTTTTGAACAACGGATCTTCAGTCTGAGTTTCCGATGTAAGCCCGGCGAAGCTGGGCCAATTCTAGTAGGGGCTTTTGAGAAATCCGGCCGTCGGGTCGCAGTGACAGGACCTGCGGGTATTGATAATCCCGTGGGAGCCAAGCCGAAACAGATGTCATCATAGACCAGGCAATGGCCGCCGATACGGAATGCGGGGGCATTGTAATAAAATCCCCGTCGCTGGGTATGTTTCAGGACTTTTTCCAGCCGCTTGCTGAATTGATAAAATATCCTTGTCTTCCCAAGCCAGGTGCAAAACAATGAGCGCTTCGACAAGCGGGAGACCGGCAGCCCCATGCCAACCGGTCTGACGGCCCTGCTCTCGCGGCCGCAACTGTTGGATCTGATCCGCTACCTTTCAGAATTGGGAAAGAACAAATGAACTACCTGAAGACCCTGTCTCTTTCAACCGTCACGATCTCTGTATTCCTGCTCTCGACCGGAATTTCCGCTGAAGACAAGAAGCTCGAGCCGGGCTTTATCTCTATGTTCGACGGCAAGACGCTGAAGGGCTGGTCGACCATGCCGAAGAAAGCATCGCAGGCCTGGTCGGTGAAGAAGGGGTCGATCGTCGGCGAGGGTGACAAGG
Organism: Planctomycetota bacterium; assembly: GCA_963578605.1. Classification (GTDB taxonomy): domain Bacteria; phylum Planctomycetota; class Planctomycetia; order Pirellulales; family Lacipirellulaceae; genus JAKVCB01. Next base: position 2,931 of record CAUZEA010000247.1, read on the forward strand.
GGCGCAGTTACCTGGTATACGATAAGCACGACATCGCTGATTTCGAGATGAAGCTGAGCTACAAGTTCCCCGGCAAGGGCAACAGCGGCATCAACCTCCGGGCCATCCCGGACAAGACCCGCCGCCGGGCCTTCCAGGCCTATCACGTCGACATCGGCCATGTGGGTATCGGCGCCTGGGACTTCCACACACCCGGACGCCGCGAGCATGCCTGCTTCCGCGGCGACCGTCTGGTGATCGACGAGAACGACAAGCCGACCGCAACGAAGATCAAGGATGCCGTGACCCTTGCCGACATCAACAAGGGCGGCTGGAACGATCTCCACGTGATCGTCAAGGGCAACAACTTCAAGTTCTACGTCAACGGCAAGCTCTCATCGGAGTTCACCGAGAACCTCAAGAAGGAACGCCGCCTCCACTCCGGCATGATCCAGCTCCAGCTCCACGACCCCGGTATGATCATCAAATTCAGGGATCTCCGAATCAAGGTCCTCAAGTAACCCGGAAAACAGGTATTTTTCCCGGGGACTGACCGTTGCTGAAGGACGTATCGACTGAAAATCCAGGT
>CAUZEA010000248.1:0-3288 GCA_963578605.1 Planctomycetota bacterium
CTTTTTGCGTAGCTGCCGCCATCGATGACATTACATGGTTGCCTCTCAATGGTCCGCGGAGCCTGTCTCACGCGGGTGCGCGGCGTTGGCTACTTGGGAGTTGCGGCCAGACCAGTTCCAATCAAAACACCGAAGGAGATGCCAAGAAGGATGTTGTCGAGCGCAAGGCCAAGACCCACGCCCATGGCAACACCCGCGGCGACGGCAGATTGACGTTTTTGGCGATCAGTCAAGTCGGTTCTCGGATTCCATCCTCCACCCACCACAACACTGCAAATGTAGACCCTGATTATACTTACCGCAGGCTGACAATGAGCGGCACAGCGGGCGGTTCCATGAAGGTGGCGTGGCTGCGTTGTTTCGTCAAGACCCCAAATCATCAACGCCGCTATTAATCACTCCTGACCAGCGTGAGGACTCGTCACGGTGTTACCCATGTGTTACCCAAAAGAAAAAGGCCCAACCGACAGAGTCAATTGAGCCCTATTGTTATTGGTTGGGATGACTGGATTTGAACCAGCGCCCCCCTGACCCCCAGTTTTGTGCAATCGGTAGTCACCGATGGTCAGGCGTTGTCTTTACTGACAAAAAGTGTCCTGCGTGGTCACGCGTATGCACGATGTTCGCGAACGCTGGCACAAAACTGGCACATAGTGCCGCATCGCGTTGTCGCCTACCGCTGGTTGGCGCTAACTGCTGACCCTTATGCCGGATCACGCTAGACTATGCCTGTGGGAGGATGCAATGAACAGAAAGCATACGTTAACGCTCGGCGCTGTCGGGCTCTCAATCGCTCTTGCAGCGCCGTCGGCGTTCGGCCAGCAGGCGGCCCCAGGCAACATGAACATCCTGATTGTTTGCGGGGACGAAAACGGCACCTACGCCAAATGCACAAGCCTTGACGACCGCTCGCTCGAGCTCCATCTGCGTCTCGACTTGGGACACCACGTGGCCATGATGCCTGATGACACCGAGGAGGCCGAAATGCAGGCGGCGGCCGACGCGGTGGACTTGATAATCGTCCCCGAGTCGGTGACCTCTACCGGGGTCGGCACGAAACTCACTGCAACGTCGACGCCGATCATCAACATGGAGGCGTTCCTGCAGGATGAGTTTCAATTCGTGGACCCGGACAGTCAGAGTGTCGATCCCGGCTCGCCAGAGGGAGGTGCCGGGGGCACCGTTGAAGAACCGACCGGTGAGGTCGAAGTCGGCCACTTCGGCTCCATCCCTGGCGAGACCGATATCGTCATCGTGGATCCTTCACACCCGCTGGCGGCAGGGCTGTCTGGCCGCGTTACCGTCTACACCATCCCTGCGGAGATCAACTGGGCCGTGAGTGAGGTATTGGCACCCGGGGTACAGTCTGTGGCCGCTCTTCCGGACTACCCTGAAGCGCAGTCGATCTACTTCATTCTCCCAGGCGATGCGCTCTTCGACGGCTCGCCCTCGCCAAATCTTCGCATCTCGCTCTTCACCGAGAACAACAACGACCTTGGCACGTATCATCGGATGACCGAAGACGGCCATCGCCTCTTCGACGCCTCGCTTAACTGGGCGTTGACCTACGGTTCCGGAATGTAGAAGACAGGCTGTCGGGCACGGGAGTGCGCGAGGCGCAGGCAGCGGCACGGCGCTGGGCTCTGGGTTGTCGGCGGCGATTTAGCACCCGTGCAGGCCCGACGGATTATTTTTAGAATTAAATGCCTCGACGTGCGTTTTTGTTAGGAAAATGGTCAGAATGACTGGATTTGAACCAGCGACCCCCTGACCCCCAGTTCGATAGACTCCCGTCCGGATACGTCCACCAAGGTCTATAGTCCTTAGAGATTCGGCGATTCACATTCCAGTGTTGTCCGCTATATCCACTGGCGTCCACTCGGTAAGCTGTCAACTCTCAGCGGGCGGTTCAACGTCTGTTGAGTCCCGGTATCTCAACAGGAACAGTGAGTGTTTCTTCGACCGTCACATACTCAATATTAGAGGAAGCACGATCGACACAACATCGACCGCTGGCTTGAAAAGCTCGCAGATAAATACCAGTTTGCACTGGATATCCAGGTTCGTAGTAGGCTAAATCAACACATATGCGAACTTCCCTCTGCTATCGCGCTTAAAGAACAGGCCCTTTCTGAAGACATCGATTTTTCTTTGTTACCATTAGAAACACATGCCTCTTGACGAACAAGCTCTTTTCAACAAAAAACCACAAACCCGCTCGGGACAGTATCAGTGCCCCAAGTGTCAACGGATAGGTAGCTACAACGTTCAGTGGGTGCTCCACTCCAAGAAGTCCAAGCTCCCGCCCGGAGCAAATCGAGATGATCGCGAGAAGTTCGACAAACTACGTGACTACCTGGTACGTCTTGATGACCATGTGACGTGTACGACCTGCGGTAAAAAATTTGAAATTCCTTCTCAACATTCGATGATGTTCGCAGAACAATTCTCAGGGTTGCCGAACGAAGAAGAGCTTGAGAGAGAGATTGCGGAGGCGGCCGGAGAATCAGAACCTCCCCCCAAACGCAAACCAGCACTGCCCGCCCGCTTCACACGGAAATCGAGTGGGGAGAAATAGCCAGTCCCCAATTAATCATCAGGCACGCAGTCCCACACCACCGGCACTGTATCTCAGCCAGCTGCCGCGCGCTGGGTAACCAGGCGACAACATTGAGGAAAAATGGTCGGGATGACTGGATTTGAACCAGCGACCCCCTGACCAGAAGTTCGAGAGACTCCCGTCCGGATACGTCCACCAAGGTCTCTTGCTTAGAGATTCGACGATTCACATTCCAGTGTTGTCCGCTATATCCACTGGTTAAGCTGTCAACTTTCAGCGAACGGTTCAACGGGGCATGCCAATTTTAAAACCGGGGGTAAAACGTCAGGGGGCGGGGGTAAGAGGGGTGTCTACAAGATACCGATAACGCCACCCACGAAACTGAGGGGATTAGTCGCGCGGGTGCGCTTCGAACCATTCACGCACCCGCCTCTGACCTTCCCCGATCTTGGCGGTGACATCATAGTGCCCGAGTCGGGAGCCGACGTTCAAAGGCGTTAGCTGCGGCTATCGATTGCGCTTTAACATATCCGCAAGATCAGCGAACGGCTTGTACGCCGAGGTGGGCTCTCGCGCCTCGTCCGGGGTCGCCTCCCCGTACGCGTCAGCCACCTGATTCCGTGCGTGCTCGTTTTCGTGACAGTAGAGACACAGCAACTCCCAGTTGCTCCCGTCGGGTGGATTGTTGTCGTGGTTGTGGTCCTTATGATGGACCGTAAGCTCGCGAA
>CAUZEA010000249.1:0-3233 GCA_963578605.1 Planctomycetota bacterium
CGCGGGAAAGACTTCGATTGTCCATTGTCCAAGCTCCGTCTCGTGCAGTTGCCTTCACCTCGCGGTTGCCTCCGATAGGCCCCGCAGGGGACTTTTACCCCCAATCACTTCACCATGCCCAACGCACGCGTTCCGGCTACGCCTCCACGAAGTGAAGTGGCTGGCCTAGCGGTGCTGCAAAGAGTAACTTAACTACTGGTACTGTCACTGGGGGCAGGTCAGCTCTGAACTACTGGGCACAAGGTGCCGACGGCATCTATTTGTTCAATTGGTACCCGCATAACAAAAAAAGCACCAAGTTCTCCCGCCCCTACATGACGGGATTGATGAATCAGATGGGGGATCCGGAGGCGCTGCGTGCCAGCCAGAAGCACATGATGTTCCCCGCAGATCGAGGCCGGCCGCAGCCGTGTTATCAATACAACTGGCTGCACTGCGTGTTGCCAGAGGCAATGCCCGTGGACAAACCGCTGCGCGCCACAATTCGCACATTTGAGCAGTTTCCCGCAGACGTTGGGTTAACGCTGCAGTTGCAGGTGGAAAATCTCCAGGCACACGATGAAGTCGCGGTGCACTTGAATGGCCGGCCGGTGGCCGGATGGCAACGGGACGGGAATGACAGGCTGAGGGCAGCCATGGCACCCGAGCTGATTCAACAAGGTTAGAGCCAGGTGGACATGCAGCTCACGAAGCGATCGCCCGCGTCAGAAGCTCCGCGGACGGTGACCGCGTTGGAACTGCACGCAGCACGAGATTAAACGAGGATCACTTGACCTGATTCTCCGCCCTCCACCTGGTACAAAAGCTGGGGGGTAAGGTGAAATCTGCTGAGATTAGTATTCCTATCCGCTCAATCCAGGGCAACTCCTGAAAAAACGGCAGGTGCCGGAGATGCGCCCTCGGGCGATTGTGTTTGAAGTGATGGCCCTCGAAGTGCCCTGCAATACAAGGAACCCTGGTCTTGCGAACTGCTTTGCTCAACGTGTTAATCATGGCGATAATGGCGCCGGTCATGGCTACCGAACCACACGAATCCGCCGAGCTCGCCGCGCAACGCGAGAAGATGAAGCAGCGACAGCGCCGCCTGGTCTACAACAACGACAGCGGCGACATCTATCCCGCTGAGGCCAACACCGTCGAGGGCTTTTACGCCCAGCGCATGAATGCGACTATCGGCACACAGGTCGACAGCGTGTTCTACTGCACAGGCGCGACGGTGATGTTCTCTCACCTGGCCAAAGTGGGTGAGACGTACGGCCAGTACTGTGGCGAAATGCCGATTGGTCACAATATCCAGACTCTCAAGGACACCGGCCACGATGTGCTTGACCTGGTCATTGAGTTCTGCCGCAATCACGACAAGGAGATCTTCTTCACCCATCGGATCAACGACATTCACGACACGCTGGACGGTTACGTCTTTGAGCTGTCTGCGTGGAAGCGCAAGCACCCCCAATACTGGATTTGTGAAAAGGGAGCGTCGGATGACGAGGAAGACCCGAAGTTTTGGTGGTCGTCCCTGAACTTTGATAAACAGCCGGTGCGGGATTACCTGATTGCGATCGTCGAAGATGTGTGCAGCCGGTACGACATCGACGGATACGATGTCGATTATTTCCGTTCCCCGATGTTCTTCACGCCAACCCTGGAATATCAGCCCGTGACGCAGGCACAGCTCGATCTGCTGACCGACTTTCAACGCAAGATTCGCACAGCGGCCTACAAATACGGCAACGAGCGCGGCCGCCCGATCCTGGTTTCCGTGCGCGTGCCCATGACCGTCAAGGCGTGCCGGCACGTGGGAATTGACCTTCAACAGTGGCTGGAGGAAGACCTGTTCGACATCCTCTGCACCGGCGGGGGCTATGTGCCCTACACCATGCCGACTCGCGAGTTGGTCGCACTGGGTCACAAGTACCAGAAGCCTGTCTATCCGATGATCAGCGCATCCGGCCTGCGGGACCACGATGGCGTCTACCGTGACCTGCACGCATGGCGGGCCGCGGCAGCGAACGTGTGGTACAACGACGCCGATGGCGTCCTGCTGTTCAATACCTTTCCGCGCGAAAAAAACCATCCGCACTTCACGGAACTGGGGAATCCCGACACGCTAGCCAAGCTAAACAAGCTCTACGCGATCGACAACAAGGCAACCCTGGAAGGTGATTTGCGCCAGGGCATTGCCCAGTCGCATATCCTGCCCGTGGAATTGGACTCCGGCGGCAAGCCGCGCTCGGTCATCCTGCCGATCGGAGAGGACGTGTCAAAATGTCGTGGGCAGTACCTGGATTTCATGCTGTCCAACGATGCCGGAGTGGAGATCCGCCTCAACGGTCATTTGCTCAAGCAGGTGGAAATGACCCCGCAGGACAGGCGGCGGCACCATCCAACCGGCAATCAGTTCAGGCTCGGCGACAACGCGATCGAGTTCCGCGTCATCAAACCGGCCGCTGAACCCACGCAGGTCATCGCAGTCGAACTGCACGTTAATCACTGATCCGGCTCCCCGGGAACCTGACCAACGTGTACCCGAACTCAGCGGACCTGGCCAACACCGACCTGACGTGCGCGGGACCAGAGAACTTGTCTAAAACCGTGTTACCCATTTGGGTATTCCCTGGCGAATACCGGCACACCCGGGGCTTCGGCATGTGGCTAATGGGCATCGACGGGACTATGATATGGAAGCGATGCGCGTTAAGGACGGCGTCTTGGATACGCTTCGCTGAAATGCCCGTTGAGAAGGAAATAAAGATGCCCCCTGACTCGGCTACGCGGCTAGCGGCGAAGAATGGCTAACGGTGCAACCGCAAGAGCAGATAACTCGGGGTAGTCTGGACAGCCTGCGGTGCAGGATTGCCAGGGAGATACAGGGTTGCCAGGGAGATATCGAGACTACAGACCCAAATAAAGAGGGAAACGAAACGAGTATTGAATGAAGCTTGCAGAATTGATGATCGCAGAAGCGAGGGAACGGGGTTTGAGGTACTTTTTCGGACTCCCCGGGGGCGGGTCGCCGCTGGAGATGGTCGAGTTCGGCCGGCAACTGGGCATCCGGTTTGTCAGCGTTGCCCACGAGTCGTCGGCCGCGATCATGGCCGCTTACTATGGTTTGATGTCAGACACGGCTGGACTTGCATTGGCGATCAAAGGCGTCGGTGCGGGGAACCTGGCTGGCGGCGCGGCCAATGCACATTTCGAGCGAGCTCCGGTGGTCTGCTGCTGTGAGAGCG
>CAUZEA010000250.1:0-3127 GCA_963578605.1 Planctomycetota bacterium
ACCGGGCTCCAGGAGTGGTCGCTGCTTTTCGCTGAAAAACGCGTTGTTGCGGCTGGCGGGACTGAAGCCGAAAATGGGCCGCAGGCTGAATTTGCCGCTTGAGTCTGGGGATTTCATCCTCGGTCTACGAGCGGCGCCCACAACGGACCTCGGTTGGGCGAGTCGCTTCGGCGGTCTCGCCCGGAAAAAATTGGGGTGATCTCTTGCAGAGACCGAACCAATTTCGGATAAGCAAAGAACTTTCAAGTTCCGTTTTCATGCCCCGTTAGGGAGTGTTGCTGCCAGGCGAAACCACGTTTGCTAGGCACCTATGCCGTCAATCCCCCAAGGCCCCTTCGAATCGATGCCTGGCTCGAACCAAGATCCACCTCGTCGCCACAGTTGGACCGCCAAGTTTGCCGGCGGTTTCCGCGGGATCGCAGTCGGGATCGCAGGACAGAACAGCTTTGTGGTTCACATATTTACCGCATCGGCTGTTCTGGTTGCGGGCTGGATACTTGGTATCAGCCGTACCGAGTGGTGCCTGCTGATTCTCTGTATCGCGGTTGTGATGGCAGCCGAGTTGTTCAATTCGGCCCTCGAACAACTCGCCAAGGCGATCACCAAAGAGGAAAATCCCCACATCCGCCGTGGGCTCGACATTGCCAGCGGAGCGGTCCTGGTTGCGGCAATCGGGGCAGCAGTGATTGGCGCGATGGTGCTCGGTTCGCAGCTGCTGCGGTGAGTCGCTCGAGTGAAGCGCCGCAGCAGGTCCCGTCGTGAGCCACTAATCCAGCCAATCCCGCGCTGCGAGTCGCTCGGGAACATAGACCTCGGTCACGTAGCTGATGTCTTTGGAAATTAACGACTCGACTTCCAGTTTGAAATCGTTCTTGAGCATCCGTTGGATCTCTCCCTGCCACTGCCGTTTCTTTTCAAACCACGGATAATTGGCAACTTGTTTGGCTCGTTTTCGATCCGAATCGGAGAGGGCGATCTTTACGCTGTCGGACAAATCGCAGCGCTCAAAATCGATACTCCGCAGCCCGAGGTATTTGGCAGCGGGGATCGCCATTCGTTGCGATTCAAACGCCAGGTTAATCGACCCCTGCTTCAACACGCTGTAGATGTAGTATCCCCACGGATCATTATCGAGCACGCAGTAAACGGGTAGCTTCAGTTCGTTGTGCAAGCGGTAGAGAAGTCTGCGGACTCCCCGTGGCGGCTGCCCGCTACCATGCGTCAGAATACAGTTATGCTGCTCCCAGAATCGATCTTCGTTAAACCGCTGCCAGACCGTTCCTTTTTCGACATGCAGGATAAACCTGGCATCACACTTGCGGCGATCGAGTTCGATAACCTCTGGCTCACAGATCGAGGGAATGGCGTACCCACCGGAGCCCATTCGGCTGCAATTGATGACATCACCTTTGTCGATGAGCGTAATGTTGCCGACCATCGCTCCACGGTTCTCGGCATAGAGGTGCAATTCTTCTCGGATGGAATTGAGGAGCACTTCGGCATCTTCGATGATGGTGTCACACTCGTTCTGATCGTCGAAGGTGTTTTCCTTCGTAGACTCGATCGTATGTTTGAGCATGTAGTACAAACCCCGCAAGCTGGTTGTCTTGCCCTCGTCAAGGAGTCGTTTGCAGCCACTCGCCACGAGCATGGTCCGCATGTAGGCCTTGGCTTGCGAGAGATCAAAGAGTTGGCGGCGGTTTTTACCGTTGCCCATCTCGATGATTTTCTTGCGTGGGCTGTAGCGCACATTCGAAAGTGTGCGTGACGGAATATCGACATGCGGATCGCGTCGCCCGTTGGCCGCACGAACCACACCATCTGCCAGGGCCTTCAGGCTGCTCATGGTGCGCTTGTCGCGGGCAGAAAATCTGGCTTTGGATTGAGTGGTTTTACGTAGTATTTTTTTCTTGGACATGGTTTTGCTTGAGTTAGCCAGCAACCTTCCAACCGGAGGACGAACTCCTCTGAAAACAGGGTTACCTTTAGGGCATCCCTGATTGGAACTTCCTGGACGTTGTCTGCGAAGGGGTATTTCCTGGCATACCAGCGACTGTGCGTAAGATCATTCTTCGTTATCGTTTTCAGAGACCTCTGTGGAAGACCGATTGATGTGGCGTGATGTATCGGCGGGGTCGGCGATCAACACATTGTCGCCCAGATTCATATTGACTTCTTCCTCGACAAGTCGCCCACGATCATCAAGTTTCATATCGGCATCGGCCGTGCGTTTTCTGGCAACCTTGACGAGCTGGTCATAGAGATCTTGTTGTTTCACCCCGTTGATCTCGCTGACGGCGGTCGCAACCTCCTTGAGGTAACGGAGGAAAACTTCGCGACGATTGGTTTGCTGTTTGACCTTAAGCCTGCGGCGCAGATACATCCCCAGCTTGCGGCCCACGCCCTGCAGTCCGAGCCGGATTTCTTTCTGGATTTCCGGGTAATTGGCAATCGCCTCTTTACTTTCGCTCGTGAAGGGGACCCAAACGCTGGCGATATGCACCATGACGGTCACGGGACCTTTGGGCATTGCCCCGCGGGACTGGCTTAATCCATAGCCGCGCCAATTGGTAGCCAAAACGGTCTGTGTCACCGTACAGGCTGCCTGTTGAAACTGCAAAGGAACCCGGTTGGCGTAGCGCAACACCTCCATTTGGTGCCCTTCGGCAACATTGACATGCTGCATCGCCTCGAAGAGCTTTTCCCGCTCTTTGGGCTTGAGTTTGCCCGGTGCTTGCCTTGTTTTCACACCTGCGGCTTTGACGATTTTGTCGGCGCCCTCGGCGCCCAGCCCGTTGAACGTATGAATCAAGAATTGCCGAATCGTTCGTGTATCGGTCTCTTCCAGCAACTCGAGCAGCAATTCCATGGTCACATTTCGTGTGGGGGCGGTCCCCCCGTAGGCCAAACCAACTTCAATCTGGAACGGATTACCACGATAAACAGCGGGTGGACGGGTGGCCGCTGCATAGAACTCACCCGGTACGACCTGGTGCAACCCCTGGAGGATGAGTTCCTCTCCGATCGGGCAGATGCAGTCGGTCGCGGGGGACGGTATTTTGGTCTGCTGGATTGCCTGGTAGATCGCGTCGGCTTCACGCCGGCCAATCCGACGGGTATTCGCACG
>CAUZEA010000251.1:0-2972 GCA_963578605.1 Planctomycetota bacterium
TACCCCGGTTGAAGATGTGATCCCCACACCAGGTTTGCCTAAAATCAAAGAGGTACGTGCTTTTGTATCACGGGCCACTGAGTACGGAGCGAGTGATGTCCACGATACGGCGGACACGCACTGGATCCAGGGGCTTCCTGATGCGGATGGATCCTGGGATCACGAGAAAAGCCACCCGCCTATTACCAACCCCATGTCGCGATACCCCAGGTATTCGGGATCACGCAGTTCCTGGGGCGTTGCCAACGTTCCTTCGGTGATTGTTGAAATTGAAGATGAAAACGGGCTGGTGGGCATTGGTACCAGCACCGGTGGCGAGGCGGCCGCTTTTATCATCGAGAAGCACCTGGCACTGTTTGTAGAAGGTCAGAACGTGCGAGACCGGGCCTACGTCTGGGAGCAGATGTGGCGTGCCTCGATCCATTACAGCCGCAAGGGCCTGGCCGTGCACGCGATTTCGGCGGTCGATATCGCGCTGTGGGATCTTTACGGAAAAACACTCAACGAACCGGTTTATAACCTCATGGGTGGCAGGACCAAGCAGCGAATTCCCGTGTATGCCACCACGTCACGTCCTGATTTTGCCCAGGAGATGGGGTTCCATGGCGCGAAGGTGCCTTTGCCTTACGGTCCCTCCGAAGGGGAGAAAGGCCTGAGCCAGAACGTGGCCTTCATCAAAAACTGGCGAGGAAAGGTGGGGCCAGACTTTCCCCTCATGCTGGATTGCTACATGGCGCTCGACGTGGAGTACACCGCCAAACTGGCTCAACGCTTGGAGCCCTATCGTCTGCAGTGGATTGAAGAACCTCTGATGCCGGATGAATATGCGGGCCATGCCAAACTGGCAAAGCAGCTGGCGGGTCAGGGTTGCAGTGCCTACTTTGCCACGGGGGAACACGAATACACCCGCTTTGGTTACCAGGAGTTGATCAACGCGGGGGTGAACCTGCTGCAGCCCGATGTGATGTGGATGGGGGGCCCCACTGAATTTGCCCAGGTGGTGGCCCTGGCCAGTGCGCAGGCGGTCTCCGTGGTGCCGCATGGCTGTGGTGTCTACGGTTACTACATGGCGATGGCTTTCAGCCACATCAACTTTGCCGAGTTCATGATGATGAGCGAACAAGCCGACAGGATTGAACCCAACTTCGGTTCCATGTTCAAAAACGAGCCCTTGCCGGAACGTGGCTACATCGAACTTCCCACGACCCCGGGCTTTGGACTGGAACTGAACCGGGACGCTTTGAACCTGTTCCGTCCCTACGACCGAAGTTGATGCAGGAAACTTCTCTGTTCAAACACCAGGCACCGAGTGCGACCGCCGAAAATCGATTCGGTTCGCCAGCGCTGAAGGTTTCCCTACTGTTTGCCGGTTCGCAGGTCGAGCGAGACGACTTGCCCCGCCGCGTTGCGGGCGTAGATGCATCCTCCGGCCAGAACCGGAGTGGTCCAACAACGCCCGTCGAGAATCTGGGCCTGGGCGAGCGGCTTGTAGTCCTGTTCCGTGGCTTCGGCGACGACCAGTTTGCCGGTCTCACTTAGAAGAATAAGTTTTCCAGCCGCCAGAACCAAACAACCCTTCCGCACGTCTCGCGTCCTCCAATGCAGGTCGCCCGTTTCCCAGGAGATGCACGTCAGGTGGGTGTTATTGAATCCAAATACGTTCCCCTGCCAGAGGATGGAACTGCTCATCATATTTTTAATGTGTTTATTTCGCCAGAGTTCCACCGGTGGATCCACGGTGATATCAAACAATGCACAACCCACTCCATTTCCCGAAGACACAAACAGCTTGCCCCCGTGAATGATCGGGTCCGCCGCATTGAGATCCCACTCCGTGTTCCAGGGCACCCGCCACAGTTGCTGGCCGGAGTCCGCCAACGCGCCGACGACGGCGTGGCCGGAGAAAAACGCAATGGCCTTACCTTGTGGAATATGAAATGGAACGGGTGACGAGTAGCCCGGGTGGCCGGCGGCGCTTTCCCAGATGACAGCGCCCTCTTTTTTACTAAGGGCCAGGCCGCCTTGACCGACACTCATGACCAACCGTTCTTCCTGGACAAGTGGTGAACCCGAATAGCGCCAGGTGTTTACCCAATCGCCCGGCAGTTGCGGCCAGGGCTCGAACTTTTTCGACCAGACGACGTCACCCGTCTTGGTGTCGAAGCAGAACAGGTCACCCCCTTTGCTGAACGTGAATACGTGCGTGCCGTCGACCGCGGGTGTGGCAGCGGGGCCACCCTCGTAGGACAGGGGTTGCGGGTCGCAGGGATAGCTGTGTTGCCACAGGATCTTTCCGGTCTCGGCGTCAAAGCAGAATACCGTGTCGATGCCGGCTGTGTTCCCGAGCGTGTAAACCTGGCCATCAGCGACTGCGAAAGAGGAAAACCCTGCCCCGACCGAGGTCCGCCAGCGAACTCGAGGGCCCTCCGGTTTCCAGTGCCATGTCCACGCTGTCTCGCGTGAGATACCATTTCGTTGCGATCCTCTCCAACTTGGCCAGTCCGATCCGCGATCCGACTGTGCTACACAAGGCAGTAGGGAAAGGAGCATTGTGGCGGCAATCGCCCAGTGCTTGGCTTTCATTTCATTGTCTCCACGAGTACCCCGGTGCAGACGAACGACACATTTCCAGGTTAACAAGACTTCCCGGTGAAAAAAGATGGAACTGTAAAAACAGCAGAGTATCCCAGCGATCCAACGGACCGACAATGCTAAAATATCAGGGGCTGGGGAGGGAATTGCCTTTGAGTGCCAGCCCGGGACGACCGAATCGACTTGTCATTGGTCTGCATTTTTAGTCGGCGACTTTCGTAGAAAAATAGATGAATAAATTGATTACAGATCGTTCCGTCTGGGCGAACCAGGAACTGTTGCAGAGACCCGACTGGCTGGTCGAAATTACCGATGAAGAACTTGCTGAGACAATGGCAGCGGTCGCTGCTACACGGCAGACGCCGATCGAGCAACTAAGG
>CAUZEA010000252.1:0-2960 GCA_963578605.1 Planctomycetota bacterium
TGTTCCCGAGAAGATCCCCTCGAAACTCAAGCCTCTCATCGCCATGCCCGACTTCCCGGAAAAACTCCTCAGCATGGCCCAAAAGGTGGCAGCATGACGGAAATCCAACCGGATTTTGCGGTAATAGCAGATTCATGTTGTTGCTCAGAATTTCCATAGACGGCTGGTTAGTGGACAAGCATCGCTGGCGCTGGGATAGTATGCAAAATATTTGGTGTCCCGCTTGGAATATGGAAGGTGGCAAGGTCAATGCATCGATTAGTTCCCCTGGCTATTGTTTTGCTGGCGATTCCGATTAGCACCCGTGGCGATGAGAAAGACGCGTTGAGTAGCGAAAAGACGTTTTTGGCTGGTGCGGTTACCAGTAATGTTACGCCGCAGTTAGGCTTGCCAGTGATTGGCGGCTTTCAGCCTTTCCCGGCAACGCATGTGCACGACGAGCTGTTTGCCCGTTGCATCGTGCTGGATGATGGCAGCCAGCGAATTGCCATCGTGATTGTTGATATCCTGGGCATACCGCGAGAGGTAACGGACTTGGCCCGCGTCCGAATCCAACAAGCAACGGGAATCAAACCCAGTCACGTGTTGATTGCAGCCACTCATACTCATTCGGCGGTGACTCCCCGCGGGCCCCGCGGCGTTTTCTGGCCAGATGAAATTTCAGCGCATTCCAAGTTTGTGGCCAGCCGGATTGCAGATGGTGTACAACGCGCAGTGAATCAGCTTGAGCCAGCCCAGATCGGCTGGGGCCGAACTACGCTGCCGGGAGAAGTTTTTAATCGACGATGGTTCTGCAATGATGCTGGCTTGACTGCCAATCCATTTGGAGGTGTCGACCAGGTGCGGACGAATCCACCGCGGAATCATCCTTCATTGGATCGTCCCGCTGGCCCGACCGATCCTGAAATACGGTTTCTTTCGGTTCAGTCAAAAGAGGGCCGGCCCATTGCGCTGCTGGCAAATTACTCTCTTCATTATGTGGGGGGTGTGCCTCGGGGGCACATCTCCGCCGACTACTATGGGTACTTTGCCCGTTACATTGAAGAGAAGATTGGTGTGCAGCAATTGGATCCCCCCTTTGTGGCCACGATGTCCAACGGTACGAGTGGTGATATCAATAACATTAACTTCCGGCCAACCCCAGGGACGAAACGGTACGGTCGATACGAGAAGATGCAAGAGGTCGCGAACAAGGCTGCGAGCAAGGTGGCAGAGGCATACCAGGATGTCGAATACAAGCAATGGGTTCCGGTAGGTGCCATGCAGAACGACATGGTGCTGAAACTTCGGCAGCCTTCGGAGGCGATACTGAAACATTTGCGACAGGCAGTTAAGTTGCCGGCAGACAAGTTCCAGTCGCACAGGCAGGAAAAGGTTTATGCCGAACGGATTTTTAAACTGGCAGATGCTCCGGGACAGCTGAAGATTTCACTGCAAACTTTGAAAATTGGTGAGACTGGCATTGCAGCCATTCCTTTTGAAACCTTCGTGGAAACTGGCCTGCAGATCAAGAGCGAGTCTCCCTTTAAGAACACCTTTACCATCGAGTTGGCGAACGGATGGTACGGTTACTTGCCGACACCTCGGCAGCATCGGCTTGGAGGTTACGAGACCTGGCTGGGGACCAACTGGGTGGAAATCGAGGCCTCGGAAAAGATCACAGCCAAATTGCTACAGATGTTTCAGTCGCTGACGAAATAGCCGACGGAAGTCGGAGTCGCTCGATTCACTCACGAAATCCCGCCATGAAAACCAACTCCTGCAGCTGCCTGTTCGCCCTCGTTGCGCTGTTCTTGACGATCGACAGTGCGCCCTTGATGGCCGCTCCACAGTCGCGGCCAAATATCCTGCTAATCATGGTCGATGACATGGGATGGTCCGACATCGGATGCTACGGTTCTGAGATCGAAACGCCCAACATCGATCGCCTCGCCACCGAGGGGCTCTTGTTCACACAGTTTTACAACAACGCCAAGTGCACCACGACTCGGGCGTCTCTCCTCACCGGTCTCTATCCCCGCAATGGTGGTCGTGGTCAGGAAGATCTTATCACTCAGAAGATGCTCACCCTCGGCGAAGCCATGCGCCACGCCGGTTACGCAACCGGCATGTCCGGCAAATGGCACAACGGCGAAAAGGTGGGAGATCGTCCCTTCGACCGCGGATTCGATGAGGCTTATGGTCTTTGGTCTGGTTGCTGCAATTTCTTCAATCCCCGGATGCCTGACCCAGAATTCAAAGGAGGCAAAGCCCGCATCTTTGGGCACAACGACACCTTCTTTGAGATGGAGGACTTTCCCGACGACTACTACACCACGGATGCGTTTACCGATCACACGATCGAAACGATCAAAACCCACGCCGCATCCGGAAAGCCTTTCTTCCATTATCTCCCCTACACCGCGCCGCACTATCCACTTCATGCTAAGCCCGCCGATATCGCCAAGTACAAAGGCAAATACGCGGAGGGCTGGGATGTGCTGCGCCAACAACGTCTCGCGAAGCAGCTAAAACTCGGCCTCGTTGACAAAAACTGGGAAGTCACCAACCGCGACGACCTCGCGAAAGCTTGGGACGAAGCAAAGACGATTGACGAGGATTGGCAGCAACTCCGCATGGAGGTTTACGCCGCGATGATCGACTCGGTCGATCAGAACATCGGCCGAATTCTCGAAGTCCTCAACGAACTTGGGATTGCCGACAACACGCTGGTCCTCTTCCTGGCCGATAACGGCGGGTGCGCCGAAACCCCAGGGGGCACCAACCCCAAGCAGATCCCGGGACCAAAGGAATACTACACCCACGTCGGTCCCGGTTGGGCCACTGCCTCCAACAACTGATAGCGATTTTAATACTCATCGGGCGACTTTAATAGCGCTAGCAGGGGTCTTTTTTGTATTTTAGTAGTGCTCGATGGTTAGTTTTTTGAAGGCGCTAGCTGGGTGGCGTCAAGGGATTTC
>CAUZEA010000253.1:0-2910 GCA_963578605.1 Planctomycetota bacterium
ACTCCAGCCGGGCCAGGTAGTCGAGCACGCTGTCGGCCGACGGGTTGGTTCCAGTAAGTGCGATTCAGGGCCCACCAGCCATTGACGTCGTTGTGGGTCAGGCCATGCGACTCCAGTTCGGCTGTTATCTGCCTGAAATGAGCCTGGGCCCGCTCAACCACACGGTCGTCCCAAACGGGGAGCCCCGCGAGAAAGCCCTGCTCGTGAAATTGTTCGACCTGGTTGTCAGACAACGCTTTGTTCATAGGAGGGCTCTGATCAATCGGTTTTCTTGCCGTAGTCCTTGGGTGAAACAACCACCCGGGATCCAGCTTGGGCTGCCATTCCCAGGATTCGTTCATCCCGCCGGTATTCTGGATCCTGATCGGCACTGTGGCCCCGGTCTCGACTCAAGATGGCCGTTTTTTTGCTGCCGATCACGTTGTAAGCCGAAAAAACCGAGGTCGGTGGTACGGCCCTATCGATCATGCCCAGGTTGATCACGACCGGACACTGGATCTTGCGGGCAAAGTTCACCGCGTCGTAATAACGAGAGACCTGAAACACGGTCTCACTCACTGGTCCGTGGCCGTTGGCCGTTGGTGCATTCAAATCGCTACCGTAGTCGTGTTCATCGGTGGGAACAAACCGGGGCCACCCCGCGGCGCGACCGAATTTATGTCCCCCATGTTCGCACAGTGCCGGTACCGCACAAACGATGCCCGTCACCCGCTGGTCAAGTCCAGCACCTACCACCGAAAGGCCGCCTCCCTGGCTCCTGCCGGTCAACAGTAATGTCTTGCCGTCCCACTCGGGAAGGGAAGTCAGGTAGTCGATCGCACGGACAATACGCAGGTAAACCGACTTGAAGTAGTAGGTGTCGCGGTCCATGAACCCCCTTAACGTATAACTTGCCAGCGGACCTTGATTTAGCGCCGCGTAATATTCTCGATCACGACCATTTTCGACATCGTGCGTGTTGATCGCCATCGCCACAAAACCTTTTTCCGCAAAGCGGGTCACCCAGGAGGGGGGCACGCTCCATGCACCGCCACCATGATTCTGGAGCGAAAGAATCGCTGGAAAGGGCCCCGAACCTTCTGTTGGCTTTGCCAGGTACCCGTTCACTCGAGAATCATCGATATTCGCCAGCGAGATGTCGTAAAACCGGTAAGGCTTTCCCTCAGAAAGCCGGGAAACCTCCTCAAGTTGCACGTCCCAGGGAATTTTGGCGAGTGCTTCTTTTTGCGTGTCCCAAAACTGGTCAAAATCCTCAGGTTCGGTGGTGGTCGGCTGCACCTCGTAGGGATCGAACGCTGCAGTCCTCAACAAAACACCCCGTTTGCCATCGCGGTCATAGTTAACCCGGCACCGAAGGAATCCTGGCTCCCGAAGCGACCCACGGATCGTCGCTTTGCCATCGCGGAGCACCAACGGATGTTGTCGAACCAGCTTGTAACCATCGTTACTCAAACAGACCTCAACATTCTCAGGACGACCTGCCAGCTGAATGGAAAAAACCGCTTCTTCCCCAGATTGATAGATCGCATCCACGCGATCCAAACCGATGCCGTCAAAAGCAGACATGCTTTCGATCGACCAGGAACCGTTGTTTTTCTGAACCCCTTTTTTCGCCGTCAATGCCGACTGAAAAGTTCCATCGCCGCTCCCTTTGAGCAACGAGAGGGTGTGATTGGTGAAATTGGCCGTTACCACGTCAAGGTTGCCATCCCCGTCTGCATCCAGCACATCGACTCCGTAATTGCCATGTCCGGTTTTATAGTCGACCCTGGGGGCAAACCGCCCATCGCCCCGATTCAAAAAGACCGACGCAAAATCGCCCGTCCAGTGGGTGACCACGAAGTCCTGGTCTTGGTCGTGATCAAAATCTCCCACGGCAAAAAAGACACAGTTTCTGCCACCGGGCATGAGTTGTTCCTTGCCAAACGTCCCGTCCCCTTTGCCCGGGAAGAGGGAAACATCTGAAGAAATCCAGTTGGCCGTCAGCACATCGAGATGCCCATCGCCATTGAAGTCCACAGCGCGAACATCGTTCACCTTAACGCCCGATGTGGCCAACACTTGTCGCTGCATGGGCTCAGCAGCGTCAAACACAGTTTTGCCCGGATTCATCCAGTACGAAACGGTGGTACCTAGTTCATTCGGCACCAGAATATCTACGTAGCCATCGTTGTTGAGATCTCCCGTTTCGATGTAGTAGGCCGAGATGCCGGCGTCCAGCTTGATCTCCGGTCCAAACTTCCAGTTGCCAAGTCCCTGTCGAAGTGACAACTCACCTTCGTCCGTGTCGCCAGGCCGGCCGGTTCCGCGGGCCGCGTATAAAAGATCCAACTCGCCATCGTTATCAAGATCGGCCCAACGGACCCCTTTGGCAGCGCTCTGGGTCTGAAAGACCTGCATCCGCTGAAACTTCCCCTCCCCCAGATTTTTGGCGATCACGACAAACCGGCTGTCACAGCCAACGGCCAAGTCAGGCAACCCATCTTTGTCGATGTCTGCATGGGCAATATTGTAAATCCCTCCTTCATACGAGGGGTCGCAATCCTCACAGATGGGGTTGAGTGCCAGGTGCGCAAAATTCCCCCGGCCGTCCCCTTTTTCGATGGCCACCACACCAGCACGGTAATACGACACGGCCAGATCGATCACCCCATCCCCGGTGAAATCGGCCGCTATGACCTTGTAGGGGCCTCCCTCGGTGGGAAGGTGGGTGCTGGCTCGGATTGGCCCGCCGTCAAGCAGCACGACCACGCATGCCCAGCTGAAAAATAAAAACTGCTTCATCACGAAAAATCACCCCTTTTCGGCTGATAACTGATAACTGATAGGAAATTTGATTTCCTCTACCAGAACCGATTCTAGTGAGTGAAACTGCTGGAACAAGAGCAAGAGGAGTGGGGCGCGCCGGCC
>CAUZEA010000254.1:0-2670 GCA_963578605.1 Planctomycetota bacterium
TAAGAAAGACCATATTGTTGAGGATCTGTTAACCAGAATATTTCATGGTGAAATATCCTCCCGGGAATCGTTGGTGGAGCAGAGCCTGGCGAACAGCCAGGAGAGGCCGACCGGGACGATCATTTATTCCGACAAGATTTCGAACGGCCCGAGTAGAAACGCGGTATTCCACGATTCGGGATGGAACTGCCTCTTTGTAGACGGGCACGTAAAATTTGTGCGAATGTCCGAATCGTATCTGGAAAGGCAGCAATACCTGGTGGATCTCTTCGTGACTCCGGATGTGGGCCACACTTGCGGTGATGAATGGTATCTACGAGGGTTGGAGATCCTTCTGAACGAAGCCCTATCGGCGGATGCAAAGTAGCGAATATCCACGAAATCCTAAGATGAACTACAAAACTTTGGCGGAAGGCTTTGTTTACGAGTGCCCTAAAGGCGGTGCCGAAGAGATCGCGGTTACGTCCCGCTGCGCTGTGACCACGGAAGGCGATGTCCTCTGCAGTTTCATGACGGAGTCGGGTCTAGGCCAAAACGATTTTACTCCCTGCCTGGCCGTGTCGACCGATTCGGGGGCAAACTGGCAGTTTCGGGACGCGGTCTGGCCCCACCTGCGGGAGCACTACTCGATTAACGGGGCAATCAGCCGGTCACCTGATGGCGAATTGTTCCACTTCGGCTCACGTACTCCGCGCGCCGAACCGGGTGAATCGTTCTGGTGCCAGGAGACCCTGGGGATCCTGCCCAACGAACTGATCTGGTCAAGGTCCGTAGATGACGGCCTCACCTGGATCGACCCCCAGCCTATACCCATGCCGTTGCCGGGCGCGGCCGAAGTGCCGGCGCCATTGTGTGTGACACGTACCGGTCGCTGGTTGGCGCCCTATGCTCCGCACAACACGTTTGACCCTGACCTGGAGGTGGAACTCAAGCACATCGTGCTGATGCTCAGCGACGATGAAGGAAAGACCTGGAGCCATGCCTCGATGATTCGGGTGGAGGAGGAAAATTCCTGCGTGGTGGAAGCCTGGGTCACGGAACTCTCCGACGGAACACTGCTCGGTACCGCCTGGCATGAGAGCCGCAACGAGGAAGAGGACTTCCCGAACGTGTATGCACTTTCACAAGACCAGGGACAGTCATGGCAGCCTACGCGGGCCACACCGATCCTGGGGCAGTCGGCGGGAATAGCGCCGCTACCTGGCGGGAAGGTGCTTTTCGCCTACAACCAACGCCGCCACGGTACCCCCGGCGTTTGGCTGGCCGTCGCGAAGCCTACCCACGATTACTTCGCAGTGCTGGCCAATGAGATCGTTTGGCACGCGAGCATCCCGACGCGAAGTGAGTCATCTGGAAAGAGTTCAGGTTGGACCGACTTCGCTTTCGGGGAGCCTTCCGTGACTCTTCTACCCGATGGGACAATCCTGGTTGCGTTCTGGTGTATTCAGCCCGACGGAACCGGCATCCGATTCGTCAAACTGCAGATCGCATGACTACCGTTTCCAGACTTCGCGGATCTTCACCTTGCGCCCAAGTTTGCGACTTTTCAAAAGAGCCTCGCAGACGGCAATGTTTTCGATCATTTCGTCGTAGTCCCTCGGCGGTTTTCCAGTTTGGATCATGCGCTTGAAATGATGTGCGATCGTGGACGCGCCCAACGAGTAATCGACGTTTCCGATCATTCCGCTGTGCAGGCTGCAAAGATTCGGATCGCGGTTTGATCCGAAGACTTCCACCGTGTAGCCCCCAATGCCCACCGCCAGGTGCATGCTTACCTGTAGTCCCGACTCGTACTCGAGTGCGGCGTAGTGGCCCGGATGGTCGCCGTGACAAAATACGGACCGGACGCCGCTGCCGAAAACCGCCTGCACCAGTGATACGGCGTGAATCACGCCTTCCTGTCCGCTTTCCGTATTCCAGCCCGGGGCCCCGTTCACGACACCGGACACAACACCGCCAATCCGCTTGAATTGCCGCCGCAATAATTCGGGCTGCTTCACGACGCTGAGCAGAGAGGCGGAATAAATCGGCGTTTTGTGGCGGCGGGCAAGTCGCACCATCGCCACCGCATCCTTGGTGGAGAGGGCGAAGGGTTTGTCAATAAACGTGGGGATTTTTTTGCGGAGAAACGGTTCTGACAGCTGCCGGTGATCCGATCCGTCGTCACCGCAGTTAGCAATGAATGCGGCGTCGACATTCCTGGCCAAGTCGCGTGGATCCTCAACAA
The DNA here is from genome assembly GCA_963578605.1 of Planctomycetota bacterium. Classification (GTDB taxonomy): domain Bacteria; phylum Planctomycetota; class Planctomycetia; order Pirellulales; family Lacipirellulaceae; genus JAKVCB01. Next base: position 2,228 of record CAUZEA010000254.1, read on the forward strand.
CCTCCGGCGGCTTCGCCAGTACGCCGGCCGCTTCCCTGGCACGATGGGGCTCGTAATCGCAGATTTTGGTCACTTCAATCCCACCGGCTACTTTCGGCACGACAATCAGCGGAAAGTAGCAGTCCGTGAACCAGTAGTGACACTCCGGCGAGACGTCCCGCAATCGCAGCATGTCGAGCTTGGCCAGAACGGGTAGATAATGATACAGATGGTTGTCCACTCGAAACATCGCCAGACGAATTTTACGGGGCATGAGAAACCTCTGCTATTGACAAGAATTCATATTGCGGGCCGTACAGGTGCTCGCTTGTCGAGGCCATCCAGTTCTGGCACGGTCGATCGCCAGGACCTCGTACCCTGGTATTGAAAGCAGGCGGGTTTGGATATGCAAGATTCTTTGAGAATGAATGGGTCATGAAAGGACCATATAGGAGCGACAGCTT
>CAUZEA010000255.1:0-2507 GCA_963578605.1 Planctomycetota bacterium
TTGGAGGGTCTACTTTTCTCAGCGGCGATGCGTCAGCCGTGCTTCACGGACTAGCAGCGAATTATTGGGAGCAGGGAGCCGATGGCATGTACACCTTCAATTGGTTTCCACACAAACAGCCATTCCAAATACCTCTGCTCAAAGAAATCGGGGATCCGCAACTGCTGACCACCAAGGACAAAGTATTCCCGGCGGATTGCTCTGAGTTCGGCCCCGGTGCGAAATACGGCCACCCCAGCAATCCCCGCTTTCACAACTGGATGTTCGTATCTTTGCCGATCACACTGCGCGAAGTATGGAACGCCAACTCATTCACGGTCATTCCTCTGGACGTAGCCGATGATTTAGGCGGTCCCAGTGCAGAGAAAGTAAAGTCACTTCGGCTCTGGGTGCAACTCAAGAACCTGGTCTCGGGGGATGTGGTTGATTTTCAAATCAATGGACGGCCCTTGGCGCGGATGCCTGAACCTGAGGAAGGCGGCTTGATTCAGTTCACGTTGAGACCCGAACAACTCAAGGTGGGCCGCAACGAAGTCGGCGCTAGGCTGAACACGCGCGGTGCGCAAGCGGAAAAGGATATCATACTTGCCGCCGTTGAAATTCACGTAGATTATGAATAGGAAAGGACGATATTCGACAGCCGAATGACCCAGCGTCCAGGGCAAGACCAAGGGTCAGGTACAAATCATGCACGGAGTTGGATGCGGCTCTTTCTAATCTGCTCGGTGATTTGGAGGCGAAAACAGATAAAGACGGTCGGCAACTGATCGACAAAACCTTGATCGTCGCACGGGGAGACTTCGGGCGCACACCCGGCGAGTTGACAGTCAATAAGGGCCGCGACCATTACCGCTACGCAGGTGTGGCCCTGTTTGCCGGCGCCGGCGTCCGAAGCAAAGTTCTGGGGGGCGACGAATGAAATCGGGGGAAAGATCATCGACACTGGATGGCACAAACGCCGATCCATCTACCCCGAAGACGTTTTGGTCATCATGCATTCGGCGATGGGAATCGACTGGACGAAAAAGATCACCCAGACTCCTACGGGGAGGCCTTTCGAGTACATCGAGTCGATTTCCCCCCACAGGCCACATGGAATTCAGCGAAATCAGTGCACTCTTCGCCTAGAATTGTGGTGTCCGCCAAGTCGCTGGCGGCAAACGATCTCGGGGCGCAGTACACGAAGTATTCCCTTCACCGACAACTGAGGAAGTAGCTCGGAATTTACCGTTGTGGCGACGACCATGTCGACCAGCCGGTCGGCGTAAGGAAGCACGTTCAGCGGGCCAGTTTCGATGGCCAGGCGCTGTATCTCTTCCATTGACCTTCCAGCGGAAACCGGTAATCTACAACAGTTCATTCCCGACGTCATGCCGCGTAGCGGAATGCCGGGCCCAAGATGACACTCAGGCAATTTACTGAAACTAATATCCCGAAGTCGCGCAAACCGGGGGCTAGCGCGTACCGGCTGATCTTCGATCAGCCGGTACGCGCTAGCCCCCGGTTTCTTGGTACGCCGGTTTTGGTGAATTGCCTCAGGGCTACGTCACTTTTTTTCCACGAATCGCGAAACGTCGTTTAAGTGCGGGCAGGGGGCTCATTCGCCGCGAAACGATCACTACAGCCCAAGGGAGAGATGCTAACCATGAAAAACGCAAATTTTCGCTCACTGGTCATCGCGGCTTTGTTTTTATTCGGAGCTGGCAGCCTGCTTGCTGCCGCCGAGCAGCCTACCCTCAAGCCGTACCGGGTCATCTTCAATAGTGACGGAATGGAGGTGTATAATCGCGGCAGCGTCGACGCCTACATACAGAAACTCTTCGGTCCTCTGGAAGACAGCCACGTGGACGCCCTCTTCTGGAGCGATGGCGCCGGTGGCAACACCGCCAACTACGATAGCGAGGTTCTGGAACTGACCGGCGCGCGTATCGGTGAAGTCCAGCCCGAACTGCTCCGCTGGATAAAGGAAGGCAATGACCCCCCGAAGGTCGTGGTGCGTGAGGCAAAAAAGCGAGGTTTGGACATCTTTTATTCTTTCCGAATTAACGATATCCACGACGCTTTCATTCCCGGCGAATTTCCCACCTTTAAGGTAGAGCATCCTGAGTGGATGATGGGAGCGGGAAAAATTGTTGACGGACAGGGGCATGTCGTCAAAGCCAGCCTTCCGGACGAGGTTTATTTCCCCGAAGACATTTTCGTCTCTTCCCTGAACTTTGCCGTGCCCGAAGTGCGTGAACTCAAGTTGCGGACGATAGAAGGGATTTTTCATAAGTACGACTTTGACGGTATAGAACTTGACTTGATGCGCGCTCCACGGTTCTTCCGGGCGTTTCTGGAATATCGTAACGCGGTCTTCCTGACAGACTTTTTACGCACGGTACGGCAGCGGTTGGATGAGCAGGCCCAGCAGCGCGGCCGGCCCATTAAGATCGCCGTGCGGGTAGATGAGAATCTAGTAGCTTGCCGACTTGATGGCTTTGATGTTGGTACCTGGATCAACCAGG